>JACRKZ010000156.1 GCA_016235455.1 Armatimonadota bacterium | reverse complement strand
GACCCGTGGTACGACGCGGACAACCTGTCGCTCCGCCGGCCCGGCCACCGCTGCCCCGAGCGCTCGCTGGTGCTCATCGCCCACAAGGATTCCCAGAGCTGGGTCGACTGCCCCGGCGCCTATGACAACGGCGTGGGCACGGTGGCCCTGCTCGAGATCGCCCGCGTCCTGGCCGCGGTGCCGCTCGACCATAGCCTGTGGCTGCTGTGGTGCAACGAGGAGCATACGCCCTGGACCAGCTACCCCGCCGCGCTGGCCGCGGCCGAGCGGGGCGAGCAGCTCGACGCGATCTTCAACATCGACAGCCTCGGCGGCCGTAGCGAAGCCGACCACGCCGCCGGCCGCCGCACCAACGTCAGCGTCTACACCCACGACGAAGGCCGCCCGTTCGCCGAACTGATCACTCAGGTCGTCGCCGACTTCGGCCTGCCCTTGGCCACCTCGGTGGCCACCGCCGAGCGGCCCAACGACGACGACGGCATGTTCATCAACGCCGGCTACCGCCACGCCATCAAGTGCCTGGGCTCCTGGCCCTATGCCCACCGCTGGTACCACGACGAACGCGACGACTTCGCCGGCGTGGATATCGAGAACGTGGCGCTGGCGACGCGGGCGGTGGTGGCAGCGCTGTTGCGGTTGGATGGGGTGGGTTAGGCTTCCAGTCGCTAATACACGCCCCTACTGCGTACCACTGACGCCTGCGTTGCGCCTCTGTTGCATAGAGAACCCAAGTTCACTTGACAAGCCGCTGGCGCATCATGCAGGCTTGTGCCGGTGGCCGCCGCGGGACGTTGTGGGTCAGCGCGGCGGACGGGTCGTACCCGAGTTGGCGACGCCGACTCGGCTGGTGCAAGGGGAGTGATCCCATGAGATGTTCATTGGGACACCGGGGGGGGGGTATATCCACCTGGTGGGGTTGCTGAGTCTGCTCGTCGGTGCGCTGGGCGCGCCGGCCTGGGCGGATGATTTCGGAGTGTCGGTCTACGGCTATCCGGGCTACGGGCCGTACGTCACCGGGCAGACCTACACTGGCTACGTGAGTGCCTACCCGCAGACCCAGACCATGACGAACTCCACGGCCGAGTGGTCGGTCACCGCCTGCGAGCGGCAGGACGGTGAGAACTGGGTCACCGCGGGCGGGGTCAGCGTGCAGAGCACGGGCACCAACTACGCCAGCCTGAGCATGTGCTTTGGCACCGCCGGTAACTACCGCTTCACCGTGCAGGCCGTGGTCACCGCCGAAGGCCTGGGCACCGGCACGGGCAGCACGCAGTTCAGCGTGAGCGTGGGCGATGGCACGCCGCCACCTCCACCGCCACCTCCTCCTCCGCCGCCACCACCTCCTCCTCCTCCGCCGACGAGCACGCCGGGCAGTGTGGCGGTGCATGTGGTGGATACGGGCGCGGAGAACGCGCCGGCCCCCGTTGCCGGCTTGTATGTGACGCTGATGAACGCCGACGGCACCTACAGCATCGGCTCGGGCGTGCAGACCGACTCCGATGGCAACGCGACCTTCAGCTACGTCTACGGCGGGAGCTACAAGGTCCGGGTCAGCGCGCCGGCCAAGTACGGTACGGGCTATCGCGGATACGTGGAGGCGACCGCCAGCGTTGAGAACGGCTCGGAAACCACGGTAGAGGTCGCCTTGACACGGCTCGAACCGGGTGTCTCTCTGCAGTTCCTGACACCCGAGGCCGGCGCGACGACTGGTGGCAACGTGCCGATCAAGCTACGCATCAAGACCCAGCCCGGCGCCTGCGACCTGATGCACCTGACCATGTGGACCTGGGATGCCGACGCGCAACGGTCGGTCCTCCTGTACGACGGCGACGGCCTGTCGGGGTGGCAGTACGGTCAGACCACCTACGATGAGAACTGGGTGACGATGACCCAGGAGGTCACGTACCAGTGGATGTCTGCTGGCTATGGCAATGGTGACTCGAACTGCCAGTGGCGCAACGGGCCGACGGACATCAAGGTCTGCGCCGTGATCAGCAACCCCTGGGGCGATCCCATCCACATGGGCGAGAAGCCGGTTGATGCGGCGCACGACGGCACGGCGACAGCCACGGTAGCCGTGGACCTGGTCAACCTTGTCGTCACTGGTGTGACCTGCGACGACTACTTCCCGCGTAGCGCGAACCACACCGGGGACGTGTCCATCGGCTTCACTGTGGCCGACAACGACACCAGTCAGCCGATCAACGCGGAGGTCCGCATCTTCCCGACCAACCGGACGGACGATTCGACTCCCGTCCGCACCTTGACCACGACATTCACCGGCACCACCGCCAGTGTGACGTGGGACGGGCTGGTGAACGGCTATGACGCGCAGTACCAACCTGCTCTGGTCTTGCCGGACGAAGGGATGTATACGTTCGAGATCCAACTGGTTCAGTACGCTGACTACGATATGGCAACGTACCGGTCCGGCGCGCTGCATGTTGACTGGGCTAACCTCGGGCTGTCCAACATCGGCGAAGCGGTGCCGACGGGAGCCGAAGGCTCCACAGAGGATGAGGGCACCGACCCGCTTAGCGACGAAGACGGCAGAGAAGATGATGGCCAGGCCCCAGCCCTGTACTTCCTCTTGAGCTACCGGCTCACGGAGACGCCCCTTCCGGCGTCGACGTGGGTGCGGTTCCACTACGGCATCGACGGAACCCTGAAGGTGTTCGGGCCGTTCGATGGCATTGAGAAGAGCGGCGACGATGCCGTCGAAATCAAGTACAGTGACGGCGAGGAGTCCGAGGAAGGCAAGCGCTGCATCTTCGTGATCCAGTCCAAGGATACCCACGCGGCAACCAATCGGTCGCGGCAACCAAAGCCGATGCTGCCGCGCAACAAGAACAAGACCGAGCGTAGGTACGACGTCTATCTATGGGCCCAGCACTCTGGCAGCAGCACCGAGGCCAGCCACCTCTATCTGGTCCAGCGCAAGATGGAGCACCAGGCCTCTGGATGGACTCAGATACCTGGAGGTGAGTGGCATCAGGACTCGCCCATGGCCTACTGGAGCGGCCAAGGGGCCAGAATGAACACCAATGATCCCGCACAGCAATGGACGGGCGAAAACGGCAACGGGCCAACCCCGGGCTCCAAGACCGTGTACGAGAACCGGAACCATGCAGACGGAACGTGGAAGTACCCGTACCACCTGGGCGCTTTGATGCAAGGGCACCCCAACAACGACAAGCCGCCTGGGAAGACCGGCATGGACTTCAAAGCCCCGGGCAGCAACCGTTGGAACTACGACCGGAAGATGATCAAGAACGAAGCCGGTGGCGACGACCATCACGAACTCGCCGACTACAATGACAACGGTACGTGCGGTGCCAATGCGACGGCGGCGGACTGGCGCCACATCCTGCGCGTCCACTTCGATTCCGGTCATCGTGGGACGCAAGGCTGCATCGGCATCCAAGACCCCGGTAAGTTCCTCTGGTTCATGGGCTACGGCGACCACCAGGACAAGGGCGGTTGGGGCGAGTCCGGGTGGCTCGACCGCGTCAAGCAGCGGATGAACGAGTACAAGAGCGGCCAAGGACCGCTTCCGCTGTACGTGACGGGCAATCCAGGTCCTGACTACGTGTTGGGCACTAGTCCCTACTACGCAGGCCAGAACAAGCCCGTGATCTACCGGAGCTACAGGGTGCCCGACAAGGACTAGCGGGGAGCAGCAGCACGGGAGGGGGCCTGGCGTCGCCGCACCGGCGGCAGGTCCTCTCCGGCTGTCGACTAGAGGGAATCCAATGACACGCCATGAGTCTGTCTCTGCTCTGCTAAGGCAAACGGTCTTTGCCTTGTTGGCCGGCTTGGCCGTCGGTCCCGTGGTGGGCAAGGTGGGTGATGTCGAGCCCGTTGGCCCGCCGCCTCCACCCGTGGCTGGCTTGGCCAAAGCACCGAGCTCCAAGCCCTTGCTGCACGCTTGGCAGGCCTGGTTGCGCGGCATCGACAGCCGCCTGCCTTTGACCGGCCAGCGATCAACTCTCTTCCGACCTGGGCGATGCAGCCAACCCGGCGCCGTCGGCGGTGCCAAGCAGGCGCTGTTCTACACCGAAGAGAGTGAGTGGTTCCACTGGTTGCGGTGGGACACTGGGTCGATCAAGGTGCAGAAACTGCGCGTGCCACCCGAGCAGTTCGATGACGAGGGTACGTTCGTCTGGAGATCCACGCCCTCCGGCTGGCTCATGGCTCAGGCCAGATGGGATCGCAAGGACCTGCGCGGCTGCATGTGGCGCGACGGGCTGTGCGTGCCCCTGGGTGTCGCTGGGCCGGCGACTGAACCACTGCGTCAGGTCTATACCGCACGATTCCGCGACTACACGGCCGACGAAACTGGCGCGACGGCCGATGTGCGCCTGAAGGGCCATGTCCGCATCTATGATTGCGTTGGCAGAGAGGTGGCCGTGGCGCGCCTGCCGCAAGGCATGCGCGCTGAGCCCAGCGATCAGTTTGGTGGTGGCTTCCTCGAACCTGTCACGCGACTGGGGGAGAAGTTCGTGGTGGCAGTGTCCGCTGCCGGTGGCCTGACCGACGAAGCCGTCGACGCCGACCGGGGCGATGCGCCAGCAGACCGTTTTGGCAACGTGACGGTGTTCACGCTGACTCCGACCGCGCCAGGCACGGTGCGACCGGCGGCGGTCAAGGTCATCCCGTCCGAGCCGCGGCCGGTGGCCGAAGTTGGCCCGCCCGCAGTGCTCGGCGCCGAGACCAGGCACGGCGTGCTTCTGGCCGATGGCGCCGGCCTGGCCTACACCTGGCGAGGCCGAGCAGCCATGGTGGGCGAGAAGCCGGCAGCGTCTGTGCGTGACGATGGGCCGTTCGACGAGGAGATCATGGTGCAAGCCTTGGTCGTCGACTGGCGCGACGGCGTTCGGCAACTGGTAGATTGGCGGGCCACGTACAAAGGCAAGATCACGGGCACGCACATGGAGGGTGGCGAGATGGAGCCGTGGGCCGAGTACCCGACCTACTACCTGTGGTCGCCCGACGCCGACGGTCGAGCGCTGGAGACGGCGTGGCCGACCGACCGGGAAGACACGGGAACGGAGGAGAGTGCGCAGTTGAAAGCGCTGGCGGCCACGGCCGAGCGTGAGTTGCTCTACTTCGTGGACGGAAGGCTGCAACTGGCCAACCTGTCTGCGGCGTGGGCCGAGCACGGCAAGTAGAAGGGAAGGCAGGCTATGCAACGTCTACGATGGTGGTTGGCGGCGGCTCTGACGGTGAGCACAGGCTGGGCTGCCCCGCCCAAGGACTGCAAGTTCGTTGCCGAGCTGGCCACTCGCGCGCAGGCCGCCGGCCGCGAGATCGCCGAGGGCTACACCAAACGCAAGATGAAGCCCGTCTTCGGGGGCGACATGGTGCCGAACGAGCCGGCCATCGTTGCCCTGTGCCCTGGCGATGGCGTTGAGCGGCAGATCATCGAGCTTGGCGTGAAGCCCTACACTCCGCCTGGGCAGCCGCTCACCTACCTGATCCGTTCATGGGGCCAACGGCAGGGCATCTTCGTCGGCCAGCACTTGTGGTCGGCCTACTTTGACGCTCCGCTACCGATGCCGCCCCACCGCGTTCGCCTGAACGGGACGGAGGCCTTGATCTTCCCCTATGAGGCACCGCGCCAACTCGCACCAGATGCGCCCCTGATCCGCTTGGAGCGCGGTATCGGTCGCACCGGCGGCACCTCCTACGACCATCGCATTGAGCCGATGTGTGATGCCAACCATCGATTGCTCGGCGATGTGCTCTTCCTCGAGGTTGCAGATGACAATGTAGCGCTTCTGGACGGCAACAGCACACGCCTGGCCACAGTGCCGACGCCAAAGGTGACCTCGCCCGGCCGCTGGCGCGACTTGGGTGTCGACAAGATGCCGGACGGCTGGCGCCTTTGGCTGGGCCGGCTCGACGATCTCTCCAAAGACGATCCATGCCCGAACACGGGGATCTACTGGCTCGAACTGCGTCGCGGTGCACCGGCCACCGATGCGTCGGCGTGGCGTCAACTCATCGTGGAGCCATGGTTCGACGGCAAAGTCACGGGGGACGAAGGACCCATTCAGGAGACACTCACCTTCGCGCAGCCGGCTGCCCATCCCGCAGGCGGGAACATAGCTTGCTGGACCAAGCGGCGTGTGACCAGCGGCGGCGCGGCGGCCACCGTATGGCAGTTGTTGCTGTTCTCCGGCCAGCAGGTACCAGAGACGCTGGACCTGCTCATCGAGGCCAAGGTCGAGACTGGCCACGACCCGATGGCGCCCGCGCCAGACCCCACGGCCGGCATCGAAAGGAAACCTACCTGGGCCACATGGTGCACAGAACCCAACAGTGGTCAGCTCCTCCGAGCTGACTGTGAACTGAACAACGTGACGTTCCGGCGCAAGATGCGCGACGTGGTGGCACGCCCGTGCGTAACGTGGTCCGGCAACGGCCAGTGGTTCGCCTATCTGAGCCGTCGGTCTGTGTACTACATCGATTGGGCTGCCAGACAGAAGCAGGGGTAGCTGGGTCGTTGCTGCTTTGGCAGCATTGACAACCACCCAACCCCCGCCTACCCTGACCCCGTGGCACACGGCGACGGACCCTATTCCCAGTGGTGGCGCACAGTCACCAGCGGCTTGGCAACGGGAGCAGCTCCCGGCGCCCAGTGCTGGGTCTGGCATCGCGGGCAGGTGGTGCTCGACGAGACATGGGGCCTGGCCACCACGCTGCCCGCGCCCGAGCCCCTGTCGCGAAGCCAAGTCTTCGACTTGGCTTCGCTTACCAAGGCGCTGTCCACCACGTGGTGCGTGCTGGCGCTGGTCGATGACGGCAAGCTGTGTCTCGACCAGCCGCTGGGCCAGGCCGTGCCCGCGCTGTTCGAGCATGACCGGCGGCTGGCGCACCTCACGCCGCGCTGGCTGCTGACCCATCAGGCCGGGCTGCCACCGTTCAGGCTGTTCTACCGGCTCGGCCGCGACCGCGAGACGATCAAGGCCGCGCTGCTGGCCAGCGACCTCGTCCGGCCGCCGGGCACCGCCTGCGAGTACTCTGATCTGGGCTTCATGCTGCTCGGCTTCGCGGTCGAGGCGGCAAGCGGGCAGCGCCAGGACATCTTCCTTCAAGAGCGTGTTCTAAAGCCGTTAGGTCTGGCAGGCCAGTTGGTCTATGGGCCGCTGGCACCCGAGACCACGGCAGCCACCGAGGTCTGCGCCTGGCGCGGCGCGCTGGTGCGCGGCGAGGTGCATGACGAGAACGCGGCGGCGTGTGGCGGCGTGGCCGGCCATGCCGGGCTGTTCGCCACGGCGCCGGCCGCGGGCCAGGCCTTGCTGGCCATGATGCAGCGCAAGCTGCTCTCGGCGCCGTTGTGGGCCGAGGTGTTCACGCCGCGCGCCGATGTGAGCGGCGCCGCCTTCTGGCTGGGGCTCAAGCGGCTGGGCTATGAGTCGGGCGATGCGCGCGCGTTCGGCCACGATGGGTTCACCGGCACGCTGGCCTGGGCCAGCCCCGAGCGTGAACTGGTGGTGGCGCTACTGACCAATCGCGTGCATCCCACGCGTGAGAACCGCCGACTGTATGACTTGCGGCCCGACTGGATCGCCGCACTGGCCAGGCTGGCCAAGGGGTTCGCCGGATGAGCTTCGCGCAGTTGTTCGCTATCGCCGTGGGCCTGTCCATGGACGCCTTCGCCGTCGCGGTGAGCGCCAGTGTGGCGTTGGGCAAGCTGCATCCGCGGCAGGTCTTCCGGCTGTCGTTCCATTTCGGGCTGTTCCAGGCCATGATGCCGGTCATCGGCTGGTCGCTGGGCCGCTGGGTCGGCCACTATGTGGTCAGCTGGGACCATTGGATCGCCTTCGCGCTGCTGACGCTGTTGGGCATCAAGGCCATCCGCGAGGCGCTGGAGCGCGATGAGGACGAACCGCTGGCCCATGACCCGACGAAGGGCGCGCGCATGGTCATGCTGTCCGTGGCGACCAGCATCGACGCGCTGGCCATCGGCTTCACGTTCGCCATGCTGAAGGTCGACATCTGGTACCCCAGCGCGATCATCGGCGTCACCACGGCCACCTTGACCATGCTCGGCATGCGGCTGGGCAGTCGGCTGGGCGAGCGGTTCGGCCGCCGCATGGAGTTGCTCGGCGGGCTGGTCCTGATCGGTATCGGCGCCAAGATCGTGCTCGACCACATCCTGGCCTGAGCGGAGGCCGACGTGTCGCATTTCACGCGGATCAAGACCAAGCTGCGCAATCTGGCCCTGCTGGAGAAGGCGCTGCGCGACCTGGGCTACCAGCCGACGGCGGGCAACGTGCGCGTGCGCGGCTGGAACGGCGAGTCGCGCCGCGCCGACCTCGTGGTGCCCATGGCCAATCATTACGACTTCGGTTTCCGCGTGGTTGGCGACGAGCTGGTGCTGCTGGCCGACGAGTGGGGCTTCCGCGACAACCTGACCGAGCTGCTCGGCACAATCACCCAGCGCTATGCCTACCATGTCTGCCGCGAGCAGGCCGAGGCCCAAGGCTTCCAGGTGGTCGGCGAGGAGACGCAGGCCGACGGCTCCATCCGCCTCGTCGTGCAACGTTACACGTAGGAGTCGAGTGCCGCCATGCCCCAGGAAACCATCGAGTTCATCATCCATCCCGACGGCACGATTGAGGAACGCACGCTCGGCCTCAAGGGCGAGGCCTGTGAGCAGATCACCGCGCCGATTGAGGGCGCCCTGGGCCAGGTGACGGCCCGCGAAGCCACAGCCGAGCGCTACGAGCAGGCCGGCGACGAAACCGAGACGCAACAGGAATCCGGCCTAACCTGAGCGTTAGATCCCCGCGAAGCGAAACCTCCGGCTCAGGTGTTGCCGAAAACGGGACTAGGTGTATGATGCCTCCGGGGGATGGTGGCGTCGACTCGCCTGAGGCGCTCACCAGCAAAGCAGGGCCCACGCTCGTGGGTGCTGTGGGCGGTTCATCTGGCCGCTCTGCCGTGTCGTGGACGGAGGAGTGCCGTGCCAACAGCGAGTGATATTGCGTCGGAGGCTGCCTTAGCCTTTCGCGCCCGGATAGAGCACCTGTCGGGCCAGACTGTGTCGAGCTGCTACCAATGCGGCAAGTGCACGGCCGGCTGCCCGGTGGCCAGCGAGATGGACACCGATCCCGCGCGGGTCATGCGCCTGGTGCAACTGGGCGCCCGGGAACGCGTGCTGCGCGACGAGGCCATCTGGCTGTGCGCCTCGTGCGAAACCTGTGTCAGCCGATGTCCGCAAGCCTGTCGTCTGCCGCGCGTCATGGATGCGCTGCGGGCCGTGGCCGAGCAGGACGGCTACGCCCGCGACAATCGCGGCGCGGCCTTGCTCAACCGGCTGTTCCTGGCCCAGATCCGTGCCTTTGGCCGTGTGCATGAGATGAGCCTGGTGGCCGGCTTCAACCTGGCCAGCCGCCGGCCGCTGCGCGACGTGACCAAGGGGCCGTCAATGATGCGCAAGGGCAAGCTTCACCTGCTGCCCCAACGCAGTGCCAACCTTCCCGCCGTGCGCCGTATCTTCGAGCGGGTGCAGGAGCTGGAGGGATCGGAGACGTGAGCGTCGCTTTCTATCCGGGCTGCTCGTTGCACGGGACCGGCAACGACTACGCCCAGTCGGCTCACGCCGTGTGCCAACGGCTGGGCCTGGACCTGACGGAGCTCGAGGGCTGGACCTGCTGCGGCTCCACCCCGGCCCACAACACCAGCGCGCTGCTCTCCGTGGCGCTGAGCGCCCAGAATCTGCGGCTTGCCTCCGACCAGCAGCGTGACAGCCTGGTGGTGGCTTGCGCGGCCTGCTTCAACCGCCTGCGCAGCGCGCGGCACGAGATGGCCCACGACGAGGTGCTGCGCGGCCGCGTCGAGCACGTGCTGGAAGCACCCGCGCCGTTGGATGTGCGTGTCGACCACCTGCTGGAACTGCTGCTCGACACCTACGGGCTCGACGCGTTGGCCGCCCGAGTGCGCCGGCCGCTGACCGGCCTCAAGGTGGCCTGCTACTACGGCTGCCTGCTGGTGCGCCCACCCGAGGTCATGGCCTTCGACGACGCCGAACACCCGACCAGCATGGATCGCGTGCTGGCCGCCTGCGGCGCCGAGACCGTGGACTGGCCGGGCAAGACCGAGTGCTGCGGGGCCAACCTCAGCCTGTCGCGCAGCGACATCGTGGTCAGCCTGGTCGATCGGCTGCTGGACCAGGCCAAGCGCGCCGGCGCGGATGTCGTGGCCGTGGCCTGCCCGCTGTGCCAGGCCAACCTGGACGTGCGGCAGACCGACGTGACCGCTCAGACCGGTCACCGCTACGACCTGCCCGCGGTCTATTTCACCCAACTCGTGGGCCTGGCGCTGGGCGCCGGCGCGGACGAGCTGGGTCTGGACAAGTCGTTTGTGGATAGCCGGCCCACGCTGGCTGGGTGGTTGAGCTGATGGCACGCATCGGAGTCTTCATCTGTCATTGCGGCGAGAACATCGCCCGTAACGTGGACGTGGACCGCGTGGCCGAGGCCGCGGCGCAGATCCCCGGCGTGGCGCACGCCGAATCCTATCGCTACATGTGCTCGGACCCCGGCCAGCGCAAGATCCGCGAGGCCATCGTCGCGCAGGGCTTGACCGGCATCGTGGTCGCCGCGTGCAGCCCGCACATGCACGAAAACACCTTCCAGAACGCCGTGGAAGGCGCCGGGCTCAACCGCTACCTGTGCGAGATGGCCAACCTGCGCGAGCACTGCTCCTGGGTCCACTCGGATCGCGAAGAAGCTACGTCTAAAGCGCTTGAGCTGATCGCGATCATGGTAGAGAAGGTGAAGCGCAACCAGCCGCTCGCGCCGATTCGCGTGCCGATGACCAAGCGCGCGCTGGTCATCGGCGGCGGCATCGCCGGCATTCAGGCCGCGCTGGACATCGCCAACGCCGGGCGCGACGTGGTGCTCGTGGAGCGCGAACCGTCCATCGGCGGCCACATGGCGCAGCTCTCCGAGACCTTCCCCACGCTCGATTGCTCGCAGTGCATCATGACCCCGCGCATGGTGGAGGTGAAGAACCACCCGCGCATCCAGCTCTACACCTACGCCGAAGTGGAAGCCGTCGACGGCTACGTGGGCAACTTCACGGTGACCATTCGCCGCCGGGCCCGTTCGGTGGACGAGTCCAAGTGCACCGGCTGCGGCGCCTGCACCCAGCGTTGCCCGCAGAAGAAGATCGCCAGTGAGTTCGACGCGGGCATGGGCCAGCGGCCGGCCATCTTCATCCCGTTTGCCCAGGCCGTGCCCAACCTGCCGGTCATCGACCGCACGCGCTGCACGATGTTCCTCAAAGGCAAGTGCGGTCTGTGCGCCAAGGCCTGCCCAGCGGGATGCATTGACTACGAGCAGACGGACACGCTGGTCACCGAGGAGGTCGGCGCCATCGTCATGGCCACCGGCTTCGATGTGCAGCCGCCGACGCTCTATCCGGAGTATGGCAGTGACCCGGACATCATCAACGGGCTGCAGTTCGAGCGACTGCTGAGTGCCTCGGGGCCCACGGCCGGTGAGCCGCGGCGGCCATCGAACGGCGAGGTGCCGCGGAGCGTGGTGTTCGTGGCCTGCGCCGGCTCGCGCGATCCGGCGCGCGGTGTGCCTTACTGCTCGAGCATCTGCTGCATGTACACGGCCAAGCACGCGCTACTGTACAAACACAAGGTGCATGACGGCCAGGCGTACGTGTTCTACATGGACATCCGCGCCGCCGGCAAGAACTACGACGCGTTCGTGCACCGCGTCATCGCCGAGGAGGGCGCCCAGTATCTGCGCGGCCGGGTCTCGCGCATCTACCGCGACGGCGACCAGCTCGTGGTGCGCGGCGCCGACACGCTCAGTGGCACGGCGCTGACCATCCGCGCGGACCTGGTGGTGCTGGCCACGGCGGTCACTCCGCGCCCCGGCAGCGATGCCTTGGCCCAGAAGCTCAGCGTGCCGTACGACGCCTTCGGCTTCGCCAGCGAGGCGCACCCCAAGCTGCGGCCAGTGGAAACCAACACCGCGGGCGTCTTCCTGGCCGGCACCTGCCAGGCGCCGCGCGACATTCCCGACACGGTAGCCCAGGCCGGCGGCTGCGCGGCCAAGGTGCTGGCGCTGTTCTCCGCCGACCAGCTCGAACGCGAGCCCGTGGTGTCGCGGGTCAACGAGGCGACCTGCGTGGCCTGCTTCGACTGTGAGCGCGTCTGCCCGTTCCACGCGCCCGAGCATCGCGAATTGCGCAACCGCGCCGGCGACCTGCTGCGCGTGGTCTCGCATATCAATGAGGGCGTGTGCGCGGGCTGCGGGCTGTGCGTGGTCACCTGCCGCAGCCACAGTATCGATCTGGCGGGCTTCAGCGACGAGCAGACGTTCGCCGAGATCGGGGCCCTCGCGCCGTTTTGATGGATGACCAATGAGCACTGAGACACTCTTGACGCCGAGCGCGCCGGACACGGCGACCTGGAAGCCACGGCTGGTGGCCTTCGTCTGCAACTGGTGCACCTACACCGGCGCCGACCTGGCTGGCACCAGCCGCACCGAGTATCCGGCCAACGTGCGCATCGTGCGGCTGCCGTGCTCGGGCCGCATCGACCCGCACTTCATCATCCGCGCCTTCGAGCAGGGCGCCGATGGCGTGCTCGTCTCGGGCTGCCATCCCGGCGACTGCCACTACACGGCGGGCAACTACCATGCGCGGCGCAAGTTCATGGTGCTGCACGCGCTGGCCGAGTTCCTGGGCATCGAACCCGAGCGGCTGCAGTTCTCGTGGGTGTCGGCCGCCGAAGGCCGCAAATGGGCCGATGTGGTCAGCGATGTGGTCGCCGGCCTGCTGCGCGTGGGCCCGGTACAGCCGACCTGGGGTGGCGCGGGCGAACTGCCCGTGCGCTCCCTGTCCGAGCCGCCGCGACCAGTGCCGGAGCCGCTCGACGTGGTGGGCGAGTTGCGCGCCACGGCACAGCGCTGGCTGAGCGATTGCCGGGTCGATGTGTTCGTCGGCTACGGCCAGGGCTCGCTGCCGGGCCGCTTGCGGCCAGCGTTCATCACCTCGCCTGACGAGGTCGACCAGTTGGTCTGGAACGAGCACGCGGTCAACAACCTGGCCACCTACCTGACCCGCGGGCTGGTCAAGCGTCACGGCCGGGTTGGCCTGCTGGTCAAGAGCTGCGACGCACGCGCCGTGGTCGGCCTGCTGCAGGAGCGCCAGATCGAGCGCGAGCAGGTGACGCTGCTGGGCGTGCCCTGCATCGGGGTGGAGGTCGATGGCGCGCTGGCGCCCAAGTGCCACACCTGCGACAGCGCCTGGCCCGCGCTGGTGGACGAAGTGCTCTCGGCCGAAGTGCCGCTGACGCCGGTCGACGGTGAGGGTCTGGCCGCTGAGATCGCCTGGGTGGAGAAGATGTCGCCGGCCCAGCGCCGCGCCTGGTGGCAGGCGCAGTTCGACCGCTGCCTGCGCTGCTACGCCTGTCGCGCCGTCTGCCCGTTGTGCTACTGCAGCCAGTGCATCGCCGACCAGAGCCGCCCGCAGTGGGTGTCCAAGAGCAGCGACGGCCGGGGCAATCTGGCCTGGAACCTGGTCCGCGCCTTCCACCTGGCTGGGCGCTGCGTGGGGTGTGGCGAGTGCACCCGGGTCTGCCCGTCGAACATCCGGCTCGACCTGCTCAACGCCAAGCTGGCGCAGGTGGTACGCGACGAATTCGGCTACGTGGCCGGCGGCGACCCCGACCTGCCGCCGCCGCTGACCACCTACCTGCTCGAAGACCACGAGGAGTTCATCCGATGAGCCCGACGACCTACCTCGCGGACTCGGCGCAGGCCGTGCTGACCGCCATCCTGGCCGCCGGCCAGCGCGTCGTCGCGCCGGTCGAGCAGGCCGGGCTGCTGGCCTTCGCGCATGTCGAACAGGCGGAGCAGGCACAACTGATCGGCCAGACCCGCGCCTCGGCCAAGGAGCTGGCTTTCCCGCGCACCCAACGGCTGTTCGGCTACCGCTTCGGCAACCCCGGCGTGGAGCTGCTGCCGGGCGAGGAGCCGCCGGCGCCGACCGTGCTGTTCGGCGTGCGGCCGTGCGATGCGGCCGGCCTGGCCATCCTCGACGGGGTGTTCGGCGCGGAGCCGGCGGACGCGCCCTACCTGGCGCGGCGCGCGCGGATCACGGTGGTCGGCCTGTCGTGCGACCAGCCGCAGGCACACTGTGCCTGTACCGCGGTGGGCCTGTCGCCCACGGCCACCGATGGCAGCGACCTGCTGCTGACGCCGCTGGCCGAGGGCGTCTTGGTGGAAGTGCTGACCGCGCGTGGCGCCGCGCTGGTCGACCTGCTGGGCGAGGCCCTGCGGCCCGGCGCGGCCGACAAGGCTGAGGTCACGGCCCGTGCCGAGGCCGCCATGGCGCCGCGCGCGCTGCCCGCCGGGCTGGCCGACGGGCTGGCCGCCGCCTTTGGCGAAGCCGCCTGGGCCGATGCCGCAGCCCGCTGCCTGGGATGCGGCACCTGTGCCTTCGTCTGCCCGACATGCCACTGCTTCGACGTGGTCGACGAGTCCAACCTGCGCGGCGGCCAACGGCTGCGCGTCTGGGACGCTTGCCAGTTCGGGCTGTTCACGCTGCACGCCTCGGGCCACAACCCGCGCGCCGACCAGGCCGCGCGTTACCGGCAGCGGGCGCTGCACAAGTTCAGCTACTACCCGCGCGCGCACGGCCGGCCCATGTGTGTGGGCTGCGGCCGCTGCGTGAACGCCTGCCCCGCGGGCATGGATATCTTCGAAGTGGCGGCGACCGCCGCCGCCGGCCAAGGCTGAGCACGATGCGAACCGAGACCTACGAACCCCATCTGATGACTGTGGCGCAGGTGCGCGACGAGACCGCCGATGTGCGCACGCTGCGGCTGACGTTCACCGACCCGGCGCTGGCCGACTCGTTCGCCTATCGCGCTGGGCAGTTTGCCTTCTACTCGGCGTTTGGCGAAGGCGAGTCGGTGTTCTGCATCGCCAGCTCGCCCACCGAGACCGGCTATGTCGAGTGCAGCTTCAAGCTCACCGGCAAGGTGACCAGCGCCTTGCGCCGGCTGAGCGAAGGCGATGTCATGGGCTTCCGCGGGCCCTATGGCAACAGCTTCCCCATCGACGAGATGGTCGGGCACAACCTGGTGTTCATCGGCGGCGGCATCGGCATGGCGCCGGTGCGCAGCATCCTGGTCAACTGCCTCGACCGGCGGAGCGAGTTTGGCGACATCACCATCCTCAACGGCGCGCGCTCGGCGGCCGACCTGGTCTACCGCGACCAGACCGACGCCTGGACGGCGCGCTCGGATGTGCGCTGCGTCAAGACGGTCGATCCCGGCGGCGACAGCGAGGGGTGGGACGGCGAGGTGGGCCTGATCCCCCATGTGCTCGAACGGCTCGCGCCCACGCCCCATAATACGAAGGTAGTGCTGTGCGGCCCGCCGATCATGATCAAGTTCTCGCTGATAAGCCTGGAGAAGATGGGCTTTTCCGGCGAGCAGGTCATCACCACGCTGGAGAACCGCATGAAGTGCGGCGTGGGCAAGTGCGGGCGATGCAACATCGGCGGTGCGTACGTCTGCTGTGACGGGCCGGTGTTCACCGCCGCCCAGATCGCCGCGCTGCCTCAGGAGTTCTGAGACGCCTCAGACACCCAGATCAACAGATGGCGCAGGTGGACGCAGATTGAGCGCATAGATCCTCTGCGTCCACCTGCGCTAACTGTTGATCTGGACGGGGATGCCCATGGCCAAGATCGCCATCGCCATGTCCGGCGGAGTCGACAGCTCCGTGGCCGCCGCGCTGCTCCAGCGCGAGGGGCATGAGCTGCTGGGCTTCACCATGCGCCTGGGTTCGGCCAACGCGGGCTGGGAAGCCACCAAGGCCTGCTGCGGGCTGAGCGAGCTGCACGACGCCCGCCGCGTGGCCGACGTGCTGGGCATTCCCCATTACGTGGTCAACCACGCCGAGGCCTTCTGGCAGGACGTGGTCGAGGACTTCCTCGACGAATATGCTGCCGGCCGCACGCCCAACCCATGCATTCGCTGCAACCAGCACATCAAGTTCGACCTGTTCCTGGCCCAGGCCCGCGCGCTGGGCTGCGAGGCCATTGCTACCGGCCATTACGCCCGCCTGGAGAGAGGCGCCGACGGCGTCTCGCGGCTGCGGCGCGGAGTCGACGCCGCCAAGGATCAGTCGTACGTGCTGCACACGCTGACCCAGGAGCAGATGGCGGCCACGCGGCTGCCGCTGGGCGGCCTGACCAAGCCCGAGGTGCGCGCCCTGGCTGCTGAGTTCTCGCTGCCCACGGCGACCAAGCATGAGAGCCAGGACATCTGCTTTGTGTCGGGCGACTACGCCGAGTTCGTCGCCGCGCACCGGCCCGACGCCGCGCGGCCGGGGCCCATCGTCGATGCCGGCGGCCGGCCGTTGGGCACACATCGCGGGCTCGTCTGGTACACCATCGGCCAGCGCAAGGGCCTCGGCCTGGCTGGACCCGAGGCTTGGTTCGTCACCGAGATCGACGCGCCGAGCAATACGCTGGTCGTCGGCCGCGCCGAGCAGGCCGACCGTCGGCGGTTCCTGGTCAGGCTGCAGGGCGAGCCGGTTGTGCACATGCCCCCACCCCAACCCTCCCCGCAAGCGGGGAGGGAGCCCGATGACCGTCCCCCCGGCGCGCTTTACGGTTTGGTGCAGGTGCGGTACCGTATGAAGGCAATACCCTGTCAGATCGCGCCGGCTGATGGCGACGCGGTCGCTGTCACCTTGACGGAGCCCCTGCGCGGCATCGCGCCCGGCCAGTCGGCGGTGGTCTATGATGAGCAGGGCTACGTAGTGCTTGGCGGCATCATCGAGTGCGTGCTGCCCGAGGCGTGAAGGAGAGCGGGCGATGATCATCATCATGAAGACCGATGCAACGGCCGAGCAGAAGCAAGCCGTGGTGGACGAGGTGCAGGCCCGGAAGTTTGTGCCCAACCCCATCTACGGCGAGCACCTGACGGTCGTGGCGGTGGTCGGCCCGCACCCCGGTGAGTTCAAGGACCACTTCGAGTCGATGCCGGGCGTCGACCGCTGCGTGCTCATCGACCAGTCGTACAAGTTGGTGGCGCGTGCCGGCCGGCCCAGTCTGGGCTTCTCGGTGGGCGATGCCGACCCCATCACCATCGGCGGCGGCGCGCTGACAGTCATCGCCGGGCCGTGTTCGGTGGAGTCCGAGGACCAGGTCATGGCCTGCGCCCGACTGGCCAAGGCCTGCGGCGCGAGCATGCTGCGCGGCGGCGCTTACAAGCCGCGCACCTCGCCCTACAGCTTCCAGGGCATGGGCACCGACGGGCTCAAGATCCTGGCCGCGGCGCGCGCCGAGACGGGGCTCAAGGTCATCTCCGAGTTCACCGACGCGGCCCAGTTCGACGACACCCTCGAGTGTGTCGACATGATCCAGATCGGCGCGCGCAACATGCAGAACTTCGCGCTGCTGGCCGCCGCCGGCGAGACCGGCAAGCCGGTCATGCTCAAGCGTGGTCTGGCCGCGACCATCGAGGACCTGCTCAACGCCGCCGAGTACGTCGCTTCGCGTGGCAACGAGCGCATCCTGCTCTGTGAGCGCGGCATCCGCACCTTCGAGACCGCCACGCGCAACACGCTGGATACCGCCGCGGTGCCCGTGCTGCGCAAGCTCACGCACCTGCCCATCTGCCTCGATCCCAGCCACGCCTCGGGCGTGCGCGAGTACATCCCGCCCATGGCCGCGGCCTGCGCGGCGATTGGCGCCGACGCCATCATGCTGGAGGTCCACCCCGACCCCAAGGTGGCCCTCAGCGACGGCAGCCAGGCGCTGACCTTCCCGCTGTTCCGCGGGCTCATGAAGCTGCTGTTGGCCCAGCCTCGCTGGACCTACGGCGTGGACATCAGCGAATCCGAGTGAGGTAGCCCGATGGCCGACCCAACCGATCCCATCACCGAGCCCAGCACCACCCCCGCCGGGCTGAGCGAGGTGCCCCTGGAGCATGAGCCGCAGGACGCCCCAGAGGAGTCCTTTGTCGAGGCCGCCCTGTATGACGAAGTGGTGGCCGAGCGCGACCGCTACCTGCGCGCGCTGGCTGAGGCCGAGACCCGCGCCCGCCGCGCCGCCGAACAGGCCAAGGTGCAGGTGGCCCGCGCCAACGAGCAGTTCCTCGAAGCCATGCTGCCCCTGCTCTCCGGCTTCGCCCGCGCGCTGGGCGCCGGCGCCCAGGCCACCTCGGTGGAACAGATCCAGACCGGCCTGGCGCTCGTCGAGCGCCAGATCGGCACGTTCCTCGACGCCATCGGCGCCGAACTCGTGCTGCCGCAGCCGGGCGATCCGTTCGACCCCGAGCAGCACGACGCCATCTTCGGCCAGCCGGCCACGGCCGACATCCCCGAGGGCCACATCTCCGCGCTGGTGGAGCCCGGCGTCCTGCTCAACGGCCGCATGATCCGGCCCGCGCGCGTGGCGGTTGCCTCGGCGGCGTTGGATGTCGAGGCGTAGCTGGCGACTGGTCGCGCTCACCGTTCTGGGCTTGGGGGGCCTGGCGCTGGGTCTCTACGCCAGGCCGGCTCCGGCGCGCGCCATGCGGGCCCTCGTTCAGGCCGACGCCAGCGACGCTCAGCGCCTGCCGCTGGACTGCCGGCGCGGTGCCGTACAGGGCGTCGCGGGCCGCTGGCTGGGACTTGGCGTGTCACGCGGTACGACCGTGGCCGATGCCGAAGCCTGGTTCGAACGCCAACTGGGCGGACCCAAACTCGAATCCTTCGCCTTCGATACCACCCCTGTCGGCCAGCCGACGGCCGCGGCCCGCCCGCTCGACTGCCTGCTGATCAGCCCGCCGGGCGCGCCGCCGACCGTGCTCATCTACCTGGCCAGCTCCGGGGTGAGTCGCGGGCCGGGGCTCGACATCGAGGCGCTGACCCTCTACCGCTGGTTCGATCCGCCACGCCGCCTGCTGGTCGTGCCGTTGCCCGCCGCCGAGCAGCGTGGCCCCGGCTGGCCCAGCCTGGCCACCGCCGACGCCGACGTGCTGGCCGGCATGGCACGGCAGATGACCCTCGATGTCAGCCGCGCCGTGCAGGCCTGTCAGGGCCAGGGGCTGCGCGTCGAGGCCCTGGGCGGGTTCAGCCTGGGCGGCTGCTTCGCCGCGGCTGCCTGCGGTCTGCGGCCCGACCTGCTGGCCGATGTCGACCTGTTCGTGTGGGGCGCCGGCGGTGATCTGGGCCAACTCGCCGCCCTGTCCACGCACGGCCTGGCCGGCCAACTGCGCTGCCCACCGGGCGCGTCGGCCCACGCCTGGCGCCGCAAGCTGGCCCGGCTTGACCCGCTCACCTACGCTGGCGACAGCCGTGTGGCGCGCGCTGTGCTGGTCGGCGGGCGCAGCGACTCCATCATGCCCAGCCCGTGCGTGGCCGCCCTGGCGCGCGGGCTGGAGCGGGCCGGCGCCCACGTCCGGGTCGACTGGGTGGACGGCGGCCACCTGGCCACGATCGGCGCACCGCCGGCGCTCACCCGTTGGTTCGCGTGGTAAGCTGGGGTGGTTGTGGGGGCCGACGACTCCGATTTCGCCAGCGAGGAAACATCGTGGGCCGACTCGAAGTCAATCTGGTCAGGAGCGACTAGAGCACGATGCGGCGACAGACAACGATGCCATGGCCAGCGATCGCCCGAGTCCCCGTTCTGGGGCTCGCGTTGTTGGCTGCTGGTGCGTTGTGGGCCGTCGCGCCAGCCACGCCGGGCCTGCCCAAGGAGGGCACCGACTACCTGGTCGACCAGCCCGACGCGCTGTGGCGCGGCGACAAATGGCCCGTGGTCGTGTCTCTGGTGCCGCGCGCCGAGCTGATGACCGCGCAATCCAACCGGCTGCGCGCCCTGACCAGCCCGCGTGGCGCGCTGCTGATCACCGTGCCCAGTGGCGACGAGCAGCGCTTCGCCACCATCGTGCACCAGGCACTCGAGAGCCACACCACCATCCACAGCGACATCATCCTGGCCAGCGTGCCGAACACCGCCGACGCCAAGCAGCCCGGCTCGGGCTGGGATGTGGCCGGCGCCTGGGCCTGGCAGATGCTGTTGCGTCAGCCGACACTTTTCGGCGGCTGCCTCCTGGTCGATGCCGCCGTGCCTGAAGTCCTTGAGCCCGTGCCCGGCCAGGCAGCCAACACGCCCGGCAAGGCCGTGTTGTTGGTGGGCCAGGCCGACCGGCTCGACGGCAACACGCGCCTGCAGCAAACCCTGGAGCGCTGGGGCCTGACCAGCGTCGTCCGCGCGGCCAAGCCGGAGGAACTGCCCGCCTACCTGGGCGCCTCGCTGACCGCCTTGCTGCCCGCCACGCCGCCGCGTACACAACTGCGCGACCCCGCCACGGGCGCGCTGCTCAAGGCGCCGCCGGGCTGGCATTTCGAGCGACGCGACGGCTTCTTCGCCGTGGCCCGGCCCGACAAGGCGGACGACCCGCTGGTGGTCGAAGTGGTCACCGGCAGCCTCGGCCGCCGCTCGTTCGAGACCTACGTGGCCGACGTACGCAAGTATGCGCTGACCGACAAGTGGATCGAGATCGTCGCCAGTCGCCGCCTGCCCGTGCCGGACGACGCCTTCCTGCTCCACGATTACGAAGTCATCGACCGCCGCGGCAACACCGAGCGCACCATCTCGTGGTATCTGCTGGGTTTCGCCGACAAGATGGTCTCCTTCCGCGCCGTCGGCCCGGTGGACCTGCTCACCGCACGCGCCGCCGAGATCCAGGCGCTGGCCCAGGGCGTGGTCTTCCAGTAGCCTGGCGCGCGACCGAGAGGTGCCGACCATGCTTGTGGCCTGCCTGCTTGCGGTCACTGCGCTCGGCGCAGCCGCCATCGACAGCGTGCCATTCGCCGGTCCGCCGATCACGCCAACCCGGGCCGTGGTGACCCGCGATTCGCTGACCCTCGGCAACAACACGCTGACCGCGACGTTCACGCGCGCTGCTGGCACCATCCGCCTGACCCGACTGCGCAGCGACCAGACGGGACTCGACCAGGCCTGGAGCGACCCCAATCTGTTCGTCATCCACCTACGCTCGGGCGCTCGCGAGTTGGCCTCCTCGACCATGGCCCTCGCGGGCCAGCCAGAGGAGGCGGCGCTGCGCCCGGTGGCCGGCGCGGCTCGACGCTCAGCGCAGCTGCCCGGCCGCATGCTGCGCGCCACGTTCGTCGATGCCGCGACCGGGCTGGAGGCGCGCTGGCGGGCGGTCATGACCGACGGCGCTCACTATCTGCGCTGCGAGGTCGAGCTGCGGGCGAGTCGCGGGCCGGTGGCCATCGACCGCATCGAACTGGCGCGCGTGGCGCTGCCCGGCGCGCGGCTGGTGGGCTACACCGACGGCGCGCCCGTGGCTACCGACCACCTGTTCCTCGGCGTGGAACACCCCATGGCCCAGAACGGGGTGCAGCCGGCCGGCGGCTGGACCCCGGCCGAGATGCGCGCGCGCGGCTTCGACCTGCGACTGACCGACCTGGCCGGCGACGCGGTGCAGGCGCGCTTCGACTACCAGCGCGGCAGCCACCGCCTCGACATCGCCAAGGTGACGCTGCTGGCCCCCGACGGAACGGTGCTGGCCGAGGATGCGCACCCCGGCTTCAGCGGCAACGCCGTCGAAGGCAATGTCTACCGACTGCCACTGCGCGCCGGCATGGCCGCCGCGACCTTGCGCGTGACCATCGGCGGACGGCCCACGGAGACCGATTCCTGGGGCCAGGTGACGGTCACCGGCGCCCGGCTCGCCGCCGCCCCGACGGAGGTGGTGTGCGCGCTGCCGCGTCAGTCGGAGTTGCCCACCGGCGCCACCTGGACCGCAAGCTGCGGGGTCGGCGTGTACCCGGCCGGGCAGTTGCGCCGTGCCTTTCTAGGCTACCTGGAACGCGAGCGCGCCCACCCCTACCGGCAGTACTGGCACTACAACTCCTGGTACGACCTGAACATCGGTCGCAACGACGACCCCGAACCGCGCCAACGCATGACCGAAGCGCAGTGCCTGGAGGTCATCCGCGCCTTCGGCGCCGAGTTGCACGACCGGCGCGGCGTCGGCCTCGACGGCTTCGTGTGGGACGATGGCTGGGACGACTGGAACACGCTGTGGCAGTTCCACGCCGGCTTCCCCGCCGGCTTCGCCAAGCTCCGTGACGCCGCCGCGGCACAGGGCGCCGGCATGGGCGCCTGGCTCTCGCCGTGGGGCGGCTATGGCGAGTCGCATGCCAGGCGCGTAGCCTATGGGCAGAGCCAGGGCTATGAGACCAATGCCAGCGGGTTCTCGCTCGGCGGGCCGAAGTACTACGCAGCGTTCCGCGATGCCTGCCTCAGGATGATCCGCGACTACCATCAGACCTACTTCAAGTTCGATGGTATCGGTGGTGGCGCCTACGCCACCGGAGCGCCGGTGTCCATCGCCCCCGATCTTGACGGTCTGGTCAGACTGATCGGCGAGTTGCGCGCCGCCAGCCCCGACCTGTTCGTCAACTGCACCGTCGGCACATGGGCCTCGCCCTACTGGACGTTCTGCGCCGACAGCATCTGGCGCCAGGGCGAGGACACCAGCTTCGCTGGCCGTGGCAATCCGCGCGAGCAATGGATCAACTACCGCGACTCGCTGGTCTTTGACCGCTTCGCGTCACGCAGCCCGCTCTATCCGCTCAACGCGCTCATGTACCACGGTGTCTTGCTCGGCCCACGCGCCAACCCCGCGCGCATGCCGACTCCGGCTCAGAATCTCACGAGCTTCCTGCACGAACTGAGGATGGCCGCGGGCTATGCCAGCGGGCTCGGCGAGTTGTACCTGTCGCCGGCGCTGATGACCGGCGAGGCCTGGGACGCTCTGGCCGAGTGCATCACCTGGGCCCGCGCCAAACAGGCGGTCCTGGTCGACGCGCATTGGGTCGGCGGCGACCCGCGCCGTAACGAGGTCTATGGCATCGCCGCCTGGCATCCACAGCACGGCGGCGTGCTCACGCTGCGCAACCCGGACGACCAGCCACGCGCGTTCCCGTTGACGGTGGCAGCCGCGTTCGAGCTGCCGGCCGGCGCCCCGGCGGGCTTCGAGCTGCGCAGCCCGTGGCGGACGGAGGCCCAACGGCCCGCCCTGCACGCCGACGCGGCCGTGCCGCTGACGCTGACGCTCGGCCCGTTTGAGGTGCTCACGCTCGAAACGCAGCCGCCCGCCCGCCTGCCTTGACGCCCCCGCGCGGCGCGGTACAATCCGGATGAGGAGTCGCGAATCACCATGCTTGTGCCAACAGATCATCGTTTTCTGCCGAGCCATGAGTGGTGTCGCGTCGACGGCGACCAGGCCACGTTCGGGATCTCCGACTTTGCCCAGGACCAGCTCGGCGACGTTGTCTACATCGAGTTGCCGGCCGTGGGCAGCGCCGTGGTCGCCGGTGAAGCGTTCGGCACCATCGAGTCGGTCAAGGCGGCCAGCGACCTGATCGCCCCGCTGAGCGGCGCGGTCACCGCGGTCAATGCCGACCTCGACGCCGCGCCCGAGACGGTCAACACCGATCCCTATGGGGCGGGTTGGCTGATCACCATCGCCGTGACCGATGCCGCCGAGGCCGACAGCCTGCTCGACGCCGACGCCTACACCGCGCACTGCGAGGCCGGTGGGCACTGATCGGGCGGCCCGGCTGCTGGTTACGCCGCCGCTGACCGGCGCGCTCAACATGGCGCTCGACGAGGTGCTCCTGGCCAGCGGGGGCGCGCCCGTCATCCGCGTCTATGAGTGGCTGCCACACACCATCACGCTGGGCTACGGCCAACGCAGCACCGATGTCGACGAGGCGGCCTGCCGCCGCTGGGGGCTCGACGTCACGCGCCGGCTGACTGGCGGGCGCGCGGTGCTGCACGGCGACGAGTTGACCTACAGCGTCATCGCCGCGCCCGACGCGCTGGGCGGCATACGCAACATCACCGAGTCCTACCACCGCATCTGCGCCTGCCTCATCGCCGCACTGGCGCGCGCGGGCATCACCGTGGCCCTGTCGGACCGCCACGGCGGCGGCACCAGCCACGACCCGGCCTGCTTCGCCTCCGCCGCGGGCGGGGACCTGAGCGTCGACGGCCGCAAGCTCATGGGCAGCGCCCAATGCCACAAGCTGGGCGGCGTGCTCCAGCATGGCTCACTGCCGCGCACGGTCCATGACCAGCAGGTGGCCGACTGCCTGCGCCGGCCGGCCGGCGCCACGCGCGGCTGGACCTGCCTGAGCGAGTTGGGCATCGACCTGACCCCGAACCAGTTTGCCGAGCACCTGGCGGTCGGCTTTGAGCCGCTGCTGGGGCCGTCGGCGCCGGTGGCCGAACCGAGCGCCGACGAATGGCGCGAGGCGCAGGCCCTGGCGGCGGCCAAGTACGGCGACGAGGCCTGGGTACGGCGTATCTAGCCTGGCTGGCTGTGCTCCCGGCCGATCCCCGCGTTCGCCAGCAGCGCTGTATAGGCGGGCCGACTCTTGCGACTGCTTGACGCATCTGTCATAATTCGCCAGGCTATAATGTCAATATGACACTAAATCGTGGTGGATCATGACAGATTACCTGCCGCGAGAGATGACTGGCCGGTTGGCGCGCGCGATGGCGGTGCTGCCGGTGGTAGTGCTTTCGGGTCTGCGTCAGGCCGGCAAGAGCACCTTGCTGCGCCACGAGTCGAGCCTGGCCGCGACGCACGACTACCGCACGCTCGACGAGTTCGCGACTCTGGCGGCAGCGCAGGCCGATCCCGACTCGCTGCTGGCTGGCCCGGTGGTCATCGACGAGGTGCAGCGCTGTCCCGAGCTGTTGATGGCCATCAAGCGCGCGGTGGACTCAGAGCGCCGCAATGGCCACTATGTGCTGTCGGGCTCGGCCAACCTCGCTCTGCTGGGCCATGTGGCCGAGACGTTGGCGGGCCGCGCGGGTTACCTGACCCTGCACCCCATGGCGCGCCGCGAGCGGCGCGGGGAGACCGAGCAAGAACCGTTCCTGACGCGGTTTCTGCGCGATCCGGCGCTGCCCGGCGATGTCCTGCCGCCGCTGGGCGACGACGAGGTGTTGGCTGGTGGGCTGCCGCCGGCCTGCCTGGCGCCGCCCGACGGGCGGGCTGAGTGGTTCAGGGCGTATGTGCAGACGTACGTTGAGCGCGACCTGCGGCAGATCTCGCAGATCACCGATCTGGTGGCGTTCCGCCTGTTGGCGCAACTGGCGGCGCTGCGCACGGGCCAGATGCTCAACGCCAGCGCGCTCGGGCGCGAGGCCCGGCTGACCGCCACGACGACGGCACGCTACCTCGATCTGCTGGAGACATCGTTCCTCGTCCGTCGGCTGCCGCCGCACCTGCGGAATCGCGGCTCGCGCCTGGTCAAGACGCCGAAGCTGTACTTCACAGACAGCGGACTCGCCGCACACCTGGCCGGCATGGACAACCTGTCGCCCGGCACCGACGACGCCTTGCGCGGCGCGCTGTACGAGACCTACGTGGGCCAGAACCTGGCCGCGCTGCTCGAATGCCACCGCCCCGATGCCAGACTCTCCTACTGGCAGGAGCAGGGCCGGCACGAGGTCGACTTCGTCATCGAGGATGGTGCCCGCACGCTGGCCATCGAGGTGAAGGCCGCCAGCCACTTCGGCCCAGGCGATCTGGCCGGTCTGCGCGCCTTCATCGACCGCGCGCCGCAGGTCAACGCCGGTATCCTGGCATACAACGGGGAGACATCAGTGTCGCTTGGCGACCGGCTGTGGGCCATCTCGCTGGCGCAGCTCCTGGCCTAGGCACCCGCCGCACCCGCCGCGTTTGACGCGCGCGCCCGATCTATGCTACATTCGCACCGTCCAGACGATGGTTTCCTTTGGAGAGCTCTATGCGGCCGCATGTGTTGTTCCTGGCATTGGTGATGGGGTTGACCACGCCCTGGCTGGGTGGGTGCGCCAAGCTCAATCAGTGGCTTGAGGGCACCGCCGGCGAAGAAGAGAAGAAGGACCAGGAAGACCCGGCCAAGACCTTCGCCGATCAGTCCAAGGCGCTCGCGGGCAGCGACCAGGCCAAGCGCAAAGAGGCCGTCGGCAAGCTCATCGGCCTGGCCACCGCCAAGCCGCCGACGGACCCCGAGCTGGCCAAGAGCTGCGAAACCGTTCGCCCGCAGGCGCTGGCCACCGCCATCAAGCTGCTCGACGACGAGAACAAGGGCGTGGCGCAAGCGGCGCTGGCCGGCTTCTCCGGCCCGGTGGGCTTCGCCGAGAAGACCGAGGATGAGCGCCAGCTCGACCCCGAAGCTTACGCTCGCTCGCTCAACCTCAAGCGCGCAGTGTTCAACGATGGCCTGCCGCGGTTGCTGAACGTGCTGACCCGGCCCGACGCCGACCTGCGCTACAGCGCCATCATCGTGCTGACCAGCCTGGCCAAGGCGCCGGTCTGCGCCGGCGATGCCAAGCTCACCGAGGAACAGCAGGACCAGCAGGGCCGCGCCAAGCTCAAGTCGCAGGTCGGTATCGAAGTGGCCAAGGTGGCCCAGGACACGGCCATGACGACGGACGTGCGGCTGCTGGCCATCGAGGCCGTGGTCGCCTTCGCCGCCTGGGAGCAGGTGGGCACGCTGTCCAGCCTGCTGGCCGATCCCGATGACAAGATCCGCGCGCGCGTGGCCCTGGCGCTGGCTCAGGGCGCGCCCGGCCTGGGCTCGGCCAAGAGCACGGTGGAAGCCAACCTGCTGTCGCTGGCCAAAAACGCCAAGGAGCCCGAGGACGTGCGCTGGAAGGCCACGCTCGCGCTCGGCGCGCTGCATTCGGGCCAAGGCGCCCAGCTGACCACGCCCGTGCTGCCGCCGCCGTCGGCCGACCTCAAACGCGAGCCCGACAAGTCGGACGCGCCCGGCATGGCTCCGCTCGAAGCCTACCGCACCTACGCGCTGGCCAACGGCAACGCCGCGGCCGAGGTATCTCGGCTGAACCAGGACGTGGGCAAGGTCGCTACCGCGGCCGAGGAAGAGCTCGCCGCCGAACGCAAGAAGGGCTACAAGTAGCGCCCTTGCGGTACCATCTTCAAGTGTGCCCCTCGTCGCCCGCGCCAGCGGGCGACTGGCATTTGAGAGAGCGACCCGATGAGTGACGTGCGGACCATTCTGGCTACGGACTGCGGCAGCACGACGACCAAGGCCATTCTGATCGAGAAGACCGACACCGGCTATCGGCTGGCTTGCCGGGGCGAGGCGCCGACCACCGTGGAAGCGCCGTTCGACGACGTGACGGTGGGCGTGCTGACCGCGGCGCGCGAGGTCGAGGACCTGACCGGTCGCACTATCACCACGGCCGACGGCATCCTCATCGAGCACGGCACCGACCGTGGCGTGGATATGTACCTGAGCACCTCGAGCGCGGGTGGCGGCCTGCAGATGACCGTGGCCGGCGTGGTGGCCAAGATCACCGCCGAAAGCGCCGAGCGCGCCGCCTTGGGCGCGGGCGCCATCGTCATGGACGTGGTCAGTATCGATGACGGCCGCGCCGAGCATGAGCGCATCGAGCAGATTCGCCGGCTGCGGCCGGACATGATCCTGTTGGCCGGTGGCACCGATGGCGGCCAGAGCGACAATGTGGTCGAGTTGGCCGAGTTCATCCTGGCCGCCGACCCCAAGCCGCGGCTGGGCGCCGCCTACAACCTGCCCGTGATCTACGCGGGCAACAAGGTCATTCGTGACGACATCGTCGCCATCCTGGGCCGAGCCACCGACCTGCGTGTGGTGGACAACATCCGCCCGACGCCCGAGACCGAGAACCTCGGACCCGCGCGCGAGGCGGTCCATGAGTTGTTCCTCGAGCATGTCATGGAGCATGCGCCCGGTTACCACAAGCTCAAGGCCTGGACTTCGGCCGATATCCTGTCCACGCCCAATGCCGTGGGCATCCTCGTGCAACAGGTGGCCGCCAAGCGCGGCGTGGACGTGTTGGCGGTCGACATCGGCGGCGCGACGACCGACGTGTTCAGCGTGTTCGGCCCCGAATACACGCGCACGGTGAGCGCCAACCTGGGCATGAGCTACAGCATCTGCAACGTGCTGGCGGCCGCTGGCGCGGCCAACGTGCTGCGTTGGCTGCCGTTCGAGATGGCCGAGGACGCATTGCGCAACAGCCTGCGCAACAAGATGATCCGCCCGACCACCATTCCCCAGGACCTGGCCAGCCTCGGCGTGGAACAGGCCTTGGCCCGTGAGGCACTGCGCCTGGCTCTGGAGCACCACCGCTCGCTGGCCACCTCGCTCAAGGGCACGCGCCAGGAGACCATCGTCGGCCGCGTGCTGGACGAAGCCACCGGCGGCACGCTGGTCAACCTCATGAACCTGGGCCTGATCATCGGCTCGGGCGGTTGCCTGTCGCATGCGCCGCGCCGCGCCGAGTCGGCCTTGATGATGCTCGACGCCTTCCAGCCCGAGGGCTTCACCGAACTGGCGGTCGACAGCATCTTCATGATGCCGCACCTGGGTGTGCTCTCCACGGTGCTGCCGGAGGCGGCCACTGAGGTCTTCGAGCGCGACTGCCTGGTGCCACTGGGCATGGCTATCGCGCCACGCGGCAAGGTGGACGCCAAGACCAACGACGTGGCCACCATCAGCGGCTTGCCCGGCGGTGACATCACACTGGGCGCGGGTGAACTGAGGCTGGTGCCGCTGGGCGTAGGCGAGTGCTGTGAAGTGACGGTTCGGCCGGCGCGCGGCTTCGACATGGGCGCGGGCCCCGGCCGCGAAGTCTCGCGCGAGGTGACCGGCGGCGTGGTCGGCCTGTTCCTCGATGGGCGCGGCCGGCCGTTCACGCCGTCGCCCGAACCCACGACGCGTGTGGCGCAGTTGCGGGCCTGGAACGAGGCGCTGGGGATCCCGTCGGCGTAGCCGCTGCTCCGGGCCAGCGTTTCTGCTCTTGAGCCGTCAGGCGGCTGAAGGCTCAACTGCGAACGCGGACCGCGCCCGTCTGCAGAACAGGCACTAGAAGACGCGCTCCAACAGGTACCGCTCCCAGGTGAAGCGCGGCGTGAAGCCCAGGCTGGCGGCCAGGCGGATCGACGGCAGATTGCTGGGATGGACGCTGTAGGTGACCGTGAAGCCGCGCTCATGGAGCCGGCGCACCACATGCGCGATGAGCGCCGCGGCGTGGCCCCGGCGCCGCACATCCGGCCGGGTGTGCACGTCGGCCACCTCGACAACATGCTCTGACACCGGCTGCACCACCAGCCGCGCCAGCAGATGGCCGCCCTCGATGATTGCCCAGCGCACGCCGCCACGAGCCTCGTCGGTCTCGTCGGCCAGGTCGTCGGGCCGCCAATCGTTCTCGGCCACCAACGCACGATGGCGGAGAGACAGGCGGGTCGGCCGGCAGGGCGCCGCGGTGCCGGTCAGCTCGCCGGGCGCGCAGGCGCGCACTTGGAGCCGGCCCGACGAGGCCACGTGGCCCAACCGCTCCAGGATGGGCAGCAGGTCGAGGTCGGCCAGGATCTCACACGTCGGCGGCAGCCAGGTGGCCAGTTGCAGCTCGACGGCGATGGGGTCGTCGCCCGCCACCTGGTACCACGGCAGACCGTGCTCGGGGTCGCCCAGCGTGGGGTGCGCGCGCAGATCGACCATGGCGGCGCCGGCCGGATCATGCCACAGCCCGGCATAGGGCCAGGGCGGGTCAAGCTGGCGGTCGGCTTCGAGCCGCCAGATGAGGCGCGAATGCCGTAACTCGTCACGGTAGAGCCAGGCCAGCAGGGCTTCGACGCGGGATTGGTGCGCAGGATCGGCCATGGCGTCAGGGCAGCCGGTCGACCAGGGGCAGCAGCGTCAGCGGCAGCTCGTCGGAGCCGGGCGAGCTCAGGCCCATGAGCACCGCGGTATAGGCCACGCCGGGCAGCAGTCGCAGACTGGTGAGCTCCCAGTCGAACGGCTTCTCCTCGTCAGGCCGCACGGCCCGCAACGCAAGCAGGCCGGCCTCGACGAATTGGTACTGGCTCACGGCGCCGTAGGCCACCTTCTGCTCGGCCAGCTCGCCCGGCTGCTGGCCCGTGGGCCGGCGCGGCTTGAGCGTCACCGGGCTCACGCCGGGCAAGGCGTTGACCACGCGGAAGGCCGCCTGGCCCGGCGGCACCGTCGGCGGCGCGTCGGCCAGCACCAGCAGCTTGGGCTCGTCGGCGGGCTGCAGGACGATCACCGTAGCCCGGCCAGTCGCGGCAAACGGCGCGGTGATGAGCGGGTCGCCGTCGGTCTGGCCGGCGGGCCGAATGGTCAGCTCGCCCTGGGGCCAGGCCAGCGGCAGCCACGGCGTCACCCCGGGCGCGCTCAGCGCCAGCTGCTCGGCCCGTGCACCGTCGGGCCCGGTCAGGCGCAGGTCGACCGCGCCGACGCGCGGGTAGGCATAGACGAATCGCAGGCCGGGCGCCGGCTCGGCCGCACTCGCGACGGTCACCACCAGCAGCGCCAGCAGGGCTCTCATCGAGCCGACTCCGCGCGGTACCACTCGTAGGCAGTGACCGGGTCCTGCCCATCGAGCACGCGGCGGATGGCCTGGCAGATGGCGCGCGGGTGCTCGTCCTCGAACACGGCCCGGCCGAACAGGATGATCCGGCCACCGTTGACCACCACGTTGCGGACCAGTTCCAGCGTGCCACGCGCGTCGGTGCGCGGGCCGCCGAGCGCGCCGATGATCAGCGTCGGGTCGAACGAGCACAACTCGCGCCAGACCGACGCGGTGGTGTAAGCGGTCTTGATGAACAGCGGGCGCTCGTGGCGTCGCAGGTAGCTCATCGTGCGCACGATGTTGTCGGCCACGTACTCGCCCATCTGCTCGCTGCTCATGCCATGCTGCGGCATGTTGGGCAGAAAGACCTCGAGGAAGTGGTCGAACCCAGGCGTCTTGCCCACCTCGTGGGCATAGGCCAGATAGGTTTCCAGGGTGCGCAGGTCGGCCTCGACCTCGTTGTTGAGCGTGATGCTGTACAGCCCGAGGCGGATGTTGAAGTCCTGCACCTGGCAGATGAGGTCGCGGCAGAAGCCGGCATCGCGCAGGGGCACGGTCTGGAACGGGCGCGAGACGGCGCGGTTGTAGGCACCGTGGCGCGGGCTCCAGATCCAGGTCTCGGCGTTGGTGCGGACCAGCGGAGTCACGTCGATGCGGTCGAAGAAGCGCTCATCGACGGCCAGCGTCTCGGCGTCGGCCGGGGTCATCAGGCAGCCATCGATGGCGCCGTCGAGACTCAGCTCGCGGCACAGTTCCAGGAACTCGGGCCGCTTGCGATGGTGCCGTTGCGCGGCGGCGCCGGTGGCGCCCAGTCCGCGCAGGCCACCGGCGGCTTGGGCATCGCCGGCAAAGACGAAGATCGGCGATTGGGCCAAGGAATCGGGCCTGGCCAGCTTATCAAAGACACGATCACCCACGACAGCCTGCTCTTTCAGTCTCGCGGCACCCGCCGACGGCGGCGCGGCCGGCTCGGCGACAGCGACTCATCGCCGTCGTCATCCACGTCTACCAGCTTGCCCGTCCGCGGCCGACGACCCGCCTCGCTCGCCCTGGGCTCGGCCGGCACCTCATCATCGCGCCGACCGCGCACCTCGCGCAGCGACTTGCGCTGCGCCAGCAACATCACCGTCGACACCATGACCACAATGCCGAGGCAGTCGACGACCAGTGCGTCGGTGCGCTGCTCGGCCCAGGCATAGGCCACGGCCAGTAGGAAGTAGGCCAGCAGGCTGGTACCCCAAGCCCGCCGTAGCGCTATCTGCCGGCCCTCGAGGAACTTGAGCACCGGCCAGCGCCGCAGCTCGTTGCCCACCGCCACCAACGCTGTCAGCGCCACCGCCGCATATGTCACCGCGGTCTTCAGCATCAACAACACCGCGCCCAGCGCACCGAGGATCAGCCACATGGGGTTTGCTCCACCATCCTATTGTACCCAAAGCGTTGCCGGTCGCGGCAAGGTTCGCCAATGGACGTGGGACGTGAGACGTAGGTCAGAGCGCTGAAGACTCCTACGCCCCACGTCTCACGGCCCTGTCTAGCAGTAGCCATGCTCGCGGAACCAGGCCACAGCCCGCTCCAGCGGCTCCTCAACCGGCGTCTGCGGCAGGCCCAGCTCGGCCACCGCCTTGGCCGGCGAGAAGTACATGAAGTGCCGCGCCATGCGCACGCCGTCCACCGGGATGTTGGGCGGCCGACGGCGCACCACGACGTTCCAGAACGTATCCGCGTAGGCGGCGGCAAAGGCCAGCGCGAACGGCACGCGGAAGGTCGGTCGCGGCAGCCCGGTCAGTTCGGCCAGCGTGGCCAGAATCTGCTCCAGGGTCAGGTCGCGATGGCCCAGGATGTAGCGTTCACCGACGCGACCGCGCTCCATGGCCAGCAGATGGCCCGCCGCTACGTCGCGCACGTCCACCAGGTTGAGCCCGGTGCTGACGAACCCGGGCATCTTGCCGCGCAGGAAGTCGACGACGATCTGCCCGGTGCGCGTCGGCTTCACATCGGCCTCGCCGATGGGCGTGGACGGGTTGACGATGACGATCGGCTGGCCGGCGGCGGCACGCTCGCGGGCCACCTCCTCGGCCAGGTACTTGCTGCGCTTGTAGTGGCCGACCATGTCGTTCAGGCTCACCGGCGTCGTCTCGTCGGCAGGCGTGCCGTCATGGTGCAAGCCCAGGCAACCCACGCTGGAGGTGTAGACGATGCGCTCGGCATCCTCGGCGGCAGCCAACAGCGCGCGCGTGCCGTCGACATTGGAGGCGTACATCTCGTGCGGGTCGCGCGTCCACAGCCGGTAGTCAGCGGCGACGTGATAGACCTGGGCGCAGCCGCGCGCGGCGCGCCTCAGCGACTCGGCATCGCGCAGGTCGCCCACCGCCAGCTCGACGCCGAGCGGCTCCAGGCGCGAGGTATCGCTGCCCGAGCGCACCAGACAACGCACGTTAGCGCCGGCCTCTGTCAGCAGCCGCGCCACATGCCAGCCCACGAAACCGGTGCCACCGGTGACCAAGATTGCCATGCCGACAGGGTATCACAACGAAGGAACGCGGGACCCCACCACGAACGCGCTCGGCGTGAGGCAGACGATGGCATTGTGGATGGCTCTGGCGGCGGCACTGGCCGCCGATGGCGTGACGGTCCAACCGGCCGATACCGGCGAGGCGCTGCGCAACCCCGGCATGGGCTGGGTGCTGCACTTCTACGACAACGTCCCCACCAACTACGGCTCGCGCCTGGCGCCGTCGGACACGGTCGACGACTTCCCTGGCATGAACTGCGTCTACCTGCGCATCCCGTGGTCCTATGTGGAGCCCGAGGAAGGCAAGTTCTGCTGGTCGGTGCTCGATGCGCCCACGCAGCGCTGGCGCGACAAGGGCCTGCAGATCGCGCTACGCATCAGCGTCTGCGAGTCGTGGACGCGCTGGGCCACTCCCGAATGGGTGCAGAAGGCCGGCGCCAAGGGCTACAACTTCACGCCCGGTAAGGTGGACGAGAAAGGCCCCTACTGGGAGCCCGACTACAACGACCCAGTCTTCCTGGACAAGCTCGACCGCTTCCTGGCCGCGCTGGCCAAGCGTTACGACGGCGATCCCGCCGTGTCGTTCGTCGATGTCGGTTCGTTCGGCGTGTGGGGCGAGGGCCACCTGTGGGCCAGCACCCAGATGAAGTACCCCGCCGAAACAGTCATCCGGCACATAGACCTGTACCGCAAGCATTTCGGCAAGTCGCTGCTGGTGGCCAACGACGACTTCTCCTTCCAGGGCGACGCGGCCATCGACTACGCCCGCGAGCACGGCCTGGGCCTGCGCGACGACAGCATCCTGGTGCAGCCGGGCAAGAACGCCTACTTCCACGCCGAGATGGCCCAGGGCTTCTGGCCGACGGTGCCCACCATCTTGGAGAGCGAGCACTACGGCGGCTCGCGCGACCGGGGCAACTGGGGCGATGGCAGCCTGTACCTCAAGGCGCTGGAGGAATACCACGCCTCCTACGCGAGCATCCACTGGTGGCCGCGCGAGTTCCTGGCCGAGTGCGGGCCGTTGATCGCCGCGATGAACAAGCGCATGGGCTATCGCCTGCTGCCGACGAGCATCACCTGGCCCCAGCAGATCGAGCTCGGTGGTGAGCTGAGCGTCGACTGGTCATGGCGCAATGCCGGCGTGGCGCCGTGCTATGCCGGCGGTTACCCCTGCCTCACGCTGACCGATGCCAAGGGCGGCGTCGTGGGGGTGTTCGTCGACGACGCGCTCAACGCGCGGGACCTGCCCGTCGGCCCGGCCGATCAGGTGCTGACCAAGCGCTCGAAGCGCAGCTATCCGCTGGCTTACAACCAGACCTCCACAACGGCGCGGGCGACGCCATGCCCTTCCTGCATTGCGATGCCGCCGACGGCAAGATCGCCTTCCAGGGCCATCCCGTGGGCAACCCGAGTCTGGCCCAGCCCGGCGACGTGGCGGTGACGCTCCGCTTCGTCGTACCGCCGGAGGCCAAGGGCAAGTCGTACCGGCTGGCCACCGGGCTGTTCCGCCCGGCACTGCTGGGCCAGCCCAACGAGCGCCTGCGACCCGACAGCGACGAAGGCGACCGGCGCGTGCTGCTGGGCGAGATCACCGTGGACGACCAGGGCGTGCCGACGCTGGCCGCGCCTTAGCACCAGCCGCGGTGGCGCGATACAGCCTCCGGCCAAGGAGGTGCGCTATGTCACGCCAACCACGGTACGACGAACTGGGCTTTCGAGCCAATGAGCAAGCGCCGTAAGGGCTTCCCGTCCGAAGCACGCGTCATGCGCGGTGCGCGCGTGGTCCATGGCGACAAAGAACTGAGCGAGAAGCTCGGCCGCCGCGACCCTTGCCCGTGCGGGTCGGGCCGCCGCTTTCGGCCGGTGCTGCCTGACCTCGGGCCGCTTTCGACGGTAGCCAGCGGGCCGACTACTTTCAGGGAGTGAGGCCGGTGACACCAACCGCGGCAAAGGAGGCGCTCCGACCTCGGCGAACAGACCGCCCCAAACCGGGGAGCCGCCATGCCGCGCCGCCAGACCCTGCGAGCCGTGTTGTGCGCCATCGTGGCGGTCCTCGCCGCCGGACCAGCGAGGACCGCCATGCCCATCCGCGACTATGGCCTGAAGGACTACGTGCGGGTTTCTGAAGACCTGCCCCATGCCGAGGAGAAGCCCTGGCGTCTGGTCTGCGCTCTGCCCTACAACTGCCAATTCCAGCCTTGGATCGAGGTGGATGCGCCCGCGGGCAAGACGCTGACCTTCAATTCCAGCAATCCGCTGGTGCTCTACCTGACGCCGACCGAGACCCAGGACACCGTGGACGGCAAGCGCGTCTACGAGGCCAAGAACTGGGTCAGCGGCGAGGGCGCCGTCTACACCATCCCCGCGGGAGTAGGGGTGCGGGCTGTCCGGTACCGCGAAACCGGCTACGACACGAGCGTCGCCGGCTCGTTCTGGTGCAACGACGAGGACTTCAACATCCTCTGGCGCAAGGCCGCGCGCACCGCGTATCTGTGCATGCGCGACCACTTCTACGACTGCCCCGACCGCGAGCGCGTCGGCTTCTGGGGCGATGGCACGCCCGAGCTCAACCAGTGCTTCTATGTCTTCGACCAGCGCGCCCACGCCCTGGCCAAGGACCTGGTGACACGCCAGCTCCAACCCAAGTTCTATCCCGGCCAGCACCTCGAGTTCCTGGGCGAGTATGGCCTGTGGTTCTACTACCTGCACTCGGGCGACCTGGCGTCCATCGCCGCCGTCTACGACGCGACGAAGACCTTCCTGCTGGAGACCTACCAGTTCGGCCACAAGAACACCTGGTACGACTGGGGCAAAGACAGCAAGGACACCAGCGTCATCGAGACCTGCTTCTGGTACATCGACCTGGGGACACTGCGCCAGATGGCCCTGGCCACCGGCCATCAGGCCGACTTGGCGCTGATCGACGCCAAGCGCGACGAGGTCCGCCGCACCTTCGACCAGCGCTTCTGGCGCGGGCGCTACTACCAGTCGGCCGACGTGGCGGCGCCCGACGACCGGGCCAACGCCATGGCCGTCAACGCTGGGCTGGCCGACGAGAGCAAGTGGGATGCCATCTGGACCGACGTGCTGAGCCGGACCACCAACGCCAGTTGCTTCTTCGACCGTTGGGTGTTCGAAGCGCTATGCCGCATGGGCCGGCCCGACCAGGCGCTGCTGCGCATGGTGACCCGCTACCGCACCATGATCGACGCCCCCCAGACCACGCTGTGGGAACACTACGACCGCTGGTGGGCCTCGTGGCTGAACGCGTTCGACGACGCGTCATCGCTCAACCACGGCTGGAACCCGCCGGCGGTCGTCCTCGGCCAGAACACCGTCGGCGTGCGGCCCATCGAGCCGGGCTGGTCGACCTTCCAGGTGTTGCCCCAGGAGGCCTTCCTGACCAACCTGCACACCACGGTGCCCACGGTCAAAGGTCCCGTGACGGTCGAGATCCGCAAGAGCGGGACCGAGTATGCCCTGAGCGTCATCTCGCCGCCGGGCACCACGGCGGTGGTGGGGCTGCCGCGGCGCTCGTTCACGCGGCTCAACGCCATCCTGGCCAACGGCCAGACGGTGTGGAACGGCGGCTACCACGACGTGGTGCCGGGCCTGTCGTGGATCGGCGAGCAGGACGGCTATGTCAAGTTCCGCCTGCGGCCGGGCACCTGGCACCTGGTGGGACGCGGCGTGGTGCCGCTCGACTCGCCCAAGGCGCCACGACCCAAGCCGCGCGCCGAGGTGGCGCTCGACAAGCGTGGTTGGGTGGCATCGGCCTCGGTGCCGGACGGCGAGTTCCTGTTCAGCGGCGCCAAGATCCCCATCAAGGTGCCCGCGGCGAACGCGCTGGACGGCGACTACTGGACCGGCTGGCGCGATATGACCCGGACCCAGTACCCCGGCCAGTGGTTCCAGGTGGATATGCTCCACCGCCAGACGTTCGACAAGGTCGTGCTCGACAACACCTGGGCGCTGTGGGACTCGCCCACCGAGTACGCCGTGACCCTCTCGGACGACGGCACGACCTGGGGCCAGCCGGTGGCCACCGGCCGGGGCGCGCTGGGCATCACGACCATCACCTTCGCGCCGCAGACCGCGCGCTACCTGCGCATCACGCAGACCGGCACCAATCCGACCTATCACTGGTCGATCTTTGAACTGAGCGTGTATCGCGCGACGCCGTGAGTAGGCGTCCGCTGGTCGGCATACAGTGCCGAGCACGGACGAACATACGCAACCCAACCACAAGAGAGCACAGAGACCACAGAGACCACCACCATAGCTCCCCTCTGTGCTCTTTGTGTCCTCTCGTGGCTGACATGTGCGCGAAGGACCAGCCCAACCACCGCCGAACATCGCGAACAGAGAGATCAGCACCATGGCCACCACCCTCCAACGACGTGACTTCCTCCTTGCCACCGCCATCGGCGCCGTCGGTGCCGCGGGCGCGCAGCCCAACATCGCCGGCTTCGAGAAAGCCAAGGACGACCCCAACGCCGCGCGCGTCTGGCAGCCGTTCTCGGAGCGGAAACTGCGAGTCGGCATCGTCGGCTACGGCGTCTGCCAGTTCGGCGCGCAGTTCGGCTTCCAGAACCATCCCAACGTCGAGGTGGTCGCCGTCAGCGACCTGATCCCCGAGCGCTGCGACGGCCTGGCCAAGGCCTGCCGCTGTGCCAAGACCTATCCCTCGCTGGAGGAACTGGTCAAGGATGACCGCATCGAGGCCGTGTTCGTGGCCACCGACGCGCCCAGCCATGGCCGGCATGTCATGGAGGTGCTGAAGCACGGCAAGCATGTGGCCTGCGCGGTGCCGGCGGTGTTTGGCAGCCTGGAGGAGGCCGACGCCGTGTATGAGGCGGTGAAGAAGTCTGGCCTCAAGTACATGATGTTCGAGACCTCGGCCTTCCACGACGACATGGTCGCCATGCGCGGGCTCCATGCCGCTGGCGCGCTGGGCGACCTGGTTTATGCCGAGGGCGAGTACTACCATTACATGAGCACGCCCATCGACAGCTACAAGGGCTGGCGCGTGGGCCTGCCGCCGCAGTGGTATCCCACGCACTCCAACGCCTACCACGTGTGCGTAGCCGGCGGCCGGTTCACCGCGGTCTCCTGCCTGGGCAGCAAGTGCGGCATCGACCAGTTCCAGCCCGGCGCCAACCCGTACAAGAACCCCTTCGCGACCGAGATCGCGCTGTTCAAGACGTCCGAAGGCGGCTCGGCACGCATGGCCGTGAGCTGGGCCACGCCCGGCCACGAGGGTGAGATGGGCCGCATCCGCGGCAGCAAGGGCGCCTTCAACCAGGCCTTCTCGGCCAAGGTGCCTGCCGGCGTGGACCTGCGCAAGCCGGCGCTGCCGCCCGGCGTCGAAGCCGGCGGCCATGGCGGGTCGCATGGGCATCTGTGCAACGAGTTCGTGCAGGCGGTGCTGCTGGACCGGCAGCCGCTGGTCAACATCGCCTGGGCGCTGAACATGACCGTCGGTGGCATCGTGGCGCATCAGTCGGCACTTAAGGACGGCGAGTTGCTCAAGATCCCAGGCTATACCTGGCCCGGAGCCTGACCCATGCCGAACCCCGAACTCCTCGCCTGGGCGCGCAACAAGTGCGTCGAGGTGGCCCGCACCTGCCGCCTCAAGGCGCTCGACGGTACCACGCTGTTCACCCCCGACGGCGTGGGCAACTACGGCGCGCTGTGGACGCGCGACTATGCCTACCTGCTGGAGCATGGCGGCGAGTTCCTCGGGCGCGACGAGTCGCGCGCGGCGATTGGGGTGTTGCTGGCCGGCGGGCGCCACGACGGCGCGGTGCCCGACCGCGTCAACCAGCGGCTCGTGCCGCTCTTCCATCCCGGCGGCATTGAGGGGCCCCTAGGCCATGGGCCGGCGCTGGACAACCCGCTGTTCCTGGTGGCCACCGTCTACCACTACCACCGCCGTCACCACGACGCCGAACTGGTCAAAGCGGCGCTGCCGGTGCTGCGGCGCGGGCTGGCCTGGATGCCGCTCAACCGCGGCCTGGTGTTCAACGATCCCCAGGAGCGCTCAAGCACCTACGGCTTCCAGGACACGGTGGCCAAGGGTGGGCACGACCTGTTCTGCTCGCTGCTGTGGGTCTGCGCCTGCCGCCAGATGGCCAGTCTCGACCCTGAGCAGGCCAGCCGCTACCAGGCGGCCATCGCCGCGGCCGAGGACGGCCTACGGCTGCTGTGGGATGAAGGCCAGGGCATCTACTTGGCGGCCAACGAGGTCTGCCGCCAGATCGACGTCTGGGGCAACGCCTTCCTGGTGGCCGAGGGCATCGGCAGCGCCGAACGGCGCGACCGCGTGGCGCGCTGGCTGGCGGCGCACTACGCCGACTACACCTTCGCCGGCCAGGTGCGGCATCTGCCGGGCGACCAGGTCTGGCAGAGCCTGTTTGGCAACGTGCCGGCAGGCACCTACCAGAACGGCGGCTACTGGGGCACGGCCTCGGGCTGGCTGATCAAAGCGCTGAACGGCGTGGCTCCGGAACTGGCGCGCCGGACCATGGCCGAGCTGATGGCCTACTACCAGCAGAACGGCGTCGTGGAATGGGCCGCACCCGATGGCCGCAAGGGGCCTGATCTCTACGTGGCCTCCATTATGAATGTGTGGACGCTGGCGCAGCAGATGGTCTGACCCGACGCCGCCGCGACTCCGGCGCCAGCCAAGTTTACGTTCGGTTCATTCCTCCCCAACACTGGGAGGTGAGCGCGCACCATGCTGCTGTTATGGTAGTGGCGACGGATGTCAGGGCGACAGGCGAGTGTGGACGTGCTAGGGCCAGACGCGGCAAACGAGGACGGTGCGCTGACCGTGACGTCAGCGATGGCGCGACCGGACATTCCGGCCGACGTGCGCGCCCTGCTCGGTCGCCTGGCCGCTGAGCGTGACGCGCTGCTGGCCACGACCGAGGCCCGGCGCGGGCGCCTGCGGGACGGTATCGTCGCCGTCGCCGGCAGCGCCACCATGGCGCAGGCCAATATCCAGTTGTTGAGCGCGGCGCTGGAACTGACCGGGCTCGAAGCGGGCGGCGTCTACGGCACGGAGGGCGACTGGCTGGTGCTGCGGCATCACATCGGGCTGCCGCCGGCCATGGTCGAGCAGGTGCGCTACATGCCGCTCGACAGCCCGGTGGTGGTGGCCACCCTGGCCGAGCCGCGTCCACTCGATCTGATCACCAACTGCGGCCACCTCTCGGCGCTACGCAGCCAGTTCGGGCTCACCTGCGGCTATGCCATTGCCATTCGCGCGCGCGATGAGGTAGTGGGGTTCGTCAACGTGGCCTCCGCGCATCGCTACTCGGCTGATGCCGGCGGGCTGGAAGCGCTGTGCGCCTTGGCGGCGGAGACCGGTTCGGTACTGCTGCGCTTCCGCGCCGAGCAGGCCGCCCATCAAGACCGGGCCATGCTGCGCGGCGTGCTCGATGCCATTCCCGACGCCGTTTGCGTCAAGGACCTGGAAGGTCGCTACCGCGCGGTGAACCCGGCCTTCGAGCGGTTGATCGACCGCCCAGCCAAGACGATCATCGGCTCGCGGAGCAGCGATCTGTTCGAGCCGGACACCGCGGCGCGGCTCTGCGCGGTCGACGCCCAGGTCCTGGCCGACGGCCGGACGCGTCAGGTCGAGGAAGCCATACCGGGCGCCCAGGGCCGGGTGGCGTACACCGAGACCCGCAAGTCTCCCCTGCTCGACCAGCGCGGCCGAACCAGCGGCGTGGTCGGCGTGGCGCGCGATATCCAGCAGCGTCACCATGAGCAGATGCTCCAAGCGGCACGCGTGCGGCTGCTGGAGTACGCCCAGACCCACAGCCTGCACGAGGTGCTGGTGGCAACACTCGACGAGGCGGAGTGGCTGACCGGCAGTCTGACCGGCTTCTTCCACTTCGTTGACCCGCTCGCCCGCAGCGTGGCGGTGCAGGCGTGGTCGACGCGGACCACGACCCAGTTCTGCCGAGCGCAAGCGCTCGCGCATAGCTACGAGCCCGACGAGGTCGGCGTCTGGGCCGAGTGCCTGGAGCTCTGCCAGCCGGTGGTGCGCAACGACTATGCGGCACGGCCTGGGCGGCGCGCGCTGCCCGAGGGACACGCGACCGTCGAGCGCGTGTTGACCGTGCCGGTGCTACGCAACGGTCTGCCGGTGGCGGTGCTGGGCGTGGGCAACAAGCCGCGCGATTACGGCGACGACGACGTCGAGCTGGTCTACCAACTGGCCGACCTGGCCTGGGAGATCGCCGCCTGGCGTCAGGCCGAGGAAGCACGCCAGACCAGCGAGCGCCGGCTCGCCCTGCTCACCGCGAGTGTGAAGGACACCCTGTTCGAGGTGGACAGGTCCGGGCAGCTCACCTACGTGAACGGCGCGGTCGAGGGCCTGCTTGGCTACTTGCCGGAGGAGATCCTGGGCCGAGACGTGTGGGACCTGGTACCACCCGAGGACTACTGTACCGCAGAGCAGCGCCAGGCCCTGGCCAACGCCTGTGCCCGTTCGGAGCGCGTCGAGATCCGGATGATCACACGCGACGGCCGGACGGTCTGGATCGAGGTGGTCGGCAACGCTCTGCTCGATGACAACGGTGAGTGGCTGGCGGTGCATGGCGTGGCTCGCGACATCACCGAGCACCGGCATGCCGAGCAAGCCATGGCCAGGAGCGAGGCCCGCTTCCGCGTGCTCGTCGAGCGTTCGCCCGAGGCCATCGTCGTGCACCGCGATGCCACCATCGTGCTGGCCAACGCTGCCGCGTTGGCCCTGCTCGGCGCCGACAGCGAGGCGCAACTGCTGGGCCGCAGCGCCTTCGACTTCGTGCATCCCACCCAGCGAGGCGAGGTCAGCGAGCGCATGCGGCTGCTGGCTGATACCCAGAGCGTGCCGCCCATGGAGCAGATGCTGTTCCGGCTCGACGGCACGCTGCTCGATGTGGAGGTGGCACCCGCGCCCGTGACGTTTGATGGGCAGCCGGCGGTGCAGGTGGTGCTGCGCGACGTGGGCGAGCGCAAACTGGTCGAGCGGCTCCTGCGCACCACGGTGGAGGGCACGGCCCAGACCACGGGCATGGCCTTCTTCGCCGCGTTGGCGCGGGCACTGGCTGAAGCCGCAGACTGCGCCGGCTGCTTCGTGGCCGAGATCGTCGACGGGCGCCTGCGCTCACTGGCACACGTCATCGAAGGCCAGCCCCAGCCGGCCTTCGACCTGCCGCTCGATGGCGCGGCGTGGGCCAAACTGGTCGCCGGCGGCGTGCTCAGCGTGAGCAGCGGCGCCGACGCCTACTGGCCGTCGGCACCGTGCCGTAGCCGCCTGGAGAGCTTCTCGGCCGCCATCCTGCCGGCGAGCGACGGTCAACCCATCGGCGTCATCACGCTCTGGCACGACGGACCGATCCTCACCTCGCAGCAGATCGAGCCACTGCTGCGCATCTGCGCCGCGCGCGCCGGCGCCGAGCTCGAGCGCGTGCGTTCGCTGACCGAACTGCGCCACCTCGTCACCGCCATGGACCAGGCCGGCGAAAGCATCGTCATCACCGATCCCCACGGCGCGCTCGAATACGTGAACCCCGCCTTCGAGCGCCTCACCGGATACCAGCGCGACGAGGTGCTCGGCCAACTGCCCAGCGTGCTGCGCAGCGACGAGCACTCGGCGGACTTCTACGCGCACCTGTGGCGAACCATCAACTCAGGTGCCGTCTGGTCGGGCCGCGTGGTCGACCGCCATCGCGACGGACACCTGCTGACCAGCGAGATGACCATCGCGCCAGTGGTCGACGAGAAGGGTCAGACGGCCCGCTTCGTCGCCGTGCAGCGCGACGTCAGCCGCGAGATGGCGCTCGAAGCCGAGCTGCGGCAGGCGCAGAAGATGGAGGCCATCGGCCAGCTGGCCGGCGGCATCGCCCACGACCTGAACAACGTGCTCACACCCATCCTCGGACATGCCGAGACGAGCATGGCTGAGTTCGCCCCGGGCGACCCGCGCCGCCAGGCCCTGGGCGAGATCGTCAGCGCTTCGCACCGTGCGCGCGACCTGGTCAAGCAGTTGCTCGCGTTTGGCCGCCGGCAGACCCTGGTGGTCAGCGACATCGACCTGGGCGAGGTGGTGCGCGACTTCCAGTCGCTCATGCGCCGGTCGCTACGCGACGACATCGAGATCGCCCTCGAGCTGGCCCCCGAGCCGCTGTTCACGCGCGCCGACCGCGGACAGATCGAGCAGGTGCTGCTCAACCTGGCGCTCAACGCGCAGGACGCCATGCCCGACGGCGGCCGCTTGACGCTACGCACTGAGCCGCGCCATGTCGCCGTCGACTGCGGCCCGCTGGCGGCCGGCGAGTATGTCGCGCTGACCGTGGCCGACACCGGGCACGGCATGGACGACACCACGCGAGAGCGCATCTTCGAGCCGTTCTTCAGCACCAAGGGCGACCTCGGCACCGGCCTCGGCCTGGCCACCAGCTTCGGTATCATTCAGCAGCACCGCGGCCAGATCGAGGTGCACTCGCGGGTCGGGGCCGGCGCCACCTTCACCATCCTGCTGCCGCAGGGCACCAGCGCGCCGGTCAGCGCGCCCGAGCCCGACGTCGCGCCGCCGCCCGCGGCCAGCGGCGCCACCGTCCTCATCGCCGAGGACGAGCCGGGAGTGCGGTTGCTGGCCAGCCGCATCTGCAGCTACCTGGGCTACCACGTCGTCACCGCCGAGACGGCCGAAGAGTGCCTGGCCTGCGCTGAGCAGGAGCCCATCGACGTGCTGTTCACGGATGTGGTGATGCCCGGCCTCAACGGCCGCCAACTCGCCGACCAGATTCGCGCCATACGGCCGACCGTGCGCGTGCTGATGGCCTCGGGCTATGCGCGCGACGTGCTCGGCGAGCGCGCCCAGCTCGGCCCGCACGACGTGTTCATCCAGAAGCCCTACGAGCTGGCCGAGCTGGCCGCGGCCTTGCAGCGGGTGCTGGCCGACACGTAGGCCCGGCAGCGCGCCTACTGGCGCTTGACCGCGCGCCGCACCTCGGCCTGCAGGCGCTCCAGAGCTTGCTTGTCGGCGGGGCCGAGTTGGCGGCCCGCGTTGGCCACCACCCAGTCAATCGCCTCGAGGAACTTGGCCCACCCGTCGGTCAGGCCGTTGAGGCACCCGAAGCCCGACTGCAGTTCGGAGGCGGCATCGCGCTGGCCGCAGGCCTCCAGCCTGGCAACCAGCGCGCGCGCCGCCTCAAACAGCTCTTCGACGGTGCCGAATTGCTCAGGCATCGGCCACCCACTGACGCCCGCCATGCAGCTGCGGGTAGGCGCTGCATCGCCGCTGCACGGGCGGCGCCTCGAACTCCAGCTCAAAGATCGTCACGTTGGCGATGGGGTCGCGCAGTTCCGCCGGCCGCGGGTCAACGATGATCTGGCGCTCGGTCTGGCGGAAGCCGACCGACTGCCCGCCGGGCAACGCCTTGATCGACAACAGCTTGGTCTCGAACCCGCCCAGGATGAGCTGATCGGTCCAGATCCACTGCCAGAAGTAGAGCTTGTTCCCCCGTTGGCTGAACGAACCCACGCCGCTGGCCGTGCCCGCGGTAGCCTGGTCCAACCGGCCATAGACGGCCTCGCCGTTGGCCGCCAACCACTGCCCGACGGTCTTCAGCGGCTCAACCGCCTCGGCCGGCACACTGCCGTCCACCTGCGGTCCGATGTTGAGCAACAGGTTGCCGCTGCCGGAGCAGACCGTGTGCAACATGCGCAGGATGCCCTGGGCGTTGTAGCTGTACGGCTCGGCCTGCGCGCTGTCCAGGTAGCCCCACGAGATGCGGTTGAAGGTCATGCACGCCTCCCAGCCGCGACCGCCCTGAGCGGCGGTGATGTGCTCCTCCGGGGTCGAGAAGTCCTCATCGAGCCGCGAGCGGTTGTCGATGAGGATGTCGGGCGCCAGTTCGCGGACCATCTGGTTCATTTCCAGCGAGCCCCAGCCCTCGTGCGACTCCATGGGCGCCGGCACGTCGTACCAGAGGATGTCGATCTTGCCGTAGCGGCCGCCCAGCAGTTCGCGCAACATGCCGCGCAGGAACTCCTGGAAGCGCGCGCGCGCCGCCTGGTCGAAGGCGCAGCGCCAGCTGTCGGGATGGTGCCAGTCCATCAGCGAGAAGTACAGCCCGACGCCCAGCCCTTCGGCGCGGCACGACTCGACGAACTCGGCGACCACATCGAACCCGCCGGGGCAGCACCGGACCACGTTGTACGGGTTGACCTGGCTGTCCCACAGGCTGAAGCCCTCGTGGTGTCGGCTGGTGAGCACGGCGTACTTCATGCCGGCAGCCTTGGCCAGCCTGGCCCACTCGCGCGTGCAGCCGGGCTTGGGCTGGAACTGGGTGGCCAACTGCTCATACTCGGCGATGGGCCAGTTCTCGATGGCCATGGCCCACTCGTTGCGGCCCAGCACCGTGTGCAGCCCGTAGTGGACGAACATGCCGAACCGCGCCTCGCGCCACCAGGCCATACGCTGCTCGCGCGTGGCGGCGATCTGCTCCTCATACGCCGACTTGCTCAGAAGCTCTGCCATGGGGTCCCTCCGACTCACTACAGCTTACTCGCTGGGTGGCAGCGTTACCAGTCTGGAGTGCGAGGGAACGGTTGGCGGGGCCGGACAAGCCCCGCCAACCGGGTATGGCTAGTCAGGCTCCACCGACCAGCCGCCGTGCAGCCCGATGACGAACCAGGCCAGTGCCAGGCTGCCCACCCCGAAGATGCTGTCGCCGACAGCGCGCATCCAGCGCAGCGTCTGCATCTGCGGCGTGTGCAGGAACTCGGCCGAGCGCGCGTACCAGTAGCCGTGCTCAACGCTGGCCCAGGTCTGTAGCAGGCCAACGGGCAGCAGGCTCAGCAGCAGCATGAGGGCCAGGCCGACGTTGATGCACCAGAAGGCCACCGCCAACCACTTCGTGCGCCAGGGCCGGCCTGTGGTCACTGCGCGCAGGCAGAACAACATGAGGCCAATGCCCAGCATGCCGTAGACGCCGAACAGGGCTGCATGGCCGTGCACTGGTGTGGTGTTCAGGCCTTGCATGTAGTACAGCGAGATGGGCGGATTGATCAGAAAGCCGAACAGACCGGCGCCAACCAGGTTCCAGAAGGCCACACCCATGAAGAAATACACTGGCCACCGGTAGTTGGCCATCCACGTGGCCGCCTTGGTCAGGCTCAGGTTCTCGTAGGCCTCGAAGCCCACCAGCACCAAGGGGACGACCTCCAGCGCGCTGAACGACGCACCCCAGGCCAGCACACCGATGGGCGTACCGGAGAAGTAGAGGTGGTGCATCGTGCCGATGATGCCGCCGGTCAGGTAGATGCAGGTGGTAGCCAGCGCCGCCGACGTCGCCGTGCCGACCCGCACCAGGCCGAGCGTGCTGAACAAGAACGCGATGACCACCGTGGCGAAGACCTCGAAGAAGCCCTCGACCCAAAGGTGCACTACCCACCATCGCCAGTACTCGATGACGGCCAGGTTGGTGTGCTGGCCCCAACTCAAGCCCGCGCCGTAGAAGCCGGCGATGGCCAGCGACGACAGCGCGAACAGGCCAAGCAGTTGCCGGTTCTCAGCCGGTCGGCGCAACGCGGGCAGCATGGCTGCCACCACCAGGCCCAGCCAGATGAACAGGCCGAGGAACAGGAATGCCTGCCAGAAGCGACCCAGATCGACATACTCGAGGCCCTGATGGCCGAACATGAGGCTGGTCGAGAGCCCGAGCTTCTGCTGCACGCCCAGCCACTCGCCGGCGAACGAGCCAACGACGATGATGAGCAGACAGACGAACAGCAGGTTGACGCCCAGCTTCTGGTAGCGGGGCTCGTGACCGCCGATGATCGGGCCGACGAACAGACCAGTGCCCAGCCAGGCCGTGGCTATCCAGAAGATGCCGAGCTGCACATGCCAGGTGCGAGTCAGGGAGTAGGGCAGCCACTTGGCCAGCGGAACGCCATAGAAGCCCTGACCCTCCACACCGTAGTGCGCGGTGACGATGCCCAGACCGACCTGTGCCATGATCAGCGCGATGACGACCCAGAAGTACTTGACCGCAGCCCGCATCGAAGGCGTCATGACCAGACCGGCTAGCGGATCGAGCTCGGGCGGAGTGTGTGCTTCCTCGCCACGGCCGCGCTGCACCTGGGTAAACCAGACCATCGTACCGATGGCCGCCAGGAGGAACAGCACGCTCAGCGCCGACCAGACCAAGAGGGGTGCCGTGGGCCGGTTGCCCACCAGGTCCTCGGCGGGCCAGTTGCTGGTGTAGCTGATCGCCTGGTTCGGCCGGTTGGTGGCGCAGGCCCATGCAGACCACCAGATGAACGCGTTGAACTGGCGCTGCCGCTCCGGATCCTTGATGACCGATTCTGGCATGGCGTAAGCCAACCGGAGCTCGTGCAGCGAGGCGTCGTCGCCGAACAGCGCCGTGTAGTGCGCGGCCACCGCCGCACAGGCTTGGGCCACGTCGGCCGAAACCGTCACCACGGAGCGATTCGCGTCATAGGTGTTGGTCCGCAGGGTCGACTTCAGCCGAGCCAACAGGCCCGCCTGCGCCTCCTCGTCAAGAGAGGCGAAGCTCTGCCCATAGCCGGCTTGCGCCCATGTCTCCAGCAGCCAGGTGGCCTCACGATGCAGCCAGTCGGCCGACCAGTCGGGCGCCACGTAAGCACCATGGCCCCACACCGAGCCGCACTCCTGGCCACCAATCGACCGCCATACGCTCTGGCCCTCACGGATGTCATCGCCGGTGAACAGCACCTGTCCATCCGCACTGACCACCTGATCCGGCACCGGCGGCGCTTGATGGTAGATCTGGCGGCCGTAGTACCCCAGCACGCCGAACGAGCCCACCATCACCGCTACCAACGTCAACCACAACCTGCGTCGTGCCATCTCAACCTCCGGGGCAGGTCCCGTCGGCAGCCATCCATCCGACGCGGACGTCCCTGCCCAACTCATTATCGGATATCTGTATCCAGATAGCTAGTATATAATCGACTCCACTTGGCTGGAGCGATCGGGTGATCGGCGGTTGCCGTGGACCGATACCTACACTCTGTCAGCGTCGGCGGATGGCGATAGCACAATCGGGCATGGTTGCGTCGATTGACGGTGCGGCGCGACACGCGGCTGCCTCGCCGCAGCCCGTGCGCCGGCATGCTCCCAAGCTCTGCCATGGGGGTCCTCCGACCCACGACAGCGTGCTCGCCGGGTAGGCGGGTTACCACCCACCCGTTTGTCGCGCGGGCCCTTGGGGCAGAATAGTGCCAACAGGGAGGCAGCGATGCGCAGGCTCTGGATGACGGCGCTGCTGGCCGGCGTGGCCACGTCGGCGCTGGCGCATGACGACCAGTACGGGCTCACGGACTGCTATGGCGGTCGCCACTGCCGCCAGGACATGCTGGTCTTCGGCCTGGTCACGCAGACCACGCCGCTTTCGTTCTGCGTGCTGGTGACCCGGGCCCTGCGCGGCTGGCCGGCCGAGGGCCGCACGATCTGGCTCCGTCACGCCCACCAGATGGAATACTGCGACCATCGCTACCCCAAGGCTGGCTGGACGGTGTTGGCCTCCTACCTGGCGCGCGACCCCGAGCCGCGCCCAGTCCGTCACCTGGTGCATATGGTCGGCAGCGACTGGCGCACGGCCACGCTCGATGGTTCAGGGCCAATCAGGCGCGAGATCGAGGCGTTTGTGCACACGGGCGGCGCGCCCAGCGAGGTGGTCATCGCGCAGGGCAAGGCCTTCGAGAAACGGCCCAACGGCCTGCTCACGCCGCTGTTCGACGGCTCGCGGATGATGCCGCCCGAGGAGCTGTTCGGCGAGCATGCCCGCAACCTCATGCGGCGCGCCGCCTGGTGCGCCGGGCTGTCACTGATCGGCCTGTGGGCGGCGGCCCTGGGTTTGACGCACCTGCGTCGGGCTCACGCCGGCCTCACATGCAGCCGGCCAGCAGCAGCACATACGCCGCCTGATAGTAGATAGCCGGCTCGGTGATCGCCCAGGAGTCCTCGTTGTCGTTGTGCTGGGCGTTCCAGCCGGTGTTCCACTCGCGGAACGCCTTGGCCGGCGGCTCGCCCGCGGGCGGCGCCACCCAGGCCTTGCCGAAGAACTGGTTGGGTCCGCCGACCAGGAAGCCGGGCGCCGGGCCGAACTGCGACTTGGGGCCGTCGTAGAGCGGGCTGCCGTCGTGGAACCAGCCGTGGTACATCTCCATCACGCTGCGCGTGACGCCGAGCGCCGCGCCGCGCTCGCCCAGGTTGGTCAGGTAGCAGAGCGACAGCGGGTTGCGGCCGTGCAGGTAGTGCACGTAGCCTTGGGCCAGCTCATCCCAGACCGCCGAGCGCGCGGGATCGAGGCCGAACTGCCGGGCAAACAGCGGCAGGTGGCCCCACTTGCTTTTCACGCTGTTGGAGCCCCAGCAGTAGTGCCCCTCGAAGATCGGCGCACGATAGGGGTCATCCGGCAACGCGCCGACATAGTGCTGCGCCAGCGAGGCGCTCAGCGACTTGGCAAAATCGGCCACGATGGCGGGGTCATGGCCCGGCGCACCGGCATAGGTGACGAAGGCCTGGGTCAGCTCATTGGCGCCCAGCGGATCCACCCAGCCGTTGGCCAGGTAAGCCCACGCGGCAGCGGCGGCCTGGGCCAGCCTGGCACCATACGGATCGCCCTTCCAGAGCCGCGCGGCATGGGCGCAGCTCGCGGCGAACGTGCTTGTGGCCCAGGTGGTTGGCGGCGTCACCGAGTAGACCTGCCGGTCGTTGTGCGGGCCGTCGCCGGTGTCGTACGAGGTCGTCGTGACGCGGTTGCAGACCGAGCCGTCGGGCAACTGCATCCGCAACAGCCAGTCGAACTCGTAGCGCAGCTCATCGAGCAGATCGGGCACGCCGTTGCCCGATTCGGGAATGCCCACATCGTCGCCAAAGGCCTTGGGATTCAGCTCGTAGGCGCTCATCAGGTCCCACAGCGTGCTATTGAGAAAGGGCACGTACTTGTTGTGGTCGCCGGCGTCGTGCCAGCCGCCCGAGACATCGCGCGGCTCGCCTTCGAGCTTGCCGGCGCGCAGCATCCGCGCCTGTTTCTGGCCCAGGTGGCAGGCCGGCCGCGTCCAGTTGCCGCCGAACTTCGCCTCGATGGCGCTGCCGCAGCGCTGGTAGTAGAAGGTCCGGAGCGCGGCGCGCATGACGCCGGCGTAGACATGGTCGTCGATCCAGAACGGCGCAGACTGGCGGTCGGTGGCGGGGTCATAGACCACGTAGCGGCCCGGCGCGGCCAGCGCGGTGAAGGTGCCCTGCCAGCAGCGGTCGCCCGAGACGGTGTCGACGGTGCCGGCCTTCCACTGGACGACGGCGCCACGAAACGCCACCGCCCCGCCGGGCACCGCGCGCACCTCGAACGACGGGCCGGGCTGGTAGTGCTGGTCCTTGTTCTGCCCCTTCTGGGGGTCGGCGAAGACCACGATCTTCACATCGCCGGGCCGCCAGCCGAGCTGGTCGACGATGATCTGCGGCGACTCGGGCGCGGCGGCGAGCAGGGCCAGCAGGAAGGGCAGCAGCGGCATGGGGTGCTCCAGGCGATCGTTGCGCCAGAAACGCCCCGAATCCTCCCGCGAGTCGTGCCGCCGCTTGCGAGGGCCGTCGGCCAGAGCCTACACTGGTCCAGGGAAGGCCCCTGCGATGAACCATGCCCAGACACTCCATCTGACCCTGTGCGGCGCGCTGCTGTTGGCGCCCGCAACGCCAGGCGACGGCCAGACGGTCGAGGCCAACCACCTGGTCGAGGTCGGCCTGACCTCGGCCAAGACCTACGGCAACCCGTTTGTCGATGTCCTGGTCGATGTGGTCGTCACGCCGCCCGCCGGCGAGCCGCTGCGGCTGCCGGCGTTTTGGGCCGGCGGCGACCGCTGGTGCTTCCGCTACGCCTCGCCGCAGCCGGGCCGGCACGCCTGGCGAAGCGAATGCTCCGATGCGGCCAACGCCGGGCTGCACGCGGCCACCGGACAGATCACCGTCGCGCCCAACGCCAGCCCCAATCCGCTGTACGAGCATGGTCCGGTGCGCCTGGCCGCCGACCATCGCCATTTCGCCCACGTCGACGGCACGCCGTTCTTGTGGCTGGGCGACACCTGGTGGAAGAACCTCTGTCGTCGCATGACCTGGGAGGGATTCCAGGAGCTGACCGCCGACCGCGCCGCCAAGGGCTTCAGCGTAGTGCAGATCGTCTGCGGCCCGTATCCCGACGAAGGGCCGTTCGAGCCGCGCTGGGAGAACGAAGGCGGCAAGCCCTATGAGACCCACGATTTCGGTCGCGTCAACCCCGCCTACTTCGCGTACGCCGACCGCCGCATCGCGCATCTGGTGCAGGCCGGGCTTGTGCCCGCCATCGTTGGCGGTTGGGGTCGCGGCGATTGCGACGGCCTGCGGCTGGCGGGAGTCGACGGCCTCAAGCGGCACTGGCGACACCTGATCGCGCGCTACGGCGCCTACCCCACGGTGTGGATCATCGGCGGCGAGTCGCAAGGCCCCGAATGGACCGAGGTGGCCCGCTACGTGCGTGCGACCGATCCCTTCCATCGCCTGGCCACCATGCACCCGCATCATTCCGGCCGCGACGCGGTGACCGACGAGACGGTCATCGACTTCGATATGCTGCAGACCGGGCATGGCGACTGGCCCGCCGCCTTCGGCGCCATCCCGCAGGTGCGCGCCGCCTATGCCCGCACGCCGGTCATGCCGGCGATGATCGGCGAGTACTGCTACGAGGGCCACATGCAGACCGCCTTCGCGGACGTGCAGCGGTATGTCTTCTGGGCCAGCTTGCTGAGCGGCTCGGCGGGGCTCACCTACGGCGCGGCGGGCGTCTGGCACGCCAGTGTCGAGGGCGACCCCGGCCTGGCCAACGTCTACGACACCACCACCTGGCGCGAAGGCATGGCCTACCCCGGCTCGACCCAGCTCGGGCTGGGCCGGAAGCTGCTGCTGGCCTACCCGTGGGACCGCTTCGAGCCGCATCCCGACTGGGTCGAGGAGGGCTCGTTCGCGGCGGGCATACCCGGCGAGGTGCGCCTGGCCTACCTGCCCAAGCGCGGGGTCTACAACTGGACCGGGCCCAGCCTCAAGGGCCTTGAGCGCGACGTGCCGTACCACGCCTTCTACTTCGATCCCGTCCGCGGCCGGCGCTTCGAGGTCGGTCGCGTGGTCAACGCCGGCCCGGCGGCCCTGCCCTTCGCGGGCCACACGCTGCCGTTGGCCTTTAGCGACCAGTTCCAAGGCACCGACAACGCCGCCTGGCGCGATGACGGCACGCCCACCCAGCGCGCCGACGGCCGACTGCTGGGCGGCAAGGGCATGGTCACCGTGCTCCGCCAGCCGGCCGAGGCCGACGCGATGGCCAGTGTCGAAGCCAACAGCGACGCCGAAGCCGGAGTGATGCTGCGCTACCACGGTCTCGACGAGTATCTGGTGGCGCTCTACACACCCAGTCTCAAGGCCATCTACCTGCACGACCGGCGCGGCGGCGAGTGGGGCCAGCCGCTAGGGAGGGTCGCCGTGCCGGACGTCGGCCCGCGCATCAAGCTCACGGCCGCGGCCTGCGGCGAGTATGCGGCGCTGGTGATGACCGATGGTCAGCGCACCTATTGCACCCCCATCGTCAAGGTGAGCAACACCACCGCGGGCCAGGCCGGCCTGTGGATGTTCCAGATCGGCGAGCAGCAGGAGTACCGCGCATTCGAGCTGTCGCGCACGCCGTTTGCGCCGCCGACCGCGACGACAGCACCACCGATCACCCGACTGTCTTCGGGCGACTGGCAGGCGCCCAAGGTGCCCTCGCCACAGGACTGGGTGTTGGTGATGGAGCGAGATGGGCGGTGACTACGGCCGCAGCACGCCCGCCAAAGCCTTGATCCGCCCGTCGCCCTCGCCCA
>JACRKZ010000148.1 GCA_016235455.1 Armatimonadota bacterium | reverse complement strand
GCTGCCCATCGACTTCTTCTTCCGCTCTCTGGCCCAGGAGCTCGGCGAGCGCGCGATGTGCGTGGTGCTGTCGGGCACGGGCAGCGACGGCTCGCTCGGCGCACGCGCGGTCAAGGGCGAAGGCGGCCTGGTGCTGGCCCAGAGCCCTGAGTCCACCGAACACGACGGCATGCCGCGCAGCGTCATCGCCACGGGCGTGGTGGACCTGGTACTGCCGCCCGCGGAGATGCCGACGCAACTGCTGGCCTATGCAGCACGCGCCTTTGGCGGTCCGCGGCCCGCGGCGGACGCCGTGCCCCCGGTCGATACCAGTGTGAACCACATCTTCGTGCTGCTGCGCCAGCAGACCGGCCACGACTTCTCGCAGTACAAGCAGAACACGGTACGTCGGCGCATCGAACGGCGCATGGCCGTGCAGCAGATAGAGCATTGCAGCGACTACGAACTGTTCCTGCGGCGCAGCCCCGAAGAGGTGGAGGAGCTGTTCCGCGATCTGCTGATCGGCGTGACCAGCTTCTTCCGCGACCCCGAGGCCTTCGCCGCGGTGGAGAAGTGGGTCGACGAGCAGCTCTTCGAGGGCCGCCCGTCCGGCGCGCCGGTGCGCGTCTGGGTGCCGGGCTGCTCCACGGGCGAGGAAGCTTACTCGCTGGCCATGGTGCTCTGGGAGAAGGCCGAGGCACTGCGTCGCGGTCACAAGGTGCAGATCTTCGCCACCGACATCGACAGCCGCGCGGTGGCCACGGCGCGCGCCGGAGTGTACCCCGCGAGCATCGCCGCCGACGTCTCACCCGAACGGCTGGCCCGGTTCTTCACTCTGGACAGCGAGGGCGCCACCTACCGCATCCGCAAGGAGATGCGCGACCTGCTGGTCTTCTCCGAGCAGGATGTGGCCAAGGACCCGCCGTTCTCTCGGCTGGACCTGATCAGTTGCCGCAACCTGCTGATCTACATGGGGGCCGACTTGCAGCATCGGCTCATCCCGCTGTTCCACTACGGGCTCAAGTCTGGCGGCGCGCTGTTCCTGGGCACCTCGGAGACCGTGGGCGAGTTCGCCGACTTGTTCACCGCCCTCGACCGCAAGGCCAAGCTGTATGCGCGGCGCGACCAGGGGCCGGGCACGCCGCGCACCCCGTTGGGCCTGCTGCTGCCCGACCGCGAAGGGCAGCCGGCGGCCCACCCGGCACCCCACGCTGACGCTGGTCGGCCCAGAAGCCGCTACCGCGAGATCACCGAACGCGCCCTGCTCAACCACCTGGCGCCGGTCGCCGCGCTGACCGATGAGCAGGGCAACATCCTGTACCTGCACGGCCGCAGCGGCCAGTACCTGGAACCGGCGCCCGGCGAGGCCACGCTCAACGCGGTGAAGATGGCCCGCGAAGGGCTGCGCCACGCCCTGGCCGCGGCGTTGACGGAGGCGGCCGCCCAGGCCGAGCCGGTCGTCCGCCCCGACCTGCGGGTGCGCACCAACGGTGACTTCACGGTCGTCCACCTGACCGTCAAGCCGCTGATGGTCGCCGCTGCCGGAGACACGCCGGCGCGGCTGTTCCTCGTCCTGATCGAGCCAGATCCCCAGCGCGAGCCGCTGGCGGCGGCCTCGCTGGGCGCCGCTGCCGACGCGTCCGGAGACGGCGAAGCCGACGCTCGCCTGGCCGCGCTACGCACCGAGCTGCGCGCCAAGGAGGACTTCCTCCAGGCCACCAATGAGGAGTTGGAGACCACCAACGAGGAACTCAAGTGCTCGAATGAGGAGATGCAGTCCGTCAACGAAGAACTGCAATCGACCAACGAGGAACTCGAGACCTCCAAGGAGGAACTCCAGTCGGTCAACGAGGAGCTGGCCACGGTTAACGCCGAACTGCAGCAGCGTGTGGCCGACCTGTCGCGGGTCAACAACGACATGGTCAACCTGCTGGCCGGCTCCGGTGTGGGCACGGTGTTCGTCGACCATGCCCTGCTGATCAAGCGGTTCACACCGTCGGTGACGCAGGTGATCAACCTGATCGGCACGGATGTCGGCCGGCCGCTGGGCCACATCGTGCCGAATCTGGTGGGCTACGACTCGCTGGTGGCCGATGTGGAGGCGGTGCTCGACACCCTCACGCCGCGCGACATCGAGGTGCAGAGCCGCGAGGGCGCGTGGTTCCTGCTGCGCATCAGGCCCTATCGCACGCTGGAAAACGTCATTGAGGGCGCGGTGATCACCTTCACCGACATCACCGAGACGCGCCAGGCGCGCGACCTGCTGCGCGAGACCGACGCCCTGCGCCGGCTGGCAGCCGTGGTCCGCGACTCCAACGACGCGGTCACGGTGCAGGACATCGCCGGCCGCATCGTGGCCTGGAACCCCGGCGCGGAGCGCCTGTACGGCTGGACCGAGGCCGAGGCGTTGGCCCGTCCGCTGCCGCTGTTGCGGCCTACGGGCGAGCCGCTCGACCTGGCCGCGCTGGTGCATGGACCGGCTACTGGCCGGGGGGTTCAACCGTGCGATGCCCAACGCCTGGCCAAGGACGGACGCACGGTGGCGGTGTCGCTGGTCGCCAGCGCGCTGGTCAACGAGGCCGGTCAGACCTATGCGGTGGCGACCACCGAACGAGCGCTCGACGGAGGCGGATATGAGCAGTGACCACACCAGTCCCGATCCCGGCTCCGACCTGCGGCGCCGCGCCGAGGCGTTGGCGGCATCAACACCAGGCATGGACGCGCCGACCTCGGTCAAGGATGCGCAACGGGTGCTCCACGAACTGCGCGTCCACCAGATCGAACTCGAGACGCAGAACGAGGAATTGCGGCGAGCACAGCTGGAGCTGGCCGCCTCCCAGGCACGGTACTTCGACCTCTACGACCTGGCGCCCGTGGGTTACCTGACCACCAGCGAGGCCGGGCTCATCGAGGAGGCCAACCTGACCGCGGCCGCGATGCTCGGTGTGCCGCGGGGGGCGCTGGTCTCCCAGCCATTCTCGCGCTACCTGCTGCCCGACGATCAGGACGTCTACTACCTGTATCGCCGCCGCCTCCTGGACGCTGCCGCCGTACACCCCTGCGAGCTGCGGCTGTGCCGCGACGCCAAGCCGCCGGTCTGGGTGCGGCTGGATGCCAGCCTGGCCACGGCCGCCGACGGCGCCACGACGATCCGCGCGACGCTGAGCGATATCACCGAATCCAAGCGGGCCGCGCAAGAGCGCGCCGACCTGGAGCAGAAGCTCCAGCAGACCCAACGGCTGGAAAGCCTGGGCGTGTTGGCGGGCGGCATCGCCCATGACTTCAACAACATCCTGATGGTTATCCTGGGTCACGCTGAGTTCGCCCTGGAGCAGGCCGCGCTGCTGTCGCCGACACGCTCGGACATCGTGCAGATCATGGTCGCCGTGAGGCAGGGCAGCGAGTTGTGCCGCCAGATGCTGGCCTACTCGGGCCGGGCGTCCTTCACTTCCGAGCAGGTCGACCTGGGCCAGCTCATCGAGCAGATGACGCAGTTGCTGGGCACGACCATCAGCAAGAAGGCCGACCTGCGGCTCAGCGTGGCGCCCGACCTGCCCACTGTGCTGGCCGACCCGACGCAGCTGCGCCAGGTGGTCATGAACCTCATCCTCAACGCCTCCGAGGCGTTGGGCGACCTGCCTGGCACCATCGACGTGACGGTTAGCGCCGGCAAATGCGACAGCGCGTTTCTACGCGCCACGGCGCTGAGCAACGAGCTGCCGGCCGGCCAGTATGTGGCCATGCAGGTCACCGACAGCGGCTGTGGCATGGACAGTGCCACGTTGGCCAGGGTGTTCGAGCCGTTCTACACCACCAAGTTCACCGGTCGAGGACTGGGGCTGGCCGCGGTGGTGGGCATCATCAGAGCGCACGGTGGCGCCATCCGCCTGCAGAGCGAGCCCGGCCACGGCTCGACATTCGCCGTCTACTTGCCGGCCTCGGACGGTGTCCAGCACGCGGCGGAAGGCCAGTCCGCGTCGGACGCCGCTTGGCGCGGCACCGGCACCGTCCTGCTGGCCGAGGACGAGGACGCGGTCCGGGCTCTGGCGTCGCGCATGCTCAGCCGGCTGGGCTTCCAGGTCATCGTCGTGGCCGACGGCGCCGAGGCTGTGCGGCGCTACCGCGACATGCCCAGCGAGATCGCTCTGGTGGTGCTTGACCTGACCATGCCCCACCTCAGCGGCACCGAGGCGCTGAGCCAGATGCGCGCGGTGAACCCCAATGTCCGCGCGGTGCTGGCCAGCGGCTACAGCGCCGTGGAGCTGGGTGACCGCTTCGCGGAACTGAGCCTGGTGGGCGTGTTGCAGAAGCCCTACACCCTCACCGCGCTACGCCATCTGCTGGCCACGCGCTGCCCCGAGCTCGGCGCGGCAGCCGATCCCGGTGCCTCTGCCTAACCGGCGCTGTAGTCGTTGCGCAGCGCCGGACCACCAGGCAGATACGATACGAACTCCCATTCGATGCCGTCGCCATCAACGAAGTAGACACGCGTGCGCTGCGGATGCTGCGCGGGCTGGTAGCCTTCGGCGTAGCCGGCGGCCAGCATCCGCTCGCGCAGGGCGTCGGCGTCGTCGACCACGAACCCGATGTGGTTGAGGCCGGGCCGGCAGTGGGCGAACAGCGCGTCGCCCGGCTCATCCATGGCGTTGAGCGCAATGTACGTCGCGTCGTTACCCAGATGCACCCAACGGCCCGGCCCAGGCCCGCTGTCATGGCGCACCACGAAGTCGGGCATGGCGGCGAGCAGGAAGCGCACCGAGGCGTCCACGTCACGCACCGACAGGTTGGCGTGCTCGACATTGCTACCCATGGTGCCTCTCCTCGCACTACGGCGCGGTGATGCCCAGCTTGGCCTTGAGCCGCACATTGGCGGCGACGATGGTCGCCAGCAGCTCCGGGTTGCGCTCGCGGGTCAGGTCGAAGCGCTGGGCATCGCTCTGGTCCTGCGGCCGGTCGGACTGATAGGTCCACCAGTGGCTCAGTTGCACGCCGGCCTCCACCACATCGGCCAGCGTGCGCTCCACCCACGGCCTGGCCGCCGCGGCATCGGCGTAGCTCTCGAAGTAGTTCGGCGTCTCGCCCCACACCTTGGTGTCCGACCGCGGCCGCGCGTGCAGGCCGAGCTCACCGATCATCAGCGGCTTGCCCACCCGCGCCGCGATGGCCATGTAACCCTTGTCATCCAGCAGTGACGGCTGGCCCGCGGCGGCGGCCAGCGTGTAGCCGGGCTTGTTGTTGGGGTACGAGTGGATGTCGATGACATCCACCGCTGACTTGGCATACAGCAGCTCGAAGCACTTGAACTGGTCCTCGAAGGTGTCCAGCACCCAGCCCTTGTTCTGCCACAGGTGCCACTGGTGCTCGCGCATGTTCGAGCCACCGCTGTTCACCAGGCGCAGCGGGTCGGCCGCCTTGATGCGCTGGGCCACCTCGTCGAAGAACCGGGCCACGTCGCCCAGCGTGGGCATGCGCTGGCCGTCGAACACCTTCTTGTCGTCGCCGATATCGGCCGCGAGCGTGACCTCGTTGGAGATCTCCCACATCAGCACGGCCTTGCGGTCGCGGTACCGCGCCACGGTCTCATCGATGTACTGATACAGCAGCTTCCGCCCGCGGGAGTCGGGGTTGGCCACCAGTTCGCGCTGCTGCTCCTCGCCGTAGATCCACTTGCCCTCCAGCCTCGTGTCGGTGAACGTCGCCGCGCCGAGGCTCCAGATCAGGCCGATCTGATGTTTCTCACACAGTTCGACCACCTTGTCGAGCGCGGCATAGAGATGCACGCGCCTGGCCGGATCGGCATACGACGCCGGCCCGGAGGGTCCCCACGGCAGCGCGAAAATGCGAATGGTGCGGAACCCCATGTCGTGCAGGTCACGCAGCGCCTTCTCCTGCGCGACGACCATGGGGTTGGCCTCGTCCAGCGCCTTGCCGGCGGCGACCTGGTCATAGAGCTGCCATAGCAGGTCGAACTTGTTGAAGCTGATCTCGGCGAACGGCCGGCCGCCGAGCTGGAAGCGTCCGTCCTTCAACGTCAGCACGTCGTTTGGTCCGACCGCCGCCGCGGCATGCAGCGCGCAGCCGACCAGCGTCAGCGTGGCGAGTGTGGAGCGCATGGTTCTACCTGGCCTCTCTTGCCCGGTTGTTCGGCGGCGTGACGCGGAGTCCTGCGGAGGAGCCGCAGCCGACCTGGCTGGCCAGCACGGCCAAGGAGGTGCGGCCCTGGTGTCCGATGCCCGTGGTGCGACCAGCGCCGATCGACCACGTACCCACTCGGCCGGCCCGGCCGCCAACCGGAGGGCAAGCGGCCGAAGCGTCGCCCATGCAGATCGGCCTCGTGGCCCCCATGTGAAGGCAGAGCCAGAGTCGCTCCCCGGCCGGCGACGAGGCTGGGGAGCCTCGGCCGAGGTATTGGCAATCCGCCTGAAGGCGGGACAACCAACCTGTGCTGCCCATCAGACGGCTCGCCCGCGAAGTGGCGTGTCAGCGGGCCCCGGCTCTGGCGATGGGCGCGCCGACCAGGCGCTGCCCGCGCCCCTTCATTGTGGCGAAGATGTCGTCGCGCATGGCCAACTGCTGGATCTCGCGGATGACGCGCACCGCGCCCGGCTTGGCGCTCGGCGTCCACCGATAGCCCTTGTCCGGCCCGGCCACATCGACGAACTCGGTCGCCTTGACCCAGCCCAGCCCCAGGCGCTCGCTGATGATCGCCGACAGGCAGGCGGGGTCGAACAGCGGTTTGTTGGCCGCCGGGACGATGGACTTGAGGTACGCGCCGAGCGGGTTGTCGGCGTAGAGATCGCCCTGGGTGCGCTTGTCGATGGCCACGCGCGCGCCCACCGGCGCGGGCAGGATCCAGGTTTCCACGCCGCTCTGGGCGATGACGTACAGCGACCAGGGGTCGTTGTCGCCGTTGAACTCTCCGGTGACCGCGTGGTCGGAGCCGCCCAGCCACATGATGCGCAGCCGGCCGCGCAGGTCGAGTTTCTGCGCGCGGGCCAGCAGGATGGCCGAGGCGACGTTGGTGCCCGGCCCGACGGGCACGACCCACACCGCATGGCCCGGTGCAGCGCCGCGCACGGCGGCCAGAATGGCCTCGCTGGCCTCCGAGGGCTCGGGCTCCGTATCCTGCCAAAGACCGCTCACGGGCGGCTGCAGCCGACGGTCGGCGCCGTGGAAGAGCAACGGCACCCGCGCCGCGGGCAACCCGCTCTGTCTGGCCAGGTCCAGCACATGCTGGATCTCGGCGTAGTTGATGGGCTCCTGGCCGCCGCCGTGGTGGATGCTGTTGACCGCGAGCACATCGAGCTCGCTGAACACCGCGTAGCCCAGGTAGTGCTGGTCGTCCTGCTCGTTCTTCTGGTCGGTGTCGAGCACCACCTGCGGCACATCCAGCGTCTCGGCCGTGTGCACGCGCACCAGCATCAGCCCCGTCGACTTGGCCCGGCCGTCGCTCACGGTCAACGCCACGCGGTAGATGCCGGGTCGCTCGAAGCGGTGCCGAATGCTCTGTCCGCGGCCGGACGCGCCGTCGCCGAAGTCCCAGGTGTATTCACCCTTGGCCAGCGCGGCGCCACCATTGAAGGCCACGGCCTGGCCCGGCCGCACCGGCGCGCCGAGCGGCGCGATCAGCGCCTCGAAGGTCGGCGGCGGTGGCAAGATGGTCGTGTCGACGCGCGCGGCCAGCCACGAGCGGCCCGGCTCGCCGCGGAAGTGGATGCTGCGCAGTGGCGTCTCGTCATCACGGCTGAACAGGCTCACGCGCAGCCCGTCGATGTCCATCGGCGCCGTGTCAACGCCACCCCAGACATACAGCCCGCTATCGTACCAGCCGCCGACGCCCTGCTCGTGCGTGGTCCATGCGCCGTCGCGGCGGACCTCGATCTTCCAAGCCGTGGCGGGTTGGGGCTGGTTGGGGTAGACGCCGCTGAGCATGATCAGATTGACCGCCACGCGCGCGGGCCATTCGGCCTGCCACCAGGCGGCCTTGTCGGCGGGCACCACGCCCAGATCCTGGCCGAAGCCCACGCCGTACTCGTGGTACTGGCTGGGCCGCGCGAAGTCGCCGCGCCGGGGGTCGTAGATCACCTCGTCGGCGGCCCCACGCAAGCCCCGGCCGAAGCTGTCCAGATTGCCCGAGAGCCGCGCGGTCGCCAGCAGGTTGGTCACCTGGTCGTTCAGCCGCGGCGCCCTGGGGGCGGCCGGGGCGGCGGCGACGATGAGCAGGGGGACGAGCAAGGTCAGTCGGTTGCGATGCATGGGCGTCTCGCGGCGGCGCCAGGAGCGGCCGGCGGGGCCGATGCTACCCGTGTCGCGGCCACGGCGTCAAGCGCCGCTGTTCCGCCATGAATCCACGGGCCGTCCGGGAACGAGTTGACCCTGCCGCGACGATATCCACTTGCATGAGACGGATGGGCTGGGTACACTGGTGTTGTGGAGTCATCGACGGTCACGTTGTCAAAGGGGGGCGATTCTATGTCACGCCGTAGTCTAGTGCGTATCGGTTTGCGTTCGTTCCTGTTCCTCTTCGCCCTGGCGGCCGGCCCGTTGGCCGCGGCGCCGGTCGGCCCCGACGATGCTTCCGCCGTGGCGCGGGCCTGGTTGACCAGCAACCGCGCCGCCGTGCCGGGCAATCTGCCCGCGGGTCCCCGCGAGTTCGCCGACACCGGCGGACAGCGTCTGGCCTACGTCTACGATCTGTCTCCGGCCGGGTTCGTGGTGGTGCCCGCCGACGACACCGTCGAACCCATTCTGGTCTACAGCCGCACCGGCCGGTTCGTCGAGCGCGAGGGCCGCAACGCGAGCGCGCTGGCCGACATGCTGCGGGTCGACATTCCCGCGCGCATTCGCGCGGCGGGCGCCATGCCCAGCACGGCGCCCGGGCGATGGGCGTCGCTGCGCGCGGTGGCCAGCGGCGCGCTCAGCGCGCCCGCCGAGCGGCTTTCCATCGGCGCCGGCCCGCTACTCACGAGCACCTGGGACCAGGGCGACGAGGCAGCGCCCTACACCTACGACTACTACACGCCCAACCACTACGTCTGCGGCTGCGTGGCCACGGCCATGGCGCAGGTCGTGCGCTTCCACCACTATCCGTCCAGCGCCTCGGTCAGCAACACCATCTACGTCGACGATGTGCCGCGATCAGCGAGTTGGAGCGGGTCGTTCAACTACGGTCAGATGCCCGACGCGATCGACGATTCCAGCCCTGACGCACAACGCCAGGAGATCGGCAAGCTGACCTGGGCCTGCGGCATCTCGGTCAGCATGCAGTACTCTTCGGGCTGGTCAGGCGCCTACCAGAGCGCGACCGTCACGGCCCTAAAAGACGATTTCGGCTACGAGTCGGCGAGCTACAAGCCGAGTTCGGAGGCCAACTGGGGCACCGTGCTGCGCTCCGACCTGACCGGCGGCTACCCCTGCCTGATGTCGATCTACAGCACCGCCGGCGGCCACTCGATTGTGTGCGACGGGTGGGCCACCGAGGGTGCCGACTACCGCTACCACCTGAACATGGGCTGGAGCGGCTCCCACGATGCCTGGTACCAGGTGCCTGGGTTCACCACCGGCGCCTACACCTGGTCGACGCTCCAGGCAGTTGTGTGGAACATCCGACCGACGGCAGCGCCGCGGCTCAACTTCGTCGTGCAGCCGACTACCACCACGCGCGGCGCCAACATCACCCCGGCCGTGAAGGTGGAGGCACTCACCGCCACCGGCGTGCGCGACACCAGCTTCAACGGCACGGTCACGGTCAGCTTCGGCAACAATCCGGGCGGCGCCACGCTGGCCGGCACCTTGACCCACGGCGCGGTGAGCGGCGTGGCCACATTCGACGATCTGAGCATCGCCACCGCCGGCATGGGCTACGTGCTGCAGGCCTCGGCCACTGGCCGCAGCAGCGCCTTCAGCAACGCCTTCAGCGTCCTGCCGGCAGCGGTACCCGCGCCCTTCCGCGACGACTTCTCGACGGACAAGGGCTGGCTCGGCTACGCCGCCGACGGCTGGGAGCGCGGTCCGGCCCGGGGCACCAGCTACGACCCGGCCAGCGACACCACGCCCACCTCGGACAACTACCTGCTGGGCTACAACATCGGCGGCAACTACCAGCCGAACCTGCCCGAAACGCGCATCATGACACCGCCCATCGACTGCTCGGCGCTGACCACGGTCAAGCTGGTCTTCCAGCGCGCGCTGACCGTCGAGGACTCGGTCTTCGACCATGCCCAGATCGAGGTCAGCACCGACGGCGTCACCTGGACGACGCTCTGGACGCACTCGGGCGACACGTTGGAAGCGCCCACCTGGGCCAGGCAGGAGTTTGACCTGACCGCCGTCGCGGCCGGCCAGCCGCGGGTCATTGTCAGCTTCGTCATGGGCGCCAGCGACGAGGACATCGAGCGCGGCGGCTGGAGCATCGACGACTTCTACGTCGGCTCGGGCGCGTCCATCGTCGCCACGCCGTCCGCCGTCGCGGTCACCGAGGGCGGCAGCAGCACGTTCAACGTCAAGCTGTCCGAGCAGCCCGAGGCCGACACCGTGGTCACCACCGCGTTCGGCTCGGGAGACGGCGACCTGACCGTGGGCGCCGGCGCCACGCGGACCTTCACGGTGGCCAACTGGAACACGCCGCAGGCGGTGACCATCAATGCCGCCGAAGACACCGACACGGCCGATGGCGCGGCGGTGTTCAACCTGTCCGCGCCCAACTGCGCCGGCACCACCGTGACCGCCAACGAGCGCGACAACGACGTGCCGCGGGTGCTCGCCTCGGTCGGCACCATCGATGTGCCCGAAGGCTCGTCGGTGGCATTTGACCTGACGCTCTCGTCGCGACCGGCGAGCGATGTCGCCGTCACCGTGGCGCGCGCCAGTGGCGACAGCGACCTGGCCGTGGCCGGTGGCGCGGCGCTGACCTTCACCGCCACCAACTGGAGCGCGCCGCAGCGCGTGACCGTGGCTGCCGCCCAGGATGCCGACGCCGTCAACGGCGCGGCCGTCATTCGCGCCTCCGCCACGGGCTGGGAGGTGGCCGACATCAACGCCAACGAGGTGGACGACGAGCTCCGCATCGTCGCCACGCCCACCTCGGTCAGTGTGCCCGAGGACGGCACGCAGACCTTCACGGTACGCCTGGCCGGCGCGCCTGCGGCTACGACGACCGTGGCCCTGTCGCTCACGGGCGACCCCGACATCAGCATCAGCAGCGCCACGGCGCTGTCCTTCACGACCGGCAACTGGAACGCCGCCCAGACGGTCACCGTGCGAGCCGCCGAGGATGCCGACGCCATCGCCGGCACTGCCACCCTCCGCGCGGCGGCTGCCGGGTGGCGCCCGGCCGATGTCGTGGCCACCGAGGTGGACAACGACCTCCGCTTGAACGTCTCGCCGCTGTCGCTCAGCGTCGGCGAGGGCGCCAGTCGCACGTTCGCCGTGCGGTTGGCCGGTCAGCCCGCGGCGGATGTGGTGGTTGCCACGACGCGCGCCAGCGGCGACGTCAGCCTGTCACCCATTGCTGGTGGCAGCCTGACCTTCACGTCGAGCAACTGGAACGAGCCGCAGACCGTGACCATCGGCGCCGCGGAGGATGAGGACGCCGCCGACGGCAGCGCCGACATCGCCGTGGCCGCACCCGGCTGGACCGGGGCCGGCGTCCACGCGGTCTGCCTCGACAACGATAAGCGGCTCGTGGCCACGCCGGTGGCGGTGGCGGTGCCCGAGGGCGGCACGCGGACCTTCGCCTTGAGCCTGGCCGGTCGACCCGCTGATTCGGTGCCGGTCTATGTGGGCCGCCTGGGCGGCGACTCCAGTCTGAGCGTGACCGCCGGCGCGAACCAGCTGTTCTCGCCGGAGAACTGGAACACGCCGCGCCTGGTAACCCTCAGCGCCACGGAGGACATCGACGCGGCCAACGGCGAAGCCGTGTTTCGTGCTGGCGCCACCGGCTGGATGTCGGCCGACGTGACGGCCACCGAGGTGGACAACGACCTGCGCATCATCGCCACGCCCACGATGGTGAGCGTGCCCGAAGGTGGCAGCCGGTCGCTCAATGTCCGCTTGGCCGGGCTGCCGGCCGGTGAGGTGGCGGTCCGTGTCGGCTACGCGCACGGTGACACCAGCCTGCAGGTCACCGCGGGCGCCAACCTGACATTCGGCCCGAGCAACTGGAACGTGGCTCAGACGGTGACGATCGGCGCGCAGCAAGACGCCGACGTGGCCAACGGCGAGGCCATCTTCCGCGCCGCGGCCACGAGCTGGTTGCCGGCCGATGTGGCCGTGACCGAGGTCGATGACGACCTGCGCCTGGTCGCTTCGGCTGACAGCCTGCTCGTGCCCGAAGGCGGCACCCGCCCGCTCAGGCTCAGCCTTGGTGGGCAGCCGACGAGTGATGTGGTCGTGACCGTGGCTCGCGTGAGCGGTGACACCGACCTGCGCGCGAGCGCCACCCTCGTCTTCACGCCCGCCGACTGGTACAGGGCCCGCGTGGTAACGGTCAGCGCGGTGGACGATGTCGACGCCATCAACGGCACCGCCACGCTCCGCATCTCAGCCGTCGGCTGGACGTCGAGCGAGGTGCAGGTCACGGAGGTCGACAACGACGGGGCGTTGCGATTCTCGGCCAGCACCGTGGCGGTGCACGAGAACGGCACCAGCACGGTGGGAGTGAGCCTGGCAGGCCAGCCGGGCGCCAACGTGACCGTGGCTGTGGCGCGCGCCTCGGGTGACACCGACTTGCGCGGCTCCACCAGCCTGACCTTCACGCCGAGCAACTGGAACGTCGCCCAGCGGGTCACCATCGCCGCCGTCCACGACATCGATGCCCTGGCCGGCCAGGCCGTGTTCCAGGCCAGCGCGGTCGGTTGGTCCACTGCCCTGGTGACCGCCACCGAGGTGGATGATGACGCGCGCGTGCTGGCCACGCCGAACACGCTGCGCGTGGCCGAAGGCGCCAGCCGCACGTTCACCGTGCAACTGGCGGGCCGGCCGGGCGCCACCACGTTCGTCAACGTCGGCCGGCTGGCCGGCGACTCGAGCCTGCGGGTCCTGTCGGGCGCCAGCCTGGCCTTCTCGCCTGCAGACTGGAACCGGCCGCAGACCGTCACCGTGGCCGCCAGCGAGGATGACGACGTGTTGGACAGCGTGGCCCACTTCAGTGCCTCGTCGCCGGGCTGGCAAGCGGCGGCGGTGACCGCCACCGAGGAGGACAATGACCGCTGCGTGATGGCCTTCCCGGTGCTGGTCGCGGTGCCCGAAGGGCGCTCGCGCAGCATCGCCGTGCGGCTCGGCGGACCGCCGGCCAGCGCGGTGACGGTGAACGTGAGCAAGGTCTCGGGCGATGCCGACCTGCAACTGTCGGGCAGCACGATCCTGACCTTCACTTCAACCAACTGGTTCGCGCCGCAGTATGTCACCGTCGCGGCGGCCGCCGATGCCGACCGGGTCAACGGCAGCGCGCTGTTCCGCGGCTATGCCGAGGGCTGGCAACCGGTGGACATCGTGGTCACCGAGATCGACGGGCCGAGCAGCCTGCCGTCGGCGCCGCCGCCGCCCGGTAGCTGACCAACCGGCAGAGCACCCATGGAGCGCGGCCGTTCGCGGCGGCGCTCCATGGGTTTGGGCCTCCTCGTCGTGCCGATGAGTCGCGGTTGTCTCTGGGGATCTTGATGATGCCGACGCTCGTCGGCGGGCAGCCGTTGGCGCCCCCGCGCGGTCCCGGTCACGGGTCTCTCGCGCGGCCCGGATCCCGGGGTGTCGTAGTTGCGCGACAGGGAGTGTTCCCGCGTTTTGTTTCGCCTCATGAACTATGGGTATACTCAAGGCATTGTGTCATAGGCATTGGTGGGTCGCCTGGCGCAAGCGTCTGGGGGGCCCGCCCCGTTTGGGGAGCAATCATGTATCACATCCACTCAGCCAGGCCGGGGTCCTGGCTCGTCTTCTGTTGTTGCGTCCTGAGCCTGGCCTGTGGGCGAGCGGCGAACATCGTGGTCGACAAGACTCCGGTGGGCGTGCACGAAGGTGGCGACGCCTCGTTCACGGTGCGACTGTCGGAGCGACCGACGCATGACGTCGCGGTATCGGTGCGGCGTACGGCCGGCGATGAGGACATCACCGTGGCGTCGCCAGGCGCGCAGTGGTCGACGGTCTCCGGCGCCAGCGCAGGCAGCACCGTCAGGCCAATAGCTTTGGCCACCAACGCCGCGGGGACGCTAGCCGTGCTCGACGGCCAAAGGCAGAGGATCGATGTGCGCGACGCCAGTGGACACTGGAGGTGGATAGGCGAGCCGGGCGCCGGCCTTGGTCGGTTCGGCGGTAGTGCCAGCGTGGCGCTGGACAATGCCGGCGGGATATACGTCGCGGACGCGGCACGGCAATGCATCCAGGTATGCCGCACCAACGGGCAGTGGGCGAGCTTCCCGAGTGGGGTGCCCGATCCTGCCCATATCGCGGTCGACAACGCTGGCCTGCTCTATGTGGCCGGCGCCAGCAGCGTCCAGATGCGCGACTCCTCGGATCGGTGGGTTGTTGTCGATGTGGGCGCGCCGGCCTTCAACCCGCAGCCGCTCGGCATCGCCTTCGACGGCTCCGGCTGTTTCTACGTCCTCGACCGGACCAGGGGCCTGCTGCGGCGCGACGCCCTGGGTGTGTGGCAGGAGTTTGGTTACCCCAGCGTTGATCCGGAAGCGACGGTCTCTGCGATGACCGCCGACGAGGCGGGCAACGTCTACGTAGCATGGGTGGTGGGATCGCGGTACGAGTTCACCTGTCATGCGTGGAACGCGTCGACGGGCTGGAAGGCCCGCACCTACAGCAGCTCGGCGTTGTTCGCGGCGCTGGCGCCGGACGGCGTTGGCGGCCTCTACGTGGCTGACGGCTGGACCCGATTCGACGTCGAGAACCTGCGACTGGGCGATGGCCACTGTTCTTTGGTCAGCTTGGCCGATGACGCCCTCGGCAGCTTCCACTACCCGTCTGACATCACCATCGCCTCAGACGGCGCGGTGTCAGTCACCGACAGGGCCAACAGCCGCGTGCAGCGGCGTGACGCCAACGGCGTCTGGACGGCCTGGGGCTCCTACGGCCCCAACGACGGCGAACTCTCCTATCCGGATGGCATCGCTTGCGGCAGCAACGGGACCACGTACGTGGCTGACTTCAACAACAGGCGGGTGCAGGCCCGGGCCGCTGAGGGCACTTGCACCGCTTGGCCGCTCAACGGCAGCCACGAATACCCTGTTGACGTCGCCGTCGGCCCTGACGGCTCGATTGTCGCGAGCAGCCACTCGTCGGGCCTGCGGTGGCGAGATGCAGGCACATGGAGGACGACGGATCTGGGCCGTACGTTCGGCAGCCTGGCCTTCGATGTCGATGGCGCCCTCTACGCAACCTGCGGCTATGACCTGCTTCGGCGTGACCCCATGGGCAACTGGATCACGGTCAATCCACCATCAGGCAAAGTCGTGTATGGCACAGGCTTGGCGGTTGGCCGCTGTGGCGACCTCTATATCGCCGACAGGACCTCCATCTGGAAGCGCGATCCGCAGGGGCAATGGGCAACGATCAGCGGCGACTACGACGGCAAGATCATCCTGCATGGCGCCACTGGCGTGGCCGAGGGGCCGGACGGCACCCTGTGGTGCACCGACACTGTCACCGACAGCGTGCTCGTCTACAGCCCCGGTCTGCTCTTCACCCCCGACAACTGGGACCAACCGCAGTCGGTAACGCTGGCAGCCGCCGAGGACCCGGACGCCATCGACGGTGTGGCCACCATCCGCTGCGAGGCAGAGGACTGGACCGGAGCCGCGGTGACCGCCACGGAGATCGACAACGACCTCAGCCAGATCGTCGCGACACCGACCCGCCTCACAGTCCCGGAGGGCGAACACCGGGCGTTCGCCTTGTGCCTCTCGCGCCAGCCAGTCACTGACGTCACGGTGCATACCGGTCGGCTGGCCGGCGACTCCAGCCTGCAACTGATGTCCGGTGTCGACCTCACCTTCACGACGAGCAACTGGCAAGAGGCCCAGGCGGTGACGATTGGCGCCCAGCAGGACGTGGATATGGCCAAAGGCCACCTTCCGCGCCTCGGCCGACGGCTGGTTGTCAGCCGACATGGCCGCCGCTGAGGTCGATGACGATCTGCGCCTGGTCACCTCGGCCAGCAACCTGCTTGTGCCCGAAGGCGGCACGCGCCCGCTCCGGGTCAGCCTCAACGGGCCGCCAGCAAGCGATGTAAGCGTCACGGTAGCCCGCTTGAGCGGTGACACTGACCTGCGCGCCAGCGCCACCCTCGTCTTCACGCCCGCCGACTGGTACAAGGCACGCGTGGTGACCGTGAGTGCGCTCGACGACACCGACGCCATCAACGGCACCGCCGCGCTCCGCGTCTCGATCGTTGGCTGGACATCCAGCGATGTGCAGGTCACGGAGGTAGACAATGACGGGGCCTTGCGCTTCGCGGCCAACACCGTGGTGGTGCCCGAGAACGGCACCGGCACGGTGGGAGTGAGCCTGGCCGGACAGCCGGGAGCCAACGTGACCGTCGCCGTGGCGCGCGCCTCGGGTGATACCGACCTGAGCGGCTCAGCCAGCCTGACCTTCACGCCGAGCAACTGGTACATCGCCCAGCCGGTGACCATCACCGCCGCGCACGACGTCGATGCCACCGCCGGCCAGGCCGCAATCCAGGCCAGTGCCGTTGGTTGGTCCACCGCGGTGGCGACGGCCACCGAGCTGGATGATGACGCGCGCGTACTCGCCACGCCGAGCACGCTGCGCGTGCCCGAACGCGCCGGTCGCACGTTCACGGTGCGGTTGGCGGGTCGGCCCGGCGCCACCACGTTCGTCGACGTCGGCCGGCAGTCCGGCGACACCAGCCTGCACGTCGTGTCCAGCACACGCCTGGCCTTCTCGCCCGGCGACTGGAACCGGCCGCAGACCGTGACCGTGGCCGCCGCCGCCGACGATGACGCGCTGGACGGCGTGGCCTGTTTCACCGCCTCGGCCGCCGGCTGGCGGCCGGCCGCGGTGACCGCCATCGAGGAAGACATCAACCGCTGCGTGATGGCCTTCCCGGTGCTGGTCGCGGTGCCCGAAGGGCGCTCACGAAGCATCGCCGTGCGGCTCGGCGGACCGCCGGCCAGCGCGGTGACGGTGAACGTGGCCAAGGTCTCGGGCGATGCCGACCTGCAACTGTCGGGCAGCACGATCCTGACCTTCACTTCGACCAACTGGTTCGCGCCGCAGTATGTCACCGTCGCGGCGGCCGCCGATGCCGACCGGGTCAACGGCAGCGCGCTGTTCCGCGGCTATGCCGAGGGCTGGCAACCAGTGGACATCGTGGTCACCGAGATCGACGGGCCGAGCAGCCTGCCGTCGGCGCCGCCGCCGCCCGGTAGCTGACCAACTGGCGCAGTACCCATGGAGCGCGGCCGCGTTCGGCTGCGCTCCATGGGTTTGGGGCTACCTGTCGTACCGCACTTCGCGGCCCGTGGCGGCGCTCTCGTAGATGCCGTCGAGGATCTTCATGACCTTGATGCCCTGTTCGCCGGTGGCCATGGGTGGGCGCTTGGCGATGATGCTGTCGACGAACTCGTGATACGAGCTGGGCACGGGCTCCGTGCTCCAGTCGAGCCGCTTGGTGAACTGGTTGCCGCCTTCGTCGGTGTAGAGCTCGGCGACGAAGTTGTAGCCGCCGCCGGTGTTCTTCTGCACCAGGCCGCCCTTGGTGCCGCACAGCAGGGTCACCATGTGCTCACGCTCCTCGATGTTGAGCGCCCAACTGGCCTCGACGATGAGCGTGGCGCCGTTGGCGAACTTGACGATGCCGGCGGCCAGGTCCTCCACGGTGTAGGTGGCGCCCGCGGCATCGGCCTTGGCCCGCGCGATGGGGTCGTAAGTGGAGCCGCTGACAGCGATGGGCTCGGGATAGCCCATGAGCCACAGCGCCAGGTCGAGCCGGTGCACGCCCAGGTCGATCAGCGGGCCGCCGCCGGCCAGGTCCTTGTTGGTGAAGGCGCCGCCGAAGCCGGGGATGCCGCGCCGTCGATGCCACACGGTGCGACCGAAGTAGATGTCGCCCACGGCGCCGCGGTCCACCTGGTCCTTCAAGGCGTAGCTCATCTCCGAGAAGCGGTACGAGAAGTTGATCATCAGGTTGCGCTTGGCCTTCAGCGCAGCCTTGTTCATCTTCTCGGCCTCGGCCGCGTTCATGGCCATGGGCTTCTCGCACAGCACGTGCAGCCCGGCCTCCAGCGCGGCGATGCTCAGCGGCGCGTGGAAGCGGTTGGGCGTGGCGATGCTGACCGCGTCCAGCTTCGCGTCCTTCATCATCTTGGCCGCGTCGGTGTAGCGCTTCTCGACGCCCAGCTCGTCGCCAGTGGCGGCCAGCAGATCCTTGTCCATGTCGCAGATGGCCACCAACTCGCTGCCTGGGTGAGTCTGGTAGGCCTTGGCGTGGTTCTTGCCCATGCGCAGACCGATGACACCCATACGTAGCTTCTTGCTCAAGACGACTCTCCTCATCGGGTGGTGTGGTTCGGCATGGGCGACGAGGGTCCTGCCGCAGGCGGACGCCGCGCGTACGCACCCGGCCAGGAGCCCTTCTGTGCGCTCAGTACGCGCCCAGCTCCTTGGCCAGCGCCACAATGTGCCTGAAGCCCGCCAGGCTGACGCTCGACGGCACCGAATGGTCGGACGAGAAGATGAAGCCGCCGCTCGCCTTGAGCGCCGGCATCACCCGCCGCATCTCGGCCTCGATGGCCTCCATGTCGTCCCACAGCACCGCGTTGATGCCGCCGTGCAGCACCAGCCGGTCGCCCCACTCGGCCTTGAGCGCCAGCGGGTCCATGCCGGCCTTGACCTCGATCGGGTTGAGCGCGTCGATGCCGATCTCGACCAGTTCGGGCACGAACGGGCGGATGTCTCCGCAGGAGTGCAGCCGCACCTTCACGCCCCGCGCGTGCGCCCAGTCGGCGGCGCGCCTGTGCAGGGGCTTGAGCAGTTCGCGATAGGTGCGCAGCGAAAAGAACTGGTTGAGCTTGTAGCCCATGTCGTCCGGCCAGTGGATCTCGTCGACGGTATACCCGCGGTCCCAGGCCTGCTCCAGCAGCGCCAGCCCGACGTCGAGCTGGTGGTTGAACATATCGACGCACCACTCGGGATCCTCGACCAGCGCCATCAGCAGCCGTTCGGTGCCCACGGTCCAGGAGTGCGTGATGTCGAACCCGAACCACAGGTGCCCGCTGATCCACTGGCCCTGCTCGCGCCACTTGGGGTACTGGCGCGCCAGCCCGGCCCAGTCGATGCGGTCCTCGCTGGGCGTCATGCGCGCCTTGGCCTCGCGCCAGGTGTCCGGCCCCTTGATGGTGAAGTCGATGAACTCGGGCGTCGAGGCGATGTGCCGCCACTGCTTGAGCGTCACACCCCAGGCCGTGGTGGAGATGGTGTATTCGTCGGTCTGCTCGATGACCCGCGTTGGGTAGCGCGGGCTGTTGTCGGTCCAGATGCTGGCGATGCTGTCGATGCCGAAGTACTCGGTCCAGGGGACACCCGTGGGCAAGCCCTCGGCGTGCCAGCGCTCGAACGTGGCGCCCCAGGGGCTGTCGATGATCGGCACGCGATCCGCGTCGCGATGCTCATACATGCGTCGAAAGCGTTCGTGCGAGGTCATTGCCACGTCCATTCCTGCTGCCTACTCCACAGATCACACAGATTGGCTGGGTACCGTTCTGCGCCCTGACAATCTGTGCAATCTGTGGATTAGCATTCCAGGGCCAACGATCAGCGCAGCACGATCACTCCTGTGCCATCAAGCTGCCAGTTCGGCCCGTTGGCGCCAGCCCAGGCGATCCACTCGTCGGTTTCGCTGCGGCGGACGCCGATGTTGAAGCCCAGCTTCAGGCCGGTGCCGGGCTTGAGGCCAGCGGCGGCCAACGGGATCGACCATGTCGCCGTCCAGCGGTCGGCGCCGACGACGGCTTTGAAGGTGCCCGCGGCGTCGAGCTTGGTCGCGGCGGCTGGGGTCGCGCCGGCGTCGGCGCTGCCGCGGTGGGTACCGGTGGCGTGGCCCTGGAGCACCCAGGTCACGCCGGGCTTCTTGGCGTCCGTGGCATCGCGGAAGGCCACCTCCACGCCGTCCGACGAGCCCCACACGTCGGTGCGCACGAGCTTGGCCGGGTCCCGGATGGGCACGGTCACCGTGACCAGCAGGTTGGCGCCGTCGTGCGACAGTTGCGCGGTGCACGGCGGGCCGCTGATGGCGGCGCGTTCGGGTGTCTCCTTGAGCGTCAGGGCCACGCCGGTGGTCGGCACGGCGACCGGCGTCGGGTAACGCAGGGCGAGGCGTTCGTTGACCGTCGCGCCGGCTGGCGCGCCCTCGACCGCATGCGCCACCGGCCAACTGGCGCGGTCCGCGTTCTTGACCAGGCCTATCTCGCCGAACGGAATAGTCTGCCAGCCCTTGGGCGCCGGCGAGCCGGGCTTGAGGCGGAAGTTGAGGCCCTTGACGTCGACGATCAGTGGCGCCTGGTCGGTCTGGTTGTCCTCGAACAGCACCATCGGCCGGGCCTTGCCCTCGATGTCGTCCCACTTGCCGCCGACGTTGATGTTGCGGCGGAAGGCGTTGCCCTTGGGCGCCATGGGCTCATCGGTCAGTACCGTCAGCAACTGCGGGTAGCGCGTGCTCCAAGGCGGCTTGTCATAGGGGATTTCGGTCATCCGCTGGCGCAGCAGGGCCTCACCACCAGCCGCCCAGCCCAGCCCGCGCGCGTCGACGTGGACTGCGGGATTGCACTCGACAAACAGATTGTTCTCGGTGATGTTGTCGCGCCCGCCGCCGATGAACACGGCCTGGGGCACTTGGTAGAACACATTGCCGTAGCAGTGCATCGAGGAGAACATGTCATCCAGGTAGACGCCGCAACAGCCATGGCCGCGATAGCCGTAGACATGGTGCACGAAGTTGTAGCGCACCACGTTGCCGCGCATGGTCCAGTCTTCGTCGATGCCCGGCTGGCTGTAGATGGCCCCCGCGTCGTTGGCCTGCTGCACGACGTTGTGGACCTCGTTGTACTCGACCGTGTTCTCCTGGCCGCAGAAGCTGATGCCCACATGCGGTGCATGATGCACCAGGTTGTGGCTGGCACGCATACCCACGCCGAACAGCTCGATGCCAACCTTGTACATCGGATTCCAGCGGCTGAAGTGGTGGATATGGTTGTTCTCGGCATAGTGCTCGGCGTGCGTCAGCGTCTTCTTGTCGCCGCCGTGCAGCACGATGCCGCCGTCGCCCATCTGGTACATGTCGCAGCCGACGACGCCGTGGTTCCGGCCGCCCTCGACACGCACCGCGTAGCTGCCCGTGTTGCGCACGACACAGCTCGCCACGCGGCAGTTCGCGCCACCATCGATGCTTACCGCCGTGCCTTGGCAGCCTTCGAGCGTCAAGCCGCGCAGCTCGATGTCGGCCGCGCCGGTCATGGTCACCAGGTTGGGCAGCAGCGAGACCATCGCCTGGCCCCGGTCGATGGGGCTCGGCGGCCAGAAGTAGAGGATGCCCGAGGCGCGGTCCAGGTACCATTCTCCGGGCTGGTCCAGCTCGCAGAGCAGGTTGTAGGCGTAATACCACTGCCCCTTGCGGAACTCACCGCCGGCCGCGTCGAGGGTGATCAGGCCCTTGGCCGGGTCGACCGACTTGACGCGATAGCGCTGGTCGGCCCAGTCCCAGAACCAGTAGCCGTGCACCATCGGCTCGGGCTCCGCGGCCCAGCGCGACGGACGGTCGCCTTCGTAGTTGAAGATCGGCTGGCGGCTGCCCTTGGTGCCGCGCACATCGAAGTCCATCACGGGCAGATCGCGGATCGTCGTGAAGCCCTCGTTGGGCCAGCGCGCCAGCGTCGTCGGCTGGTCGTTGAAGAACAGCTCCAGCCCAGCCTCCGACGAGCCCCAGCCGCGCGCGCTCTTCATCTCGCCAAAGCGGGTGATGCCCTGCGCGCGCAGGTCGGCCTGCATGACCTGCCCGCGCGCGGCCGGGTCGAGCCGGCCGAGCACTGCCGCGTCGGTCACCTTGGTCCAGCCGCCCACGAGGCGCCCGCCGATGACGCGCACCTTGGCGCCCGGCGCGGACCGCCACACCACCGGCCGGCCCTCGCTGCCCGAGTCGCGCGCGTCGAGCGCCAACGGCTCGGCTAGCTCATAGTTGCCCGCGCGCAACTCGACCGTCAGCCCGCCGGCGGGCAGCTTGCCGCCCAGAATGCGCGCTCGCACGGCGTCCCGCGCGCGGGTCAACGTGGCGAACGGCGCGGCGGCCGTGCCGGGGTTGGTGTCGCGCCCGCCGGGCGAGACAGTGAAATCGGCAGCTCCGACGCCGCCGGCCGACAGGACCGCGCAGGCGGCCACCAGGGCACTCTGGTAACTCACGACAGGCTCTCCGCTGGCCCTTTCGCCGTGGATGCGCCGGGGCCTCCCCGGCGCTGTGCGGCGCGTGGCGGAGTGTGAGGTTGGGTGACCCGCACGGCGGCCGTCACCAAGGCGCTCTATCGGCACGACCATCGCAGGATCGGCGTTTGGCCGGCGAAGGCGGGCTCCGACCGACGCCGTGGCGGGGACACCACGGGAGTGTTCAGTCGGCCAGGCGATGCAGCCGGACGGCGTCGAACCAGACCTGGCTCTGGTCGTCGCGCTGGCCGCGGATGTCGAGCAGGACCACCAGCCGGCCGATGCCGTCGGGCGCGGTAACCACGCCGCGCGCAAACTGCCAGCCATCGACCGCGGCGCCGAAGGCGAAGGTGCGGTCGTCGGGCTCGCGGGTCCAGCGGTGCTCGGCGGTCTGCCAGCGGACGGTCAGCGCCGGACTGCCGCTGCCCTGCCGGCGACAGCGCGCCTCCACCAGGTAGACCGCGCCAGGCTGAGCCTCGACACCCTGCAGGAAGCAGCCCCAGGTGACCTTGGTCGCGCGCGCCGAGCCGTCGCCGACGGTCTTGTCCCAGGCGAAGGTGCCGGTCGGCTCCTTCTCATACTGCCAGGCCGACCAGCCGGTCGGCAGCGTCTGGTCGGCGGCGGGGCCTTGGGCCAGGTCGGGGTTGGCCAGCAGGTTGGGCGGCTTGCTCGTCGCCAGCTCGGCCAGCGCCGAGCCCTCCAGATCGCGGATGCGGTCGATGGCCCGCGTGATGCCCGGCAGCGCCTCTTCCCAGTGCTTGCCACGGCCAGCGGTCTTGGCCAGATCCGCCTCGCGCCATGGCGCCAGATCGCTCCACCAGCGGCATTGCTCGCCATAGACCCAGACATACTCGTCGGCGGCGTCGCGCGCGGCGGTGAGGTTGCGGGTCAGCCGCCGGAGCCGCGAGCCGTCCAGCGGGCCGCGGTAGTAGGTGTGGCCCTCGGGGTTGATGAACATGTCCAGGTAGAAGCCGAATCCGGCCTGCACCTGCTGGCGGTAGCGGGCGCGGTTGGCCGGCGAGACGAGAGCCAGCGACGGCCCCTGCCAGCCCTTCATCTCCAGCGCGGCGCGCTGATAGGCTTCGGCGCTGTCCAGGTAGTAGCCGTTCTCGCACCCGTCGACCAGGGCCATCTCCGGCGGCGCGGCGGACAACAGGCCGTCGAAGAAGGCGGGCAGCAGACCGTACCCTTCCTTGGCCAGCAGTGCCTGCGGATCGGCCGAGCGGCCGACATGGCTCAGCACGCTGTTGGCGAACAGTGTCATCACCACGGCGTTGGGCATCTCGGCGGCGATCGCTCGACCGAGCTGAGCGCCACGCCGCCGCGCGGTCGCGCTGGTTTCGGCGAACGAGGTCTTCGCGGCTGAATCCCACTGCCACTGGTTGGAGCCATACGGCTCGACGTCGAAGGCGATGCCCTTGGCGCCGCCACCGCGGGCCAGCCAGGCCAGGATCGCCGCCTTCTCGGCCATGGCCGTCCAGCCCGCGTCGTCGTCCCAGGACACGGCCTTGGGCGAGGCGTTGAGCCGCACGAAGTTGTCAGTGAAGCGTGTGAAGCGGCAGGACTTGAGGTCGGCCAGCGCGGCGTCGAACCAGGCTCGCTGCCAGCGTTCGGGTCCCCAGGCGGCCTCGCTGCTGATCGGTCGGCCCTGGTCGTCCTTGGCCTCGGCGCTGAACACCACGCCGTCGAACGGCGCCTCGCGTTCCATGCGCTGCCAGTGAGCGCGCAGGAAGGCGGTGCTGGGGATGTCCCAGCCCAGCTCCACCAGCTTGACCCGCGCCAGCGTCGGCCCGGCCGTGAGCACGGCCAGCAGCAACAGTCCAGCGCGAATCAGTCGGGTCATGGCACCTTCACCACCTGGATCGCATCACAGTGTACCGCGCCTTGGGCGCCGGCGCACGTCAGCAGCACCCACGCCGGCCGGCCCGCCTCGAAGCGGTACTGGCCCAGCACGCCAAAGCCCTTGTCGCCCGTGGGCGGCTTGGTCTGATCGACCTTGACCACCTTCTCGCCGTCGGCGGTGAGGATGGTCACTGGCAGCGCCTTGGCGCGGTTGACATGCGGCTGCCAGGCCAGGCGCACCTCGTAGGTGCCGCTCTCCTTGACCTGGAAGGGGAAGCGCGCGGTCGCCTTCTCGTCGCTCGCGTAGTAGTAGCCGCTGCCGACGAAGCCGGTCAGCGTGCCGGTGTCGCTCCAGCCCGAGGTCAGGTCGGCCTGCTCGTCATCAACCACGATGCCGGGCAGGCTCTTGGGGTCGAGGCCCGCGCCGACGAAGTTGCTGATCGTCGCTCCCGGCGGCAGGGCCAGCGGGCCGTCGAGCGTCTCGCGGCGCATGGGACCGGGCTGAGCCATTAGCTCCTTGAGCCCGTCGAGCCGCGTCTCATAGACGCCGCGCGGCAGCACGTCGTGGCGGACGCAGAGGTAGGCCGCCTTGCCCACGATCTCGCCCATCATGCCCGTGGTGCGCATGACCCGCGTGGCGCCCAGCGCTTCGCGCGTGGCGCTGATATCGCGCCCGGCCATGAACAGGTTGGCGATGTTGCGGCTGTAGAGCGAGCGGTAGGGCGCCCAATAGATGCCGTTGTAGGTGTAGTCCTTGCCTTGCGTGGCCAGCGAGATGAACTCCTGCCCCTTGTTGCCCGCGGTGTAGCGGGGGTCGGGCGAATGGACATCGATGTGCCACGAGCACGGGAAGCAGGCGTCGGGGTAGACCTTGCCGTCGCGGAAGTCACCGCCGGTAAGGATGACATCGCCCAGCAGCCGCCGCGACTCGCGCTTGCCGGCGATGTAGGCCGCCCAGCCCAGCCGATGGTTCGGGTAGAGCTTGTCCACGTTCTTGAGCGTGTCCCAGGCGCCATACATGGCGCGGAAGTTGTTGTCGCGGATCAGCTCGATATCGGCCACCTGGTCCTTGTCGAACCCACTCTCCCAGAACCAGCCGCCCAGGTTGCCCAGCCCGGTGCCGGACCATTGGCCGGCGCTCTGCTTGCGGCCGGGGAAGGACTTGTCATGCAGGTCCAGCGCCCACGGACAGCGGGGGAACGGCGCTTCCTTCTGGCCCTGCTGCACAGCGATGGACAGCGCGTCCTTGTCCTTGCACTCACACCGCAGGACCTGCGCGGGGTCGGCCTGGTCCAGGACGTTCCACAGGTTGCTCGAACCCATGACGCCTTCCTTGGACACCTCGTAGTCCGCGCCGGCCAGATAGCCCACCGTGCCGTCGCCGGTGCAGTCGGCGAACAGCCGCCCAGCGATGCGCAGGCGCTTGGCGGAGCGCACGTTCTGGGCGATGACGGCGGTGATGCGGCCGTCGCGCACCTCCACGCCATTGACCCGCTGCTCAAGCAGGAGCGTGATGCGCGGCTCCTTGGCCACGATGTCGAGCTTGCGCTGGTCGGCGAAGATGGCGCCGCGGCCGGCGTTGGCGTCGCCGGGCGTCTTAGCGGGTGTCAGCTCCTCGACGATGTCGCCCACATGCCGCCAGGGGCGCTGGCGTGTACGGCCTTCGGGCCAGACGCGCACCTCGGAGCTGCCATTGCCGCCCAGCACGGGCCGGTCCTGGATGAGCGCGACACGAATGCCCTGGCGCGCCGCCGACACCGCCGCCGACGTGCCGGCGATGCCGCCGCCGACCACCACCAGGTCGAACGTGCCGCCCTGCTCGGGCTGCTCGGGCAGACCCAACGCCGTGCGGCGCCATGCGGCCAGCGCGTCCTTGCCCGCCGGCGGCACAAAGCCCTTGTCGGCGGACAGCACCAGCGCATCGCAGCGGCCCTCGAAGCCGGTCAGGTCGTGCAGCGCGAGCTTGGCCTGGGCGCCGAGCTTGACCGTGCCGCCGTCCTGCCAGTGCCATTCGGCGCCCTCGGTGCCGAACGTGGTGGCCAGCGCCTGGCCATCGACCAGCAACTGGAACCGCCCCGGGGCGCCCTTGGCCTGCCACGGCGCTACCCAGTCACGAGTGCGTGCCCAGACATGGTAGGTGCCCGCCTTGGGCAGTGTGACCGTGGTAACTGCGTCCTTGACCGGCACGCCGAGGCCATGGGCCAGCAGATAGGGCGAGCCCATCTGGTCCATGCACTGCTGGTCCAGGTCCCAGCCGCCGAGGTCGGCGAACTGCTCGGCCTCGACCAGCACGGTCTGCGCGGTCACTGGCGCCAGCGAGACGAGAAGAAGGGTCAGTGCACATGCGATTCGGTTCATGGTTCGCTCACTGATGACTATCCTAGCACGACGCGAGCGGGCTGGAATCGCTCGGCCGATTTCGGCAGGAACGTGCGCGGAGGAGGCAAGTGGATCGGTGGTTCCCGGCGCCCTACCCCTCGGCCAAGCGCCATTTGTGCGTCAAATAGAGCGTTACGGCATCCACCTCTGCCGCGGACAGGGCGCGGTCATACAGCAGCAGCTCGGCGATGTCGCCAGCGTGGTACTGCGCGCTGCCAGTGCCCGGGCCGAACACCACCACATGGTCCAGCGTGTAGCCGCGGGGCCGCACGAAGGTGTAGAGCTGCGGCGCGAACGCGGCCGGGGTGGCCCCGCCCGGCCGGCCGAGCTGCCAGCTCGGCTCAACCCAGTCCTGGCGGGCTTCGTCACCGACCCACGCGCCGCACAGCCGCTGCCAGCTCGGCCCGCCTGCGGTCAGGCCCTGAGCCACGACGAACGCCGCCACCGGGCCCAGCCCCGCGCGGATCGTGCCGACGGTCAGCGCCGACTGACCCGCGCCGCGCACCACGCCCTGACCGGCCAGACCGGCGGCGACGTAGCTGAAGCCCGGGCCGGCCGTCAGGCGCCGCCGGGCCGGCGACTTGTCGGCCCACGCGCTGACCCGGCCGGTGGCGTCACGGCTGACCGTCGCCTCGTCGGCGCCGTCGAGCCAGAGCTGCAGGCCGTCGGTCAGCATGGTCCGCGCGGTGAGCGGCGGCAGCGGAGCGAAGGTCAGGTTGTACGGCTGCTGCCGGGGCTCGTCCGCCGGATGCCAGCCGGCGCCCGCCGTCCAGCGCGGGCCGTCGGCCTGATAGGCGCCGACATCGGGCGCCTTGCCGGTCACGCCGTCGGTCACGCCCGGCACCGCCAGGCCCGCGCCAAGCGCCGCCGAGCCGGCCACGGGCACGCCGTCCGCGCCGACCGCGGCCACCAGGTTGTGGCTGATCTCCGGGCCCAGCTCGCCCTGCACGAACCACGCCGGGTCGCTCAGGCGGAGCCGCTGGTCGACCAGGTTGTTGACGATGCGCGTGCCCGCCATGGTCGGCCGGTAGGCCGCGTAGCAGTAGGTGCCGAACGGCTCGCGCGAGCGCAGCACGGTGTTGTTGCTGACCAGATGGCCCACCGCGTCGGAGTTGAGCCGGATGCCACTGCCCGACGAGTTCCAGATCAGGTTGTGGTGGACCACGAAGTTGCGCGAGAAGTTGTCCAAGTACACGCCGACCGTGGAATCACCCAGGTTGTCGTGGATCCAGTTGTAGGCGATCACGCCGCCCTGACCGTCGGTGCTCCAGCAGTAGATCGCGCCGGAGTCGTTGTTGAGCAGGTTGGTCTGCCACAGCTCGCAATACTCGATGCGCTGGTGCCGCGCGCCGTGATGCACGATGGTGTCGCGGCCCGTGCGACCGAGCGTGCAACGGCTGACCAGCGTGCCGTCCGACCCGCCCAGGTCCAGCCCACCGCGATCGGAGCCCAGCGTGTTGAGGTTGAACAGCACGCTGTCCAGCAGCCGGTTGTCGCGCCCGCCGATGCGCAGCATGGTCAGCGGCGACTGGCCGAAGCTGCAGTGGCGGATCTCGTTGTTGCGACCCGTGACCACGCAGCCCGACGCCGGCACCCGGCCGCCGGTGTACTCGCGCACCTGGTCGACCCAGCGCAAGTGGCAGCCGACCACGCGGCAGTCCTCGGCGTCGGTCAGGTCGAAGGCCGCACCGCGGATGCGGAACCCGGTCAACTCGACGAACCGGAGGCCGTGGAGGTCGAACGCCAACGAGCGCTGCTTGACGGTCAGCTCATGCGCGCTCGGCGGGCGACCATCGGGCGTCATGAACGACAGCTTGCCGCGCTCGTCGAGCAGCCACTCGCCCGGCGCGTCCAGGGCGGCCAGACACCCATAGAGCAGGTACGGGTTGCCGGCTCGCGGGCGGTACGGATCCTCCTGATGGAACTTGTCCTTGGTCGCGCGTTCCAGCGTCTGGTCGAAATCGAAGCCGCTGCCGGGCTGGTAGTTGGTCACGCGGCGCGTGTAGTTGCTCCAGCGCGAGCCGGGCCAGAGCAGCACGATGGCCCCGTTCCAGTCGCCCGGCGGCAGCCGCGGGTCGCGCAGCACGGTGTAGTCGGTGCCGGGCCCGGCCGACGCCCGCGGCATGGCCATCGGGTCGTCCAGCGGAGCATTCGGCCAGCGGGCCTCGATCATCGGGCGATCGTCACAGAAGAGCTGCACGAAGCGCTGATCCGTGGTCAGCGTCCAGCGCTGCCCGTCGCGCTGCCACGTGCCACGCAGCGGGTCGCAGCCGTCGACCGTCACCTGTCCGTCGGCCAGGTAGCGCACCGGCCGGCCCGCCGCGCCGCCGCGCGCAGGTCGTACCGTTTCGCGGTAGACGCCGGCGGCCACACGCACGGTGTCGCCGGGTTGGGCCACCGTCGCCGCGCGCCCGATGGTGGCGAACGGCGCGGCGCGTGTGCCGGCGCCGGCATCCTGGCCGGCTGGCGCGACGTACCACTCCGTGGCACCGGCCGCCATGGCCCACCAGACCAGGATGACCGCCCAGATGGCCGACTTCATGCTCGTTCTCCGCGGACTGGCTGGTCGGCGGCGCGGAGCTGCCGACCCCGTCGCCCACCCTCGCGCCTCGTGACCCCGACAGGCTTCCGGACGTGTTCGGGCGCTTGCGGCCAAGTCCTCCCACCGGAAAGGGTTGCGGCCCCGTTGAGGTGGTAGGCGGCACGCCCCAAAGGGGCCAGGCCGCTCGCGCCGTGGGTACTCGGCGCGGAGCGGCCTGGACGGGTCGCGGAGCTGTTGCCAACTCCGCGGCGGGTCTTCTCATCGTCGCCTCGACGCGCATTGGGCCGCTTCAAGGGCGATGGCAACCTAGGTTGGAGCAGGCGGAGTCGCCTACTTCCCGCTCAGTTCCTTGACCATGGCGTCGTAGTCGGTGATGATCTTCTCGACCTTGCCGCCGGCGAGCACGGTGAAGACGGACGGGTCCTTGGGGATGTCCCACGCCGCCAGTTCCTTGTCATCCACCTTCAAAGGCGAGATCGGCAGGGCCAGCTTGACCTTCTCGGCGAACTCCTTGACGTCCTCGTCGAAAGTGTCGCCCTCGCCCAGGACCACGATGGACAACCGCAGGTCGTCCTCGTCGCCCTTGCGCATGATCTTGTACAGCTCGTCAGTCAGCACCGTCAGCTTGGCGGCGTTGTCGGTGGTGAGCGTCTCGAACGTAACGAACAGAATGGCGCAATCGCCCTTGTTCGCGGCCACGAGGTCGACGGGTTTGGCGTCGGCCCGGTTGGCCGGCGTCACGGTGAGAGCCGGTGGGGTGTCGCCAACCTTCAGCGCCCAGGCGCTGGCGCTGAGCAGGCAGAGCACAACCAGGGGAAGCAAGCGCACTGTTCTCATGCCACGTCCTTACTGCCGAGACGCGTCCCGCGTCCCAGGCCTTCTTGGACTGGTATATCGGCCGGGGCGCGTGTGACTTAAGGTGTCGTGATCGCCGCTGTCACGAGTCGAGGGCGGCAGAGGGGACACAACGCGATGGTGCCGACGAGGCCGCGTCACCTCGTCACGGCGCGGTCGTACGGGGTGACATCCGCCACGTCGCGCCGGCCGTCGGCCCGCCGAGCAAAGCGCAGCAGCACCGGCACCGGTTGCCCCTGCTCACCGATGACGACAAACCTCAGTCGGCCCGGGCCCAGCGCCGAGTAGCGCTCGGCACCGAAGCCCTTGTTGCCCACAAGGCCGAGCTGGGCCAAGTGCGTGCGGTGGGCTTCCAAGCTGCGGCTCGCCTGGTACTCGGCTGTGGTGTAGCGCAGCGCGTCCGCGATGTCGCCACTTCCCAAGGCCGTCAGGAAGCGGGCGCCAACCGCCTTCATCGGCCCATCATCCTTCAGCCGCCAGTAGCCTAGCGCCGCCAGCAACACGATGCCGCACAGCCAGGCCGGTGCTCAGCGGCTCTGGCGCTGTCCAGCCGCGCCGCCAGTTCCTCAGCCAGGCTGTCGGTTCGCCTACTCACGCCCAGAGCAGACTTGATGGCCAGCACCCTACCGCGCCACCGCCAGCGTCACGGCCTCCACCCCAATCCGCAACCCAGGCACGGTCACCGCGCCATCCGCCGCCACGGTGACCCGTCCGCGCGCGGCGCCGTAGGTCCAGGTGACCGTCTGGCCGGGCTTCAGCCGCAGCTTCTGCAGCCGACGCAGCGTGACGTCGGCCGTGGCCTCGGTGGGGATGGTGAAGCGGGTCTTGAGGTCGTCGGCGCTGGTCAGTGAGAGCGCCAGTTCCACCTTGGTCGCCGTGTCGCTTAGCGGGCGGTAGCGGAACCAGGCGTTGACCTGCCCCGCGGCCTTGTCGGCGCGGTTGTCCGGCCAGGGCAGCTTGTCGTTGCTGCTCGCGTTGGTGAACGCCGCGTAGGCCGCGTTCTTGGGGATACTCAGCCAGTCGACCGAGTTGATCAGGTCGTTGACCCCCATGATCTGGGCGTGGTTGTTGGCGTGGCCGAACGGCCCCCAGTAGAAGTAGAGCGCGTACTTCCGGTCGTTCATGCCGCTCACGAACAGCTCGTGACCATCCGACCAGCCGTCGTTCTGCGCCGAGTAGTCGATGACCACCGGCGGGTCGGCCAGCTTCAGGTCGGCCGGCACGGCTTTCGGCGGGAAGTACATGCGGTCGCAGACATGCTCGATACCGGCGGGCACGTTGGCCTTGACCGCGGCGAACAGGTCACCGTTGCGCAGGCCGATGCCCAGCGTGCCACTGCCGCCCATGGAGTTGCCGCACAGGTAGACGCGGTTGGGGTCGATCTGATAGTGCGCCATCGCCCAGCGCACCGTGTCGACGACCCGGCGCTCGGTCGGGCCGGGCACGCCGCCCGAGTTGCGTTCCATGCTGCCGCCGACCTTGGGGTTCATGCCGCCCCACCACCAGTCGACCGCCTGGTTGGCGCGGCAGTCCAGGTACAGCGCGTACATATCATCGGGCGCGTGGTAGATGTCGTGGTTACCCACCTGCTGGGTGCACTTGACGCAGGAGTAGACGTCGTGGCCCGCACTGTGCAGCACCACATAGAGTGGCGCGCCGCGGCGTTCGGTCTTGGGGTGGATGACGACGAAGGTGTCCTGCTGGGCCTGCCGGTAGCCCCATTCGGGCTTGACGCCGTGGTGATAGACCTCCATGGCCCGATCCCCGAAGGCGATCTCCTGGGCCTTGGCCGGGTCGGGCGTCGGCGCCCAATCGGCCGCTTGGGCCAGGGCCGCCACGACGGTGGTCAGCAGGAGCAGTGGCAGTTTCGGGCGCATGGTTGATCCCTTCGCGTAGGGCGCTGGCGGACGGGTTCGGCCCGCACGGCCAGGGTCCTTCGGGGCTCAGCCGATGAGCCGGGCAATCGCGAACGCGGCGGCCGCCGCCAACCCTCCCGTGCAGGCGGTCTGCAGCGCGCTACGCAGCGCGGGCGCTCCGACGAACCGGCCCTTGACCCAGCCAAAGACCACCAACGCCAGCAGAGTCACTACCACGGAACTGCGCAGAGCGGCCATGAGCTGGCTCTGGAGCATGTAGGGCAGCAACGGGATCAGCCCGCCGACGATGTAGGCGCCACCGATGGTCAGCGCGCTGTTGCGGGCCCGCGTGGGCTCGGGCTGCTCGAGCCCTAGCTCGAAGCGCATCATGAACTCGACCCAGGCCTCCGGGTTGAGCCGCAAGGCCTCCACGACCGGCGCGCTGGTCTCGGCGCCGATGCCATAGGACTCGAAGATGCGGGTCACTTCAGCGGCCTCGACTCCCGGCACCGAGACCGTTTCGGCCTCCTCGCGCCGCCGTTCGTTGGCGTAGTGTTCGGCATCGCTGCGAGCGGCCAGATAGCCGCCCAACCCCATGGCAATGGCGCCGGCGGAGATCTCGGCCAGGCCCGCGGTGACCACCACATGCGTGGCCACCGCCGCCGCCGACAGCCCAGCCGCCAGCGCGAAGGGCACGGTCAGCCCGTCGGCCATGCCGATGACGATGTCGCGCACCGCGTCGCTGGCCGCGAAGTGGTGCTCGATATGCGGCGTTGTTGGCATGGGCCTTTGGCTCCGCGGCTGGTCGGGCGCGCCCAGCGCCGCATGGTGCCGGTGCCGAAGGCGGTCCATCACCGACCCAAGGCCGGCGCCCCAAGGGCCGGTCGCGCCGCCCGCTAGCCCATCGGGCTGCCCAAGGTGCCTGTGCCGCAGCCGCTGGCATCGCTGCTGCCGTTCTGGCAAGAGCTGAACCCCTCGCCTCGTTGCGCGTGCGTGAGGTCAACGACCACCGGTGGGCTCCAGGCCGGCTTGTGCTGGACTTCGGTCAATTCGGGCTTGTCTTCATGCATGGGCTATTCCCTTCGATGTGCCGGCTTTCGCCGCTGCGGCGCCCTATCCTTCCGGCCGCCGCGGACGTCCTGGCCCGCGCGCCACGAGCTCCCGCCCGACCAGCGCCGACACGCGCGCGACAAACGCGGCGTCGCCGCACGGCAGGCCGCTGCGCGTGCGTGCCCGCAGCAGTTTTGCCTCGTCCTCGGGCAGCGGCGTGGCCAGCAGTTCGCGCCAGGCCTCGGGCGTCACGCCCTCGAGCTGGCACGCACCGGGCGATGCCGCGTCCTGCACGCCGCAGTGCAGCGCGGCGCTGCTCCAAGGGTAGTCCTCGGCCGCCCCGACCAGCCCCGCGCGCAGCGGATTCCGCTCGACATGGCGCAGCGCGGACCGCCCAAAGGCCTCGTCCAGCGCGCAGGAGTAGAAGCGGCCTTGCCACACATGGCCACTCCAGCCCTGGCGCCGGTTGAGCCATTGCGCGTAGCGCATGTGCAGCGACCGTAGCGCCAGGCCCAGCGCCTCCGCGTCCGGTGGCACCACGACCAGATGGATGTGGTTGCTCATCAGGCACCAGCCCGTCACCTCGATCTGGTGCCGCCCGGCGCAGTCGGCCAGCAGCTCGAGGTACCGGGCGCGATCCTCGGGCTCGATGAAGACGTCGGCGTCGCGGTTGCCACGCTGCATGAGGTGGTGCGGCTGACCGGGCACGATGATTCGGGCGGCTCTAGGCATGCGGCGAGTGTAGTACGGCCGCGCCGCGATCGTCAAGAACAGGGTGCGTCCCCGATATGTCTCGACACGTCCGTCGTCCAGGGTGGCGAGGCCGTGTGGCCGGCGCCGCTTGGGGCGCTCGCCTGTATGAACCGAAGGTAATGCCGCCGCTCTGGACGCTCGGGCTTGCTTCGTCGTAGGATCGGCGCCGCAAGCCCCGCTGCGGCTTGCGCTCATCTGGGGCGGGCGTGAGTCGGCGCCGTTGCGGCGTCGGCACTCGGAGCGACATTCTTGGCGGATCGGCACAGCGGCACCACCGGCACTCACGAGGCCATGTGCGTGAGTGGCAACCTGCGCAGGCAGCTCTACCCCGCCTTGTGCGTCATCGGTTTCGTGATGACGGTCTTCGTGATCGTGCCGCTCAACGCCCTGCAGACCGTTTCACCTGTTGTGGATGCCGCCCTCGCCGCGTTCGGGATGCTGTCGCTCGTCCTGTACGCACTGGCCAGGCGCGGACACCACCTGCCCGGCATCCACTTCGTCGTGCTCCTGGGCACGATCGACGTTGTGTTCTTCGCCAACGGTGGCTCGGTGAGCAGCGTCTCGATGTACCTGTTCGCGCCGGCGCTGTACCTGGTCGTGTTCTTCGGCGGGGCCACCCGCTGGCTGGCGCTGCTGGCCTTCATGGTCAACGGCACCGGGCTCTATCTTCTCGAGCATTTCCAGCCCCAATGGTGCGTCCCGTTCGCCTCGGAGGCCGACCGGCTACTGGACCTGGTGTCGGGCTTCATCTTGGGCAACGCCTGTTGCATCATCATGCTGTGGGTGGTGCTGGCCGGCTACGACGAGGAGCAGCGTCGGCTCTCCGCCACGGTCCGCGAGCTGCGCGAGAGCGAGGAGCGGCACCGCGTGCTGTTCGACAGCGCCGGTGACGCCATCGTGGTGTCCAGCCAGTCGGGCCGGATGCTGGCCGCCAACGCCGCCGCCTGCCAGCAGTACGGTTACGAAGAGGCGGAGTTCCTCGACAAGTCGATCGCCGACCTCGACACGCCCGAGGAAGCCAACCAGATAGCCAGGCGCATCGCCAGCCTGATGGCCGAGGGCACACTGCGCTTCCGCACCACGCATCGCCGCGGCGACGGCACGACCATGCCGATCGAGGTGAGCGCCAGCCGCATCACCTGGTACGGCGAGCCGGCCATCATGAGCATTTGCCGCGACGCGTCGGCTCGCCGGCGCGACGATGCGGCGTTGCGCATGGAGGCCATCGGCCGCCTGGCCGGCGGCGTGGCGCACGACTTCAACAACATGCTGGCGGTTATCCAGGGGCACGTGGAACTGGCGCTGGCCCAGGCCGAGGCTGACGGCAACGACGTTCTGCAAGAGGACCTGGCGCACGTCCAGCAGGCCGCTCAGCGGTCCGCGGCACTAACGCGGCAGTTGCTGGCCTTCGCCCGCCAGCAGACGGTCGTGCCCCGCGCGCTGGATCTCAACGACGCGGTAGCCGGCACTCTGCAGATGCTCTGTCCGCTGATCGGTGAGAACATCCAGGTCGACTGGCGACCCGGCGCGGGCTTGTGGCCGGTCAGGATGGATCCTGCCCAGCTCGACCAGATCCTCACCCACCTCTGCCTCAACGCGCGCGATGCCATCGCCGGCGTCGGTCGGGTGGTCATCGAGACCGACAACCGCACCTTCGATCCGCCGAGCGGCCCTTCGCCCCTGACGCCGCCCGGCGACTATGTGCATCTGGCCGTCAGCGACGACGGCTGCGGCATGGACGAAGCCACCATGGCACGCGTCTTCGAGCCCTTCTTCAGCACCAAGGGCCTCGGCCAGGGCAGCGGCATGGGGCTGGCCACGGTCTACGGCGCGGTCGAGCAGAACGGCGGCGCGACCACCGTGTCCAGCGCACCGGGCCGCGGTGCCACCTTTGACATCTACCTCCCGCGCCACAGCGCGCCTCCGACGCCCGACGACATACCCGCGGCGGTGGCCGGCCCAGCGAGCCCGCCGGCCGACACGCTGATCCTGCTGGTTGAGGACGAGCCGGCGGTGCTGCGCATGACCACGCGCCAGCTGCAAGGCTTGGGCTACCAGGTCGTCGCCACGGCCGACACCCAGGAGGCCGTGGCATTGGCCGAGCAGCGGCCCGGCGCCATCGCCCTGCTCATCACCGACGTGGTGATGCCCGGCATGAACGGCGCAGATCTGGCCAACGCACTGCGTCCCAGCCAGCCGGCCATGGGCGTGGTGTTCATGTCGGGCTACCCATCGGATGTGCTGGGGCAGCACGGGGTGCTCGCCGATGCCGTGCAGTTCATCCCGAAGCCATTCAGCAAGGCCGATCTGGCCAGCAAGGTGGCCGCGGCTCTGGGGGCGGGTGGCGCTTAGCCGACACAGGCGCGCATGCAGTCGGGCAATGCCGTTGACTTCGCCTGCGCGGCCATGCCACAATCCGGGCCGAGGCGCGTGGGCACGGCGGTCTGGCCTGTCGGGGCGCGCAGGCAGGTTCACACCATGGCTATCGAGACGCTTCCCTCCGGCTCTGCCGGCGCCGCCATCGACCCGATGATCGCCTTTGCCCAGGAGTTCACGGAGTGCTACCGGGCCCACGCCGGCGCCCATCGCGCGGTGCGCGAGGCGATGTGCCTAAGGGTGCAGTTCCCCCGGCTGCTGCGCGATCTGGCCGGTGAAGACACCTTCGCGGGCCGCGTGCCCAAGCCGTCGCTGGTGGCGTTCTCGCATCACATCTGGGGCACCTTCCCCGAGCGCACGTCAGCCGGCAAGCAGGGCGGCTACTGCTTCGACTTCGGCGCCTCGGCGCGCGCTGGCCAGACCGAGGCCGAGCGGGCCATCGTCGCCGAGTTGGAGGCCTTCTGGGCCACCGAGTGCGGCAACGCCAAGTTCCGCGCCAAGTGGGACAGCGAGATGCACACCTATGTGCAGTTCGCCCCGAGCGACACGCCGACCGGCCACCTGCCCGGCGGCGGCTTCATGGTCGGCGGGGGCAGCAACGGGTGCAGCATCACGCTGGAGTTCGGCCGGCTGCTGGGCGGCGGCATCCCCGGCCTGGTGGCGCTGGTCGAGGCCAAGCGCGCCTCGGTGCATGCCGCGGGCGGCGACACGGGCTTCCACGATGGGCTCGCGCTGGCGCTGCAACTGCTGATCGACGTCTGTGCGCACTATGAGCGCCAGGCCCGCGACCTGGCCGCCTCAGCGGCCGACGCCGCCACGCGCGAGCGCATGTCGGCCCTGGCCGAGGTGATGGCCGCCATCACCCAGCGTCCGCCGCGGACACTGCGCGAGGCGCTGCAACTGGCCTGGATCTACACCATCGTCAATGCCGACCTGGCCGAGTTCCCGCGCTTTGATGAGCTGTTCGGCGGGTTCTACGCGCACGATGTCGATAGCGGCGCCTGCACGCCGCAGGAGGCCGACGAACTGCTCGCCGCACTGTGGCGCCACATGGCGCGCGATGGCTCGCCGTTCAGCGACCGCATCGTGGTTGGCGGACGCGGCCGGGTCAACGAGCGTGACGCCGACCGGCTGGCGCTGGCCGTGCTGCGCACCGCGCGCGCGCACCGCGACGTCACCCCGCAGTTCACCATGCGCCACTGCCAGGGCCAGGCGCCGGAGCTGATGGCTGCCGCGCTCGACGCGCTCGGCGACGGCTGCTCGTTCCCGCTGCTGTACAACGACGACGCCATTCTGCCGGGGGTAGAGCGCTCGCTGAACGTCTCGCCCGAGACGGCGCTGCGCTACCATCCGTTCGGCTGCGGAGAGTACACGCTGGCCGGCGGCAGCCCCACGCCGATCCTCGTGGGCTTCAACGTGCCCAAGGCGCTGGAGGCCGTGCTGCATAACGGCCGCAACGTGCACGGCGAGTTGATCGGGCTGACCACCGGCGAGCTGGGCGAGTTCGACACGTTCGAGCGCCTGTACAACGCTTTCGAGCAGCAGGTGGCGTTCGCGCTGGGGCTGGCGGCCAAGACCTACCGCCGGGTCTACGCGGCACTCGCCGAGGAGTGCTCATTCCTCCTGGCCAGTCTGCTGACCGACGACTGCCTGGAGCGCGGACGCGCCGCGCTCGACGGTGGCCTGCACCGCATGGGCGCCTGCGTGGTGGGCCAGGGCTACACGAACACCGCCGACGCCCTCACCGC
>JACRKZ010000147.1 GCA_016235455.1 Armatimonadota bacterium | reverse complement strand
CGAGGCCGATGGCTGCGATGACCAACGCGACGCGTCGAAGGTCACGCATCATCTTGGCCGCCTCGGCCGACGGCAGGATCTCCAGGTCGCGGGCATCGAGCGCCGCCTCGTGCCGCGCGCGCAGGCTCGCCGTACGGCGCATGAGTTCGTCGAACAGGCGGCGGTCCTTGGGGCTGACTCCGCTGAGCGCCGCGGTGCGGGTCGAGCCATCGCGGGTGGTCAAAACGAAGGCCGGCGCGCCCAGCCGATCCGGCTTAACGCCGCAGTCGACCAGGTCACTCCAGGCCAGTGACCAGCCGCGGCGCAGAGCGGTTCGGCGCAAGCCGACATCGTCCCACGCAAAGCGGCCCATGCTGAGCCACGACGGGACGGCGGGGAGTAGCACCGTCAGCAGCACCAGCGCCGCGACGATCCACACTTCGGGAGCGGCGCCTTGCGGCTGCCGGGAGGCCACCATGGCCAACGGAACCGAGTAGAGCAGCGCGATGATCACCAGCGCCGGCCCCACGCGCCGCATCGTGCCCCAGTCGCGCACCTCGCCATTCATCCCAGTGCTCCCTGCCCCTGACACTGGCCCTAGCGAACCGCGCCGCCCACTCGTTCCCCGCGCCGCGCGGCCGTCCTGCCTCACTTGACGCCCCATCGCCGCCGAGGCATGCTCGAATCGTAGGAGCGCGCCATGAGCCTGGCCAGCATCATCATCGACACCATCGCCGGGGCCAACGAGGAGCTTGAGCCGAGCCGCCCGCAGCCCGAACTGCTGCTGCTGGGCCGGCTGGGGTTGTATGTCCGGGTGCGGTCGCCGCAGGTGCAGAGCGTGGGCGCCGGCACCATGGTCGTCGCCGAGCTACGCGCCGGCACCGACGCGCAGCAGCAGAACGTCGGCGTGACCTGCGTGGGCCTTGGCGCCGAGCCGCAGCAGGCGGTCAACGAGGTGGCCGCGCAGTGGTCGCTGGGCGTGCTGCCGGTGCTGACCCAGTGGCGCGACGAGCACACTTGCCTGGCCAGCACGCAGCCGGTCGAGTTCCATGGGCCGCGCGGCTCGCGACGGTTCCAGGTAATCCTTGGGCCGGTGGCCGAGCGCGGCGAGCACACCGCCGGCGAGGCGGCGATGCCGACGGTCGACGGCTACCTGGACATGCTCACTCAGCCGCTGTGTGACAGCGCCTTGACCCCGGCGCTGCACTGGCTGGAGTGCTTCGCCATCCGCTCCGCCGACGGCAGTGTCGACGCCACCTGCCGGCTGGACAACCGCGACTGGCGGCCCGGCCGTCAACTCCTGGCCAACGACGCGCTCGGCTGGCCCGGCACCACGCCGAGCTTCCACTCGCGGCGCCAGTTCCTGCTGCTGGTGCCCGAGGCCGAGCAGGGCGAAGAGCCGCCGGCGCGGCCGGGGCTGTTGGGTCGGCTGTTTGGGCGGGGATGAGGCCGGCACACGTGATGGCGGCGGCGTGGCGGTGCCCCGGTCGTTGGCGCAGCCGCCGCGGTCAGCGCAGCGTGACTGTCCCAGTACTTGGGCCCCCCCACCGAGATGGACCCGGGGACCTACAGGCGTGGCGCACCGGCGTCCGCACTCGTTGATCTCGGGATGCGGCGCCATCCCACGGCCAACCGCGTTGACAGCCACCCGCGGCAGCAGGCACGATGGAGCGGGGAGACAAGCATGGGACCGATCGGACAAGCGCTCTCAGCGCAGTCAGAACGGCAGTGGGCGCAGCTCGGCGCCTGCCTGGAGCAACTCGATGAGGCCACCGCCTGCCGCGGCGAGGGGATTCTGGTGCCCAAGCGGCTGCTGGCGCACATCATCGAGACTGTGGATTTCTACCTGGCGCCGTCGCCCGACGAGTACGCCTGGGGCGGCACGATTGGCGACTGGGAGGGCACGCCGACCGACGGCTTCCCCAGTCTGGCGGCCTTTGCGCGGTACCACGCCGATGTGGCCGAGCGGCTGCGCGAGTGGTTCGGACGGCACGACGACGAGGCGCTACTGGGCGGCAACCCGTTCCCCTGGACCGGCGCCAACCCGGCCGAGCGCATGATGTATGTCATGCGGCATACCGCTCAGCACCTGGGCGAGATCAACGCCCTGCTGCGCACATGGGGTCTGCCGCTGGTGGGCTGGCGGTGACCGCCGAGGCTGGAAGCGCGGAGGCACGGAGAGGGCCAGATCAGGCCGCTGACTCCGCGCCTCCACGTTCTACGACAGGTGGTGCTACTTGCCGGCGTAGACCTCGACTTCGGTGGTGAAGGCGAAGCCCGTCGGGTAGTCGACCTCGGTCGGCCAGCGGTCGGGGTAAGTGAGCCTCACGTAGCGGGCCTCGACCGGCTCGAACGAGTAGAGCCAGCGGTCGGCCCGGCGCTGGACGAACTCGTGGCTGCCGACTTCGGTGAAGGTCGTGCCGTCCAGGCTGAGCGACACCTTGATGGTCTTGGTCGAGCCGAAATGCGGCACGCCGGCGACGACCGTGCCGACCTTGGTCGGGGTTTCCAGGTCGACGGTGACGGTCTTGGGCAAGTCGGCGCTGGCGCCCGTGGCGAAGCAGCCGTTGGCGCTCGGGTCCCAGGAGCCGTCGGTCAGCTTGCCGATGCCCCAGTTGTACGTGTTGGGGTCCGAGCACTCGTACTTGCGGCCCTTGGCCAGGTTGGGGCCTTCCGGCGCGCGGCTGACCGAGATGGTGGCCTTGGCGCCACTGCCGGCCATGGCCCAGATGGCGGCGTGGTAGCCCTCATCGGCAGCCATCAGGCCATCCACAATCGCCTTGGATTCCGGCATGTCGGCTAGCGGCAGGCGGACCTGGCGCCACAGCGTGAAGAAGTTGTCTTCCTTGCGCTGGACCATGTCGTGGATGCGTCGACCCACGGACGACCAGGTACCGGGCACGTTGACGCCCGCGGCCAGCTCATCGGCGGTCACCTTGACCACGTTGGCGCCGTCCACGGTGACCTGGTACGTACCGGCCGGCATGCCCTTGACGGTCAGCTTCTGACCGGAGAACTCGGTCATGCCGCAGAGGTTGGCCACGTCCAGCGAGCCATCCTCGAACCAGAATGGCACCTTGACCGGCGCCGTGGTCTCCATGATGGCCTGGGTCGGGGTCTTGCTCAGCAGCCGGAGCCCTTCGCCCATGTCGTTGGCCACATTGAAGCTGCCCATCGCCGGCATGGGCTCCGCGCCCAGCCCGGCCAGCATGTAGCGCGCCATGACCAGATGGCCGGCGGCATTGGGATGCACCGAATCGGGGATCATGGTGAAGTCGGCCTTGGCCGCCTTGCTCTTGGTCTGGATGTCCAGCATCGGATGGTGGATGTCGGCGAACTGGCAGTTGTACTTCTTGGCCAGCGCCTCGCCCGCCTTGCCCAGCGCCTCGAGCTGCTCGTTGTACTTGCAGTCGGCCAGGCGCTTCTGGCGATCGCCATCGACGCAGCCCGGCGTGTAGACGATGACCCGGACACCGGCGGCCTGGAGCCCCTTGATCAGGTTCTCCATGTTGCGGCTGTAGTTGTCGGTCGTGCCCTGCTCAACAGCGTGGTAGCCGCCGTCGTTCATGCCGAAGAACAGTGTGGCCACGGTGGGCTTGCACCACAGAACGTCGCGTTCGAGGCGGCCAGTGGCGCCGCCGGCGGTGTCACCGCCCCAGCCGCAGTTGAAAAAGCGGACCTTGAGCTCGGGGTAACGCACGTCGATGTACTGCTGCAGGTAGCGCGAGTACATGCGCTGCTCGGTGATGCTGTCGCCGTAGATGACGACGCGGTCGCCCGGCTTGAGAAGACACTCGGCGCGTGCCCCAACCGCTGCCAGTAGCGCAGCGGCGATGGCCAAGACGCGCCAAGCCCGTGTGGCTCTTGGCATGATCTGCTCCCTCTCCGCAGCGCTGCTTCGTCAGTCGGCCGGCTTCACCTCCCCGCTCGCGATGGGACCGATGTACTGCCGGGCGAGCACCAGGTCGTCGAACCACACGACGGCCTTCTGGGTGTTCACGGGCACCGTCGGGTTGGCCTTGGCCCAGCTCTCCGTGGCGCCAAACACCTCGTCGGACACGTAGTGCGAGAGCCACAGCCGATTGATGGTGACACGCCCGTCAGTGCGCCAGCGCAGGCCCTCGAACGGCTTGCCGCGCGTGGGATCGAGGCGATAGGTGTCGCGCATCCAGTAGCCGACGACACTGCCCGGCGCGAACCAGGCCTTCAGCTTGCCATCGATCCAGAAGGCCTGCTCGCCGTCGCTCGCCTCGGGCGTTGAGTTGAGCTTGACCATCATCTCGCAGCACAGCCACTGCCCGCGCGGCACCACCGCGGGCTCGGCCGGCTCGAAGTCGTTGCCGTAGAACCGTGAGCCGCGACCCTCGGGCGTCTCGTAGCTGTGCATCTCGGGCCAGTAGGTATAGAAGTGCCAGATGCCCGGCGGCGCGTAAGGCTTCTCGGGCCAGGTCAGATAGCTGGCTCGCTGCGGCTCCAGGCCGGTGCTGAACGCCGACGCCGGGCGCAGACCGGCGGCGCCCTCGGGCCACTTGGGCGCGCCCGGCTTGCCGCCCAGGCTGACGAAGTGGTGGCACAGACCGTAGTCGGGCGCGAACTTCACGTAGAACCGCAAGAAGACCTGGTCTGGGCCTTGCGGCCACACCTTGTACAGATGCCCGCCGGTGTTCTGGCCACGCAGCGCGCTCACCCGCAGTGACTGGCGCCCGACGCTGGCCGCCGGCACATCGTCGGTCAACGCCAGGGCGCCGCCGTCCGTGTTGCTGACATCGTCCCAGCGTGCGCCGAGTTGCCGCAGATCCGCCGCCTCGAAGTCCTCGGCGAAGACGACCGCCGGGTCACGGGCCAGACCTCGGTCGCCGGGGTAGCGCGCGGCCAGGCCGGGTCCTTCGGGCAGACCCGCCAGGCTCAGTACGGCCAACAGAAGCATCATGGTGCGGTCTCCGTCGCTCTGCGATCAGTCTGCCACGTCCGTCGCCCAAGCGCGCGGCCGATGTGATCGCCATGGCGCACCTTGACGCCAACGGCTGTCGTCCACACAGTGTTGGGACGAGGTGGGCCATGCGCAGGGCTGATAGGACAGTTGGTTTGTGGCTGGCATTGTTGGCGGTGACGACGGCGGCGTCGGCTCAGGACGTGACCCTGAAGCTGGGCGCGCCATTGCCCAAGCGGCCGGCGCTGTTCGGCGTAACCGCCGCCAACGCCGATGTAGCCACGACGCTGAAGACGTTGCACCTGGTCACCACGGCGCCGGATGCCGGACCGCGGCTGGTCGAGGCACGCGGCCCCTTGGCGGCCGAACTGGATGCCGTGCCCGAACGCCTGTGGCCATCAGCGCTGATCGCCTATGGCGTCAGCCTGGCCCGGCGCGAGGCCGCGGCGGGCACGCCGTTCAGGCTGGCCTACGGCCTCAAGCCCGTCGAGGCCACCACCCCTTCGCTGCGCTACCTGCGCCAGGCCGTCAGCCTGCCGGTGCATAGCCTGTATGCCGCCGGCGTGGCCATCGGCGCGCTGCTGCAACCGACAGCGCAGTCCGCCATACTCGACACCTTTGCCCAGAGCGCCACGCTCGAGGCGGGCAACCTGAGCGCCGACGCCACGGCTCAGGTCATGGCGCATTTGGCCACCTTCGCCGCCGAGGCGGACGCCATCCACACCGTGGACGTAAGCAACGCGCCGCGGCTGTCAATCGACCTGTGCGGCCATACCTTCCCCTCCGCGCTCTCGGCGGTGGCGCTGGTCAACCCGCAGCGTATCGTCTTCGCCGTGCTCAATGCCTCGGACCAGCCGATCCGCACGCTCGTGCCGCTCGACCCATGGTGGGTGAAGGTACGGCGCGTGGTCTATCGCGGCGGTCCGCTGGAGCTGGCGGGCACGCAATCCGTGCCGCCGCCGCAGATCCTGCGCATGCCGTGGCTGGGACCGCTGCTGGCTCAGGAGGATGGCTACTGCTGCGCCACCGGCGAGACCGTGCCGCTCGACTGCGCGCCGTTCGCGCTGTCGCTCAACATCATCGAGCGCTAACGCCCTCGACCGACACGTAGCAGGTGACCATGCTGTCGCCGGACAGCCCAGCCGTGGGCACGGCGATCGTCAGGCCGTCCGCGTCAGCGAGCGCTACCAGCGGCTGCCGTTCGCCGGTGGCCGACACCCGGGCTACCTGGCGGGCCGAAGCCAGTTTGGGTAGCCGCAGCACCACGTGCTCGGGCAGGCCGGCCCGCCGCACATGCAGTGCCACAACCACGCGGTCGGCCAGGGCGAAGCCCTCGGCGCCGTCGCTGGCCCCATCGAGATTGGCCAAGAGCGCCGGCTGCGTGGCGACATCGGCATACGGCCGGACCGCGCCGGAGCCCAGCAGCGCCGCCAGCGTCGCCAGCGACTGGCCGTGGACCGAGAGCTGGTCGCCGCTCAGCAGGCAGTGCCGATAGCCGTAGGCCTTGGGGTCGTTAGGCGACCAGTAGGCGAAGTGGAACTGCCGGCAGAAGTCGGGCGACTGCTGCCCGCCGTGGGTCAACGCCCAGTAGAACACGCGCGTCCAGGTGTTGGGGACGCTGTCGATGTTGGGCGCGAAGCCCACCTCGGTCTGCCAGATTGACCGGCCGCCATGCGGCCGAGCCGCGGCATGGAGCTGCTCAAACGCCTGCAGGCCGGAGTAGTGCACGTCCAGCACGTCGAGCGTGTCCCAGGCCTGATGCTTGTCCAGCAGCGCCAGGTACTCGGGAACCGAACCGCAGCACGGCCAGCCGCCGTAGACCACCTTGCCGCCCAGTTCGCGGATGACCTTGGCCGCGGGCAGATGGACACGCTGCATGTAGCTGTCCAGATCGCCGAACCAGAAGCCGCTGCGCGGATGGGCCTCGTTCCAGATCTGGAAGTACTCGACGCCGTAGGGCTCGGAGCGCAAGAAGGTGACCACGCGCCGCACGTACGCTGCCCAGTCGGCCTGGCGCTCGGCGGCCAGCGGCCACATCCCGCCGCCGGACTGCACCTCGGTGCGCGTCTGGCCATCGCGATCGGTGGTGGTCACATCGAACTTGCCGTCGGCACGCGGCACGATGTGCCAGCGCGTGCCCTCGTAGGCGAACGAGCGCTCGCCGCGATCCCACGACCAGGGCGCGTTGTAGCACAACACCGGCAGAATGCGGACGCCCTTGGCGCGGGCTGCCAGGACGCGCTGGCCGAAGTGCTCGAGCGCGTCGGCGTGCCACTCGCCGCGCTGGGGCTCGCAATCGCTCCAGCCGATGTCGTGGCGGTCCCAGCCCAGCGCCGTGTCCCACAGCAGCGGCCGGTCGACCGAGCCCTGGCAGGTGCCGCCGAAGTCGCGCAGCGTCATGCCGTGAGCGCCCGCGGCCAAGAGCCCAAGGAGCAGCATGAAGCGCAGGATCATGCCTGGTCACCAGTGCCCATCAGTTCGTGCATCACGCCGATCTGGGCCACATCACCGAGCACGACCAGTGTCTGTCCGGCGGCCAGGATATGGTCGGGCCCCGGGTTGTAGATGAAGCCCTCGGCGCCCGGCTCCTGAACGGCGATGATCAGCAAGCCGGCGCGGCGGTGGAAGTCCGCCTGGCTGAGCGTCTGCCCCACCCACGGCGAGTCGCCGGGCACGGTGGCCTCTTCGATGCGGATGGCCCGGTCCTGGTCGCGCAGCATCACGTCGAGGAAGCTGGTAACCATCGGCCGTACCATCTCCGAGGCCAGCCTCATGCCGCCGATTCCGGTGGGTGAGACGACCGCGTCGGCGCCGGCGCGCAGCAGCTTGTCGCGCGATACCGGCTGGATGACCCGCGCCACGAGCCGTGCCTGTGGGTTGGCCTGGCGCGCGCTAAGCACCAGATAGAGGTTGTCCTTGTCGGCCGGCAGGCAGGCGAACAGCCCGGCCGCGCGCTCGATGCCCGCCAGGCGCAGCACCTCGTCGCTCTCGGCATCGCCGAGGACGAACGGCACGCGTCCGCCGCCGCAGATCTGGCGGAGGCGCTCCTGGTCGATGTCGATGACCACCACCTGCCGGCCGGTGCGCACCAACTCCTGCAGCACCGTGGCGCCCGTCTCGCCCAGGCCGCACAGTATGTAATGCCCCCGCATCGCGTCAATGCCCGCCATCATCCGCCTCCGCTGGAGCCGCTCGCCCAGCCGACCCTCCACCACCGAGGCCACCACCGTGGAGCAGGCCCACACCATGGCGCCATAGCCCAGAATGAGCACGAGCACATTGAAGGCGCGCGCATGGGGTAGAGTCGCGAAGCCGTCCAGCAGCTCACCGTAGCCGACGCTGGTCAGGCTGATCACCGCCATGTAGACGCAATCGAAGTACGACCAATCGCGACCGTAGCGGCCGCCGATGATGTAGTAGCCCGTGGCGGCCAGAAGCACCACCAGCGCAATGACCATGGGCACGGTCAGCACCGGATTCGACTTGCGTCCGTAAAGCCCCTCGCAAGCACGACTTGGTTCCATCGCTAGCGATGGTAGTCAAGCCGTGGCAGCGCGTCAAGCGCACACGGGGCGTGAGGCGTCCGGCGTCGGGCGTGGGGGCTCTGCCTATACTTCTCCCCCACGCCCTACGCCCTACGCCGCGCACGCGGCGCCACTACCCCAACTGCGCCTCGAGGGCCGCCAGACCCGCGGCCACGGCCTCATCGAGCTTGGCCACATCGCGGCCGCCAGCCTGAGCGAAGGCGGGTCGGCCGCCGCCGCCGCCACCGGCCACCTGGGCCGCCGCCTTGACACTGTTGCCCGCATGGGCGCCGCGCGCGACGGCGGAGTCGCTGGCCTTGGCCACCACGAGCACCTTGTCGCCCAGCGCCGCGCCGAGCAGCGCCACGCCATCGCCCAGCTTGTCGCACAGGTCGTCGGCCAGGGCCTTGAGGCTGTCGGCATCGGCCGCGACAACCACCGCCGCCACCACCGCCACGCCGGCGATGTCGCGCCGACCAGCCAGCAGGTCGTCCACCTGGCCCGAGGCTGAGGCGGCCTGGGCCGCCGCCAACTGGCGCTCGGCCTCGCGCAGCCGCGCCTGCAGGGCGTCGAGCTTGTCGCTCACTTCGGCCACGGGCGCCTTGAGCGTCGCCGCCACCTCGCGCAGCCGCGACTCGGACGAACGGCCATAGTCCAGCGCGGCCAGCCCGGTCAGCGCCTCGACGCGGCGGATGCCGCTGCCGACGCTGGCCTCGCTGACGATGCGCACCGAGCCGATGTTGCCCGTCGCCGCGGCGTGGGTGCCGCCGCACAGCTCGGTGCTCAGGCCCATGCCGAACTCAGCACCGACGTTGACCACGCGCACGCTCTTGCCGTACTTCTCGCCGAAGAACATCAGCGCGCCCAGCCGGCGAGCTTCCTCGATGCTGTGCTCCTCGATACGCAGCGGGTGGTTGGCCAGGATGCGCTCGTTGGTCTCGGCCTCCACCGCGGCCAGATCGTCCGCGCTCAGGCCGCTGAAGTGGCTGAAGTCGAAGCGCAGCCGGTCGGGCTCGACCAGCGAGCCGGCCTGCGCCACATGCTCGCCCAGCCGGCGCCGCAAGGCCGCGTGCAGCAGGTGCGTGGCGGTGTGTGCGCGGCGGATGGCGTCGCGCCGCGCTATGTCGACGCTGGCGGTGACCGTGGTGCCGACCCGGAGCGCGCCTTCGGCCACGCGGCCGAGGTGCAGCCAGCGGCCGTTCTTGTCCCGGCGCGTGTCGCTGATCTCCACCACCACGCCGTCCGCGGTCAAGCGGCCGGTATCACCGACCTGACCGCCGGATTCGCCGTAGAAGGGCGACCGGTCCAGGATGATGGTCAGCCCGCCACCGACGGCCGTGTCGCAGGACTCGGCCTCGGTGATCAGACCGCGCGTCTCGTCCAGCTTGGCATCGACCAGCACCGACAGCACCTTGGCCTGGCTGCTGGTCTCGCCGTAACCCACAAAGGTCGTCGGCGGCACGTCGGCCAGCAGGTCGTCGCCGAAATCCCCGTGGCCGGTGAAGCCGACGGCGATGGCCGAGCGCTCGCGGCTGGTGCGGATGTGCTCGAACGAGGCCACATCGACCGTCACCGACTGCTCGGTGGCCACTTCGACCTGCACCTCGATGGGCACGCCGTAGGTCTCATAGAGGAAGAAGGCACGCTCGCCCGACAGGCTGCCGCCACAGCCGGACAGCTCGTCCTCGAGCCGCGGGATGCCCTGGTTCAGCGTCTCGGAGAAGCGTTCCTCCTCGGCCTTGACCTGGGCGACGACCGTCGCCTGACCCGAGACCAGCTCGGGGTAGAGCTCGCTGTAGCGCGCCACGACCGCCGGCACCAACTCGTGCAGGAACGGCTGGGCCAGGCCCAGGCGCATGCGGCCGAAACGTGCCGCGCGGCGCAGGATCTGGCGCAACACGTAGCCGCCGGCCTTGTTGGACGGGAAGATGCCGTCGGTGATGGCGAAGGTCAACGCGCGGATGTGATCGCTGATGCGATTGACCGCCGCCGTGGTCTCCTTGTCGGCGCCGTACACGACCGTGGTGCCGCCGACGCGAGCGCGCTCGATGACGGCATCGCACAGCGGGCGCATGAGGTCGGTCTCGAACACGGTGCTGACGCCCTGCATGGCCGCGGCGATGCGCTCCAGGCCGGCACCGGTGTCGATGCCCGGCGCGGGCAGCGGATCGGGCACCTGCCGCGTGGCCATCAACTCCTTCTTGGAGCAGGTGGCGTTGTACTGCTGGAAGACCAGGTTCCACAGCTCGACGTAGCGATCGCCACCTTCGTCCTGGGTGGGATCGGTCGCATCGCCCCAAGCGGGTCCGCGGTCGAGGAAGATCTCCGAGCAGGGACCGCACGGGCCGCTGTTGCCGACCGGACCCCACCAGTTGTCGGCCATGCCGAAACGCACGATGCGCTCGGGCTTGACGCCGACGTAGTCGCGCCAGATGGCCGCCGCGTCGTCGTCGTTCTCATAGACGCTGACCCACAGCAACTCGGGGTCGAGTTCCAGGCCCTGCAGCACAAACTCCCAGCCCCAGGCGATGGCTTCCTTCTTGAAGTAGTCGCCGAAGCTGAAGTTGCCCAGCATCTCGAAAAACGAGAGGTGCCGCGCGGTGTAGCCGACCTCGTCCAGATCGTCCGAGCGGAGGCACTTCTGGCAGGTGGCGATGCGGCGTTGGGGTGGCTGCTCGTTGCCCAGGAAATAGGGCACGAACGGCTGCATACCGGCGGTCGTGAAGTGCGTCGTCGGGTCGTCCGGCCGCAGCTTGGCGCTGGGCAGCACGAGGTGGTCATGGCCCTGGAAGAACTCCAGGAATCGCGCGCGAATGAGATCGCCGGTCATGGGTTGTCAGTATCCTTTCGCTCCGACTCTGTCGCGCTGCCTGGCTCGGTCGCTAAGTCGGCTGCGGCTGGGTCGGCAGTCGCCTCGGTCGCCGTGTTCAGCGCGTCGGTTGCCGTTTCCAGGTCGCCCGCCGCGTCCGCGACGGCGTTGGCCAGGTAGATGATGTCGGGGTTCTCTTCGTCGGGTATGGGCTCGGCGAGCCGGGGGAAATAGAACTCAAGCACGATCTTGATGCACAGCAGCACGGGCGTGGCCAGCACCACGCCGGCCAGGCCCAGCATCTGCCCGCCGGCCAGCAGTGCGAACATGATCAGCATCGGGTGCAGACCGGTGCTCTCACCGATGATCTTGGGGTTGATGACGTTGTCGAAGACTGTGTTGGAGACTTGCAGGAAGAACCAGCCAATGAGGGTGTGGCTCAGGTCGAACCCACCGGTCAGGTAGATGGCCGCCGTCCCCAGGAACACGGACGACATGCTGCCGATGTACGGAATGAAGTAGGTGCAGCCGGCGACAACGCCGATGACCAGCCCGTACTTGAAGCCGAAGATGCTCTGCAGGATGAGCAGGATCGTCGTCTGCACAACGCCGACCATGATGCACAGCAACGCATACCCACGAATGTACCCGCCGATGGCCTTGTTCGAGGCCGTGGCCAGCGCGCCAACGGTCTGGCGCCTCTCGGGCGGCACGATGTACCACAGGCGCCGGCGCAGCTTGTCGAAGTCGGCCAGCCAGTACCACAGCGTGATGGGCAGCAGCAGCAACCAGACCATGCCGGAAACCGTGGACAGCGCCCATTTGACCAGGCTGCCGGCCTGCTCACCCAGCCAGGTCACGGCCTGCTGGATGTAGGGCATGGCCTGCCTCAACTGCTCCTGCCACTGCTGGGCCAACTGCGCCACGTTCTGCGTCAGCCGCACCTTGTACGGCGAGTCGATGGCGCCGGGCAGATGCTGCACGACCCAGGTCAGCTTGTCCTGGATATTGACCACGGACAGCATCTCGCCCCAGTCGACCGTGGCCAACTGCTTGGCGATGTCGGCGATCTGGCTGACCACCGGCGGCACCAGGATGAGCAGGATTAGCAGCCCCACCGCCACCACGCCAAGGTAGACCAACACCATGCCGACCCAGCGCTGGTAGCCTTTGGCCTCGAACCAGTCCATGACCGGGTCCATGAGATAGGCGATCAGTAGCGGCAGCAGGAACGGCACGAGCAGGGCGCGGAAGTAGCCCAACAAGCCGCAGACCAACAGGATACCCAGCCCGGTCTTGAGGGTCAGCTGGCGCCGTTCGGTGCTCGGCTGTGTGTAGGCGAAGGCCGACACAACAAACAGAAAGGCGAGCACCAGGATGGCGGTCGACAGGCTCATGACATCACCCCTGCAGGTAGCGCCGCAGCTTGGCCTTGGCGCGGCTCAGCAATCGGGACACATGCATCTGGCTGATCTGCTCGCTCAGCGCGATCTCAGTCTGCGACTTGTCCTCGAAGTAGTACAGCTCGATGATGCGCCGCTCGCGAATGTCGAGGATGGCGTGCATGGCCTGGTCCATTTCCACGCGGCGCACGATGTTGGCCAGCCCCTCATCCTCTTCGCCGGGGCCCTCGTGCGCGCCATCGTCGCCCGGTCCGAGCGACTCAAAGCTGACCAGATCGTAGCCGCGGCCGCTTTCCACAGCCTCGATGACCTCGTCCTCGCCCACGCTCAGTTCGCTGGCGATCTCGGCGTAGCTCGGCGTGCGGCCCAGGCGCTGGGTCAGCAGGTCGCGCGCGGTGTTGGCGGCGCGGTTGAGCTCCTGCATGCGGCGCGGCACCTTCATGGCCCACGACTTGTCGCGGAAGTAGCGACGCAGTTCGCCGATGACGGTCGGCGTGGCAAAGGTGGAGAACTTGGTGCCCTTGGCCGGGTCGAAGCGGTCGACCGCATTGATCAGCGCCAAGGTACCGGTGCTGATCAGGTCCTCGACCGGCTCGCCGCGGTTGGCGAAGCGGCGCGCCAGCGCGCGCACCAGCGGCAGGTGCATCGAGATGAGCGCATCGCGGATGCCGCGGGCGACGACCGGATCCGTCGCCGCCCGCATCGCCCGGAACCGCTGGGTCAGCGGATCCTCGGCGGCGATGGGGACGGGTGTGGCTCCGTCGTCGGGCTGGTCGTGCACACTCACGAGCCGCAACCTTCGCTTCAGTGGCCGGCCCGGCGCTTGCGCAGCCGAACCTGAGGGGCCTCGTTGGCCAACTGGGCGTCGTCCATGAACTCGGCCATGACCATCTGGGCGATCTGGGCGTCGTCGTCCGCGGGCAGACCCGCCTCGGCGCGGCCCAGCACGATGTCCAGGCCGGCCTCGTCCCAGGTGGCGCTGAGCTCGATCTGCGCCGCGGCCTCCGCCGGGCGCAACAGCAGGTTCAGCGCCTCGGCCACGGCCAGCTTGATGTCTTCGGTGGCGTCGACATCGAAACCCAGTCGCGCCGCCAGGCCGGACAGGGTCAGCCGCGCCACGCCCACAAACTCAGGCCGCGCCGGTAGGCTCAGGCGCAAGCCATCGCCGTTCTCGACACTCGCGTTCATGATGTCCCGCTCTCGCCCAGCGCCTTGGCCGCCTCGTCACGGTTGCGGCAGACGACAAACACGTGGTCCAGCCCAGTGATCGCCAGCAGCCGCAGGATGCGCGCGTTGGTGCAAATGAGGATCAGGTCGCCGCCGGCTTCGCGAGCGCGGCGCCGGGCGGCGGTGATGCAGCCCAGACCGGTGCTGTCGAGGTAGGTGAGCGCCTGCAGGTCCATCACCAGCCGCTTAAGGCCCGCGTCCAACTGGCGGCCGAGCGCCTCTTGCAGGACCGGTACCGAGGCGATATCGACCTCGCCCACGGGGCGCAGACAGGGGTAACCGGCCACCTCGCCCACTTCCACGACTAGCGGCTGCGTGCTTTCGGACATCGTTGTACCCAAGCTCCCCGCGCAGGTCCCAAATAGAGGAACGGCTCAGCCTAACGTAGCACAGGCCAGGCCCGCTCGTCAAGGCGGGCCGGCTCGGAAGGGAACGCTCGGGCGACGGCGAACGTCGCTCTTCTGGGAGGCTGCGATGACGTTTGCGATAAGGGCTGGAGCACTCCTCGCCGTGCTGGTCTTGCCGCTTGCCGCGCAGGTGATCAACGACCCTGCGCAGGCCGGGCCAGACTATCAGGTGCAGGGCGAGTATCGGGGCACACTGCCGGGCAACAAGGCGCTCGGCTGCCAGATCCTCGCCCAGGGCAAGGGCACGTTCCGCGCCTGGTTCCTGACCGGCGGGCTGCCCGGCGACGGCTGGGATGCCTCCACGCCTGTGGGCATCGACGGCACGCTGACCGGCGAGACGGCCACGTTCGGCCGCGACGGCGCGTGGACCGCGCAGTGGACCGCGGGCCGGCTCAGCGGCAAGACCGACAAAGGCGTCGCCTTTGGATTGGCCAAGGTCACGCGCGTCAGCCCGACCCTCGGCGCCAAGCCGCCCGAGGGCGCCGTGGTGCTGTTTGACGGCACGGACACCAAAGCCTTCTCGACCGCCCGCATGGACGACCAGAAGCGGCTGCTGGCGCTCAGCGGACCCACCACCCGCGACGCCTGGCAGAACTTCCGTCTGCACGTCGAGTTCTGGCTGCCGTTCAACCCCACCGGCCGCGGCCAGGGCCGGGTCAATTCCGGCGTCTACCTGCAGCGACGCTATGAGCTGCAGGTGTGCGACTCGTTCGGCAACCTGACGGCCAAACCGCGCAGCGGCGACACCTGCGGCGAGCTCTACCGGTCGGTGCCAGCGGCGGTCAATGCCTGCCTGCCGCCGCTCTGCTGGCAGACCTACGACATCGACTTTGCGGCACCGCGCTTCGACGCCGCCGGCACCAAGACCGCCCCGGCGCGCCTCACGGTCCGGCTCAACGGCATCCTCATCCACGACAACATCGAGGTGCCCGGCAAGACCGGCTCCGGTCAGGTCGAGGGACCGCAACCGTTGCCGCTGTACCTGCAGAACCACGGCTCGCCCGTCTTTTTCCGCAATGTCTGGCTCGTGCCGGCCCCGCCGGCCGAGGCGCCCGCCAAGTGAGGAGTGAGTTCCGATGAGAATGCGCTTTGCCCTACCCGTCTTCGCCGTCGCCGCGGCGACCGCACTGTTCGCCGCTGGTCCGACCATCGTCGACGTCAAGGACGCTGGGCCTGACTACCTGGTCCAAGGTGAGTATCTCGGCGAGGCCCCGGTGGCCAATGGCGCCATGCTCAAGATGGGCGCTCAGGTGGCCGCGCTCGGCGGCGGCAAGTTCGCCCTGACCGTGCTGCCTGGCGGCCTGCCCGGCGCCGGCTGGGACAACCAGATCAAGTTCGAGGCCGAAGGCAAGACTGAAGGCGCTGAGACCACCTTCGCCGGCCAGGGCTTCAAGGCCAGCATCGCCGCCGGCAAACTGACCATGACTCGCGACGACGGCAAGTCGGTGACGCTGGCCAAGACCGTGCGGGTCAGCCCCACGCTCGGCGCCAAGGCGCCCGACGGCGCCTTGGTGCTGCTCACAGCCGACCCCAAGCCCAACATCGATGCCTGGAACCCCGGCCAGGTCCACGAGAACGGCTGGTTCACCACCGACCCCAACCAGCCCAAGACCAAGGCCAATCTGGGCAGCGGCAAGCTGCACATCGAGGTCATGCTGCCGTTTGAGCCCGAGAATCGCGGCCAAGGTCGCAGCAACAGCGGGATCTACCTGCAGGACCGCTACGAAGTGCAGGTGGTCGACAGCTTCGGCTTCAAGGTCGGACCCGGCAAGCCCAACGGCGATGTCATTGGCGACATCTACTCCAAGGCCGGCGCGCTGACCAACGCCGCGCTGCCGCCGCTATGCTGGCAGACCTACGACATCGACTTCGTCGCGGCCAAGTATGAGAACGGTCAGAAGACCGCCAACGCGCGCGCCACGGTGAAGATCAATGGCATCCTGGTCCACGACAACGTCGAGATCAGTGCCTGCACCGGTGGCAACGGCCATCAGGAAAGCGCCGACCCCGCGCCGCTGATGCTCCAGTTCCACCACCACCCGATCTTCTTCCGCAACGTCTGGTTCGTCGCGGCCAAATAGATCAGCCCAGGGCCAAAGGCCCAGCGTCATACCAGCCTGGGGCAGCGTCCCAGGCTGGTATGCGCAGCCAGCAGGAGCGGGCCATGCCCACCGACCTCGCCCAGTTCATCGCCACGAGCCCCTTGGCCGACACACACGAGCACCAGAACTCCGAGGCCGCCTGGCAGGCCAGCCCGCCGGACGTGCTGTGCGATGTGTTCGACCACTACTCGGACAGCGACCTGGTCTCGGCCGGCGCGCCGCAGAGCGCCACCGCGGCGCTGTTCGATGCGAGCCGCGACGTGGCCGACCGCTTCCGCGCCATCGAGCCCTGGTGGCAGCACATCCAGCACACGGGCTACGGCGAAGCGGTGCGCATCGCCGCGCGGCTGTTCTACGACCTGGAGGAGTTGACGCCCAGCGGGCTGGCCGCGGCCAACAACCGCGCCGCGACCTACCGCCAGCCCGGCCAACGCGACCGCATCTTCCGCGAGATCGCGCGGCTCGACCACGTCCAGATCGACCACTTCAGCTCGTTCTGCCAGCCCGACCCGGTGGACCCCTCGTTCTATCGGTACGACATCAGTTGGGCTGGCTTCTCTGGCGGCGGCTTCGGCATCGGCTCGCTGGCCGCTGCCACGGACACCGAGATCACCGGGCCCGAAAGCCTGCGCGCGGCGCTGGGTGAGCTCGTCGTGCGCAATGCGCCGCATGCCGTCGCCGCCAAGAGCCAGCACGCCTATGAGCGCACCTTGGCCTGGCAGGAGCGCGACGACGCCGAGGTGGCCCCGCTCATCGCCGCCAAGCTGCACGGCACGCCGCTGAGCCGCGAGCAGCTCAACGCCCTGGGCGACTGGTGCCTGGCCGTGGGCGCCGAGGCCTGCGGCGCGGTGGGCTTGCCGGTCAAGATCCACACCGGCCATTGGGCCGGCAATGGCGGCATGAAGACCGAGTATGTCCGCCCGGGCCTGCTCTCGCCGCTGCTGGCCCGCTATCCGGGCACACGCTTCGTGCTGATGCACGCCGGCTGGCCCTACAGCGAGGAACTGATTGCCCTGGCCAAGCATTTCGCCAACGTGGTGGGCGACTGCTGCTGGGCCTGGAGCATGGCGCCGCTGTCGGTCCGCGACTTCATCCGACACTGGCTGCACGCCGCGCCGCTCAACAAGCTGCTGACCTTCGGCGGCGACACGGGCTGGCCCATCTCGTCGGCCGCCTACGCCCATCAGGCCCGGGCCTGGCTGACGCGCGCGCTGCAGGCGGAGGTGGATGAGGGGCTGATGTCCGAGGCGCAGGCCATCAGCGCCGCGGGGCGGCTGATGGTGGCCAACGCGTGCGAGGTGTTCGGGCTCTGACCCGAGCGGTGCCCCGCGCACGGCAGAACAGGACGATCCCATGCTCTCCATGGTCCTCGCGGCCCTCTGTGCCATGGCGCCCAGCGTCATCGTTGTGCCAGACGAGCCAGCCATCGTGCGGCAGACACCGGCTGGTGATGAGCGCATGATCACGCTGGCCCTCACCAACCCGAGCGGTGTGCCGCTGCGTGGGCTGCGGCTTGAGGCCGGCGCGGTCCGGCGCGAGATCCTCGATGTCCCGCCTGGCGGTGCGCACGACACGGTCTGGGTGCCGGTTCCCGCCCCTGCCCGCCTGCCCGTGCGGCTTGTCCAGGACGACGCAGTGGCTTGGCAGGGGGAGTTGGCGATCCCGCTGGCGACTGCCACGGTGCGCATACCGCGCTCGCCGTGCGTGGGTCTGGCCGACCTGCAGCCGCTCAGCCTGCGCGGCACCAACTACTATCCGCGCGTCCAGCCCTGGCCAGGCTTGTGGCGAGCAATGGACGAAACGGCCTTGGAGGCCGAATTCCGTGAGCTGGACGGCCTGAACATCAACTGGATCCGCACGTTCTACAACTTCGACCCGGACGCCGGCCTGCACCGCCGGGATGGTAGCTTCACCGCAACAGTCCTGGCCCGCGTGGAGACGCTGCTGCGCGTGGCGGCGCGACACCGCGTCAAGGTCATGCTGACCATCGGCAGCGCCGGGCGCCAAGACGACCTGCTGATGCAGCGTCGCTTCTTCCGTACCGGGGTCGAGCCGTTCCTTCACGATGGCCGCATCCTGATGTGGGACCTGATGAACGAGCCCGGCGGCAACGACGGCCCCAAGGCCACGCCCGAGCTGGCTCGATGGCTCGCGGACATGTGGGCCTACCTGGCCCAACTCGACACGCAGCACCTGGCCACGGTGGGCCTGGCGTGGCAATTCGACCAGTTGTGGTCGCTCGGCGTCAAGCCACCCGTCGCCCAGTACCACCACTACTCGGGCTCGGTCGGCGTCCAGCCCGCGGGCCAGCCGCCGGTGCGCAACGCAGCCGATGATCTCCGCGGCACCGCCAAGCAGATCGACAACCGGCCGCTGATCATCGGCGAGTTCGGCTATGCCAGCGCGCCCGACGACGTGCGCCGGGACGCCACCGAGGCGCGACAGGAACAGATCACCCGGTGGGTCATCGAGGGCGTCGAGGACGCCGTGAAGTCCGGCGTGCACGTGGCCGGCGTCGCCAACTGGTGTGCCTTCCACTTCAAGCCCGACTGGATGGGCAAGGGCGAGCAGTCGTTTGGCGTCATCCGGCTGGACGGCAGCCTGAAGCCCGCTGGCGTCACGCTACGCGACACCTACGCGCGATGGCGCGAGGCGCGGCGGGCGCCCTGGGAGTAGTCGGCGCCGAGCATCCGCCTACTTGACCACCGCCAGCGGCAACGTGCTCTGGATCGTCGTCGGCTTATCCGTCGTCGCATGTTGCCGGCCCCCGGTCAGCGCCTTGACCCGCTCGGCGATGAACGCATCCAGTTCCGCCAGCGTCACCACGCCGTCCTTGTTCAGGTCGCCGCCGCCGGCCAGGCCCTCGGTCATGGCCTTGGTCAGCGCGCCGTTGCGCCACGCTTCGTCTTCCAGGCTGACCTCGTGCGGCAGGCAACTGGCGAAGGTGATCAGCCCCACCTCATCGGTCACGGCATCACGCAGCAGGTCCGCGTAGTCGCTGCGCGACAGCGCTCGCGCGCCGGTCACGCCACCGCTGTGGCAGGTGTCCACCGCCAGCAGCACCTTGCCCGGCACTGCCCGGAGTACCGCGCGCACCTGGCTCCAGGGCACCGCCACAGCCTGCGGGCGCTGTTGTTGGGGCGCTACCACCTCGCCCCGTCATGCTCATGCCCGCCCGCCACCTTTCTGCGAGGACACCATCTCGCTGGCCAAGAATGGCGCCAACCTCTGCGGCGACTGCTGCTGGGCCTGGAGCATGGCGCCACTGTCGGTCCGCGACTTCATCCGGCACTGGCTGCACGCCGCACCGCTCAACAAGCTGCTGGCCTTCGGCGGCGACACCGGCTGGCCCATCTCGTCGGCCGCCTACGCCCACCAGGCGCGCACCTGGCTGACGCGCGCGCTCCAGGCCGAGGTGGATGAGGGGCTGATGTCGGAGGCGCAGGCGGTCACCGCCGCGGGGCGGCTGATGGTGGGTAATGCGCGGGAGGTGTTTGGGCTCGGCGCAGGCTGAGAGGAACGCGGCCAGCACCACATCCGGCTGACCGGCGCAGGGCCGCTTGCACTGGCGCGCCGATTACCGCAACGGTGTGGAGTCAGTCCGTGTTACGCCGCCTCCCCGCATAGCGTTGCCGCACGCATGGCGCCTAGCTACAATTGAGTGACAGAACAACGCGCGCGGCAGCACGGTACATCGGCCCGCCGCCTCCTGGCCGAACTGCGCTGGCGACGCGCGTGCATCCATCACGCGTCGCCAGGAGGGGCATCATGATCGAGGGCCAGCACGACAACGCAGCGCATGACCGGAAGCGACTGTCTCTGTGGCTAGGGCGACTGGGTCGCCGCGCTACCCTGATATGGACGATGTTCGCCACAAGCGGCATTGCCGGCACGGTGACCCTGGCTGTGAAGTGGCTCAACTCCGCCCAGCAGCAGCACTGGTTCCCCTACTGGCCGATGTGGGCAAGCATCGTCCACGTGGTCCTCATCTTCATCATGAGCCTGCTCACAGCGGCGCTCCTGGACAGCTGGGCGCGCAAGCCCCCTCCTGGTGGAACGAAGGCACTCCGACAGTTCGCCTTGTGGTGGTGCCTGTTCCTGGCGTCGTTCTTTGTCAGCTACCTCTACAGCACAATTAGCGTTGCCCATGAGTGCAGCCGCGCGACAGCCAGGCGACTGACCGTACCCGCAGGGCCACCCGCCAGTGCCCCAGCCGACCTGCTGCAAGACAAGTACTGGGCCGCGGCGCGCCTCAACCGTATGGAGTTGGCTCGGGCGGCTTGCCCAACCGAGCTCCCCTACTCGGTCCAGGCCGAGCGGCTCAAGGCAATCTATGAAGCGGTGGGAATACCCACCAATACGGTCCGCCAGGACGTCCTCCAGGTGGCCGGCTCAGCTGCAGAGCGCACGCTGACCAAGATTGACAACGTGGTCGGCAGCTATCTGGGCAACCTCCCAGGGCTGTTTGCGATCTTGTGTTTCGCAGTTCTCTACCTCAGACGGCCCGTGACGGCACCGATCTGCATCATCATCGGCGTGTGCTCCTTGCTGACGCCAACGGCTGTCGCGGTTGCCCAGTTCGCGCTCGGCGGCCCGTGGACCGTCGTGGCGGACATCGCAGACCGCAGCGTGGGCACCATCTCACTGGCATTGCTTGTTGGCCGTCTTGACAGCCGCGCCATCAGCCCGCCACTATCGTTGCTCGTGGTGCTCTACGGCTACGTGGCCATCCAGCCGCTGCTTGTCTTGCCAGACACACTGGACGCAGTCAGCCCGATGATCAAGCCTGTCATCTATATCCTGGCGATGCTCGGGAAGGTCACGCTCTTCTTGGTGGTCTACTGGGCCCTCGACAGTGGCGTGCTCCATGCGTACTTCCGTGACGAGTGCGAGGCAGATCGTGGCGCCGAGCCCACACGACCAACGGACACCACGAGTCCGCGGCCAACGCCCGCCCTACCGACGCCCGCTCGTTACACGCGCGTGACAACCGATTGACCCCCAGTTGACACCCCCTGCCTAGCCTATGCACGGTGCGAGCTTGCTAGCACCGAGCGAGGCTACTCGCCCGTGCACGGCCACCCGCCGACTTTGTCTGGCTGAGGGGCCCCGATAACTGGAGGCTACGATGAATCTGCGTCCGCTAGAGGACCGCGTGGTCGTTAAGGTCAAGGAAGAAGCCGAGCAGATCCAGGGCGGCATCGTGCTGCCCGAATCGGCCAAGAAGAAGTCCCAGGAAGGGACCGTTCTGGCCGTGGGTCCCGGCAAGACCAATGACAAGGGTCAGGCCCTGCCGATCGAAGTCAAGGTCGGCGACACCATCATTTTCGCCAAGTACGGCGGCACGGAGATCAAGCTCGGCGACCAGGAAGTCATGATCCTGCGCGCTGACGACATCCTGGCCGTGCGGACGGCTGACTGAGCGGAGGTTACAACACAATGGCTGACAAGATGCTCACCTTCTCCGAGGATGCCCGCAAGGCGCTCGAGCGCGGCGTGGACGCCGTGGCCAACGCCGTGAAGGTCACCCTTGGACCCAAGGGCCGCAACGTCGTGCTGGACAAGAAGTTCGGCTCCCCGGTCATCACCAAGGACGGTGTGACCGTGGCCAAGGAGATCGAGCTCGAGGACAAGTACGAGAACATGGGCGCGCAGTTGGTGCGCGAAGTGGCCAGCAAGACCAACGACATCACCGGTGACGGCACGACGACCGCCACGGTGCTGGCCCAGGCGATTGTCCGCGCGGGCCTGAAGAACGTGGCCGCCGGCGCCAACCCGATGCTCATCAAGCGCGGTATCGACAAGGCTGTCGAGGCCATCATCGCGTATCTGCGCGAGAAGGCCACCGAAGTCTCCGAGAAGGACGAGATCGCCAACGTGGCCGGCATCGCCGGTAACGACCACCGCATCGGCGACCTCATCTCCGAGGCCATCGACGCGGTCGGCAAAGACGGCGTCATCACCATCGAAGAGTCCAAGACCAGCGAGACGACGGTCGAAGTGGTCGAGGGCATGCAGTTTGACAAGGGCTACATCAGCCCGTACTTCGTCACCGACCCCGAGTCGATGGAGTGCGTGCTGGAAGACGCCTACATCCTGATCTACGAGAAGAAGATCAGCGCCGTCAACGACATGGTGCCGCTGCTGCAGAAGCTGCACACCGCCGGCAAGCCCCTGCTCATCGTCTGCGAAGACGTTGAGGGCGAGGCCCTGGCCACCTTGGTCGTGAACAAGATCCGCGGGACCGTCAACGCCGCCGCCGTCAAGGCGCCTGGCTTCGGTGACCGCCGCAAGGCCATGCTCGGCGACATCGCCGTGCTGACCGGCGGCACCTTCATCACCGAAGACCTGGGCCTCAAGCTCGAGAACATCGAAGTCGAGCAGCTCGGCCGCGCCCGCAAGATCTCCATCGACAAGGACAAGACCACCATCGTCGAAGGCTTGGGCGACGTCGCCGCCATCCAGGGCCGCGTCAACCAGATCAAGCGCCAGATCGAAGACACCGACAGCGACTACGACCGCGAGAAGCTCCAGGAGCGCCTGGCCAAGTTGGCCGGTGGCGTGGCTGAAGTGCAGGTCGGCGCCGCCACCGAGACCGAGCTCAAGGAACTCAAGCACCGCTTCGAGGACGCCCTGAACTCGGCCCGCGCGGCCATCGAAGAGGGCATCGTCCCCGGCGGTGGTGTCGCGCTGCTGCGCGCTCAGGCCGCCCTCGAAGGCCTGGCCGTCGACGGTGACGACGAGCGCACGGGTGTCGAGATCGTCAAGCGCGCCATCGAAGAGCCGCTGCGCCAGATCGCCAACAACGCCGGCCACGAAGGCTCGGTCGTGGTCAACGCGGTCCGCGAGAGCGAGTTCAACGTCGGCTTCAACGCGCTGACCGAGACCTACGAGGACGTCATCAAGGCCGGTGTCTACGACCCGGTCAAGACGACCCGCACCGCCCTCGAGAACGCCGCGTCGATCGCCGCGATGATCCTCACCACCGAGGCCCTCATCGCCGAGAAGCCCGAGACGGACGCCCCCGCGGCCCTCATCGCCGAGAAGCCCGAGACGGACGCCCCCGCGGCGCCCGCCGGTGGCGGCGGCGGCTACGGCGACTACTAGGTCCTAGCCGACCTCCAGACTCCAACGCCCCCGGCCTTTCAAGGCCGGGGGCGTTGGTCGTTTTGCCCGTATGGCGTCGTCCTCCGACTCGCGGTCATGCCCCGCACCATTGATACCAGCGTTGTCAATCTGCTATAGTTAGGTATCTAAACGACAGGGAGCATGTCAGTGGGCGCTGTCGGCACATGGAATCCGTATCACAACGATCTTCTCGGACTGTTTGGCAACGTCCTCGCGTGGCTCGGCCTCCCCGCCCACAGCGGGCCGGGCCTGTTCGTCCTGGCCGTGGCGTTCTTCGCCGGGATCCCCGCGGTGGTGGCCGCGCTGGGTCAGCACGCTTGGGCCGATGACACGGAGCGACTGGTCCTCTGCTGGCGCCGCGATGTGTCCGCCAGCCTGGGCAACGGACTCCTGGTCCCGCTGGCGCTGATCGCGGCGAACAGCTGCTACAGACAGACGGTGGAGGGCACGCAGTCGCACCTGTGGTCACCCATCCTCGGCAAGGCAAGCGCGCTCTGCGCTGGTGACGCGTGGTCGATTGGGTGCTGGGTGATCGCCCTTGCCTTGACCATCGCGGGCATCGTGCGCGACGATGGACACCGCCACGCCACGCAGAAGGTCCGCTACTGGGACAGCCCCTACACCTTCCGCCACTTCAGCAACGACGCCATACCCAGCTGGAAGGTGCGCGTCGGCTGGGCAGTCAGGATGCTGAGTGCGCTCGTCCACTTCGCCGCCTTTGTCGCCCTCCTGCAGGTGACCAGCAAGGTCATCGCCATCGACATCGACATCATCAACGTCGTTGGCCCGGCCACCGACCTATCGATTTTCGGGCCGAACATCAACGCCGACTACTTCGGCCTCGGTGGCATCGGCCAAGCCTTGTTCATGTCCTACATCTTCGAGGCGCTAGCCATCGCCAGCTTCGTCCTCATGAGGGTCTCTGATTACGAGACGGAGTCGCTCACCCGGCGCCGGTCGGCGGGACAACGCACTCTGACCCTGGTCTGCGGCATCCTATACTTAGCGGTAACCACCTGGTTCTCGCTTCTGCCCTTGCTCAAGATCCACCAACTCATGAAGGCTCACATAGACGCCCTCATTCGAGCACGAGGCACCGGCACCGACAATGCAACCATCGCCGCCGTGGTTGCGCTCAAGAGCATCTCTGTGTGGCCGGTCAACACGCGGGTCGTGACGCCGGTCGTAGGCAGCCTCTCATCGGGCGTTACCGGCTGGGTGTCGAAGCTGTTGACCGATTTCCTTCGGAAAGCACTCGGAGACGGCAGCCAGGACGGCGCGACGCCAACGGCGCCAGACGCGGGCGCCGCGCCTACGGCCAAGCCCGGCGGGCACGGTCGCACCCACGCGGCGAACAACGGCAGAGGGCGCCGCAAGTAGCGCGCCGAACGCGCTTGGGTGTCGGGTCCAGCCTGCACCACGCCAACTGCACCATCGGTGATGGCGTCCTTGGTCTATCTGCGCACTCGGCGCTATAATCCCCGCAGGTATACGCGCCCATGCTCACCCGCTATCGTCCCGAACTGCTCCTCGCCGTCGGCGTCTTCGTCTTCAACGTGCTGTTCCTGGGCCATGTGGGCGTGTTCAACGTCGACGAGGCTATCTACACCGAAGCTACGCGCGAGATGATCGAGAACGGCGACCTGATCACGCCGTACTACAACTACGAGTACCGCTGGAAGAAGCCGCCGCTGACCTACTGGGCCATGTACCTGCCCGA
>JACRKZ010000163.1 GCA_016235455.1 Armatimonadota bacterium | reverse complement strand
TGGGCGACATGATCGATGCGGTGCGGCCCAAGGGCCTGCGCGTCGTCTTCTCCACACATCCCGAGCAGCCGGTGTTCGGTCTGCCGAACGACCGCTGGAACGACTTCCTCAACGACCTCTATGGCGAGGTGGCGACGCGCTACGGCAGTCGGCTGGACGGGCTGTATCTCGACGAAAACACCATCACCGGCGAAATGGACCAGCGCGAGGACTTCCCGCGGCTGGAGCGCACCATTCGGGCGCGCGCTCCGCACCTCATGTTGATGCAGAACTTCTACGGCAACATGTATGCCTGTGATCTCGGCGTGGCCGAGTACACCTCCCAGCAACCGGCCGACCCGCTGACCTGGGGTGTGGGCTCCTACCAGGGCATTGCGCACGTCATGTCTCGCACGTGGAGCGCGCAGGTGCCACGCGGTCAGAACGCCGTGCCCTACACGCCGGAGGGCATCTTCCGCTTCACGGTGATGCAGGCCGGTACCTGCCTCGATGGCGGCGGCACCTTCTGGGCCGCGGGCCCGTACCCAGGCGGCGGTTGGGAGACCGGCGTCCTGCCCGCCATGCAGCGCGTCGGCGCGCTGATTGCGCCCATCGCGCGGTCCATCAAAGGCACGCTGGCCAGCACCTCCTACCCAACGCCCACCGGCACGGCCATGGCTGCGCTGACCTGGGGCGTGGCCACGCGGTCACCCGATGATCGCAGCGAGTACCTGCATGTGCTCAAGCCGCCCGCGACCAGGACATTGGAGCTGCCGGCGCCCGCCGACGGCAAGGTCTTTGGCTCGGCGCATCTGCTGGCCACGGGCCGGCCGTTGCCGCTGCACCAGGACAGCCGTGGGGTGCAGGTCACGCTCGGGCCTGATGACGCCTGGGATCCGCTGGACACCGTCATCGAACTGAGCGTGGCCAGCCAAGGCGGCCGCGGCCTGGTCAACGACACCAGCGCGTCGGTGCGCTACAGCGGGCGCGGCTGGTCCTATGGCCAGGCGCGCGGCATGGGCGAGTACCAGGACGACATACACACCAGCGCCGCCGACGGCGCGGGCTTCACACTGGCCTTCAACGGCACCGAGGTGGCGCTCGTCGTCAGCGCGGCTCGCGAAGGTGGCCGACTGGCGCTGTCGATCGACGGCGCGGCCGACCGCATCATCGACCTGCCCAAGACAGGTGGCACGCGCCAGACCGTCTACAAGCGGGTCGGCCTGGCCGACGGCCCACACTCGCTACGCGGTGAGCTGCGCGGTGTCGGCCGCCTGCTGCTGGACGCCTTTCAGGTGGGCCAGGCGGTCAACGACAACGCGCCGTCGGTGGTCTACGGCACCTTGGTCACGCTCAACGACACGCATCCCAGCATCGTTTACACGGGCGGCAGTTGGCACCATCAGACCGGGCGCGACATGGGCGAGTTGGAGGCCGATATCCACTACGCCACGGCCGATGGCGACTCGTTCACGTTGCCCTTCGAGGGTACGGGCGTCGAGTTCCTGTCCAACTGCGGCGGCGGCCGCGCGCAGATAGACTTCTACCTGGACGACGTCTTCCAAGGCACGGTGGACATGGCCCAGGGCATGTGGGCGCGCAACCTCAAACTGGCCTTACGCGGTCTGCCTGCCGGCCCGCACCGGCTGCGTGGCGTCAAGAAGAGCGGCACCTACATGGAGATCGACATGTTCAGGGTGTACCTGCCCAACCAGGGCAAGTGGCAGGCCGCAACCGCGCCCGGGGCACTGAGCGGCGACCTGCACACCACCGTTGGCCGCGAGGACTTCTGCCAGGTCAGTTTCGAGGGCACTGGCGTGGACTTCGTTTCGCGGTTGGACCCGGCGGGCGGCACGGTCGACTTCTTCCTCGACAGCACGCTCGTCCGCCGCGCCAACCACTACCACGCCACGGCCCAGGCGCCCGCGGTCTCCTTCAGCCTGGGCGGCCTGCCAGCGCGTCGCTACACGCTGACCGCCGTGCTGCGTCGGGGCGCCAGCCTGGCGGTCGACGGATTCCGCGTGGACAAGGGCGACGGCGCCACACGGTGACCGCCCGATCTGGCGTATCGGGGCCGCGGCCCGGGTCACTTGCCCGGAGTTGACAGGCGACTGCGCGGCTCCGTCTTCCCGACCGGCACGGAGGACTCCCGCCGCGCAGGGCGTAGCCGCCGGCACGGAGCCCCGCCATGCCCGCCGAACCCACCGTCGTCCGCCCCAAGCCGATCGCCGACGTCTTGACCAATCCCGGTATCGGCTTCATGACCTTCCAGCGCTTTGCCGGTGATGCGCTCAACGACGGCACGGGATGGACCGAAGGCTACCCGATCGAGTACCAGCCCTTCGACGGCAACCTGGCGGTCGCGGGTCAGCCGATGACCAGCCTGGCCTACCACCGCATCTACTGGTGCTTCCTCGAGCCGACGGACGGCGAGATCCGCTTTGAGCTGCTGGACCGCGCCCTGGCCACTGCCGCCGAGCGCGGTCAGACGTTGCTGCTCCGTGTGGCGCCGTATGGCACCGCGGCCGATCAGGGCGCTACGACGGCGACCCGCGCCTGGAGAGCGTCGACCTGGCGATTGTTGGGGCCTGGGGCGAAGGCGCCGGGTCCGCCGAGCTGACCGAGCCGACACGGCGTGCGCTGGTCGATGCCTACCTCGACGCCTTTCCGCGGACGCCGCTGTTGATGATGCTGACCGATCCCGCCACCAACCGCTACGGCCTGGCCCGGCGCGATCTGGGCTGGCGCGCCGACTGCCTTGGCGATCTCGGTGGGTTCAACGCCAACTGGTGCCACATGTACGACCTCTACCCGCAGCAGATCGAGGCCTGTGGCTTCACCGACGCCTGGCGCAAGGCGCCGGTTAGCCTCGAGGTCTGCTGGGTCATGCGGCACTGGCACGACCTCGGCTGGGACATCGACTACATCATCGAGCAGTCGCTGAAATGGCACATCTCGAGCTTCAACGCCAAGTCCTCGGCCGTACCGGACGCGTGGTGGCCGCAGGTGGAGCGCTGGCTCAACCACATGGGCTACCGCTTCGTGCCGCGGAAGCTGGCCTTCGACCCGACCGTGACGCGCGGCGGCGAGTTCCGGTTCGAGAGCTGGTGGGAGAACCGTGGCGTGGCACCGGCCTACCGCGCGTTCCGGCCGGCGCTGAGCCTGGTGCGCGGCGCCGACCGCTGGCTCCTGCCCCTGGCCGCCGACCCGCGCGAGTGGCTGCCGGGCGACTTCTTCGTCAACCAGGCTCTGGCGCTGCCGCCTGACCTGCCAAGCGGCGAGTTCGACCTGGCGCTGAGCATCCTCGACCCGTGGCGCGACGAGCCGGCGATACGGTTGGGCGTGGCCGGTCGCGATGCGGCGGGCTGGTACCCGCTGGGCCAGGTGCGGGTGGACTGACGCCGCGGCGACGGAGCCACACGGCCCCGTCCGTGGGACGCGCCGGCCGTCGCGTCCCAGTCGAACCGCCATCAATGACGTGGCCTCGCGGCAGTAGCACAATACTCACGACACAGGGAGCAGCCCATGGCGGCAGAGCACGGCGCGATCGGCGTGGCGCCGGTCAGCTTGGACGAGGTGCGCCTCTGGCGCGACATGCACCGGCTGGAGATGGCCTGTCAGGTCACCAAGGATTCCGTGCCGGGCAGGCCCGGCTGGACGCAGGAGTACCTGCTCACCCTCGACGGCGCGCCGGTTGGCTACGGCTCGGTGGCGTCGGCGGGCCCGTGGCAGGGGGAGCCCACGGTGATCGAGATCTACGTTGCGCCGCCCCATCGGCAGCGTCTGCTTGACCTGTATGCCGCGTTCCTGCGGGTCAGTGCGGCGGTGAAGGTCGAGGTGCAGAGCAACGACACGCTCGCGGCCATCCTGCTGCATCGTCATTGCGTCGAGGTGGCCAGCGAGGCGATACTCTTCCACGACCGCTTCGTCACCGCGCTGAGTGTGGCTGGCGCCACCATGCGGCAGGCGACCGCCGAGGAGGAGCCCGAGGCCACGCCCGAGCAACTGCGCTGGCGTGGCGTGGTTGAGATCGACGACCAGGTGGCCGGCACGGGCGGCGTGCTGTTCCACTACAACCGGCCCTACGGCGACATCTACATGGCGGTCAACGAAGGCTTCCGACGCCGCGGCGTCGGCTCATTCCTGGTGCAGGAACTCAAGCGCTGGTGCTACCAGGCCGGCCACATCCCGGCCGCGCGCTGCAACGTGGACAACCTGGCCTCGCAGCGCACGCTGCAGAAGGCCGGCTTCGTGCCGTGCGGGCACGTGCTGGTTGGCCGGGTGGCGGCGAGCGGGTAACGGGAGCGCCACCCGTTCCCTGCGACCGACAACGCAGTGACGCGCTCTCGAGGTCATGTGGAAGACATGGCGCGGCGGTGTCCAACTAAAGACCATGCGACCCGCAGCAATCCTCCTGGCTGTCATGCTCGCCCTGGCGCCCGCGCGTAGCGTGCCCGCGGGCGACGATGCCGCCGCGCTGGCCGCGATCCGCGCGGCTGGCGCATTGGTGGAGCGGCTGCTCGGGCTGCCGGCCGGGCAGGTGGTGGCTCGACCCACCGGGCGGCGCCTCGTCGGCCTTGACGAGCAGGTCGCGCTGCGCGTGAGCTGGCCGGCCGCGGCTGGCATTACGGCCGGCATGGCGCTGGCGACCGTCAACACGCGCGGGCCCTATCTGGCGCACCTGCGGGTGGACTGGGCCAAGCCCATCCCCGCGGACCACATCGACGAGGAGGAACTGCTGGCCAAAGCGCGGCGGCTGCTGGCCCTGGCCGGCGTGACCGAGCCCCTTGGCCTGGCTCGGCAGCCCGACGAGCTGACGGATAGCGCCACCTACGCCTGGACCGCCATGGAAGGCGATGCCCATGCCGGCGACGACGCCGACATGGCGTTCTCGGTGCCCGCCGGCCGGCTGCTGTCGTGGCGCATGTATCGTGCGCCCGGCGCGCGCATCGAGCCGCGGATCAGTCGTGCCGAGGCACTCCGCCTGGCCGGCGCCGAGTTGCACCGGTACCGGTCTCTGGTGATCGCCGAGGACCAGGTGCAGTTGCGCCTGCACTATAGTGATGCCCCGAACGATGGGCCGGCCTGGCTGATCGGTCTGACGCCGCCATCGGGCTTCCGCCAGGGACGCATCGCCGACTTCATCGCGCTGGATGCGGTCACTGGTGCCGTGCTAAGGATCGAGCCCAAGAGCATCAGCCTGCCGCTGCCCGTGGGTGCGGAAGAGGCTGGTGCGCGGGGGTGACGGGGCCTTCGCCTTTGCTTGACGTCGGCTCCCCCGCAGACCAGACTCCCGGAAGGAGCACAGCCGCCGCGGTGTGCGTACCGGCTCATGGTCGAGGGTGGCCATGCCCGCGCAGGGGACGGCCAGCGGTCGTTGGACTGGACGACGCTACCCGAAGAGCGGATGAACTCGTTGCGCCACCATGCCCGACGGCTGCGCGTCGAGCCCGGCCAACGCCGGCCCACCGACTGGCTCGTCGGCCTGGCTGGCTATGAGAGCCGGCGTGGTTCGGTGGGACTCGGTCAAGCCGGTCAACGCCGATCTTGGGCTGCCCAAGCTGGCCGTGAGGCGACGCGCGCCTGAGCGACTTCGCCAGAGCGGGGCACTGGCCCGAGCCGGAGGTGCATAGTGCCCGACACAGTCAGCCGAGACTTCCGCGCCTGGTATCGCCGGGGATCCCCGCGACGCCAGCGCTTGGCCGCCGCGTTGTTGACCGCGCTCATCGTGGTCAGCCAGGCGCGCCTCTATCTGCCGCGGCTGCCCGCGCGCGACGCGCCGGCGCAACTCCGCTGGCTGGGCTGGGACCTGCGGCATGGCGGCGGCCAGCGGATGCAGGACCTCTTCCCCGAGGGCTGGTTCTTCGTCCATGCGCTGTACGGGCTGAGCTGGGTGGCGCTGGGCCGGGCCGACGAGCGCCGCCGCGGCGAGGCGGTGGTCGAGGCGCGCTGGGCGCTGGACCAGCTGGGTCGCGAGGAAGGCATGGCGCCGTTCCGCGGGGTGAGCGAGCCGCCCGGCGGGGTGTTCGCCGCGGGCTGGACCGCCTGGTTGCAGGCCGAGGCGCTGTCGCTCGTGCCGGCGGCGGCCCGCGATGCGGCGGAGGTGGCGCGGTTCGAGGCGGGCTGCCGGTCGCTGGCCGCGGCCTTCGAGGCCGCGGCGACGCCCTATCTGCAGGCCTACCCGGCGCGCTCCTGGCCGTGCGACAGCGTGGTCGCCATGGCCGCGCTCTGCGCGCATGACCGGCTGCTCGCGCCGCGCTACGGCGCCACCGTGGCACGCTGGCGGCGGCTCATCGAGAGCCGTCTGGACCCGGCCACCGGGCTCCTGCCACACGAGGCCGACTGGCCCAGCGGCGCCTGCCTGACCGGCGCGCGGGGCAGCTCGCAAGCCTTGCTGCTGCGGTTTCTGCCGGCGGTCGACCCCGCGTGGGCCAGGCGTGACTACGCCCGGTTCCGAGCGCTGTTCGCCGGCGGACCGGCCGGCCTGCCGGGCGTGCGCGAATACCCACGGGGCGAGCGCGGGCCGATGGATGTCGATTCCGGTCCCATCGTGGGCGGGGTTGGCGCGGTGGCGTCGTTTGCCGCGCTGGGCCCGGCGCTGGCGCAGGGCGACCGCGCGTTGGCCGAGCCGCTGTTGCAGTCGCTGGAGCTGCTGGGGGCGCCCTACACCTGGCGTGGCGGCAAGCGTTACGCTTTCGGTCGGCTGCCCGTGGCCGATGCCTTCCTGGTGTGGGCCAAGCTCGCCGACGCCGGCACCCAGCCGTGGCCACAGTCCGTCGGCTGGTGGTGGCGCCTGGGCTGGCATGGGCTGGCGCTGCTGCTCACCGCGCTGATCTGGCGGCTTGCCGACCGTCGCCTCACCGCAGTGGCACCAACCACACTTCACTGACGGCGGTGATCAGCAGTTCGCGCCCGTCCGGGCCACCCAGGCAGCAGTTGGCCGCCGTCCGCGGCGTGCGGATGCGGCCGATGAGCGTGCCGTCGGGGCGGAACACCTGCACGCCATCGCCGGCGGTGCAGAACATGCGCCCGGCGGCATCGACCCTCATGCCGTCGGGCGCGCCGGGCGTGATCTCGGCGAACAGGCCGTCGTCCGCCAGCGTGTTGTCGGCGTTCACGGTCATGCGGCGCACATGGTGGCGGGTGCCGCAACTGTCGGCGATGTACAGGGCGCGCTCGTCGGGCGCGAAGCAAAGCCCGTTGGGCATCGAGAAGTCGCTGGCCACCGGCACCGGTTCGTGCGCGCCGGGGTCCAGGCGGAAGACGTAGTGGCCGTCCTGCTCCTTGGTTCGCCCTTCGAGCCCATAGGGCGGGTCGGTGAACCAGAGGGTGCCGTCGCGCTTGACCACGACGTCGTTGGGCGAGTTGAGCAGCCGGCCGAGATAGCTGTCGGCCAGGACCGTGATGGACCCGTCGGGCTCGGTGCGGGTGACGCGGCGGGCCTCGTGCTCGCAGGTCACCAGCCGGCCTTCGCGGTCGACCGTGTTGCCGTTGGCCTTGTGGGATGGCGAGCGGAAGACACGCAGCCCGCCAGCAGGCGACCAGGCGAACAGCGCGCTGGCGGGAATGTCGCTGAACAGCCACTCGCCCGCGCTGGCCAGCCACACCGGGCCTTCGGTGAACTGCCGGCCCGCGGCAACTTGCGTCGCGGCCACCGCTGGGTCGACGATCTGGGTCATCTCGGGGTCGATCACGTCGATGGTCACTGTCGTCGTGGAGTCCATGCCTGCTGTTCCTTCCCGCCGTGCGTGGCGTCAGGCGGTGGGTTGGCCTGGGGCAGCGCCAATCCTCTCACCGCCCATACGCAGCGATCTCGTCGTTCATGGCGGCGATCAGGTCGGGGTCGTAGGGCACGCCGTGGCTGGGCCCGGCGATGTAGCCGCCGCCGGCGCCCAGTTCGTCGATGCGGCGGCGCACCTCGGCACGGACCTCGTCGGGCGTGACACCCGGCCGGTCCAGCACGAACTGGCTGTCGATGCCGCCATGGAAGGCGATGCGGTCGCCGTAGGCCAGTTTGAGCGCTGCCAGGTCGTTGCAGGGCTGGCAGGGATTCCAGAGCGCGGCGCCCAGTGCCACGATGTCGCCGAAGATGCGCTCGATGCGACCGCAGGAGTGCTGGTTGACCAGGATGCCGCGCTCGTGGGCGCAGGCATAGATGCGCGCCAGCGGGGGCCGGAGCAGTGCGCGCCACACCGCGGGTGACACGAACAGGTCGGTCTGCGTGCCCCAGTCGTCGCCATACCACAGCAGGTCCAGCGGCACCGCGTCGTCAAAGGCGCTGATCAGCGCGATCTTGTAGTCAGCCAGCGCGCCGAGCAGATCAGCCATGGCTTCGGGCTCGCCGACGAAGGCCATCAGCGCCTCTTCCATGCCCAGCAGCAGGTAGGCGCGCTCGAACAGCCCCATCTCCACAAAACCTTGCACCAGATGCGTCTCGCGGTCGATGGCCAGGCCTCGCCCGCGGACAGCGGACCAGTCGAGCGCGGCGACATCCGGGATCGTCACCTGTTCGCGCCAGCGCCGCAGGTCCGTCACGGGGTGGCCGCCGCGCGTAGGGTAGGTGCCGCCCTCGGCCGCGGGGTCATACGACCAGTGCACACCGAAGGCGTCGTATCCCGCCGCGCCGGGCCGCTCGACCACCGGCGGGCCGAGGGTCACGACGGATTCCAGGCCGTTGGGCACCCAGGCGGGCTGGTCGCGGGCGATAGTGCGGAGGAGGTTCTCTTTGGGGCTCATGGCAGGCCGTCCTCGCTGGCCGCCGATGGTATCACGGGGCGATCAGGCCGATGCAGGAATCCGGCCGAGCCGGTGGAAGCGAGCGGGTAGGGGAAGTCATGGTGGACAGGACACCACGGCGTCGAGGGCAGGGCGATGCGCGGCTGGCACTGTGCGTGCTGGTGGCCTGGGTCTGGCTGTGGCGCTGGGTGGACCCGAGCCGCGTCTACTTCGGCGCCAGCCTGACCGGCCTGCCGGCCTTCAGCCCGGACGCGGTGTTCGTCCGCGCCCACGGTCAAGTGGCCGGCGGGCTGCTGGGCTATGGCTGCGCGTGGCTCTCCCAACTCTGGATCTGGCCGGGTCTGGCCGCCGGCCTTCTGGCGCTGGCCGCGGCGTGTGTGGCGGTGGCCGCTGATTACGCTGTCGCCGGCGCCACCGGCCGACGGGTGCCCGGCCTGCGCTACGGCCCGTTCCTGCTGTGCCTGCTGCTCGACGGCCGCTACCATCACCTGCTCGACTGGCAGGTGGGCTGGGCGTTGGCCTTGTGGGCCGCCGGCGCCGCGCTGCGCTGGCGCGAGACGCGTCCTGGCCGGCGGGCGGCGGTGATTCTGCCCGGCCTGATCGCGCTCTACTGCCTGCTGGGCGGCCCGGCGCTGGTGGCGGTGCCGCTGCTGGCCGTCGGCGAGGCCAGACGGCCGGCCTGGCCGCTGGCCACGGCGGTATTGGCCGCGCCGCTGTGGATGCCGGCGCTGGTCTGGCTGGTGTGGTTCGACGATCCGCTGGCCATGGTCTATGCGGCGCTGGTGCCGGGCTTGTCCGGGTTTGGTCAGAGCGGCCTGGCGCGTGTCGCGGCGGTGGGCCTGCTCGCCTATCTGTTCGTGGCGGCCGTGCTGGCGCCGAGGCTGACACAGTTCGCTCAGCCGCGGCTAGCCTGGCTGGCCCCGCTCGTGGTCTGTGCGCTGCTGGCGTGTGTGGGGCGGAACGAGGTGGCCGGCCGGGGCCTGGAACTGCACAAACGCGCCGCGCGCGGTGACTGGCCGGGCCTGTTGGCCGCGGCCGAGCCGATCGCGCCGCAGGCCATGACCCAGTACGATGCCTACAACGTGCTGATGGCTCTCGCCCACACCGGGCAGGTCGGCGACCGGCTGCTGCGCCTGGGCCTGAACGCGCTAAGCACGATGCGCGACAACCCCCAGCTCGCCGCCGGCGGCTCCGAGGACGTGATGCGGGCGCAGTGCGGGCTGCTGCTGCGTGACCTCGACCTGCAACTGGGCCTGGTCAACGAGGCCGAGCACGCGTTCCACGAGACGCTGGAGACCCAGGGCACCTATCCCGCGCTCCTCGTGCCGATGGCGCGTGTCCAGCTGATGAAGGACCGGCCCCAGGCCGCGCGCGTCTTCCTCCACATGGCCGCGGCACAGCCCGGCGACCCGGCCGGCGCCCGCCCGCTGTTGCGGCGACTGCGCAGCGATCCCGCGTTGGCGGGAGACGAGATGCAGCGCACGCTGAGCGCGAACCGCGTGCGCGCCGACCGCTACGACCAGCAGCGGCTGGAGCCGCTGCTGGAGCAGGCAACGCGCGAGCATCCCGACAATCGCCTGGCGCAGGAGTACCTGCTGGCGCTGTACCTGTTCAACAACCGCATCGACCGTATCGCCGTCGCGCTGCCGACACTGGTCGACCCGGCGCGCGACACGCTGCCCCGGCATGTGGAGGAGGCGCTCCTGTGCCAGGAGATCGTCACCGGCAAGCCGGTCGACACCGGCCGCCGAACGATCAGCGCCGCGGCGCGCAAGCGGTTGGACGACCTGCGGTGCGCCATGGGCTGTGACCGCGACCGCATGGTCGACGTGCTCTACGCCCCGCGCCGCGTGCCGCGCTGTGCGCTGCGCGTGTGGCAGACCGCGTTCGCCGATACCTACTACTACTACCGCATGTTCGGTGTGTCGGGAGTGCCGCGATGACCCGACGACGCGCTCTGCTGCTGGCGCTGGCCGCGGCCCTCGCGGTGGTAGCGATGCGCTGGCCCGGGCCGCGACCGGTGGGGCGAGTGGCCGACCTGGCGCAGGCGCCGCGGCTGGAGCCCGACCTGGCCGGCGTCGTACTGCCGCCCAACATCGCCGCGCCGGGCCTGCGCATCCACGAGCCGGGCACCGCCTGGCATGTGGCGCTGGCCGGCGGCCGGCGCGCGATCTGGGCCGCGGGCCGCGGTCGCGACGTGTGCTTCTCGCCACGGAGCTGGCGCCGGCTGCTGGCGGCCAACCGCGGGCGCGACCTGACCCTGACCGTCTCGGTGCGCCAGCCGTCGGGCCAGTGGGCCCGCTACCAACCGCTGCGGCTGGCGGTGGCGGCCGAATCGGTCGACCGCTACCTGGTCTACCGCCTGCTCACACCCGGCTACAACCTGGTGCGCGAGGTGGGCTGCTACCAGCGTGATCTGACTGGCTACGGCGAGCGCCTGGTCATGAGCGGGCATCAGGTGGGCGGCTGCGTCAACTGCCACTGCTTCTGGCAGGGCTCGGGCCAGCGGTTCACGCTGCAGACGCGCTCGACCGACTTCGGCCCGCGCACGCTGGTGGTGGACGGGCGGCGTGTGACGGCGCTACGGCAGCCCGCGGGTCATGGCACCTGGCACCCCGGCGGCAAGCTGGCGGTCTACTCGGTCAACCAGGTGCGCCAGATGTTCCATGTGGCCAGCGAGGAGACGCGTGATGCCTTCGACCTGTCGTCGGGCCTGGTCCTGTTCGATTCCGAGCGCGATCAGTTCAGTACCACACCGGCGCTGTCATCGCCTGACTACCTTTACACCTATCCCTGCTGGGCGCCCGACGGCCGTACGCTCTACTACTGCCGCGCACCGCGCACCTGGCCCAGCGGTGAGCTGATCCCGCCGCCCGGCTATGACCAGGTGCGTTACGACCTCTGCCGCATCACCTATGACCCAGGCAATGGGTCATGGGGCCAGCCGGAAACGGTGCTGGCCGCGCGCGATACCGGCCGCAGCCAGCTCTTCCCGCGGGTCTCGCCGGACGGCCGCTGGCTGATGTTCTGCGAGTGCGACTACAGCTGCTTCCCGGCCTACCGGCGCAGTAGCGATCTGGGCCTGCTGGACCTGACGACCGGCGCGAGCGTGCCGGTGGCCATCAACTCCGACCGCTCGGAATCGTGGCATGGCTGGTCGCGCAACGGGCGCTGGGTGGTCTTCGCCAGCAAACGCGCCGACGGGCTGTTCACCAAGCTCTACCTGAGCTACTTCGACACCGCCGGCCGGCTGCATCCGGCCTTGCTGCTGCCCCAGCGCCGAGCTGACTACTACGACACGCTGTGGTACAGCTACAACGTGCCCGAACTGGTGGACAGCCGCATTCGCGTGAGCGTCGGCCAGCTCGGCCGCGCGGCGCGCACTGACCACGCCGCGCCGGCGCCGCTGCCGCCGGAGGTGGCGCCGCCGGCGCCGAACCTGCGGTGAGACGGCGGCGCGCCCAGGCGAACCGGTCCGCCTGGCCGGCCTGGGCCTGCGGTCCGCCGCCACCGTGGCATACTACCAGCGTCGTGCCGCACAGCGCGCAGGGAGTACCAGATGAAGCGTCTCGTCATCGTTGCCGGCTTGCTCGCCGTCACCGCCGCCTTGGCCGAACCGCCGAACACCTATGTCGGCAAGCTGGTCGCCGCCGAGGGCGGCAAGCTCACGCTCCGGGCCAAGGTGGATTTCCAGGACAAGCTGGTCGAGCTGACCACGACCGACGCCACCAGCGTGCAGTGGGACGGCCAGCCCGCCACGCTGGCCGGCCTCAAGCGCGGCGCATGGTTGCGGGTGACCTTCGATGGCGGGCGCGCGGTGTTCATCAAGCGCGGCCTGTGCCCGCTGGCCGAGGCGCGCGCGGAGCAGCAGAAGCTGCATCCCTGGCCGCTCTCGCTGACTATCTCCGTGTCCGGCCCGAAGGACGGGCAGTCGGCGGAACTGACGCTGGGTACCGCGCTCGACGGCGCGCCCGCGCCGGCGCATCTGGCCGCCGTGGCGCCCGACAAGGCCGGCGCCATGCTCGACTATCTGGCCGCCGAGGGCTTCCTGGAACTGGCCGACAAGCCCATCGCGCCCCTGGCGGCGCCGCACTGCCTGTTGACGCTGCGCACCGACCGGCCGCTCGACCTGCTGGCCGACGACGAGCCGTGGACCGCCGAGACGCGCGCCCGGCTGGACGGGCTGCGGAGCATCCTGCCCGATGCCAAGGAGCTCGACCGCCTGCTGGCGCAGACCAAGGACTGGCCGCTGGTGACGCTGGTCGAGCACGACGAGCACGACGGCTACTTCGTCAAGAACACGTTCGAGCCCGACGCGCCCACCTCGTTCCTGGCGCTACGCGACCAGGCCGCCTACAACAACGTGTTCGGCGCCGGCTTCGTCATGGACGACCGGCAGCATCGTCTGCCCAAGAACGCCTTCGCCGACAGCGTGGTGTTCGCCGCCATCCATCGCGGGCACGACTTCTATGAGTACCGCGTGCGCCACGTGACCGTGCTCGACGGCGTGCTGCGCATCGAATACCTGGCCAACACCCACCAGAACGTCGACGCGACCTTTGCCTGCCCGCTGATCGTCCGCGTGCCGCGCGGCGCCTACCGGGCGGTGGAGTTTGCCGAGAACGGCAAGGTGGTCAAGCGGTTGGCTTGGTAGGCCGGGCCCGGCCCAGCACTTTGGCCGTCTCGGGGCAGAGCTCGGGGTCGAGGATGGCCAGCGGCGTTCGGCCCTCGCCGTTCTTGGCCAGCGGGTCGGCTCCTGCGGCCAGCAGCGCACGCACGAGGTCCGCTGCCTCGGGGCTCTCGGCTTTCTGTCGGGCCGCGCGCCGGGCCTCGGTGGCACAGACGTAGTGCAGCGCGCGCATGCCTTGGCGGTCACACCCCTCGTTCGGTTCCGCGCCGTGGGCCAGAAGCGCCCTGACCACCGTCAGCAGGTCCTGGTTGGCTTCGCTGTGGCAGGCGTACCACAAGGCGGTCAGCCCTTCTGTGGTGGTGGCGCGGCAGTCGAGCCCCTTGTCGATGAGCAGCATGGCCATGTCGCGCCGGATGGCGCCGGCACTGACCGGCTGACACGCCTCGATCAGGAGTGTGTTGCCGTTCGTCAACGGCCGGCGCAGGTCCGCGCCATGGTTGATGAGCAGCGCCGCCGTGTCGCGCGCGGCCAGCAGTTCGCCCTCCCAGCCGCAGTACATGTTGCCCGTGGCATAGCCGCCAGAGACCACGATCTCCAGCGCGCTCTGGCCGAACCGTGTCAGCAGGTCGACGGGAGCACCTCGCTCGAGCAGCAACTCCACGATGTCGGTGCGCGCGTAGTGCGCCGCCCAGTGCAACGGCGTCAGGCCGCGCACATTCATGGCTCTCAGATCGGCCTTGGCATCGAGCAGGTCGGCGACGGTGGCTCGCTGCTTCCGTATGATGGCCACCTCGAGCGCGCACAAGGCCACCCTCTCCTCGCGCCGGGCCGCCTCGGTCACCTCATAGCCCGGTGGCGGCGGACGGCCGTTCTCCCCAAGGTAGTCTGCCGTCGCCTTGGCATTGGGGTCGGCGCCGGCGTTGAGGAGTAGTCGGGCAATGGGCTCACTATCCGCCCTGATAGCGTGGATGAGTAGCGGCGTGCCGTCGGACGCCAGCTTGTTGACATCGGCGCCAGCCTGGATAAGCCGGCTGACCTCGGCCGGCCATCGGCTCCTGACCGCTTGCTCCAGCGTCTTGCACGGCGGGAAGAGCTGGGTCTTGGCCCGACGCATGACCCCGCAGCCCGACAGCGCGGCACATAGCACCAGCAGCGTGAGACGGCGGGCCGACACGGCGCAACGTGACATGGCATGGCCTCCCTTGCGGGCGCGCGATGCCGGTTGTTTCGCCTGCGCCGACCAGGCACCTCCCGCTCTGGGCCGCCCAGGTGGGTCCGTCAGTAGCGCCCATACTCCGCTGCCTCGTCGTACATGGCGACGATGTTCTCCGGCGGGAACTCATCGAGCAGCAGGTCGTGGCTCGGCGCCAGGCAGAACCCGCCGCCGGGCGCCATGATGTCGAGCACGCGACGCACTTCGGCGCGCACCTCGTCGGGTGTGCCAAACGGCAGGATGTGCTGGTGGTCAAGCGCGCCGTGGAAGGTCAGGTGCGCGCCGTAGTCGGCCTTGAGCCGGGCCAGATCCATGCCCTTGGCCGCCGGCTGGATGGGGTTGAGCGCATCGAGCCCGAGATCGACCAGATCGTCGAGGATCGAGGTCACCGCGCCGCACGAGTGGAACATGACCTCCAGGTCAGCCTGATGGCCCAGCTCGACGAAACGGCGGATGTTGGGCTTGCAGAACTCGCGCCAGGCCTTCGGTGAGATGATCAGCGACTCCTGGGTGCCAAAATCGTCGCCGAAGAAGAAGATCTCGAAGGCGTCGGCCGCCGCCTCGAAGCAGCGCGTGGCCAACTCGTAGTAGAAATCGGCGACGCGGTCCAGCACGGCCTGCATGACTTCGGGGTGGGTGTACATTTTCTCGAAGAACTCGGCCATGCCGACCAGTTCGGTGGCGTCGGTGAAGACCACCACCCACGGCCCGCCGATCACCGCATACTCGCGCCAGGCCTCGCATTGCGCACGCAGGCCCGACCAGTCGAACCAATCGGGCGAGGGCCACAGTGGGTAGGCGGCCACCTCCTCGACCGTGGTCACGCCGGCCAGCGGATGGCTGGTGGGCATGCCGTAGTAGGCGCCGTCGCGCTCGACGCCCCAGATCGTGGTGCGGCCCAGATCCGGCCCGATATAGCGCCCGTGCACCCGCCGGAAGTCGATGTGCAGGCGGTCCTGCAGGGCTTCGTCGTCGGCGCACCCGCAGTGCGCGCGCAGTCTCGCCGTCAGGCCGTCGGAGGCGCCGTACCACAGCGGCACGCGGTCGGGCTCGCGGTGGTCGAAGGCGGTCAACACGCGTTCACGGCTGGTCATCGCGGCGCTCCTGGGCGTGGTGACGGGTTCGCGCCACGCGGGCCGAGTCCTTGTTGGCAAGTTGTTGCGAGCTGGGTCAGTCGCCGCGGCGGTCGGTGCTCTGGCGGGCCACGAGATGGAAGGGCAGTGGCATCTCGCTGGGTAGCCGCTCGCCGGCCAGCGCGCGCTGGAGCAAGCGCGCGGCGGTCTCGCCGAGCTCCTCGATGGGCTGACGCATGCTGGTCAGGCCCGCGGCGCGGGCCAGTGGCGAGTTGTCGTAGCCGACAATGCCCACCTGCCGGCCGACGACCCAGCCACCCTCGCGGCAGACCGCGGCCGCCAGCGCGGCCTCGCTGTCGGTAGGACAGACGAGCCCCAGAGCGCCCGAACTCGGCAGACCTACAATCAGCTTGCGCCAGCAGGCGGCGCGCTGCTCAGGCGACAGCGCCAGATAGGCCGACAGCGGCTGCGAACTGGCCCAGCGCATGTGCAGCGGCTGGCCGGGCGACAGCACCTCGAGTGCCGCCACGGCGCCGGCGGCCCGTTCCGTGGTCCAGCTATCGGTGTGCGCCGAGAGGAAGGCCACCTGCTCATAGCCCGCCGCCAGCAGGTGCTGCGCGGCCAGATAGCCGCCGTGCCACTCGTCGACGCGCAGCCGCGTGACCGGCAAGGGACCGCGCCGGTCGGAGACCATGACCACGGGCAGACCGGCGCGCTCGGCCTCGGCCAGGGCCGCGAGCACCGGGGCGTCGCGGCACGGATGCTTGAGCACCAGCAGCAGCAGCGCGCCCGCGCCGGCCTCGACGGCGTCGCGCACGGCCTGGCTCGGATCGGCCGGCTGTGCGTCCACCGTCGAGATCACCGCGCCCAGATCGCTCGCCTCGCGCTCAAACGCTTTCAGTGTCCAGTAGCCCCAGTTGTCCTCGTCGGTGCCGTCCTCGGGCTGATAGAGCGCCACCACGCCCAACCGCGCCACCTTCGGCCCCGCCGTGGACGCCGACGGCTGCCCCGCGACGAACGTGCCGCGCCGGGCGTCGGCGCTGAGCACTCCCTCGGCCAAGAGGCTGGCCACGGCGCGCTGCAAGGTGCCCAAGGCCACGCCGTACTGCTCGGCCAGGTCGCGCCGGCTGGGCAACGACTGGCCCAACCCAAGATCGCCCACGGCGATCCGCCGGCGCAGATCGTCCTCGATATGCCGCGCCAGCAGTACGCGCTTGGTGACTGGCAGGCGCTTGCCAGAATCGGGTGCCACGCTGGAACCTCCGGGTGCCTGGTGTCGTCTGTATCTCTCAAGTGATACAGATGATGATACAGCGGTGCGGCAAGACCGTCAATGGGAGGCGCGCGATGGTGAGGAGAGGGTGGCTGGTGTTGTTGGCCGTGGTGGCGGGGCTGGCTTGGGCCGAGGACCCGCAGGCGTTGCTGGAGGCCAACTTCCGGCCGGGTCAGGCGCTGACCGTGGGGGGTGTGAGGCTGTTCGTCGAGAAGGTGGTGGGCGGCAAGCTGGTGCTGTCGCCGCCAACCGCGCCGACCGCCACGCTGGGAGCGTTCATCACGCCGGTGGAGGTCACGGCCAAGGACTGCCAGGACGGAGCGGGCCGCTTCCCGGCCAAGCTCATCGACTCCTCGGGCTGGGGTGAGACATTCCCCGGCAGCGGCGTCTACACGCACACGAACAACATCTACGAAGGCGGAGCCTGCATGTGGAACGGCGCTGGCAGCGCACCCGCCAGCTGGCTCGTGTTCGACCTGGGCGCGGAGCAGAATGTGGCGGGCGTTTATGTGTGGAACTACAACGAGACCGGGTGGCAGGCCCGCAGCGTGAAGGACCTGGACATCCTGGCCAGCTCCGACGGCAAGGACTACCAGCCCGTCGGTACCTACGTCCTCGAGCAGGCCACCGGGCGCGACGACTACACGGGCCAGGCGGTGCGGTTCGCCAAGACCGTGCGCGCGCGCTGGTTCCGGTTCGACATCCGCTCCAACTACAAGGGCAACGACTGCAGCGGCATGGCCAAGGTGCGCTTTGCCAACGCCGACGTGGCCTGGACCCCCGCCGCCGCGCGCGTGGCCAGGTACCCGCGGCCGACGCACCCCAAGCTGCGCGTGGGTGAGCCGCTGGCCGGCGCGGAGAACATCGTCTTCCCTGCCGACGCCGGCATCATCGACGTGACCAGAGCGCCGTACCTGGCCAAGGGTGACGGCGTCGCCGACGACACGGCGGCGATCCAGAAGGCGCTGGACGACCATCCCAATGCGGGTGCCATCATCTACCTGCCCAATGGCGTCTACCGCATCTCCAACACGCTGACCTGGCCCACGGGGCGGGACGACTCCGGAAAGCGCACGACGCTCCAGGGCCAGAGCCGCGACGGCACGGTGATCGTGCTCAAGGACGCCTGCCCCGGCTATGCCGACCCGCGCAAGCCACGGGCCATGGTCTACACCGGCTACGCTCCGGCCCAGCGCTTTGGCAACGAAGTGCGCAACCTCACGCTGGACAGCGGCGCGGACAACCCCGGCTGCTGTGCGCTACGGTTCATCGCCAACAACCAGGGCGGGGTCTACGACGTGGCCATCGTGTCGGGTGACGGCCAGGGCGTGGCCGGGCTGGATATGGCCTATACCAACGAAGAAGGTCCGCTGCTGATCGCCCGGCTCAAGGTGGTGGGCTTCGACTACGGTGTGCAGACGGCGGGCATTCTGGCCAGCGAGACCATCGAGAACCTGCGCCTGGAACACCAGAACAAGGCAGGCCTGCACAACGGCGGGCAGCCGCTGAGTGTGCGCGGACTGACCAGCCTCAACGATGTGCCGGCGGTGCACAACGCCTCGGGCCTGCTGATGCTCATCGACTGTGATCTGGTGGGTGAAGGCGCGGCCAAGGACCTGCCCGCCGTCGTCAACGAGCACGCGATCATCGCGCGCAATGTCACCACGCGGGGCTACGCGGTGGCCCTCGACAACCGGTTCGGCGAGAAGCAGACGGTGCGCGGCCCGGCCGTGGTCGAGTTCCGGGCGCCGGCGGCCACTTTGCTCGGCGGCACGGCGACCGGCACGCTGAACCTGCCCATCCGGGAGACGCCGAACGTGCCGTGGGACGACCCAGCCGGCTGGGCGGTGGTCAAGGGCCGCAACGCGGCGGCCATCCAGACCGCCATCGACTCCGGCGCAACCACGGTCTTCCTGCCGCGCGGCGAATACGATATGGATGCCACGGTGGTTCTGCGCGGCAAGGTGAGGCGCGTGTTGGGCGGCAAGCCCTGGCTCAAGGTGGCCGGCGCGCTGCGCACGACCGCCGCGCCGATGTTCCGGCTCGAGGATGGCGCCGAGCCGGTGGTCTCGCTGGAGCGACTGGACACCGACTTCTCGGGCGGGCCGTTCTGGTTCATCTCGCACGATGCCAGGCGCACGCTCGTGCTGCGCCAGATCCAGTGCAACTACCAGGGCGCCGCCTGCTATCGCAACACCGGCACGGGCGACCTGTTCATCGAGGATGTGGTGGGCAGCGCGTTCACCTTCACCCGGCAGAACGTCTGGGCCCGGCAGTTCAACTCCGAGCGCAACAGCGACCCCGGCCTGCACGTGCTCAACGACGGTGGCACGGTGTGGGCGCTGGGCTTCAAGACCGAGGGCGGCGGCGTGCAGTGGGAGACGCGCGGCGGCGGCCGCAGCGAGATCCTCGGCGGCGAGATCGGCGTCACCAACTCGGGCAAGCTGGCGCCGATGTTCGTCAACAGCGAGTCGAAGATGACCGCCGCGGCCATGGAGGTCTGCTTCAACAACGATCCCTTCGACAAGCCGGTCAGCGAGACTCTGGGCGGCACAACGAAGGTCCTGCGCAACGAAGCCGGCCTGAGCGGCGGGCGGTTTGTGCTCTACGAAGGGCACTAGCGGCAGGTGACCGTGCGCCGACCGCGAACACGCCGCCGAGGGCAGGGCATGAACGCGATGAAGGCGATCCGGTTGAGGCATGTGCTTCTGGCGTCGCTGCTGGTCGGCACCGCGGTGGCGGCGCAGCCGGCGCCTAAGGTCGTGCGGCTGCTGGCGGTGGGCAACAGCTTCTCGCAGAACGCCACGACCTACCTGCCGAGCTTGGTCAAGGCCGCTGGGCACCAGTTGATCCTGCACCAGTGCGCCATCGGCGGGGGCACGCTGGCCCAGCACTGGGACAAGGTCACTCAGTTGGCCGCCGATCCCACGGACAAGCGCGGACGCTACAGCTCGGGCAAGACGCTGCAAGAGGAGTTGTCCGCCGAGAAGTGGGATGTGGTGACCATCCAGCAGGCCAGCATCAAGAGCCACGATGCCAACACGTACCGGCCGTTCGCCGGGCAGCTGGCCGGGTTCATCAAGCAGTACGCGCCGAGCGCCACGCTCTGGCTGCACCAGACGTGGGCCTACCGTTGCGACGACCCGCGCTTCCGGCCGGCCAAGCCCGCGGCGGGCGAGCCGCCGAGCCAGGAGGCGATGTACCGCCAGCTCACCAGCGCCTATGAGACCATCGCCAAGGAGCTGGGTGTCGGGCTGCTGCCGGTGGGCGACGCCTTCTGGCTGGCCGACAGCGATCCGGCCTGGGGCTTCAAGCCCGGCCCCGCGTTCGACCCCAAGACCATCGCGGCGCCCACGGTGCCGGCTCAGCCGCACTCGCTGCATGTCGGCTGGCGCTGGTCGACCGATGCCAAGGGCAAGACGACCTTTGGCTACGACGGCCATCACGCCTCCGTCGCCGGCCAGTACCTGGGCGCCTGTGTGTGGTTCGAGGTGCTCTACGGTGGCGTGGTCGACAACAGCTTCGTGCCCAAGGGACTGAGCGCCGAGGATGCGCGGTACCTGCGTGAGGACGCGGCGCGCGCGGTGCGCGCGCGGCGTGAGGCGGCCAGGCAGGCAGCTGCACCCGCGGGGTAGCATTGGGGGCCTTCCCATGGCAGAGCAGCCCGGCATTGCTGACGGCTCGCTGGACGAGTGGCGCCGGGAGGCCACGCGCCCGCTGGTGCGCTTCGTCGCCTGGGCAGGATTAGTGTCGACGCTGACGTCGGACTGGTGGAGTCTGGCCGACGGGCGATCGGGGCAGGCCGCGGCGATCACGCTGGCCTATCTCCTCTTCCTGTTGGCCATGGTCCGGTTGAGCCGGATTGGCGCGACCGTGGTGGTTCTGGTGCTGCTGCTGGGAGGTGCCGCCCAGATGGCGCTCGACGCCGCGCATGGCTCGGGCTTCCAGATGCTGCTGGCCACGGTGGTCCTGGCCGGGCTGCTGTTGCCCGGTCGCCAGGCCGACGTGTGGTGCACCGCAACCTTGCTCACCGCCGTCCTGATCTGCGTCGGCCATGGCTCGGGGCTGCTGCCGGCCCAACCCGGTCACGAGCTCAGCCTGTCCTGGACCTGGTCGTGGTCGACGTCGTTCGTCGTGCTCGCGCTGGCCTGCTATTTGCCGCTGCGCTATGTGGTCAACCGACTGACCGCCAGCCTGGCCGACGCCAGCGCGGCGCTGGCCGAACGCGACGCACTGATCGGCCGTCTGGAAGACTCCAATGCCGAACTGGAGCGGTTCACGTATACGGCCTCGCACGATCTCAAGAGCCCGCTGATCACCATCCGGGGTTTCGTTGGCCGGCTCCAGGCGGATATCGGTGCGCACCGCACCGATCGGGTCGACGATCACGTGGCGCGCATCGAAGCCGCCTCGGAGCACATGGCCCGGCTGCTCGACGATCTGCTCGAACTATCCCGCATCGGTCGGTTGTCGAACGCGTCCGAGCCCGTGGCGGTAGCCGATCTTGTGGCGCAAGCGCGCGAGTTGCTGGCAGGCTCGTGGGATGCGCTCGACCGCGAGGTGGTGCTCGAGGTGGCCAGCGACTTGCCAGTCGTGCGCGGCGATCGGCCGCGCCTGGTGGAGATCTACCAGAACCTGCTCGACAACGCGCTGCGCTTCACGGACGAGCAGGCCCGGCCGCGCATCACCGCCGGTTGTGCGGGCGCCGACGCGGTGAGTGGCTGGCCCCTGCTGTTCGTGCGGGACAATGGCGTCGGGTTTGACCCGGCTTACGCTGATCGCGTCTTTCGGCTGTTCGAGCAGCTCGACCCGGGCCGCGGCGGCACGGGGATCGGCCTGGCTCTGGTGCGGCGCATCGTCGAGGTGCATGGCGGTCGCGTCTGGGCCGAGTCCGATGGGCCCGGCACCGGCGCCTGCTTCTGGTTCACGCTGCCGCCCGCCAACTAGCCCGGCGCCTGCCCGCTGAACCGGTGCTGGCCCGGCCCGACGGTCTGGCCCGCGGCCTGGCCGGGCACGAAGACCGTCGCGGTCGTGTTGCCGGGGATGGTCACCTCCAGCGTCACGGCCGCGCCCTCGCGCCGCCAACTGCTCTCGATGCGGCCATAGGGCGAGTCGTGATGCGCCTTGACCCAGGACAGATCGCCCACGATCGCCGGTCGGATGACGATCCGCGCGAAGCCCGGCCCGGCCGGGTCGCACTGGATGCCGGCCAGGTCGTGGTAGAACCACTCGTTGATCTGGCCCAGCATGAAGTGGTTCTGCGAGGAGCCGCGGCCCGCGTCCCAGGCCTCGGTCAGGCTGGTGGCGCCGCGCTTGAGCTGGTACCCGTAGCCCGGCTTGTCCGACTGGTTGTTCATGGCGAAGACCACGTCGGAGCGGCCGTTGTCGGCCAGCGCGCGCAGCAGGTAGCGGTAGCCCACGTCGCCCGCGGTCAGGCCCTTGGTCTGCACGTCCCGCACCAGCGCGTCGACCACGCCGGCGCGCCGTTCGGGCGAAACCAGACCCAGCACCAACGGCATGGCGTTGGCCGTCTGCGAGCCGGTGGCATAGCTGCCGGTGCCGGCATTGAAGAACCGCGCGTTGAACGCCTCGCCCACGGCCTTGGCCAGCGCCTCGTAGCGGGCCACGTCGTCGATCTTGCCCAGCAGCCGCGCGGCGCGGAGCATGACGGTGATGTCCTCGTACCAGATGGCCGTGGCGGTCAGCGCCTTGGGCGTGAGTTGCGACTCGCCAGGCCCGCGCGGGCCGATGTCGTACCAGTCGCCCAGCCCGTAGTCGACGATGTGCTCGCGCGCGCGGCTGCCCAGATAGGCCACATAGCGGCCCATGGCGTCGTAGCGCGCACGCAGCAGGTCGAGATCGCCGTCGAACTCCACCTGCTGCCAGGGCACCAGCACAAAGGCGCTGCCCCACTCGGGCGAGTCGCCAAACGCGTTGCGGTTGTCACCGCCGAACTTGACGTATTCGGGCGCGATGGTGGGCACCAGCCCGTTGGCCAGCTGCCCGTCGGCCATGTCGTTCATGCCCTTGGCGAACAGCGCGGCCAGGTCGAACTCGTAGCGCAGCGATGGGCCGTTGAGGTGATACTGCTCCAGCCAGCCGAGCTTCTCGCGGTGCGGGCAGTCGGTCAGCACGCTGACCATGTTGGACCGTTGCGCCCAGCGCACCAGCGTGTGGATGCGGTTGAACAGGTCGTTCGAGCACTCGAACCCACCCACCGGCGTCGACGACGAATGCACCACCACGCCGTCCAGCGCGGTGACCTCGGCGCCGCCGGCGCAGTGGACGCGCAGGTAGCGCGCGCCCCGGTAGTAGAAGGCTGGTGCCCAGCTCTCGGCGCCACGGCCGGCCAACGTGTAGGTCCAGTAGCCGCCGCCACCGCAGGCCACGTCGTCCAGGTCACCATCGGCCCGCAGCAGCTCCGACGGTGTGATGCGTACGGTCGAGCCGGCCGGGCCGCGCGCGGTCAGCCGCGGCATGAGCGCGACGTTTTGACCCAGGTCGTAGACCTTCACATTCGGTCGCAGCTCCTTGATGTTCGCTGGCTTGAGCACCTCGAACGCGCGCACCGGAGGCGCCGACACGCTCAGCCCCCGCAGCGCGCCGCCGGGGCCCTGGACCACCGCGGCCGGCTCCCAGGTGGGCGTCCAGCGGGCATCGTAGTCCTCGCCGCCGTAGACGCAGGTGAAGGTCAGCGGGCCGGGGCTGGCCTGCCAGCGGTCGTCGGTGCCGACCGTGTCGGTCGTGCCGTCGGCATACTCCAGCCGCAGGTGCGCGATGGCCTTGGGCGGGCCGAAGCTGCCGGTGAACTTGGTGTAGCGCCCGCCGACCACGTTGTACATGCCGTTGCCCAGCAACAGGCGCAACTCATTGGCGCCGGGCCGCAGGGCGGCAGTCAGGTCGTGGGTCTCATAGAGGCAGGTGCGGTCGTATTTGCTCCAGCCCGGCGCGAACAAGTCGGAGCCGACCTTGGCGTCGTTGAGCGACAGCTCATACTCGCCCAGGCCGCACAGGTGCACCAGCGCCCGGCGCAGGCCTGTCCGCACCGTGATCTCACGCCGCAGCATGACCGAGCCGGAGGCGGCCTGCTCGCCGACGCCGGGCCGCAGCGTGCCGTCGGTCAGCGAGTCCTTGCCCCAGCCATACAGCTCGACCGTGTCCTTGGCGGTCACCGCCGCCCCTTGCGCCACATTGCGGCCGTCGGACACCACCTCGATCTGGCTCAGCGCGAAGCAGAAGCTGGCCGTGGGCTTGGCGAGTTTGGTGGCGGTCACGCGCACATAGCGGGCCGAGGCGCCGCGCGCATCGATGGCCACAGGTGTGACACCGGGGTTGGCCACATCGGCGGCGGTCTGGTCGGCCACGACGGTGGGCGTGGCGAAGGCCGCATCGCTGGCGATCTCGACGCGGTAGCGCAGTGGGAAGCCGAAACCGTCACGACCCTCATGGCGCATGGGGTGGAGGCGGATGGTGGTCAGTGGCCGGGCCTGGCCCAGGTCGATCTGCACCCACTTGACATCGTCCTCGCGGCCCGCCTCGGCGGCATGATAGCCACGCGCCCGCCGGGCCCCGGCGGCGGCGGCCGAGCCGATCCACTGCGCCTGCCAGTCGCCGTCGGCCAGCAGACCCATGACGAAGCTCGCCGGCGCGCTGTAGGCCGAGGGCTTGTCGTCCTCATCCCACACGCGCACGCGCCAGGTCACCCGTTGCGACGACGCCAGCGGCCGGCCGGCGTAGCGCACGTTGAGGCTGGCCGCGGAGACCACCTTTCCCGAGTCCCACAGACCGTCGGCGAGGATTTGGTAGGCCGTCTGCCGACCGGAGTCCAGCGTCCAGCTGAGGCGCGGCGCGGCGATGTCCACGCCGAGCGGGTCGGTGCGGTATTCGCAGCGCAGTTGGCCAACGCTCACGGCATGTGCGATGTTGCTCATCAGCAGGCTCACGATGAGCAGCAGTGTGGGTCGATGCTTCATGGTTGTCCCGGGTCGTGGGTGCCTTTCGGCGCGCGCGGCCGATGGCCTCCGGCCACGCGCGCGATGTTGGTGCCACCCCAAGCCGTGTTTGCCTGACCCGCGCCCAATGCGCTATGCTCGAACAGGAGCCGCGCATGGACATCCGAGCAGCACTCAAGGGCCAGTACCACGCCTCGCTGGCCATGCTTAGGCAGGCCATCGCCGAATGCCCCGACGACCAGTGGGCCGCCGGGCCGGCCGGGTCGGCCTACTGGGCCGTGGCTTACCACGCCCTGTTCTACACCGACTTCTACCTCCAGGCCAACGTGGATTCGTTTGTGCCGTGGTCGGAGCACCGCGACGGATTCGAGAAGGGCGAGCCATACACGCGCGCGCAACTGCTGGCCTACTGGCAGCGGTGCGAAGATGGCCTGGACGCCGCGGTGGACGCGCTCGACCTCGAGGCCGACGACTGCGGCTTCCCTTGGTACCGGCTGACCAAGATCGACCACCAGCTCACCAATCTGCGCCACATCCAGCACCATGTCGGCGTGCTGTCCGACCGACTGCGCGCGGCGCGCGGACGCGGCGTGGAGTGGGGCACGTTCGACTGAACCTCAGCGCAAGCCGGCGCGCACGCGCTCGAACAGCTCGACCGAGCTGGTCGAGAGCAGGCCTTCCTGGCTTATCTCCAGGTTGAAGATGGGCACGTTGCCGCAGGCGACAAAGCTCTGGAGCAGCGGCGTCAACTGGTCCGCGGTCCACTTGGGGTTCGGCAGGGGCGTCTCCCGGTCAAAGTGGCCCCAGTCGCGCTCGGTGATCAGGCAGGCGCTGGCCTGCAGGCCGGCGTGGGTGCCGCGCGGATAGCGGCCGTCGCCGCCGGGCTGGATGACGCCGCAGAAGCCGCGTGGCTCCTGGCAGCCCTCGCCCGTGCAGAAGTCGTGGAACTGCGTGGGGTTGACCAGCTCCCAGGCGTTGAACGCCACCAGCCGCTGGGGGTTGCCCGCCTTGGCCGCACGCGCCAGCGACTCCCACGGCGCGCTGCGGTAGTAGTAGCTGGTGCTGCCGTCGTCGAACCACCAGCCGGCCAGCTTGTCGCCGTAGCGCGTACCGGCCTCGCCGACGATCGCGCGCCAGGTGTCGAACAGTCGCGAGGTGTCGGTCTCCCAGAAGCCGCAGGCTCGCATCCACTCCGTGTCGTTGGCCGCGCCCAGATGGTAGTAGAGCATGAGCCGGATGCCGCGCCGGCCCAGCGCGTCGGCCAGGTCGGCGACCAGATCGCGGCGGCTGGTGCGGCCGGGCAGCGCCTTGTCCAGCGCGGCCAGCGGCGCGGGGAAGTACTGCAGCGCGTGGGCCGTGGTGAACACCACCAACCCGGCGCCGGTGCGGGCCGCTTGCTGGGCGAAGCGCTCGACATCGAACGCCGCGACGGCCTGGTCATAGGGCAACGGCGCGCCATGCAGCGGTGCCGACTGCGCGGTCCAGTGGACCATGAGGCCGTAGCGTGCCTGCCTGAACCAGGTTGGGTCGGCCCGCAGGGCCAGCGCGCGCCGGTCGAGCTCGGCGCGCACCGCCGGCTGCACCAGCTCCACGGCGTGGACCTGCGCGTCGAACTCGCCCGCACCGTCGGCCGGGGTCAGGCGCAGGGTCACCCCGGTCGGCCCGGCGGGCAAGACCAGCCGCCCGTCGAGGTGCAGACGGTCCCACCAGGGCAGCGCCTCGGCCGGCAGTGTCGCCGTCAGCGTCTGGCCCGCCGCGGTCAGCTCGACGCGCACCGGTTGCCGGCCGGTTCGGCGAATGACGACGGCGGCCTCATACTGCGCCGCGGTGGCCGCCGAGACGGTCCAGCCTACCTGCTGCTCCGGCCGCCGCCAGCCCTGCAGGTAGAACTTGGCGTGGCTGCCCGGCTGGAACGGCACCAGCCCGTCCGACGCCCGGCCGTCGACCGCCATGAGCACGGTGAAGTCGTCCGGCCGGATCTGCCCATCGGGCACGAACACGGCGGCGCTGGCCGCGCCGCAGGCGAGTAGCAGGAGTGCGCTACCGGTCATCGCGATCCTCCGGTGCATGCCAGCCACGCGGGTCCGTTGTCCCGCCTGCAGGTGGGGTCTCCTACGGCGCCGCCGTGAGCCGCACATCGAACACACCGCCGGCCTGCGCGCCCGGATGCGCCTGGAAGCGTACCACCACGAACTGCTTGCCGCGCGTCAGCGCATCGGGCAGCCGATAGGCCACGGCGTAGAAGCCGCCGGGCTGGTTCTGTGCCAGCGTCTGCGTGGCGATCTGCTGGTCATCGACGAGGATGTCGAAGACGCGGTTCCCCGTCTCGCCACCCCAGTAGGTGCAGACCAGCAGCGCGGCGCCCGCGCCCGGCAGCGGCAGCCGATAGGAGAACCAGCCGCCTTGGATGGCATCGCGCCAGCGTCGGCCGGCGTGGCTGCCGGTGCGCGTCTGCTCGCCCTGCACGTGGCGGCTGCGCTCGGCATCGGCATCGCCCACGAACGACGACGCGCCGGCCAGCGTGGCCTGGGCCACGGCGTAGGACGCCAGGTCGCTCGCGGCCAGCGCCTTCCAGTAGACGGCGTAGCGCTGGTGCTGCACCTGGTAGAACGGCTTCAGCGCCACGGTCGTGGGCTGCCGGTCGGCCCAGCGCGTCAGGTGCGCCATGTAGGTCGCGGGCACACCGTCGACCGGCGTCACCGCGGCGCTTGCTCGCGTCGGCGTCTCGGCGACGATCACCGGCACGGGGAAGGGCGGCGCGTCACTGAAGGCCAGGTGGGCGCCGGTATCGGAGACGGGCATGCCGTCGCGCCCGAGCGCGCCCGCCAGCAGCAGGGGCCCGTGGAAGAACGATACCATGGTCGGGTCGTCTCGGCTGACGCGCTGGCGCAGGCCCAGTGGCAGCCGCAGTTCGATGACATCGCCATCGAGCCAGGTGCGCGCCAGCGCCAGGAAAGTGCCCGGCGCTGGCCGGTCGGCCACGGGCTGGCCGTTGATGCGCGCCACGGCGGTGCCCTGGAGCCAGCCTGGGATGCGCAGGTGGATGGTGGCCAGCCGCGGCTGACCCGCCTCAATCGTCAGCCGGACCAGCCCATCCTCGGGATAGCGCGTGTCGAGCCGCAGTCGCAGGCCTTGCTCGCGCCAGTCGAGCGTCGAGGCGATGTACTGGTTGACCCACAGCGCGTCGTCGCGGCCAAAGTAGATGCTCTCACCAAAGCGCGCGGCGTTCTCGAGGCCGGTGCCCTGGCAGCAGTAGGGCTCGTCGATGTGCACCCTGAAGTCGCCCGGCCGCATGGACATGTGGTACATGACCTGGCCGGTGTCCGGCGCGATGGCCGCCAGAATGTGGTTGTAGAGCGCGCCCTCGGCGTAGTCGCCCAGCGCGGCCGCTGGCGCCCGCTCGAACAGCGAGCGCGTCAGCTTGAGCATATTGTTTGTGTTGCAGTACTCGGCGGTGAGCGGCGTGAGCATGGCCATGCCCGTGCCGGCCACTTCGGTGCCGGCCGCGCGCAGCTTCTCGGCGAAGGCGTTGCCGCCGTTGACAAACGAGCGCTGCTCGACCACCAGTCGCCAGAACGCCGCGGCCGCGCGGCCCATGCGCTCGTCGCCGGTGGCCAGGGAGTAGCGTGCCAGGCCCGCGGCCTGGGCGATGTGGCTGTTGCCGTGCAGCCCATCCAGCCGATCCTCGCCGCGCGCGAGCGGATCGACGAACCAGTCGCGGCAGAAGACCGCCGCCAGCTTCAGGTGGCGGTCGGCATCCGCCAGGCCGCGTTCACGCGCCAGCAGCGCCAGGTCGGCCAGCGCCTCGGCCATGCCGCCGAACTCGTTGGTCGGGTTGCCCGTGTAGTCGGTGCGGCACAGCGCCTCGATCTGCTCGGGGCTCAGCCGCGCCATGCGACCCGCGACGTAGTCGGCCAGCCGGCCCGCGACCTCGAGCGCCTGGTCGTTGTGGTGGTGTCGCGCGACATCCACCAGGCCGGCGAGGATCTTGTGGATGGTGTAGTAGTCGACCGAAGCGGCGCGCGGCGTGGCTTCGAGACGGTCCAGACGCTCGGCTGGGAAGGCCGACAGATAGCCGCCGCCCAGCCGGGCCTGGCACTCGGCCAGCACACGCACCATGGCCTCGGCCCGCTCGCGCAGCGTCGCATCGCCCGTGGCGGCGGCCATGCGCGATGCCGCGGTGAGGTAGTGCCCGGCGTAGTGGCCGCTGATGAAGCCGTCGTCCCACCCACCGTAGCCCGCAGTGATGCCGGCCGGCTGCGGCAGTCCGGCGCAGCGGCGGAACGGATAGAGCAGGCGGTCGGGATCGAGTTGGCCGAGCAGGCCCTGGCGGTGCAGTTCCTGGATCACGCGGAACGGACCGTCCAGCAGCCGTACGCGCGACAGCTCGAACGCTGCGGCGGGCGCGCCGACGGCCATGGCGGTCAGCACGCCCAGGCAGGTGGAGAACATACGCCAAAGCCCCTCCGTGCGCGCAGGTTCAACGCTATCGCGCCCAGAGTCAAGGCGCCGACCGCATCTCGAAGCGATACGACTACATGACGAGTGCATAGAGCAAGATCGCGAGCGGATCCATCCGCTGGTGGCGGGCGGTCAGGACCAGGGGCCAGCCTGCATGGTGAGGTCAGAGAACTTGCGGTAGGCGCCCGAGGGGATGAGCGGGCCAAGGTCTCAGGGGCGGATGGCCTTGACATGACCCTCGACGTAGGCCGCGCCGTTGTGGCGGTCTGCTTGGGGTTGCCGCAGCTGCTCGCCGAGCGCGCCTACTATCGCGCCGCGGCGAACACCGCGAACAGCATCGCCGCCAGAATGGCGATGATGGCGATGACCACCAGTAGCTCGATCAGCGTGAACGCTGCTCTTGGTCGTCGGTCCGTGAACTACATCGCACCCTCCATGCCGTCCGTCCCGCTCTGCGACCAGTCTGTGCTGATGGCCAGTATTGGCCTGGGGTGCGAGCGGCTACCTCGCGGCGCGTTAGTTCGGTGCTGCTCTTGCTTAGCGTGGCCTACACGCTAAGCAAGAGCGCCCCTCATGGGTTGGCCGCGCTCAACCCTCGCCGGCGTGGCGGCTTGGGTAGGGCTGTTTGTCGCCGCGGCAGGCGTGCCACAGGATGCGGTTGAGCGTGTCCTCGTCGACCTCGTCCACCTCGTCGAAGTCCAGCGTCATCGAGGTCTGCGCCCAGTGCAGTGCCTCGCCGGCGAGCTGGGCGAGCTGGGGGTTCAACTCGTCCAGCGGCACCCGGTTGGGGCGGACCGTGAAGCGGCGCAGGTCGGCCTTGTCGCCAAAGCAGCCGCGCATCGGCTCGGCGGCCAGGTCGAGCTGGTTCATGGGTGGCAAGCCGAGCAGCAGCTCGATGGTCTTGACCATGCCCACCTGCGTGTAGCGACGGCTGTCCACCGTGCCCCGCGGCGTGTATGGCGAGATGACGAAGGCCGGCGAGCGGTGCCCGTCGACATGGTCCGCGCCGGCCTGCGGGTCGTCCTGGCAAACGAAGATGGCCGTCTCGGGCCAGAAGCGGCTGTGCGTGATCGCTTCGACGATGCGGCCCAGGACCAGGTCGTTGTCGGCCACCGCCGCGCGCGGCGTAGGCATGCCCGGCGTGGTGCCCGAGGTGTGGTCGCATGGCAGCAGCATCATGCACAGGTTGGGCATCTCGCCCTTGGCCTCGAAGCCATGCAACTCGCGGATGAACTCGCTCGCGCGGTAGACGTCGGGCACGGTGCCGGGGAAGCCGATGGTCGTCTCGCACATGTTGTCGCGCAGGGCCTTGATCTGCGAGGTGGCCTTCACCTCGAAGTCGTCCAGCCGGCCGTTGTCCACGAAGTCGTTGTAGATGGTGCGGAAGTTGGCCTTCTGGCCGTCTCGCAACGGCCGGATGTGGGCCTGGACCATCTCGCCGTAGTCGCGGAACGTCTTGCCCGCGCGCAGTACGTTGTCCCACAGGAAGCCTGTGGGCGAGTAGGCCAGGGCGTCGTCGCCCTCGTATGGGTAGCTGCGGAAGAACCCGCCGAACATGCGCTCGAGGTAGCTGCTCACGTAGGCTTCGTTGGTCCACTGATGGCCGTCGGCGCTGAGCACGCCGCTGCAGTTGAAGTTGTCCAGCAGCGAGAACTCCTCGGCCAGGGCGTGGGCGTTGGGGGTCACCTCGCGGCCGAAGTGCACCAGGCTCGGGTCGCCGTTGCCCTGGCTCATGTCGCCCAGCACCTGGTCGTAGGTGCGGTTCTCGCGGATGATGTAGACCACGTGCTTGATCGGTGATGGCTCGCCGTGGCGCGCGGGCAGCGGCGCTGGCGCTGTGCCCGGCCGTGCCGGCTCCAGCCCGGCCAGGGCCAGACTCAGTCGGTTGTTGGCCGCGGTCTGCTGCGTGTAGTCGGCCAACTGGGCGGCGTCGGGCAGGGGGATCAGCGAGACCGAGCCCTCGTGCTGATGCGAGTTGTGCTTCGCGGTGGCCGCCACGGAACCCAGGCCCTTGGTGTTGGCCACGAAGAGCTGCGCGCCATCGGCGCTGAGCGCCACCGCGCCGGGGTACCAGCCGCAGGGGATCCAGCCCTCGACGCGACTCGGCTGCCCCTGACCCAGCAACACCTGGGCGACGGCGTTGTTGGTGCCGGTGGCCACGAACAGGCGCCTCCCGTCGCGGCTCAGGCACAGCGCGTTGGTCGCCGAGCCGAACGGCAGGGCGCGGTCGGGTCGCACGGCGATGGTCTCGACCACGGTCTGGGCCTCGGTGTCGACGACGGACACTGTGTCGCTGTTGGCGTTGGCCACATAGAGCCGCGAACCGTCGCTGTTGACGGCCAGGCCGCTGGGCAGCCGGCCCACCGTGATCTCCGCGACCTGCGCCAGCGTGACCTCGTCGAGCACGGTCACGGTGCCTTGGGTGACCGTGGTGCGCTCGTCAACCAGCACCTGGCTGCCGGCGCTGGCGGCGGTTGCCTCGCCCGGCTTGGGCCGGCGGCCGCCCCAGTTGCTGACATAGAGCCGGCCCCCGGCGCGCGCCACACCGAACGGCGCCATGC
>JACRKZ010000162.1 GCA_016235455.1 Armatimonadota bacterium | reverse complement strand
GGGCGTCGACGAGGTCATCACCGTCCGCGCCATCGGGCCGGATGGCTTGCTCCAGACCACCGTGCCGCTGCGCCTGCAAGCGGCAGAGCCCAAGGTGCGCGTCTCGGTGGCCAGCGACGCCGCGACCTACCCGGTGCGCGGAGAAGGCCGGCTGAAGGTGCGCACCACGAGTGACGGCCAGCCCGTCTCGACGCGCGTCCTCGTCGCGGTCACAAACCAACAGACCCAGGAGGGTAGCCGGCGCGGCCAGGCACTGGTACCCGACTGGTTCGCCGACCGCAGCGACTTCGCGGGGCCGCCACGGCATGACAGCGCGTCGTCCGAGAGTGAGGATGATCGGCCCGGCCTGATCGGTATCGAGCGCACGGTGATCGCCCATCGCCTGGTGCGGCCCGGTCAGGAGGGCGAGCAGTGCATGTCGTCTGGCCGGCGACCGTGCGCGAGGACTTCCCTGACACGCTGCTGTGGGCGCCCGACATCACCACCGACGCCAACGGCGAGGCCGAGCTGCCCATGCGCCTGGCCGACAACCTGACCACCTGGCAGGCCTCGGCACTGGCGATCAGCGGGCTGTTCGACCTCGGTGTGGGAAGCACCACGTTCACCACCACCAAGGACCTGCTGGTGCGGCTCATCGCGCCCGCCGCGCTGACCCAGGGCGACGAGGCGGCGATCACCGCGCTGCCAGCCTGGTCTGGCGAGCGGCCGGTCGACGCGCAAGTCAGCCTGGCCGCCGACGGCGGCCGCTGGCTGGATGTGCACGAAAGCCGCGGCGCACTCGCACGCGGCGGCGACACCCGGCTGCGGTCGACGCTGCGTGTCGACCAGCCGGGTCAGGTCAGCCTGACCGCCACCGCCGCCACCGAAACCCAGGCCGACGCCATGCGGCTGCGGGTGCCGATTGCGGCGCATGGCGTCGAGCAGTACGACCGCCGCGCCGCGGTGGCCACGGCGGGTCGCCAGGCGCAGGCCGACCTGGCCCTGCCGCCCTGCCAGACCGGCACGCAGCGACTGCGCCTGACCGTCACCGCCAGCCGCGCCGGCACGCTGCTCGACGCGGCCGCCTGGGTCGCGCGCCAGGGCGACGACGACGAGCCGGCCGACACCTGGCAGGCAGCCAGCCGCGCGCTGATGGGCAACATCGCGCTTCGCGTGGCACGCTGGGCCGGGCCGCCGGCAGAGTCGCCCGAGCCACCCCAAGCCCTGCGCCATCGACGCGGCGGCGGCATCAAGGGCAAAGCCCTGAGCGAGGTGGGCCTCGACACTGCGCCACGCGAGGATGGCGGCTATGGCTGGCGCCCGGAGTGGCCCTCCGACCCGGAGGTGAGCGCCTTCGCGGGCGAGGCGCTCACCGCGCTCCTCGACCGTCGCCCGGTCGATGGCGAGGACACGATCTGGAGCCTGGAGCCCCTCGCCAACGTGCGCTTTGGCGGCGGCCCGACAGGCGGCCCGGCCGCCGCCCCGCCGCCCTACGATGCTGGTCTGGCGCCCAGCCGGGGCCATCTCACCGCCTACCTCGAACGCTACCTGCGCCGTGCTGGCGACGCCTCCGAGACCACGGCCCAGGCTGCCTGGGTGGTCGACCAGGTGCTCTCTCGCCACCTCTACCGGCCCGACCCGGCCGAGGACGCCATCGTCCGCGCGGCCGCCGACCGGCTGTGGGCCGGGCGCGCCCAGCTCGGCGACGAAGGCCTGGCCCGGCTGGCCATGATCCTCAGGCGCCGTGGCGACAGTCGCGCCGCGACGGCCTGGCGCAACCTCGTGGCGCGGCTGGTCACCGGGCCTGACACGGCCAGTTGGGGCTACGACCGCGACCCGGTCAGCGCCACCGCGCTCGGCTTGCAGGCCGCCCTCGTGCTAGAGCCTCGGTCCGACCTGGCCGACAAGGCCGCCAACTGGCTGTTCCTCAACCGCAGCGGCAGCCGCTGGCACAACGCGGTCGCCACCGCGCGGGCCGTGGCAGCCCTGGCCGACTGGTCCGAGACGCGCCGCGAGACGGCCGAGCCAGCCAAGCTCACGCTGACCGTCGATGGCCGTTCCGTCAAGGCTTGGGATGTGGCCAAAGAGCAGGTGCTGCGCTTCGCCGACGAGGTGACACTGACCGACCTGGCGCCCGGCGCGCATCGGGTGACGCTGGCGCGCGAGGGCCAGGGCTCGGCTTATCTGGGCGCCGACCTGACCTGGCTCAGCGCCGACGAGCCCATCCGCGCCACGGGCCACCGGCTGGCTGTCGAGCGGAGCTACAGCCTGGTCGACGACAAGCGCACCGTGGCCCTGGCCGCGGGCCAGACCGTGCCGACGGGCGCACTGCTCGAGGTCGAGCTGAAGCTGCGCGCCGAAGTGCCGCTGGACTGGGTGACGGTGACCGTGCCCACACCGGCTGGCTGTCGCGCGGTGGATGCCGACAGCGGCTACTTCGACGGCGGGCTGTGGTGCTACCGACAGGTCCGCGAACGCGGCGTGGACCTAGCCGTCGACCATCTGCCGCAAGGCACGAGTACGCTACGCTACCGCCTGCGCGCCGAGGCGCCGGGCCGCTATCATGCGCTGCCGCCCCAGGCCCAGGCCATCCTACTGCCCAGCGTGTCGGCGGTCGGGGACGAGCAGTGGCTGGTCATCGCCGCGGAAGGTAGCGGCCGGCCCTCGGCCAATGCCTCCGGCGGAGAGCCCATGCCTTGAGCGCACCGCCCGACCCGACAGACCCACTCGACCGCTCCGTCGCCGACCCGCGCCTGTCGGTGGCCAGCCTGCCGTTGGTCGGCAGACGGCCGCTCGCCGACCACGAAGCCAGCCGCCTGGTGTGGGCGGCCGGTCGCGGCTGGCTGGGCTGGGCCGCGTTCCTGGCCATCGGCGCCGTGGTCCACGCCATCCAGTCGCCGCCCGACGACCCCAACCCGCTGGTGTCCTCCGCGCTGATGCTGGCCGTGGCGGTGGGCTTGCTGTCGCCGATGTGGCGCAGCGCCAGGCGGCTGCGGGGCGCGTGGGTGTACTGCTTCGAAGGACTCGTGCCCACAGGCGACGGCGAGTGTAGGGGGCGCCACCGGGCCGAGGCGCTTCTCGACGGCCGGGTGATCCTGGTGGATGGCGAGCCGTCGCGCAGTCTGGCGCCCGACGCCCAACTGAGCCGGCACCTGACTCTGCGCTTCGGCCCGCAGGTGCGCCGCGAGCCGCCATGGTGGCCCGAGGACAGCGCGGCCGACGGCAGCGGGCTGTGGTGCCTGGGCATGCCGCGCGTGGCCACGCGCCCACTCAGCGCCGCCGAGCGCGACCATCTGGCACAGCGGCTGGCCGGCCATCGCGCGCGCTTCTGGACCTACCTGCTCCTCCCGCCCGCCTACACCACCGTGGCGCTGGCACTGGCCATGCGGCAGGGCGAGCCCTGGGCGGTGGGCGCCGCGCTGGCCGGCGTGGTGGCGTGGGTGGTCGGCTGGGTGGCGGCGCTGGAGCACCGCCGCTGGGCCGCGGCGCTGCGACCGGCGTGGTCGGGCGGCACGCTCAGCGCCTTCGCCCAGCGCAACCCCGAAGGGCCGCACCTGAGCCTCCAGGTCCTCGACGGCGGGCTGATCTGGGCCGTAGACGGCTACCTGGCACGTGACCGCGAACTGGTCGGCGTGGCCGCCGTGGCGCCGACGCCGGCCAGCGCCGAGATGGCCGCGCAGTTCATGGAGCCGACCACGCTGGACAACGGGCGGACCATGCGCCTCAACCGGCGGGCCCTGACCCCCGAGGAGCTGATCGAACTGCGCGGCATGGCGCGTCCTCTACGGTGGTACGGCGGCGGCGTGGTCACGGCGCTCATGGCCGTCCAGTCGATCCGCACCATGTGGCTGGGCGTCACCGGCCAGCCCAGCTACCTGCTGGCCAGCCTGCTGTTCTCGTGGCTGGCCCTGCGCCTGTCCCGCGTGCTCGCGCAGCAGCTCGTGCTCTACCGCGTGCACCGCGCCGACATGGCTAGCGGGTTCGTGGTGCAACTCGACCCCAGCGAATCGCCCGACCAGGCGCAGGCCGCCGGCGTGCCGCCGGGCACGCGCTTCATCGAGGTCCTGCCTCACACCAACCGCGTGTGGACGCTGGATGCGCAGCCGGCGCCGTGGCGCGCCCATCGGTCGGCGCGCTGGTGAGAAGCATGGCCAGCCCACGCCGCCCCGTCGAGGGGCGCCAGGTGTTTCATCAACATTTCGTCAGCCTTGCCACTTGGCCACCCCTCCGGCCCTGGCCCTGGCCTGAAGCCCCCATCGGGCCGATAGCACACGTCTGCTCCATCATTTCCGATCACGAAACATAAGCGTGACGAGCGTATCACATCGCACTGTTAGCCTGCTTGCCAAGTGAGATGCGGCGGCTGAGGCTCGAAGACGGTTGGGCCGGCGCGCCGTACTCCCGGAGTAGACGTAATGGCCCGACGACGAGGATTCACGCTGATCGAGTTGCTGGTGGTGATCGCGATCATCGCGATCCTGGCGGCGATCCTGTTCCCGGTCTTCGCCAAGGCGCGCGAGAAGGCGCGGCAGTCGAGCTGCACCTCCAATATGAAGCAGATGGGCTTGGGCTTCATGGCCTACGTGCAGGACTACGACGAGACCTTCCCGCAGTCGTACACGGGTGCGCTGGTCGGCACCACGACCGTGACCTGGGACACGCAGCTGTCGCCGTACATCAAGAGCAGCCAGATCCTGGCCTGCCCGAGCGACAGTGAGACCGGGCGGCCGAACATCACCTTCTACGGTGGGCCGACGCGCCGCTCTTACGGCATGGCGCACAACGTGATGAGCACCAACCTGGCGGCCATTCCGGCCCCGGCCAGCGCGGCCCTGGTCCTCGAGCGCTACTCGGGCATGGGCGGCGACGGCAGCTGGTATTACGGCCACGAGATCTGGGCGGCCACGAATGACTGCTACTGCCGCTATCGGCACAACGACATGACCAACATCGCCTTCGCGGATGGCCATGTGAAGTCGATGCCGGGCAAGCAGGGCGGCCCATATGCGCAGTTGCCCGGCTACAGCCTGTGGAACGGGCAGGCCTGCTTCTACGTGACCTGGCCCTTCCCGCAGACCTGAAGGTGACCGCGGCACACAACACCGGGAGTCTCGCGGAGCTTCGGCTCCGCGAGACTCCTGGTGGTTTGGGTGATGGTGTATGCTAGGCGCGACCAGGAGCGCCGTACCCATGACCCGCCGTGAAGCGCTGCAGACTTCGGGAACCGCACTCGCCGGCCTGGCCTTGTCGCAAGTGGCCGGCCTGGCCCAGGACCCGCCGGCCAAGCCCCCGCGCGTCGCCCTCATCGGCTGCGGCTGGTACGGCAAAGTCGACCTGTTCCGCCTGCTCCAGGTAACGCCCGCCGAGGTGGTCTCGCTGTGCGATGTGGACCAGCGCATGCTGGCCGACGCCGCCGACCAGGTGGCCGCGCGCCAAGCCTCCAAGAAGCGACCGCGCACCTACGGCGACTACCGCAAGCTGCTGGCCGAGAAAGACCTGGACCTGGTGCTCATCGGCACGCCCGACCATTGGCACGCGCTGCAGATGATCGAGGCGGTCAAGTCAGGCGCCGACGTCTACGTGCAGAAGCCCATCGGCGTCGATGTGGTGGAGTGCGAGGCCATGCTGGCCGCCGCGCGCGCGGCCAAGCGCGTGGTGCAGGTGGGCCTGCAGCGGCGCAGCACGCCGCACCTGATCGAGGCGCGCAATGACGTCGTCAAGGCGGGTCGGCTGGGCACCGTGAGCCTGGTGGAAATCTACAGCTACTACCACATGCGCGCCCGCGGCAACCCCCCGGCGCAGACGCCGCCAGACTATCTGGACTGGGAGATGTGGACCGGTCCGGCACCGATGCGGCCGTATACGAGCATGGTGCATCCGCGCGGCTGGCGCGCGTTCATGGAGTACGGCAACGGCATCGTGGGCGATATGGCAGTGCACATGTTCGACATGGTGCGCTGGATGCTCGACCTGGGCTGGCCGCGCCGCATCAGTTCCACCGCCGGCACCTACCAGAGCGATGGCCTGGCCAACATCAGCGACACGCAGACCGTGACGTTCGACTACGGCAACCTGCAGATCCTCTGGCAGCACCGCACCTGGGGCGCTCCGCCCGACCCCAAGTACGCCTGGGGCGCCACGCTCTATGGCGACCGCGGCACGCTCCGCGCCAGTGTGCAGAGCTACGATTTCGCGCCGACCCGCGACGGCGAGGCAGTCCATCGCGACGTGGCGTACGAGCTCGACAAGTACCCCGAGGACCGCACGGAGAGGGACCTGGAACGCCATGTGGCGCCGGCCCTGCGCGGGCACATGCGCAACCTGCTCGACTGCATGGGTACGCGCGGCCGACCGGTTAGCGACATCGAGGAGGGTGCGGTCTCCAGCGCCTCGTGCATCCTGGCCAACGTGTCCGCGCAGCTTGGCCGCACGCTGACCTGGGATGCCGCGACCCGGCGCGTGGTCGGTGACGACGAAGCCAACCGACTGCTGCGGCGGAGCTATCGTGCGCCCTGGGTGCACCCCGAGGTGTGAATCGGGATCGGCACCGCCAGTGCCGGACCGCCACACCGCTCAGCCCGCCTTCGAGTCGTCCTCGCCCACGCCCAGCGCGGCCTCGTCCTCGTGCGTGACGCGGGCCACTTCGTCGGCGGTGGTGACGCCTTCGGCCACCTTGCGCCAGCCCTCCTCGCGCAGCGTCACCATACCGCGGCTCACGGCGGCCTCCTTGATGTCGGCCGACGAGGCGCGCGACACGAGCTTGTCCTGGATCAGTTCGTCCACCACCAGCAGTTCGAACAGACCGACCCGACCGCGGTAGCCGGTGCCGCGGCACTCGTTGCATCCGGTGGCGCGGTAGAACGGGGCGCCCTTGTAGGACGACGCCGCGGAACCCAGCTCACGCAGTTCGGCGGACGACGGCTTGTAGGCCTCGCGGCACTTGGGGCAGAGCCGCCGCACCAACCGCTGGGCCACCACGCCTTCCAGGCTGCTGGCCACCAGGAATGGCTCGATGCCCATGTCGCACAGCCGCGCCACGGCGCCCGCGCTGTCGTTGGTGTGCAGCGTGGAGAAGACCAGGTGGCCGGTCAGGGCGGCATGGATGGCAATGTCCGCCGTCTCCTCGTCGCGGATCTCGCCAACCATGATGACGTCCGGGTCCTGGCGCAGGATGGTGCGTAGCCCTTCGGCGAAGGTCAGGCCGATCTTGGCGTGCACATGCATCTGATTGATGCCGGGCAGTTGGTACTCGACCGGGTCTTCGATGGTGATGACCTTGCGCGCCGGCGACGACACCTCCTGGAGCGCGGCATACAGCGTCGTCGTCTTGCCCGAGCCGGTGGGGCCGGTGGCCAGGATGATGCCATAGGACACGGTCAGCATGCGCCGGAAGCGAGCCAGAGCGTCGACGGGGAAACCCATGGCGCCCAGGTCGACGCTCTGCGAGTCGCGGTCGAGGAGGCGAATGACCACGCTCTCACCGTACAGCGTGGGTAGCGTGGAGATGCGCAGGTCGATCTGCCGACCCGCCACCCGGATCTTGATGCGGCCATCCTGGGGCAGGCGGCGCTCGGCGATGTTCATGTCGGCCATGATCTTGATGCGCGAGCAGATGGCCGCCTGCAGGCGCTTGGACGGCGGCGCCACGCTGCGCAGCACGCCGTCGATGCGGAACCGGATGCGCAGGTCGTTCTCGAACGGTTCGATGTGGATGTCGCTGGCGCGCTCGGCCACGGCCTGGCGCAACATCATGTTGACCAACTGCACCACCAGCGCCTGACCGGCCAGGTTCTCGATGTCGCCGATGTCTTCTTCGCGCTGCTCGAGCACTTCGACGCCGGTCTCACCGGCCTCGGCCTCGGCGGCGAGGATCTCCCGCAGGTAGCTGTCCTCGACCAGGCGACGCAACTCCTCGCTGTCGGCCACGACGATGCGCAGGGCCAGCTTGGTGACCAACCGCAAATCGTCGAGCGCCATGAGGTTGCCGGGATCGGCCACGGCCAGGATGAGCACGTTGTCGCGCAGCGCCAGGGGCAGCACGTTGTTGCGCACGGCGAACTCGGCGGGCACGCGTCGCAGCACATCGTGGGTCAGCGGCACGTCGCGCAGCGGCTGCAGTGGCAGGTTGTACTGCTCGGCCAGGGCGGCGGCCACATCGGCCGTCGAGCAGTAGCCCAGTGCCGTCAGCCGTTCACCGAGACGGCGACTCCCGTCGCCGGGCAGCCCATGCAGCGCCTCCTCGAGTTGCGCGGCGTCGATAGCCCCGCGACCGACGAGAATGGTGCCGAGCCGGTGTTCCTTATTGACGGGCGTTCGTTCGGACAATGGGGGCATCCTGGTCGCCGCCAACCGTAGTCTCAATCGGGTGCTTGTGTCAAGCGGGCCAAGCCTCCATACTACGCACCAACGTGACCTGACACTGGACGTAGACCCATGACCTGCCGTACCTTCTGGGCCGTGTCGATCCTGACCGCGCTGAGCGCTGCCATGGCCGCTGACCCACCCGCCCCGCCGACCAGCCCGTTCGGCTCCTTCAACTTCACCTTCGACCAGCGGCCCGCCGCCGAGCAGGTGGCCCTGCTGAGCCGGCTCGGCTACCAGGGCATGGCGTGCAGCGGCCTCAGCGCCGACCTGCTGCGCTCGTTTGCCGAGGTGCCCCAGGTGGCCAGCGGCGAGTTCCGCGTGTGGGCCGCGCTGTGGTGGGTAGGCCCCGAGCAGCGCCAGGTCGATGCCGCCTGGCTCGACGACGTGCTGGCCGGGCTCCACCGGCTGGGCGCGAGCCTGTGGGTGGTGGTCGACGGCACCGCGGCCGAGCGACCGGCAGCGGTGACCTTTCTGCGCGCGGTCGCCGACCGCGCCAAGCCCGCCGGCGTGCCCTTGGTCCTCTACCCCCACCAGGGCTGCACCTTCGATGATGCCGAATCGGCGCTGGAGGTCTGGCAGGCCATGGAGCGGCCGGAGGTCAGGCTGTCGATCCACTTGTGCCACGAGCTAAAGGCCGGCAACGAGAACCGGCTGGACGAGGTGGTGGCCAAGGTGGCGCCGCTGCTGACACTGGCCTCGGTCAGCGGCGCCAGCGCGGAACTCATGCACACCGGCGGCTGGGAGACGGCCATCATGCCGCTCGACCGTGGCACGTTCGACGTGCGGCCCTTCCTGAAGGCGCTGGCTGCGCACGGCTACCGCGGTCCGATGGTGCTCCACACCTACGGCATCATGGACCCACCCGAGGACCATCTGGCGCGCTCGATGGCCAGGTGGAAGGCCTTGAACAGCGTTCAATGACCCAAGCGCGTCACCAGCCGAGGTTGACGGCCTACCCATACGGGGTTAGGATCGCCTGGATATGCAGTCCCTCCCCATCGTAGCTATTGTCGGCCGGCCCAACGTGGGCAAGAGCGTGCTCTTCAACCGAATGACGCACTCCAAGCACGCGCTTGTCGACGACATGCCCGGCGTCACGCGTGACCGCCTGTACGGCGAGGGCGAAGCCTTCGGCAAGACCTTCCGCCTGATCGACACGGGCGGGCTCGACGATGCCTTCAAGGATGACCTGAGCGCGGCCGCGGCGGCACAGAGCGAACTGGCCATCGACGAAGCCGACATCATCATTTTCCTGCTCGACGGCCAGGAGGGCATCAGCCTGGTCGACCACGAGATCGCCGAGCGCCTGCGCCTCAGCGGCAAGCCCATCGTCCTGGTCGCCAACAAGCTCGAGAGCTTCAAGAAGGCCGACATCGACGCCGCCTGGGAGCTGCTGCTGGGTGAGCCATTGCCCATCTCGGCGCTGCACGGCACCCAGGTGGGTGACCTGCTTGAGCGCCTGTTCGACCTGATGCCCGCGCAGGAAGAGGAAGGCGAGGAGGAGGACGACGACTCGACGATCAAGATCGCCGTGGTCGGCCGCCCGAACGTCGGCAAGTCCAGCCTGGTCAACGCCATCCTGGGCGAAGAGCGCGTCATCGTCTCCGATATCTCCGGCACCACGCGCGACGCCATCGACACGCGGTTCGAGCGCGGCGGCCAGGAGTACATGCTCATCGACACCGCCGGCATCCGCCGCAAGGCCAAGGTGCATCAGGCGCTGGAATACTACAGTGTGCTGCGCGCCATCGACGCAATTGAGCGCTGCGACGTGACCGTGCTGGTCATCGACGCCATCGAAGGCATCACCGACCAGGACAAGCGCATCGCCGGCATGGCCGAGAAGGCCGGCAAGGGCTTGGTGCTGGTGGTCAACAAGTGGGACCAGTTGCTGGCCTACCTGGACGACCGCCGCAACTACGAGCGCAAGCTGGACGACGAGATGGACCGTCGGCTGTTCCGCGCGGACAAGCGTTCCGCCCCGCGCGAGTACGCCAAGGCCATGCGCATCGAGCTGCCGTTCTGCCAGTATGCACCGGTCATCTACACCAACGCCAAGCTCGCCGGCGGCGTGGACAAGGTGCTCGAGGAGACGGCGCTGGTGGCCGAACATCACGCCTTCCGCGTCGGCACGCCCGAGCTGAACCAACTGCTCCGCGAAGTGCTGGACGCGCATCCCCAGCAACACCACGGCAAGCGGCTCAAGGTCATGTATGCCACCCAGCCGCGGGTGAAGCCGCCGACGTTCGTGTTCTTCGTCAACGACCCGGAACTGGTCCACTTCTCCACCGAGCGGTTCATCGAGAACCGGCTGCGGGAGGTGTACAACTTCGAGGGCACACCGTTGCGCTGCAAGTTCCGAGCGCGACGCGAGGATGAAGACGACCGGCGACCGCGCGGCCGCAAACGCTAGCCATGCGCGCCAACGCCCGGTCAACAGCGCTGATGAGAGGCCAGCCGTGGCAACTAAGCGAGGTCGCGTGGCCGCCTTGTGGGCGGTGGGGGTTCTGGTGCTAGGCATGATGGGCGCCTGCCGACGCGGCGCGACCCTAGCCGAGGCCCAGGCGGGCGCCACGCCCGCCAAGACGGCCGCTGCCGCTAGCGCCGGCTCGGAGGAGTTCTGGTACGGCGTCTATTTGCAGAGCCAGAAGATCGGCTACCTGCAGGAGACCCTGCGACCCGACCCCGCGCATCCCGGCCAGTTCGAGTATGCCAACTCCGATCTGGTCGACCTCAACCTCATGGGCCAGCCGTTGCGCCAGTCGACGCTCACCAAGGTCATCTGCGACGCCGCCTACGCCCCCATCGAGATGCATTTCGCGCTGACCAGCAGCGGTCGGTCGACCACCGTCAAGGCGCAGTTCGGCGCCGACAAGGTGACCTACCAGCGGGTCGGCGGCGATGCCGAAGGCAAGGGCGGCGACGCCAACAGCGGTACCGTGCCCATTCCGGCGGGCACCAAGCTCGTGGCCGATGCGCGCCTGGTGCTGGCCCACCGCAAGCTCAAGCCCGGCGACAAGCTGACCTTCCACACCTTCAACCCGGTGACGCTGTCCATCGACGAGAACGAGCTGTCCTGTGACCGCACGGAGCCGCTGGCGCTGGTCGGCGAGAACATCGACGCAACGGTGGTCACGGTCAAGACCAAGTTCGGCACCATGACTTCCTGGGTGGACGCCACGGGCCGGCCGCGCCAGACCGAAGTGGCCATGATGCAGGCCAAGCTCAGCTACCGCGACGAGCCCAAGGAACAGGCGCTGAGCCTGGACAAGGGCGGTCAGCGGGTCGACCTGGCCACGGCCACGGCCATTCACCCCGACAAGCCCATTCCCAACCCGCGCGAGGTGCGGCATCTGCGGCTCCGCGTCAAGGGGCTGGCCCTGTTGTCCGCCGTGCCCAACGACGGCAGCCAGCAGATCAAGGACCTGGGCGATGGTTGGCGCGAGGTGACCGTCACCGCGCCGCCGCCGGCCCAGGCCACGCCGCCCACGGAGGTCGAGAAGAAGACCTTCCTGCGCGCGACCAGCTACATCCAGGCGGAACACCCGGATCTGGTGGCCGCCGCCAAGGAGGCCGTCGGCACGGCGCAGAACCCCGCCGACCGGGCCCACGCCATCCAGCTGTACGTGCGCGGCCGGGTCAAGTGGCAGTCCAATGTGGGCATGTTCCGCTCGGCGCTGGAGGTCTTCCGCGACCCCAACGGCGTCTGTCGCGATGCCGCCGCGCTGTACACCGCGCTGGCACGGGCCGCCGGCCTGCCGACGCGGGTCTGCGGCGGGCTCATCTACCTCAACGACTCGTTCCTGGGCCACGCCTGGGCCGAAACCTGGGTAGGTGACCGCTGGCAGCCGGTTGACGCTACACTGAGTCAGCAGGTGGCCGATGCCGCGCGGCTCAAGCTGGCGCAAGGCGACGACTACACGGCGCTGTTCGAGATGCTGCCCGCGCTGGGCAACCTGACTGTCGAAGTACTGGAGGTCAAGGGTCCATGATGGCTTGGCTTCTCATTCCGGTCGCCTACCTGTTCGGCGCCGTGCCGTTCGGCCTGCTCATTGGTCGCGCCTGCGGCGTCGATGTGCGCAAGGCCGGCAGCGGCAACATCGGCGCGACCAACGTGTGGCGCACGTGCGGTGCCAAGGCCGGCCTGCCCGCCTTCCTGCTCGACGTGCTCAAGGGCCTGTTGCCCGTGCTCGTGGCCCGTGCCATCTCGCCGCAGTGGCCGGTGCTGCACGTCGCCGCCGGCATGGCCTCGCTGCTCGGCCATTCGTGCTCCATCTTCCTCGGCGGCGGCGGCGGCAAGGGCGTCAGCACCAGTCTGGGCTTCCTCGCCGCGCTGGGCGCCTGGCCAGCGGTCATCGGGCTGGCGCTGTGGGCCGTTGTCTTCAAGCTGACCGGCTACGTGTCGGTGGGCTCGCTGGCCGGCATCACCGTGGCCGCGCTGGTGGCCACGGCCCTGCACCTGCCCACCTCCTACAAGGTCGCCTTCTGGGCCGGCACGCTGGTCATCTGGGTGCGCCACCGCTCCAACCTCCGCCGACTGATGCGTGGCGAGGAGCTGCGCTTCGGCCGCAAAGCCGCGCCCCAGGGCATCGAGGACCCGGAACGCGATGACGACGACTGACACGCCCCAGGTCGCGGTGCTGGCCTTTGGTGCCCATCCTGACGACATTGAACTGGGCGGCGGCGGCCTGCTGGCCCTGGCCGCCCAACGCGGTCAAGGCGCCGCGGCCATCGACCTGACCCGTGGCGAGGGCGCCAGTCGAGGGAGCGTGGCAGAACGCGAGATCGAGGCGGGCCGCGCGGCGCAGATCCTGGGTCTGGCCGCGCGCGAGAACCTGGGCCTGCCCGACCTGCACCTCACCGACAATCTCGACTACCGACTGCTCGTGGCCGACACCATCCGCCGCTACCGGCCCACGCTGGTGCTCGCGCCCATGCCCACCGATCGCCACCCGGACCACGCCGCGGCCAGCGCCTTCGTCACGGCCGGTGCCTTCTGGGCGCGCATGGCCCGCATCGAGACCGCGCACGCGCCGCACTCGCCCCGCGCCGTGCTGTACTACGTGATGCACGAGGCCGCCCAACCCAGCTTCGTGGTCGATATCAGCAGCGTCTGGGACCTCAAGCGACAGGCCGTCGCCGCCTACAGCTCGCAGTTCGACCGACCCATGCCCGAGGGCTACCGCTTCATCGGCACCAGCGACTACCACGCCGCAGCCGCCAGCAGAGCTGGCTATTGGGGCCAGCAGATCGGCTGTGCGCAGGGCGAGGCGTATGTGGTCGCGGGCACGCTGCGGGTGGATGATCCGGTGGCGCTGCTGACCCAGGGCTGAGCCAGCCGTCCGGCAGCGCGCATCCTCCAGCCGCAACGCGGCATGGGTACGCCGGAAATGGTACGCTACCCGAAGTGCGACGGGAGGGCATGTGATGCCTGGACTGGTCGTGCTGGCGGGGAGCGCCCAATGGGGGATGCGCGGTGCCATTGTGTCCTGCGGCCGGCCGCGATGCGGCCGCGCGGAGTGCTCCGGACAGTGCTAGAATGGGCGCCCCTGCACGCGGCACCGATGCCGTCGGCCGCACGGAGCAAGGAGCCAACCCATGGAGGCAGTATCCGCCCGCGACCGGGAGGTCCTGAGACAGCGAGCGCAGCTCCAGCTCGAGTACGCCACGTCGCCGCGCAACGAGGCGATTCTCCGCCAGTGGCAGGCGCAGGCGGAGGGGCGCCGTGAGTCCCCGCCCGTCCGACTGCTCTTCTCCAACTTCGGTCACGAGGTCATCACCCCGCGCCTGCGATGCGAGGGAGAGGCCGCGCGCCGGCTGGAGGCGACGCTCCTGGCCCGGCTGGTCGGGCGCGAACTGTTCGACGACGACACGCCCATCCCGCCGACCTTCGACATGGGCTGGCACACCCATGTCCGTCCCTTTGGCCTGCAGGCCAAGATCACGCGCGCCAAGGGTCCGCACGCGCAGGGGTTCCACATCGACCCGGTGATCACCGACCTGGCCGCCGAACTGGACAAGCTGCGCGGCGGCTCGTTCGGCGTCGACCGCGAAGGCACCGCGCGTCACCGCGAACTGGTCGAGGACCTGATCGGCGACATCCTGCCGGTGCGCATGGTGATGGACAGCTTGGGGGGCAGCTTGACCAACCCGCTCGTTCACCTGATGGGCATGGAAGCCTACTACCTGGCGATGTACGACAGCCCAGAGGCCGTGCATGCCGCCATGGAAATGGGCACCCAGGTGTACGAACGCTACTACGACTTCCTCGAAGCCGAGGGCCTGCTGCTGCCCACGACCGGCCTCAGCCCGCTGGCGCAGGAGTCCTACGCCTTCACCGACGAGCTGCCGACCGGGGCGGTGACGCGCACAACCGAGTGCTGGGGCTACCTCGAGTCCCAAGAGACGACGGCCGTGGCGGCGGACACCTTCGGCGAGTTCGTCTTCCCCTACCAGGATCGGCTGGTCGCGCGCTATGGGCTGCTCTCCTATGGTTGCTGCGAACGCGTCGACGCCATCTGGCCCGATTGGCTGGCGCGGTGGCCCAAGTTGCGCAAGCTGTCGGTCTCGCCGTTCAACAACGAGCGCCAGGTCGGTGAGTATCTGCGCGGCAGCCGGGTGGTCTACTACAGCAAGCCCCGCGCCGAGTTCGTCACCGGACACGGCCCGCTCGACGACGAGGCCATCACGGCCTACTTCCGGGGCGTCTGCGAGGCGGCGAGCGGCTGTCTGTTCGAGATCGCGCAGCGCGAGGTGGGGACGATCTTCGGTGACGCCGAGCGCGGACGGCGCTATGTGCGGCTGGCGAAGGAGGCGGTGGACGCGTACTGGCGGCCGTGACGCGGACGCAACGACCGCGGCGCTGGGTCAGGCACGCGGCCGGTTGGTCGCCTGTGCTACGCCAACGCCCTGCGCGACGCCGCCACCGACGAGGTCGGCGTGATCACGCTGGCCTCGTGCATGCCCAGCGAGGTCAGCTACGAGCGGCCTGAATGGGTCAACGGCGCCTTCACCAAGGCGCTGGTGGAAGGCCTGGGTGGCAAGGCCGACCTGAGCGGTGACGGGGTGATCAGCGTCGCTGAACTGGATGCCTTCGTGGCCGAGCGTGTGAAGGAACTGACCGAGGGCCGGCAGCATCCGACCCCGCAGCGGCCGACGACGATCCGCAGCAGCCTGCCGGTGGCGGCGTCGAGGTAGCTGGCGGTACTGGTTGCGCACGGACGTGGCCGTGTCTGCGGCGGCGGTGGCCCGGCCATTGGAGATGCTGGACCCCGGAGCGGCACAACGCCATGGTGTCCGTCGTCGCCTGGGCGCCCGACCACCGGGAGCTGGTCCATGCGCCGCAGACAGGGACGCGCGCACCTGGACCGCGGCCGACGGTGCGATGCGCGCCATGCGCGGCGCTGTGTTACGTGACGCACGAGGCCGCCTAACCCAGCTTCGTGGTCGGTATCAGCAGCGTCTGGGACCTCAAGCGCCAGGCCGTCGCCGCCTACAGCTCGCAGTTCGACCGGCCCATGCCCGAGGGCTACCGGTTCATTGGCACCAGCGACTACCACGCCGCCGCCGCCAGCAGAGCTGGCTATTGGGGTCAGCAGATCGGCTGTGCGCAGGGCGAGGCGTGTGTCGTCGCGGCCACGCTACGCGTGGATGATCCGGTGGGATTGCTGAGTTCGCACTGACGCTCGCGGGCGTCGCTTGATGTTCACACCGCCCCCGGCTCACTCGCTCCCCGGAAATGGTACGATCCTGTAGGCGCGGCGGGAGGGCTTGTGATGCGTATCGGTGGTTGGCTGGCGACAGTGGCTGCCCTGGGCGCGATCAAGGCGTCGGCCGCCGACGATGCGTCGGTGCCGACTCCGGTGCTCGACCTCGGCCAGCATCGCGGTCCCACCTACGCCTTGGCTTGGACGCCGGATGGCCGAGAGTTGGTGACTGGCGCAAGGGACAAGGCCGTCCGTATCTGGGATGCGGAGGACGGTTCGCTGCGGGCCACGCTCCGCGCGCCGATTGGGGCAGGCCAGGCCGGCTGGATCTCCACGGTGGCTATCTCACCGGACGGTCGCTGGCTTGCTGTGGCAGGCTATCCACCGGCCAATGCGGTGCGCATCTACGACATGGCGACACGACGACTCTTGCGGGTGTTGCCAGCAGGCCAAACGGAGACCTTCAACGTGACCTTCTCGCCCGCTGGCGATCGCCTGGCGGCAGCGGCTGGCGCCGCAATGATCGTGTGGGATACCGCGACGTGGCTTGAGTTAGGTCGACCTGCTCTGGGGTACGACGTCTGCGGCGTGAGCTTCTCGCCCGATGGCAAGCAAATCGCCTGCGGCGGGTACCCAGCCCGAGTGACCATCCTCGATGGGCCAGCACTAACCGCGCACGAGTTGGCCCCGCTGGGCGAGCCCGCCAACGGCGTCAACCACTTGGTGTGGGATGGTGCTGGCCGCTCTCTGATCTGCACGGTCAACGGGCTGGGGCATGGACCGGTGCTTGTAGACGTGGCGACGGGCGCCGTGAAGCCCGTCACCGGGCTCGACACCAACCTCTTCAGTCGGCGCCGCGATGGCGGCTTCTGTGCGTTGTCGGGGTCTGTGCTGCGGAGCTTCGGTTCGGATGGTGTTGAGGAACCTCCTCGCCCGATCGAAACGGTGGCGGGCCCGTACACGCTGGCGCTGTCGCCCAGCGGGAACGAAGTTGCCGTAGTGAGCAGTGCAGGCATGTTGGGCGTGAGTCACACCTTGGGCGCTCGGCTATGGATGAGCGGCCGGAACTCCCTCTGGTTACCCTACCTGGCCATCGCGCGCGACGGCGATGCACTAGCGTGGGCCGCATCGGATCCACCGCCGCCAGGTGATCCACTATCCATGGAGTTCAGCCCTGACGGCAGCCTTTGGACCACCTCCCTGTTGAGTGGCCGTCGAGTGGCAGCCAGCTATCCGTGGGGCGGCGTTGAGCTGCTTGGGTCCGACGGCCACAGGGAGCGCAGGCTGTTGACGTCGGCGGACCAGACGATAGTAATCGCCGTCATGAATGACGAGCGCTACCTGGCTGCGAGAGACAGCGAGTGTGTGATGCGCATCTGGTCGCTGGCTGACACCCGCCCCGAGGTGCCGCCTCTGCTCAGCCTCTACGTGTCCCCAGAGGGTGAGTGGGTGGCCTGGACCGAGGAGGGCTACTACGCCTGCACGCCAGGTGCGGAGCAGTGGGTCGGCTGGCAGATCAACCAGGGCGACGGTGAGCCGCTCTTCTACCGCGCCGCACAGTTCCGCGACAGGTTCTACCGCCCCGACGTCATCCGTCGCGTGCTCAAGTGCGGCAGCGTCGCCAAGGCGGTGGCGGAGGCCGACGCCGAGCGCAACCAGAAGACAGACCCAACGTTGGTGGCCAGCCAAATGGCGTCGTTCGCGCCGCCGACCATCGAGGTCACGGCGCCCGCGGGCGGCGCGGTGTTCGCAGACAACAAGATCATCGTGCGCGCCAAGCTCCGCGATCCCAACGGCCGCAAGATCGCCTCGGCGCAGGTCATGGTCAATGGTCGCGCGCCGTGGCAAGGCCGGTTCGTGTTTGTGCCCATCCGCGGGCCGGAAGAGTACGCCGGACCGGTGGAGTTGAACCCCGGCGAGAACGTCATCAGCGTCACCGCCACCAACGACGCCGGCGCCCAGACCGAGCCGGTCAGCATCACCGTGCGCTACCAGGCGCCGGAG
>JACRKZ010000149.1 GCA_016235455.1 Armatimonadota bacterium | reverse complement strand
GTGATCATCGACCAGCACCACCTTGGTCAGCGCCATCTTCACATTCCTGCCATCTGGCCGATCCCCCTTGGCTGTCGCTCCATGTGCATGTGGTACGACGCGTCGCCGCACCTGCTCACGGCGACCTCCCCGGATCTCCCGCTGCACTTCGGACAGCAATCGTAAGAAGATAACCATCCCATCGGTGCAGGTTGCCATCATACCAGCCCTCCCGACCATCGATGCATTCCCCTATTTCGGCCTTTGCCAGCGCGCACGGCTCCCTGAGCCTGGCACCGACGGCGTCTCTGCTCGGCCCTGCCCCCAACCGGCGGCCGCGCCAGAGATCACCTGGCGCGCGCGTGTGGTACCATCCGCGCCATGGAGAGACGCTGCATGCTCCGCGGCTGCTTGCTGTTGACGTGCTGCCTGGCCTCAATCGTCGCCGGCGCGGCGCCAACCACCTATCCCCTGCGCTACCGTTTCGCGGCGGGCGATGTGCTCACCTACGAGACCAAGACCTCGGCGCTGGGCAAGCTGGCCGTGCAGGTCAACGGCGAGAACCGCCACGCGCCACTGCCCGTCGGCCTCGATATCTGCGACCGCACGCGCTACGAAGTCAAGGCCATGGCCGACGACGGCGTGGCGACGGTCGAGATCCGGCTCATGTTCCTGTCGGGCGGCTCGTCCATCCCCGGCCAGTTCCTGCTCGAGCTCGAGCGGCTGCCCGACGGCGTGCTGATCAAGCGCGGCGACGCGCAATGGAAGCTGCCGCCGCCCGAGGCCGGCAAGCCCACGCCGGCCGACCTGCTGGAAGCCTTCGGCGGTTGGGATCCCATGGGCCTGCTGCAGCCCTGCCAGGTGACCATCACGCCCGCCGGCCTGACCACCGCCAAGACCGGCGCGCCATGGGTCAAGCACCTGGCCACGCTGCCCAGCTTCGGCCAGCTGGCCGCCTATTTCCAGCCCTTCGGCCAGCCGCTGCCCGAACTGCCCGGCCGCAGCCTGGAGCTCGGCCAGGAATGGGAACAGCCGCGCGCGGTGCCGCTGCCGGGAGTCGGCGCCAAGACCTACCGCCTCGACGTGCTGTTCGCCCTGGCCAACCGCCAGACGGTCGGCCCGTTCGAGACGGTCAAGATCAGCTTCGACGGCGCCACCACGCTGCAGGACGAGCCGATCCGCCTGACGGTGCCGGGCAGCGGCCCGCTGGACCTCAAGGTGCAGTCGCTGACCCACCGCCTCACGGGCGCCTACAACCTGGCCCCCGAGCAGGGCCGCCTGGTCGACCACAGCCTGCGCTCCGAGGCCAACTGCCAGAGCCGAGGCGGCCCCGCCGACTCGATCTTCATCGACTCCAACATCGTGGTCGAGGCGGCCATGAACCTGCTCGCCCCCTGAGCCGGATCCGGCCCGCCGCCCACGCCCAAAAAGAAAGTTGGGAAATTCGCGGCGCAAAAGGCGAGCCCCCGCGTATAGTCCTCAAGAGAGCGCCGGAAGGGGGCCGTCAAGGCCAGTCCGGGACGGTGCCTAACACTGTGAGAAGGAGCGCACAATGCGCAAGCTGTTTGTTCTGTTTACCGCCTCCGTCGTCTGCGCCGTGGCCCTGAGCCTGGCTGGTTGCGCCCCCAAGGCCGAAGAAGTCGCCCCGCCGGCGCCGATGAGTGGTAGTGGCTCGGGCTCGATGACCCCGCCGCCGCCGCCGGCCCCGACGACCCCGGCCCCCGACGCCAAGGCCCCCGATGCCAAGGACGCCAAGCCCGCGGCCGACGCCAAGGACGCCAAGCCGGCCCCCGACGCCAAGGATGCCAAGCCGGCCCCCGCCGACAAGAAGTAATCCTGCCGTCACGTAAGTGACTGAGCAGCGGCCCCGCCCTCGGGCGGGGCCGCTGTTCGTTTTGGGCCCCGTCCCAGGGCGGGCCTGGGCCCAGATGAACCGCGTGTGACACGCGGCTCCCCAGACCACCCCGCGTAGCCAGGTTTGGCTATGGCGCGACAACCGCGCTTAGCCGAGACTCCTCTCGAACGGACCTGGAGCACGTGCATGATACAAGACACGCTCACCGCGGTCCTGGACGCCGCCGATCGCGGCGACTGGCAGATGGCCTGGACTCTAGTCGAGGGGGCCGCCGACCAGACAGGACCGGATTACGAATGGCTGCTGACCTCGGCCATGGTGCTCGCCCGCCTGGAGCGCGACCATCAGGCACGATCCCACCTGCTGCGCGCGATCGACTCGGCCCCCGAACGCCCCGACGCCTACCTGCATCTGGCCCAACTGCTGGCCGGCGCGGGCGCCTGGGAACGCGCGCTGGGCTACCTGCACCTGGCGCACGAGTGCGCGCCCGAGCAGCCGACCGCGCTCAACGCCATGGCTGACCTCTACGCCGAGGCCGGGCTGCCCTATGCCGCCAAGCAGGCGCTCCGTCTGTCGCTGGGTATCGACCCCGGCCAGAACGAGTCGCGCCGCACGCTGGCCGACCTGGACGCCGCCTTCCCGGATCGGCCCGTCACGGTCTACGTGCCCAGTTACAACGCCACGGCGTTCCTCGACCGCGTCATTCCCGCCGTGCTCGAGCAGAGCTACCCGCTGACCGAGCTGCTGATCATCGACGACGGCTCAACCGACGACAGCGTGCAGATGGCCGCCAAATACCCGGTACGCATCGTCACTCACGGCGACAACCGCGGCCTGGCCCACGCGCGCAACACCGCGCTGCTGGCGGCCACCACCCAGTATCTGGCGCATATCGACGCCGACGTGCTGCCCGACCGCTACTGGCTCGAGCGCTGCATGCTCAACTTCGAGTCCGAGCGGCTCAACCACCAGGACGGCCAGGACACCGGCGCGCGCCTGGGCGGCGTCATGGGCCGCCTGGAGGAGTTGAACGACGCCACCTTGCCCGACCAGTGGCGCGTGCTGCACATGGGCCAGCACCACGGTGACGACCACGCCGACGACGTGCGCCACCTCTACGGCTGCAACAGCGTCTGGCTGCGCGAGGCGCTGTTCGGCGTCGGTGGCCACGACCCGCTGTATCGCACCAATGGCGAAGACTGCGACGCCAGTGAGCGCGTGCGCACCAAGGGCTACCGACTCGCCTACGAACCCGCCGCGCGCTGCCGCCACCTGCGCCGCGACACGCTCGAGTCGGTGCTACGCACCATCTGGCGCTACCACACCCCCTACTTTGAGTACCGCTACGGCGTGTTCGACACGGGCAAGCCGGCCGACGTCATCAAGAAGCTCCCCGAGAACATGACGCGGCACCAGGATGACTGGCACATCGACCAGGAGCGCCGCTCGTGGCACCTGGTCTACCTGACCTTCCTCGGTCTGCCCTGGCGCATGTTGAGCGATCTGCGCCTGGCCACCAGCAAGGCGCAGGGCGACGATGCCCGCTGCCTGGGCGACACCCACGCGGCGGTCTACCTGGGCCTGTTCACGCTGCTCGATGGTGCCGGCGCGCCCGAGGACCTGCAGGCGATGATCCACGAGGATCTGGCCCCCTGCCGGCCGCTCGACCCGGCGCTGGCCGAGTACTGCAACTGGGAGAACACGCGCCGCGCGGCGACGACCAACCTGAACGGCGCCGACCATCCCGGCACGGCGCTCATGGCGCGCGACGAGGAAGCGGTACTGGCCGACCTGGCCGCGGTGGACAATGTCTACGCCGCCATGGACGCCACCACCTGGTCGATGGTCCGGGCCTCGGCCTACCGGCTGCGCGACGAGGCGAGCAACGCCGCCAAGGTGCGACCCGGCGGGCCGCGCGTGGCCATCGTCAACGCGCCCTGGGCCGAGGGCGACCGCATCGGCGTGCGCGCCGGCAGCCGCTGGCCGTTCACCCAGGAGGCCCACGGCCAGCGCGTGCCGTGCTATGTGCCATTCCCCTTCTTCCTGGCCACCGCCTCGGCCATGCTGCGTGAGCGCGGTTTCGAGGTGCTGCTGGTCGATGCCATCGCCGAAGGGCTGTACAGCGACGAGTTCATGCGGCGCCTGGAGGGCTGGGAGCCCGATCTGGTGCTCATGGAAACCGCCACGGCTAGCCACGAGATCGACCAGGACTGGGCGCTGCGGCTCAAGGAGCGCCTGGGCGACAGCACGCAGCTGCTGTTCTGCGGGCCGCACGCCACGGCCATCGCCGACGACCTGATGGCCGAGGCGCCGCAAGTCGACGGCATCCTGCTCGGCGAGTTTGAGCCAACCCTCGTGGAACTGTGCGAGCGGCTGCGCGACGGACAGGATCCCGAAGGCATCCTGGGCCTGCTGTGGCGCGACGACGACGGCACGGTGCACGCCGTCCATGAGCGCCGACCCTTGCCGCCGATGAGCGAGTTCCCCTGGCCGGACCGCACCACGCTGCCGATGTACAACTACTTCGACAGCTTCGCCGGCGCCATGCCCTGGCCCAACGTGCAGATGCACGCCAGCCGCGGCTGCCCCTTCCAGTGCATCTTCTGCGTCTGGCCCCAGGTGGTCTACAACAGCCACTCGTACCGCACCCGCGACAACGAGGAGATCGTCGCCGAGATGGCCTTCCTGCTGGATCGCTACGGCTTCAAGGCGATCTACTACGACGACGACACCTTCAACATCCAGGACAACCGCATCATCGACCTGTGCAACCGCATCGAGGCGGCGCACTTCGGCGTGCCGATCACGGCCATGGGCCGCGCCGACACCTCCAGCCGCGAGGCCTTCGAAGCCATGAAGCGCGCGGGCCTGGTGGGCATCAAGTTCGGCGTCGAGACCGGCGATGTGGAGATGATGCAGCGCATCAAGAAGAACCTGGACCTGGACAAGGTGGCCCAGGCGGTGCGCTGGTGCAAGGAGCTGGGCCTCGGCGTGCACCTGACCTTCAGCTTCGGCGGACCGGGCGAGACCTACGAGTCGGCGCGCCGCACCATGGACCTGGCACTGGAGCTGGACCCGGACACCGTGCAGTTCTCGCTGATGACGCCCTTCCCCGGCACCAGCATGTATGCCGACGCCGTGCGCGACGGCACGCTGCTGACCACGGACTGGAAGCAGTTCGACGGCGCGCGTTACACCGTGGTCAAGGGCCAGTACCTGAGCAAGGACGAACTGGAGTCCGTGCTGCTTGAGGCGCACTGGCGCTGGGCGCTGCACACCACGTGCCGTCAGGCCCGTCAGCAGATCGGTCGCGACGTGCCCACGACCTACGTGGCCGACGCCGCCGAACTGGACCAGCTACCGCCCGAGTCGGTCGATCTGCTGGTGCTCTCCACCCCGGTCAACCGCGTGCTGGCCGAGGGCTGGATGGACCAGCTGCCAGCACGGCTGGCCCCTGGCGGCCGACTCGTGCTCGGCCGGACCGGGCCCGAGAGCCTGCCTCAGGGCTGGGACGACGAACTGCTGCTGGGCTGGGCCAAGGAGAATGGCCTGCAGGCCGAATGCTCCATGCAGGGCTTCAACCACGAGCTGTTCGTGTCGCTGGCCAAGAGCATGGCGCCGTCACTGGCCAAGCTGCTGGCCAGGATCAAGGGCAACTAGCTCGGCCCGGGCCCCGGAGCGCGCGCTGACATGAGCATAACCCGTGTGCAAGTGTGCCATCCGCCCAGCGCGGCCGCCGCGATACGCGGCCGCGCTGGGCAGGTGCCCTGGCCGGCGCGGCTGGCCGAGGCCACCGGCTGGCTCATGGCCCAGCCCGACACGCAGGCCTGGCTGGTCGACTCCGTGGCCAGCGGTGAGAGCGAGGCCGGCTGCCTGACTCGCATTGCCGAGTTGGTCACCGACGTCGTGGCCATCGCCGCCGCACCCGAGACCATCGACGGCGACCTGCCCCTCATCGCCGTGGCCGCGCGGCCAGTCATCGTGCTGTGGTCGGGCGATGCCCGCGCCGCGGAGCTGTTCCTCGAGTTGCCCAATGTGCGCGCCGTCGTCTGCGGCGAGCCCGAACTCGGCCTCCTGGCGGCTTGCGCGCTCGACGCGCCGACCGTGTATCCGGCCGACCCGCTGCCCGATCTGGACAGCCTGCCGCGACCCTATCGCGACTACTCGGTGCACCGCTACCGTCTGCCGCTGCCGGGCCTGCCCGACGGCCCGCAATTGGTGCAGCAGGCCGGTCGCGGACCCGGCCGGCGCCATGGCGCCGCCTGGCTGCTGGACGACCTGGCCTTCTGCCAGCGCGCCTATCCGCGGCTGACGCACCTCCTCATCCAAGATACCGATCTGGCTTCTGAAGCAGGTTACCTGGCCGACCTGGGCACCGCGCTGGCGGGGCTCGACTGGCCTTGGGCGGTGCGGCTGACGCTGGATGGACCGACCGACCCCGCGGCCTGGGAGGCCTTGACCCGCGCTGCCGCGGTCGAGGTGCGGCTGGCCCGCGCGCCGGAGTCCGCCGAGCTGGCCGGGCTGCACCGCCTGGCCCAGGCCGGCGTGGCGCTGAGCCTGGCCGCGCTCGACGCGTTTGACCTGGGCACGCTGGGTGACGAGCTCGGCGCCGCCGAGACGCTGACCACCGAGGCGGTCGAGCAGCCGCTGCACTGTCGTGAACCGCGCCTGCTGGTGGTGGGCCAGCATCTGCCCATCTACATGCCACCCTGGCTGGTGGCGGGCGCGCGCGAGGCCGGGCTGAACCCGGTGGCCGTCGATCTGCGCTCGCCGCAGACCGCCATCGGCCTGCTGAACGGCGCCGGCCGACAGGACGTGGTGCTGGTCGACCGCGGCGGCTTGAGCGCCGACCTGGTGGCGGCCCTGCGCGCGACCACCGTGCTCTACAGCCCCGAGGTGCTGCCCACCTTGGCCGCCACCGACCCGCACGCCGAGAAGCGCTACGCGGAGTACTGCGAGGCGGCCGACGCCTACGACCATGTCATCCTGCACGATGCTCATGCCCTCGAGTTCCTGTTGGATCGCGGCCACCGCAACCTGACCGCTGTGGTGCCGCTGCCCTACTCCCCGACCTTCCACCGCGATCTGGGCTTGGAGCGCGACATCGATCTGCTGTTCGTGGGCAATGTCTCGCAGCACCGCACCGAGTGGATTCGCGCCATCGAGGCCGGCGGGGTCAAGGTCACCGCGGCGCAGGCCTGGGGCGACGACTACATTCAGCTGCTCAACCGCGCCAAGCTGGTGCTCAACCTGCACTTCACGGCGCTGCCCAACACCGAGCTGCGCGTGGTGGAAGCCATGGCCTGCGGCGCCGTGGTGGTGACCGAGCCGTTGACCCCCGGCAGCGAGCTGGCGCGTGATGACCTGCTGCTGGTCATCGACCGCGCGAGCGCCGCCGAGTCCATCCGCGCGCTGTTGGCCAACGACGCCGTGCGGCAGCAGGTGGCCGCGCACGCCAAGGCCTTCGTCGCCGAGCACTACACCGCGCGGCATGTGGTCGAGCGCATCTGGCGGAAGGTGGTGGGCCAATGAGCGGACTGCGCATCGGGCTGCAACTCCCGGTGATCAACACCTATACCGGCGCCGTGTGGGGCGACGAGGTGATGGCCGTGGGCCTGGCCGAGGCCCTGCGCCGCCAGCCCGACGTGGCCGAGGCGGAGATCTACAGCGTGGGCACCATCCACGACAACCTCGACCTGGTGCTCAGCTTCTACCCCTACCCCGAGTGTCGCGTGGTGGCCGGTCCGCGGCAGGTGTGGTGGTTCCAGGCGCCGCGCCTCAATCCGCCCGACGGGCCCGTCGAGGAAGCCCGCACCCGCGACGAGGTTGAGCGCTACCTGCTGCCGCTGCTGCCCCTCGGCCTGGCCATCTATGGCAGTGGCTGGGAACGCGAGCCGGAGCTGGCCGACTCGGGCTGTCTCAAAGGCCGCATCAACCCCAACGATGTGCCAGCGCTCTACTCCAGCTGCAGCCTCGTGCTCTCGGCGCACACCGCCTGGCACCGGAACAACGACGTGCCCACCTCGCGCTTGTGGGAGGCCACCTGCTGTGGCGCGGCCATCCTCTCGGACCGCGTGCCCACGGCCGAGAAGCTGTTCGGCGATACCATCGCGTTTACCAATGGCGGCGCGGAGCTGGCCGAACTGGCCCAACTCCTGCTCGACCATGGCGACCTGCGCCGCCGGCTGGCCAACCGCGCGCGCGAACGCGTGGTGGCCGGGCTGACCTTCGACCATCACGCGCGGCGGATTCTGGATTTCCTGGCGGCGGGCTAGGCTGACAGTGCTAAGCTGCCGCCCATGACCCGGCATGAGCGACTGGCACTGGTTGGCATCGTGGCCCTGGCCCTGGCCCTGCGCCTCGGCGGGCTGGCCTGGGGTGTACCCAACGGCATCCACCTCAAGAGCTACCACCCCGACGAATGGTCCACCGTCGACACCGCCCTGCGCATGGTCGTCAGCGGCGAGCACAACCCGCGCTTCTTCAACTACCCAAGCCTCACCATCTACCTCGTCTATGGCTTTCTGAAGCTCGTTAGCCTAATCCTCGCGCCGAGTGGCGACAGCCTCGGGCTGTGGTACGTGCTGGCGCGGCTGGTGACCGTGGCGCTGGGCACGGCCGGCGTGGCGCTGGTCTTCGGGCTGGGCCGCCGGCTGGTCTCGCCGCGCTTTGGGCTGGCCGCGGCGGGTTGTCTGGCGGTGCTACCGTTGGCCGTGGTCAACAGCCATTTCGCCACGGTCGATGTACCGCTGACCACCTGGTGCGCACTGGCGCTGTGGGCGGCGGTGGAACTGGCCGGGCCGGGGGCGTCGCGCCGCTGGCTGTGGATCGGCGCCGTGGCCTGCGGGCTGGCCGCCGGCACCAAGTACAACGGTGTGCTGGTGCTGCTGCCGCTGCTGCTCGGCCTGTGGTTGGGCCGGCGGCCCGCGGTGGAGGCTGTGGCCGCGGTCGGGCTCGCGGCGCTGGTCTTCGTGGCCACCTCGCCCTTTGTGTTCATCGACCCACAAGCCTGGGCGCAGATCCGCTTCGAGTTGATCGAGCATCCGCGCGCCAGCAACCTGTTCGTGGGCGTGGGGCCAGGCTGGTGGTTCCACCTGCGCGACAACCTGCCCACGGCGGCGGGCACGCTCCTGGCGCTGGCCGCGACCGTCGGGCTGGCGCGCCTGGCGCGGCGTCGCGAGGCCTGGCCGCTGCTGCTGTGGGCGGCGCTGTGCCTGCTGGCCATGGGCCGCACCAAGGAGCTGTTCATCCGCTACTGGCTGCCGCTGCTGCCGGTGCTGGCACTGGCCGCCGCCGAAGCGGTGCGCGCCGCGCCCCAGCGCTGGCGAGCGGCAGTGCTGCTGGCGCTGCTGCTGGGCCCCGGCCTGCGCAGCCGCGCGCTGGTGGCCATGATGGCCGGCGACGACGCCCGCGACCGCGCCGCGGCGTGGTGCGCGGCCAACATTCCCGGCGGCGAGAGTGTGGGCGAGATCGAGCGGACCTGGTTCTGGTCGGTGCCGTTGCGGCCCAACAACTCGGGCCACCCGGTGCCCGGCCCGGCCGACGGCAGCCGCTGGGACCTGCGCTCCGACCCCGACGCCTGGCCGGCCGACCCGCCGCGCTGGCTGGCGGTCAACGAGACCAAGCGCCTGGAGCGCTACCATGCCGAGCCGCAGCGCTGGGCGGCGCTGACCCGCGACTACGAGCGCGTGGTCAGCTTCGCCAACCGCGCGACCATCCTGCCCGGTTGGCGCGAGACGGGCCTGGGCCGGCGGCAGCACGACTGGCTCTATCTGCTGCCCAGCATCGATATCTATCGACGGCGGTAGATCAGTAGAACCCCTCGGTGCCGACGCCGGGGGTGTTGGCGGTGGACACGCAGCGCCAGTCCCGGCCCTCGAGCTCCCAGTGCGAGGTGACGCGCACGGGCTTGTCCTCGCCGAGGTGCTCCTCACCGCCATTGTTCTGCACGCCGGTCAGGCTGACATCGACCAGCGCCGTGGCCGACTTGCCGTCGCCGCCGGGGATGACCTGCACGCCGGCCACGTAGATGCGGAACGTCTTCCAGGTGGTGCGCATCTGCATCAGCCCACGCGCGATATCGCCGCGTGAGTACAGATCGCCCTTGTAGCGCTTGGAGACCACGGCCATGGCCTCATGCACGCGCCACTGTCCGACGTTATCGCAGAAGGTCTTGATGGCCGCGGGCACGGCCTGCTCCGCGCGCGGCGGCGGCCGCAGCAGCCAGAGCACGCCGGCGCCCGCGGCGCCCAGCAGCAGCACCACCACCAGAACTCGTCCACCACGCATGGCTGTCCACCTGGGGGCATGATACCCGCTCCGCGCGGCGGTCAACCGCTTGGAGGAGGCCGCCGCCGCACACGGAATCCGTGGCCCAGGGGACCCATCATGCCGACTCTGCCGCCGACGTGCCGGCGCTTGCTCCTCCTGACCGCCTTGCTGCGCGCCGTCGGCGCTCAGCCGGCCGCGGCTGCGGCGCCGCTGGCCTACCACATCACCTGCTCGCCCACGCACATCCCGGTGGGCGGCCTGGTCCAGGTGACGACGCAGATCACCAACCGGGCTGCCGTCGCCATCGACTACCCCGAGATGTTCTTCGACGACAGCCAGACCGGCATTGGGCTGTCGCGCGACGGGCAGGAATGGCAGTACCCGGTGAGCCCGCTGCCGTGCGTGCCAAGCGGTCGCATCATCCACCTGGAGCCAGGCGCAAGCGCATCACGCAAAGTCCTGCTGTGTCAGCGCTGGCCAGTGCCCACAAGCCGGAAACCGGTCTTCGACCAGCCGGGCACGTGGTACGTGCGCTGGTCGGCAGAGCCCTTCGCGTACAGCGGGGTCGTCAGTTGCTCCAACACGGTGCCGATCACCGTCGTGGCGCTGCCGGCGACCGAGCGTGGCGCGTACGACACATGGCTGGCCCTGCTCGCCTCTGGCCAAGCGACAGACAGCTTCGGCACCAGCTCCGCCGCACACGAGTTGCGCGGTCGCTACGCGGCGACGTACTTCGGCCGGCTGTCTCGCTGGGTGGTCAGCTACCCACCGTTCGCCGACCCGCCGCCGGCGCTGGACGATGGGCCGGAGCCCCAGCCGGCACCACCGCCGAGCGACGTCGCGCGGCTCACCGCCACCTTCGACCGGCCCAGTATCCCGGAGTGTGGCGAGGTGAACATCACCCTGCGCCTGCGCAACGACAGCCGGCAGCCCTGCCTCATCCGACTGGTGCCGCCGCCGCCGGACGACCGTTGGCGCTGGGACCGCCGGCTGCCACCGGGCTACCCGGCCGATCTGGCGTTGCTGTTCTCCACCGACGGCCTCAGTTGGTGGCCGGCCGCGTGCTGGCGAGGGCCAGCACCCGACAGGCCGCGCCTGGCCTGCGACCCACCGACCACCGACCTCGATCTGGCGCCCGGCGAGGAGCGAAGCTGGCGACTGTCCGTCCTGGGCGGATGGCTACCTGCCGACCCGCCCGTCGTGCTGCCAGGAGGCGGCCAAGACAGGCGCACTGAGTTCGTCGCCGACAAGCCCGGCAGCCTATCGGTGCGCGCGATGATGGCCCGCCAGCACGCTGACGGCCGGGAAGGCTACCTGGAGTCGGCGGTCGCCACCGCCGTCGTGACCGCCGCGCCGGCCGCCGAGGCCGACGCGCTGGCGCTGTGGCGAGCCCAGCCGTTGGGCTTCGCGCCGATCCTGCATGGTGGCCAGGCCGAGGCCGGAGAGTTGGCCTACATCGGCCGTAGCGAGATCCTCCGCCGCTTCCCGCGATCCATGTACACGGCCCTCGTGCTCCGCCACTGGTCGGGCAGCACGTTGCGCGCGGCGTTGCTCATCCCGCCCGACGACACGCGGCTCTGGCGCCAGGTGCCGCAGACCCACACCGCGCCCACGTCGGCCGCCGAGGTGGTGGCCGATCTGGCGCGGCGCGGCCAGGTCGACCTCGGCGTGGCCGACGATCTGGCGCTCGACCGGCTGAAGCTGGCCGGTGGGCCACGCGCCGTGCGCGACTGGATGGTGGCCATGGCCGACGCCCTGGACGGCTATTGGGCGTACCGGGGCGAGGGCTGGGAGCTGCGCCACATGCCGCCCGCCTGCCGGCGCCGGGGCTGACCGCCGGCTCGGCGGGCGTGCGTCTGGTCTTGTTGCTGGGCCGATCGCCGCCTGACGTCTCCGGCGTGGCAAACTGGCCGGACACTTCCGACAAGTCACGCCGCTCGCGGCGGCGGCGTTGCATCCTGACTACATGGACGTTATCATAGCGACTACGGGGCAGTAGCCATGCGGGCATATTCACTGGACGAGATCATCGCCGAGCAGATGCAGAGGCCGGAGGTCAGAGCGGAGTACGAACGTACCGCCGTCGCCAGCGCTGTGTCGATATGGCTCGTGGGCTATCGCGCCCGCCATGAACTGACGCAACGCGGGCTGGCCAAGAAGCTGGGTATGTCACAAGCGGCGATTGCGCGCCTGGAGCGCGGCGACATTGAGCCCAAGCTATCCACCCTGATGCGCCTGTCGAGCGAACTGGGCATAGAGCTACACGTGGTTCTTCAGGGCCGCGACCTTCGCGTCAGCGAGGCCGCATGAGGCCCGGTCAGCGCTGCGACAGTCGATCCAGCGCGCGAGCCACGGCGCGATCGAACCCATTGGGGTCTCGCTTTGCCTCAGGGCCAATCGCCGAGACGACGATCGTGTGGCCGCACCGACAATAGAACGCCCGGTACGGGCTGCTGCCTTGCCTCGGACGCAGCTCGCGAAGCGGCTCCGGTAGGCCCAAGACGGCGCTGCTGTGGGGGTAACCAAGCTGGTCGCCAGCAGCTTGCAGCTTGAGTATGGCGTTGCCCATCGCGGCGATCTCCCGTGGTGGCAGGGCATCCCACTCCAACTTCGCTTCGGGCAACACCTCGATCGCCAACATCAGCTACCTCCTGGCAGGATTGGCGAGCAGCGCAGCCAAGACTACCGCGTGCTCCCTGCATGCGTTGTATAGACGACGGCGCGCCCACGTCGTCAACGAACTTCGCCACGCATTAGTGGTACCCTGTCACCCATCGCCCGCCAGGAGGCCCAGACGATGTCGCAGTCCGCCGTAACTCCCCTGCTCCGCACCAGCCCCGAGTCCCAAGGCATCAGCTCCAGCGCGTTGCTGGGCCTGATCGACGCGCTTGAGGCGCGCTGCCCCAACGTTCACAGCCTGATGGTGCTGCGCCGCGGCCAGGTGCTGGCCGAGGGCTGGTGGGCGCCCTATCGCGCCGACGAGCCGCACATGCTCTATTCGCTGTCCAAGAGCTTCTGCTCCACGGCGGCCGGCTTCGCCGTGGCCGAGGGGCTCCTGTCGCTGGACGATTACGTCACCTCGTTCTTCCCCGACGACCTGCCCGACGACATCAGCGCCAATCTGGCCGCCATGCGCGTGCGGCACCTGCTGTCCATGAGCACCGGCCACAGCGAAGACACGCTCAGCCACATCATGCGTGGGCAGGAGCAGAACTGGGCCAGGATCTTCCTGAACTGCCCGGTGACGTATGTGCCTGGCACGTTCTTCCTGTACAACAGCGGCGCGACCTACATGGTCTCGGCGCTGGTGCAGCGGGTCACCGGCCAGAAGATCGTCGATTACCTGCGGCCGCGGCTGTTCGAGCCGTTGGGCATCGCGCCGCCGGTGTGGGAAGAGTGCCCGCGCGGGATCAACACCGGCGGCTGGGGCCTCAATGTCACCACCGAGGACATCGCGCGGTTCGGCCAGCTCTACCTGAGCGACGGCCTGTGGCAAGGCCGGCGCGTGCTGCCCGCGGGCTGGGTGGCCGAGGCCACGCGCCGCCACATCAGCAACGGCACCGACGCCCAGAGCGACTGGGCGCAGGGCTACGGCTTCCAGTTCTGGCGCTGCCGGCACGACGCCTTCCGCGGCGACGGCGCGTTTGGTCAGCTCTGCCTGGTGCTGCCCGAGAGCGAGTGCGTGGTGGCCATGACCGCCGGGCTGGCCGACTTCCAGGGCCTGCTCAACTGCCTGTGGGACCATCTGCTGCCCGCTCTGAGCGGCGCCCCACTCAGCGAAGACCGCGCCGCGCAACAGCGCCTGAGCGAGCGACTGGCGAGCCTGCGGCTGCCGGCGCCGACCGGTCAGGCCACCTCGCCGCTGGCCGCCGCGGTCGACGGCTGTACCTGGCAACTGGACGCCAACGAGCTGGGCGTGGCTGGCGTGCGCTTCGACCTGGCCGGGCGACGGCTGATCATCGAGGGCGCGGACGGTGTGCGTGACACGGCCTTCGCCTGGGACGGTGGCTGGCGCGAGGGGCTGAGCCTGTGGCACGGGCCGACCCCGCAGAAAGTGGCCGCCTCGGCCGCCTGGCTGGCCGACGACACACTGCGGGTGGCGATCTGCGCCTACAACACGCCGGCCACGGCGACCGTCACCGCGCGGTTCGACGGCGACCGCGTGACCGTCGAGCAGACGCTGGACTACAGCTTCGGGCCAACCAGTTGGCCAGCGCTCACCGGGCAGCGCGTCTGAGCCGCCCGGCCGGGTGACACTGCGTTCACATTCGCCCACCGCCGCGTACAGACCGGCGTCAAGGCGGGCGATACACCTTTGGGAGCAGGACACTGAAAGGCTGGCGGAGCGTCAGGCTGGCAGCTTTGTGTGTCGCCCTCGGGGCGACGACGGCCAGCGCTGACCCGCTGGTACCGGTGACTCTGCAGCTCAAGTGGAAGCATCAGTTCCAGTTCGCCGGCTACTACATGGCCCAGGCGCGTGGCTACTATCGCGACGCCGGCCTCGACGTGCGACTCGTGGAGGCCGATGAGCAGCACGACCCGCTGACCGAGGTGATCAGCGGCCGAGCGCAGTATGGCGTCGGCAACACCGAACTGGTGGTGGAGCGAGCCAAAGGCCAGCCCGTGGTGGTGCTGGCCGTGATCTACCAGCATTCGCCACTGGTGCTCATGGCCCGGCGCGATCGCGGCATCCGCTCGCCGCAGGATCTGGTGGGCAAGCGCGTCATGCTCGGCCCGGTCAACGAGGGCGTCGAGCTGCGCGCCATGCTGCAGCGCGAGGGCGTGACGCTCGATCGCCTGGTCTCCGTGCCCACCGAGTTCGGGCTCGATGCCCTGCTCAGCGGCAAGGTCGATGCGCAGGCGGTCTACATCACCGACGAGCCGTTCGAGGCCGAGCAGCGGAAGCTGCCCTATGTGCTGCTCGATGCGCGAGTCAGTGGCGTCGATCTGTATGGCGACAACCTGTTCACCTCGGCCCACGAGATCCGCCGGCATCCCGACCAGGTGGCGCGCTTCCGCGAGGCCAGCCTGCGCGGCTGGCGCGAGGCACTGGCCCGACCCACCGAAGCCATCGACCTGATCCTGTCGCGCTACAGCCAGCGCAAGACGCGTGAGCAACTGGCCTACGAGGCGCGCGAGACGCGCCGCCTGGTGATGCCCGACGTCGTCGATCTGGGCTACATGTATACCGGCCGCTGGCAACACATCACCCAGGTCTACACCGAACTCGGGCTGCTGCCCCAACAACCTGACCTGACGGCGCTGCTCTACCGGCCGGCGGCAATCCGGCATCTGCCGGCCTGGTTCGGCTGGATGCTCGTAGCGGCCCTGCTGGCGCTCGCGCTGATCACCGCCGTGGCGCTGCGTTTCGCGCGGCTCAGTCGGCGGCTGACGCGCTCGGAGGCGGCGCAGCGCGCCATGCTCGACGCCGCGCCAGTGCCGGTCATCATCACCAGCAGCGGTGAGCGCCGTGTGCTCTATGCCAATGACCGCGCCGCCGAACTGGCCGGCGCGGCACCCGACACCATGCCCGGCATGTCCGCCGATCACTTCTTCGCCGACTCGGCCAGCGCCGAGACGCTCGCCGATCGCTCGACCGGCCGCGATCGCGTGGCGGAGACGGAACTGCTCCTGCGCCGGCTCGATGGCACGACGTTCTGGGCCCTGGTCAGTTCGCGTCACTGGGAGTTCGAAGGTCAGAGCGCCGTCTTCGCCGCGTTCCTCGACCTGAGCCCGCAGAAGGTGCTCCAGGCCGGTCTGGAGACCGCGCTGGAAGAGGTGCGCACGCTGCGGCGCCTGTTCCCCATCTGCTGCCACTGCAAGAAGATCCGCGACGACGAAGGACTCTGGCAGCAGATCGACGAGTACTTCGCCGAGCACGCCAAGACCGCGTTCACGCACGGCGTCTGCCCCGATTGCCTGCGGGTGCACTACCCCGGCCTGAGCGCCGGGCAGGCCGACGAAGACTAGGCGACTAAGGAACCCGGCCCGATGAACGAAACACTCGCTTCCTGCCTCGACGACCTCGAGTCACGCCTCGATGAGGGCACGGAGTCGGCCCTGCTCGAGGCCTGGCAGGCTTTCGCTGCCGGCTCGTTCGACGGCGACCTGTTCTCACCCCGCCGCGACCACGCCTGCCCGCCGGGCGTGGCCTGGCCCAGCGTCGGCGTCAACGCCGCGCTGGAGGACTTTGACCAGATGGCGCTACAGCAGTTCGCCGGCTGCTCGGCGCAACTGGCCGCGGGCAGCGGCTTGCTGCTCAACGTGCGCTGCAACTACGGGTCGAGCATCGTGCCGCTGCTGTTCGGCGTGGAGCCGTTCGTCATGGCCGACGCCATGAACACGCTGCCCACCTCGCGCCCGCTGCACGACTCGGCGGCCATCGCGCGGTTGGTGGAAGCCGGCGTGCCCGACCTGGACACGGGCTATGGCGCGCGCGTGTTCGAGATGGGCCGGCGCTTCGTCGACATTCTGGCTGCCTACCCGCGGCTGGGCCGCCATGTGCATCTCTACCATCCCGACACCCAAGGCCCGATGGACGTCTGCGAAGTGGTCTGGGGCAGCGAGGTGTTCTACGCGCTGTACGACGAGCCCGACCTGGTCAAGGCGTTCCTGGACCTGATCTGCGAGACCTACACCGCGTTCCTGGGCCGCTGGCAGCAGTTGGTGCCCTGGGAGCAGCCCGGCAACAGCCATTGGGGCTACTACCACGGCGGCCGGGTGATGATCCGCGACGACTCGGCCATGAACCTGTCGCCCGCGCAGTTCGACGAGTTCATCGCGCCCTACGATCAGCGCCTGCTAGACGCCTTCGGCGGCGGCGCCATCCACTTCTGCGGGCGCGGCGACCACTACATCGACCGGCTGCCGGCCATGCGCGGCGTGCATGCGGTGAACCTGTCACAGCCCGAGTACAACGACATGGAGCGCATCTACGCTCACACGGTCGATCGCGGCATCAACCTTCTTGGCCTGAACCGCGCGACGGCCGAGCAGGCGCTGGCCGCCGGCCGGTCGCTGGCGGGCCGGGTGCACTGCTGACCCCCGGCAGCGGCCGCAGGCGATAGCGATAGAGGTAGTGCAGCCGCTGCAGCAGCACCTGATGCTCGCCGCGCGAGTGCTTGGTGAACTCGTCGACCGTATGCCGGCCATAGCGCGGGCTGCTCCAGCGCCGCAGCTTGGAGAAGTCGTAGACGTAGCCGTCGCTGCCCACGATGCCGCAGTGCCAACAGGCGCCGTCGTAGGGCTCGTACCACGGTGAGTGGCGCACGCTCAGCACGTCGCCCGGCTGCACATCGTCCTGGGGCTGCCACCAGGAGTACTCGAAGAGGTCCTGTCGCTCGCCCAGCAGATGCTGCTGCGAGTCGCGCCGAAAGCGGGCGCGCACGCCCAACCCCTCGTCGATGCAGCAGGCCACGAAGTCCGAGCAGTCGTTGCCCGGTTCGCCCAGGCCCAGCACGAAGGCGCCCATGGGCTGGGTGTCGTGGAAGCGCAGCGCGGCATCGCCAATGGCCCAGTTGAGCGGCCTGGCGCCGGGATGTTCCGCAAGGAACCGACGGCGCGCCTCGGTCTCCGAGATCAGCGACGGCCAGCGCATCGGCCGGGGCGGCGCGCCCGGCGCGCGGCGCGGCCACAGGGCCAGGCCGCCGGCGGCGACCAGGCCGATCGACAGCAACGCCAGGAGCCAGAGCAGTGTGCGGCGCATGGCCTAGGCCTTCCCGCCGGGCCCAACGCGCGCCACCTGTCGGTGCAGCGTGGCCATGACCGACGCGAGGTTGGCCATGGTCCATCCTTCGGCTTCGGCGCGTGCCGCGTCTTGCTCTGGTCCGCTGAGGCCCTCCGCCAGTCTGGTGCGCAGCCGGTCCCTGGCCGGCTCGTGGTGCTCCAGGACGATCGGGCAATGCTGCTCCACGTGCCAGCGCGCGCCCGCCGCAAGGCAGCGCGCGGCGGCGGGCAGGTCGCCGATGGCGGCCAGCACCTCGGCGGTGATCAGCGCCCACTCGTGGCCGTAGGTCGAGTTCTGGCCGGCCACGACCGAGGCGGCCTTGGCCAACGCGTCGGCAGCGCCCAGCAAGTCGCCACGACCCAACGCCACGCGCGACCTCAGCCAGGCGGCGCGCGCAGCCCAGAAGCCCTGCACCTGCTGCAGCAGCCCGGTGTCCAGCGCTGCCAGCGCCGCCTCGGCCGTGTCGAGATCGCCCACCGCCATGGCCGCCAAGCCCAGGTTCACCCGGTGGGCCACCACGCCCGCCAGATCGCCGACCTCGGCACAGAGCTCGGCGGCCGTACACAGATGCTTCAGCGAGCTGGCCGACTTGCCGACGGCAATCAGCCGAGCAGCCTCGACGGCAGCCGCCGCGGCCCACGCGCTGGGCGGGCCGCCGCTGTCGGTGATGACCTTCAGCCGTCGAGCGCAGTCCTCCAAGCCGGCCAGATCTCTGCCGAGCAGGAAGTTGAAGGTCTGGTAGTAGATCGCCCCGATGAGCGTGCCGGTGTCATCGCCCTTGGACAGCAGGTCCACCGCCTCGGCGAGCAGCGGTCTGGCCTGCGGATAGGGTCGCACCAGGACCGTTAGCCTGGCCGCGGCAAACGCCGCATGGCCCGTGAGGCGCCATCCGGCCGATAGCGCGGCCGACCGCAGCGCCGTGAGCCAGGCCAGTCCTTCTTCCGCGTGGCCACGCAGCTCCCACAGCGGCACCAGCGCGCAGGCCCGATCCAGTGCCCACAGCAGGTCGTGCTCCAAGCCCCACTCGAGGGCCAGACGCAACTCGACCAACCGCTGGTCGGCGCGGTCCAGCCAGGCGCCGAGGGCGTCCGTGGTGGCCCCTCGCTCTGGGCAGCCGTCGGCCAGCGCGCCGAAGTAGCGCGCGCAGCACGCGCGTAACGGGTCGAGTGCGCTCGGCTCGACGGCTTGGGCCATGAGTTCGCGCACCGGCGTGCGCAGCACGAAGCCGACCTCCTGCCCCAGCTCGGTCCGCTCGACCAACGAGCAGTCGCGCAGGTGAGCCAGGTAGAGCTCGGCCAGCGGTTCGTCCAGCACAGCCTGCGCTTCACCGCTGGTGAACGGCCCGGCGAACACACAAAGCGCCTCGCAGAAGACCCGGACCGGCGCGGGCAGCAGCGCCAGACTCCACTCCAGCGTGGCCCGCAAGGTGCGCTGCCGGTCGGGCAGACCGGACCGGCGCGTGGCTCGCCAGTCGAGGTGCTCATCGAACCTCGTCAACAGCGCCGCGGCCGGCATGGTCTGTACCAGCGGGGCGGCCAGCTCGATGGCCAAGGGCCAACCTTCGAGCCGCCGGCAGAGCTCGGCCACGGGCTGCGCGTTGCGGCCGTCGAGCCGGAACGTCGGCTGCACGGTGCGCGCGCGGTCGACAAACATGGCCACGCTGGACACCCGGCCCAACGCCGTGACGTCGGCGGTGTCGGCGACATCGGTCGGTGTGCCCAGCAGCGGCAACGGGTAGTCGCGTTCGCCATCCAGCCCCAACCGCCGGCGTGAGGTGACCAGACAGCGCAGGCTCGGCACGCGGGCTGACAACGTGGCCAGCAACTGGGCCGCGGCGTCAGGCAACTGCTCGAAGTTGTCCAGCACCAAGAGGCCCGGCTCGCGCGTGAGCCGGTAGACCGCCTGGCCGAGCGGGTCGGCGGCATCGGCCTGGCCGCCTCGCAGCACGCCGAGAATGGCGCGCGGCAACAAGGCCGCATCGCGCAGCGCGGCCAGTGGCACGAACCAGCTCGGCCGGCACTCGGCGGCCGTCCAGGCCCGCGCCACCTCCAGCGACAGCCGGGTTTTGCCGGCGCCACCGGGGCCGGTGATGTTCACCACACAGGGCGCGCCGGCCAGCAGCTTGGTGACGGCCTCAACCTCGACCTCGCGGCCAAAGAAGCCGCTCAACGACGGCGGCAGGTGTGCCTCGGCGGCGGATTCGGCGCTCGGCGGCGGGTAGGCGCGCGGCTCACGCGCGGTATCGCTCAGCCAGAACAGCGGCTCGGCCGGCCGACTCATCGCCAGCCGGAACTGCCCCTGCTCGTGAATGAACACGTCGCCGCCTGGCTGCCCGCGCAGCAGTGACACACTGCTCAGGTCGGCCAACACCAGCCCGGCGTGGCCGGCATCGGCCATGCGTTCGGCCAGCCCGACGGCCTTCTCGCCGTCACCGGCGCCGGCCACATCGGCCGACACCAAGCCCAGCAGCACCGGTTCGGCGAGCAGGGCCTGGGCGCACCGCCAGCCATCGTGCGCCGCGGCAAAGCCCAGCACCGCGGCCCCGCCGGCACTGCTCACGACGACGCCGCGATGTGCCTGCGCCAGCTCCGACAACGACTGGCGGGCCGGTCCGAGCACACCAAGGTAGGTGGTATTGCCATGCGAGGCGGCGGTCCGCTCAGCCCGGTGCGGCACCACGAGGTCGGGCACCGAGGCGCTAAGGACACCGTCCACGGCGCGCGCCAACTGGGCCAGTGTGGCGCTCGGCGCGCAGCCCATCTCGCGGCGGAACAACTCGACCACGCCGTCGTAATGCCGCCGAGCCAGCGCGCTATCGCCCAGCGCCGCCGCGGCGCGCAGCACCAGCGCATGGCATTCCTCGCGCAGGGGGTCGGCCGCAACCGCCCGCTGCGCCACTTCCAGGGCCGCCCGCGGCCGGCGCTGGGCGATCTCCAGTGAGGTCAGCCGCCGCGCCGCGTCGACCAGCAGGTCCGTCAGCAGTTCCTGCTCCGGACCGATCCAGTCCTGGTAGTGGCCCGGCAGCAGCGGGCCCTGACAGAGCGCCAGCGCGGTCTCCAGCAGCGGCCGCGTCTGCTCCGCGCTCGAACCACGCCGCGCGGCGCCCACCGCGGCCCGGAACTCGGCCACATCGGTGCTGACCTGGTCGGCCGACAGTGCCAGGCTGTGGCGGTCGCCCTGGATCACGCTACCGCGCGGCACGCCGGCCGGCTCGAACTGCCGGCGCAGCGAACTGATGGCCACGTTCAGGCGGTCGCGCCCCTTGGCCGGCGCCACGCCCGGCCACAGTTGCTCGACGAGCACCTCGCGCGCTTGTGGCTGGCCGGCGTGGTAAGCCAGATAGGCCAGCGCGCCGGCGGCCTGCTGCGTGTGGAAACGACCGATGGTCTGGCCCATGCCCTCGACCACTAGCCCGCCCAGCATCCGCACTCGCCATAGGACCGCCATGCCGCACCCGTGCGCCTTCCCATCGCACCGCCCCTATCGTAACGGCTCGGCCGTGCCAACGATCAACCAACTCGTCGCCGATACCATCTCGATTTTGGTGTTCTTTCAGCGTGGGAATCTAAGCTTCCCGACAGTCAACGTCGAGTCGGGACGGCCGCAGGGGAACCATGGGATGGCCGTCCCGTCGACGGACCAGGGGGTTTGCAGCGGGCCCGGCGTCCTTGGCGCTGGGCCTTCTGTTGGCGGGGCAAGGACTCGGCCCGTCCACAGCCAATGCCGCGTGTGACGCCACCAGGAGGCATCATGCGCATCCTCTTCCTCGATCTCGACACGCTGCGGCCCGACCACCTGGGCTGCTACGGCTACCACCGCCAGACCAGCCCCACGCTCGACGCGGTCGCCGCGCGCGGAGTCCGCTTCGACAACTACTACTGCTCCGACGCGCCTTGCCTGCCGTCGCGCGCGGCGCTGGTTACCGGTCGCCACGGTATCCGCTCGGGCATCGTGGGCCACGGCGGCACCGCCGCCGACCTGCGCCTGCAGGGCCGCGACCGCGGCTTCCGCAACGATGCCGAGCAGCTCAGCCTGTGGGGCTTCCTGCGGCAACAGGGCTACCATACGGCCTCGGTCTCGCCCTTTGCCCAGCGCCACTCGGCGTTCTGGTTCAACGCCGGCTTCGCCGAAACCTACGACACGGGCAGCGGCGGCATGGAGTCGGCCGAAGAGGTCACTCCGCACGTGCTGGACTGGCTCGGTCGCCATGCCAGCGAAGACAACTGGTTCCTGCACGTCAACTACTGGGACCCGCACACGCCGTACCGCGCCCCGGCCGAGTTCGGCAACCCGTTCGCCGATGAGCCGCTGCCGAGTTGGATGACGCCCGACCTGCTGGCCGAGCATCGCACCCAGCCCGGTCTGCACGGCTGCTGGGAAGTAAGCATGGCCGACGACGTCGTGTCGCCCAGGTACCCGCGCCATCCTGGGCAGGTGCCCGACATGGCCGGCTTCCGCCAGATGATCGACGGCTACGACTGCGGCATCCGCTACATGGATGGCCACCTCGACCGGCTGCTGAACACCTTGGCCGACACGGGTGTGCTCGACGACACGGCCATCATCGTGACCTCGGACCACGGCGAGAACCTGGGCGAACTGGGCAGCTACGGCGAGCACGGCACCTCGGACTACGTGACCCACCGCATTCCCATGCTCATCGCCTACCCCGGCCTGGCGGCCGGCACGGTCGACAGCGCGCTGCACTACAACCTGGACCTGGGTCCGACTCTGGCCGAGCTGTTTGGCGCGCAGCCGCGCGCGGGCTGGCAGGGCCAGAGCTATGCCGGCGCGCTGACCGGCGAGAGCTACGCGCAGCGCGACCATCTGGTGCTGGGCCAGTGCTGCCATGGCGCCCAGCGCAGCGTGCGCTTCGGCCCGTGGCACTACATCCGCACCTACCACGACTTCTATCACCTGTGGCCGCGCGAGATGCTGTTTGACGTGGCGAACGACCCGCACGAGACCCACGACCTGGCCGCCCAGCGGCCCGAGGTCTGCGCCGAGGCGGCGCGGCTGCTGCTGAACTGGCACGACGACCAGATGATGGCCATGCCCGACGCGGTGGATCCCCTCTGGACCGTGATGCGCGAAGGCGGCCCGCTGCACTCGCGCGGCCTGCTGCCCGCCTACTGCCAGCGGCTCGAGGCCACTGGCCGCGGCCAGCATGTCGAGGAACTGCGGCGCCGGCATCCGGGGGAATTCAGGTGATGAACCGCCGCGTGTTCATGGGCACCAGCGCAGCCCTGGCCGCCGCCTCGCTGGCGCGCGGCGCCGAGCGCCCGCCGAACGTGATCTTCCTGCTGGCCGACGACCTGGGCTATGGCGACCTGGGCTGCTATGGCCAGAAACGCATCCGCACGCCGCACCTGGACGCGCTGGCCGGCGGCGGCTTGCGCTTTGGCCGCCACTACGCCGGCAACGCCGTCTGCGCGCCGTCGCGCTGCGTATTCCTGACCGGCCGACATCCAGGCCATGCCTTCGTGCGTGAGAACCGCGAGGTGCAGCCCGAAGGCCAGTTGCCGCTGCCGGCCGACACTGTCACGCTGGCGGGGCTCCTGAAGAGTCGGGGCTACGCCACGGGCTGCGTGGGCAAGTGGGGGCTCGGCGCGCCGGGCTCGGTGGGCGCGCCGGAGAACCAGGGCTTCGACCGCTTCTACGGCTACAACTGCCAGCGCGTGGCGCACAACGCCTACCCGACCTACCTGTGGGACAACACCCAGCGGGTGCCGCTGGACAATCCGGCCTTCGCCGCGCACCAGAAGCTGCCGGCCGACGCGGACCCCGACGACCCGAAGACCTACGAGCGGTATGTCGGCCGGCAGTACGCGCCGGACCTCATCGCCGATGCCGCGCTGGACTTCGTGCGGGCCAACCGGGCCAGGCCGTTCTTCCTGTGGTGGACGACCATCGTGCCACACCTGGCGCTGCAAGTGCCGGCCGACTCCCTGGCCGAGTATGCCGGCGCCTTCCCCGAGAAGCCGTATGACGGTAGCCGGGGCTACCTGCCCCAGCGCACGCCGCGCGCGGCGTATGCGGCGATGGTCACGCGCCTGGACGCCGCGCTGGGCCGGTTGATGGCGCTGCTTGGCGAACTGGGCCTGGACGACAACACGCTGGTGGTCTTCGCCAGCGACAACGGGCCGCTGTATGACGAACTGGGCGGCACCGACTGCGAGTTCTTCAACTCCGCGGGCGGCCTGCGCGGGCGCAAGGGTTCGCTCTATGAGGGCGGCGTGCGCGTGCCGTGCATCGCCCGTTGGCCGGGCAAGATCCAGCCCGGCACCCAGAGCGACCGCGTCGGCGGGTTCGAGGACTGGCTGCCGACGCTGTGCGAGCTGGCCGGCGCTCAGGCGCCGGCGAACGCCGATGGTCTCAGCCTGGCGCCGACTCTACTGGGCCGCGCGCAGCCCGAGCGGCCCTGGCTGTACCGCGAGTTCGCCGGCTACAGCGGCTGGCAGGCGCTGTGGCAAGGCCGCTACAAAGCCGTGCGCAGCAAACTCCAAACACCCAGGACCACCACGCCGTGGGAGCTGTACGACATCGCCGCCGACCCGGCCGAAGCCCAGGACCTGGCGGCGGAGCAGCCGGAGCGGCTGCGGGCCATGGCCGCCTTGGCCACGGCTCAGCATGTGCCGAGCGCGGAGTTTCCGATCAAGGGGCTGGATGTGTGACTTAGGCCGCGGGGGAGACGGACATGAGGACAGGTGTACGTTGGCCATTTCTGGTGCTGCTGGCCGTGGTGCTGATCGCGGCGGCGGGCAGAGTCTGGTGGATCTGGCACGAGCTGAGCACCAAACCGGGCTTGGCGTATGACCAGGACCGAGTGCTCCTGCCGCGCTTCCTGTCGCCCGCGGCGGGCCAGGACCGGGCCGCGCGCCGGGCCTTCCGCGAGGGCTATGCCGCGTGGCAAAAGGCCAAACCGGCCTTGGCCCAGAAGCCGGGCACACCGCTCACCGCCGAGGTCTGTCGGCAATGGACCGAGCTGCTGACGGCGCAGTTGCTGGACGCCTGGCAGCGTGCCGGCGGCAAGACAGCGCGCCGTGTGGCCACGGCCGGGCTGGGCGACCCGCTCGTACTGGCGGTGGCGGGCGATGTGTTGCGGCGCAACCGCGACAGCGAGGCCGCCCCGCCCTGGTCGGGACAGAGGGTCAGCCTGCCGACGGGCGTCTATCCGCCACGCCTGACCTCCTGGATCACGGGCGCAGCGGCGCCAGGCGACATCACGACCGACACGCTGGTCGAAGCCCTGCGCGGCCCTTTCCAGCCTGGCGAGCAACGCCTGGTTAATGAGATGCGCGGCGCCTTCGTGCCGAGCGGCCAGTTGGCCGACAAGGCAGGCATTGACCCGTGGCTGTTCCACCTCATGGCCGGGCGCGAGCAAGTCACGGCCGTTCAGATGCGCTACTCCGGTCGAGACGGTGATGAGCCACCCGAGGTGCAAGCGAGGCGCCATCTGCTGGCGGCTTGGCGGCTGCATCCGGACTGGCCCGAGGCAGCGACGGCCATGATCACCGTCGCCGCCCTCAAGCCCAGCCTGCCGGATGAGCCGCGCTTCTGGTTCGACCAGGCCGTGGCCGCGCAGTTCGACTATCCGCCGGCCTACGACGCCTTCCGCGCGGCTCAGGCTGAGCCATCACGCCTGCTGGCCTTCGGCCGTGAGTGCCTGGCCACCGCACGCCTCGACACCGACGTGCCCGACCAGGTCTGGCAGACGCTGGTGGCCGCGGCGCAGCTTGAAGACAAGGACATCGCGGTCAACTGGGCCGACGCCGGCAGCTACGACGCCTTGCACCGGCTGTTTGCCAAGCGGATCGAGCAAGCCGACAACGAGGCCGAGGCGGCGCGGGCCCGCGCGCGCTGGGCCGCCGTGGCTTACCGCCTTGATCAGCCGGCCGACCTGCGGCTCGCGCTGAACGGCGCCGACGGCGGGGAGTTCGAGAAGGTTGGTCCACTGGCGGCGAGCACCGCGGCCGAGTGGGCCGCGACCCGCCTGGCGCTGGGCACGGCCGAGGCTGAGGCCGACCGGGCCTGGCGAGAGCGGCGCTGGGCCGAGGCTGCCGGCGCCTACGAGGTGCTGGCCACGCGCGCGGACGACCTCGCCGCGCGCTACACCCGCCGTCGCGCCGCAGCAGCTAGAACCATGGCCAGCATGGCTCGCGGCGAGAGCGTGGTCATTCAGCCCGGCTCCGACCTCGGCTGTTGGGAGGTGGTTCGCGGCGTGGTGCTGCCTCTGGCCGATGGCGCCGTGCGCCTGTCGGCGGCGACAGGCGTCGAGCTCCGCTTCGCCGCGCCGCTGCACACGCCGTTCAAGCTTAGCGGCTGGTACCGCCTGCCTGGCCCCGTGAGCTCGGTGCGCCCCGCGCTGCTCTTGCGCCGTCGAGCCGACCTGTACCCCAACCAGCCCGTGAGCCTCGGTAGCACCTGGCCGGATCGGACAGGGAGCTGGCGCCGGTTCGAGTTGACCCAAACTGCCATCGGCCAGAGCACGAACAACGGCGGAACCAGGCGTGGCCCCGGCGCGGGTGCCGAGGGCCAGGTCGCCGACCACGACCGCTGGCTGGCGCTGGCCTCACCGGAGCTGCCTCGCCTCTACGACCCCGTCGACAGCAGCTCGGCAGCGACGACGACGGTGTCCGCGCAGACCTGGCATCATCCGCCGCCCGACACGGTCTGGTGGGATCTCCGCGACCTGACGCTCGGCCCCGCCGACGCCGAGCCCGCCAAGTGACCCGCGCTCAGCGCCGCCGCGGGCCTATCTGGCTCAGGTCGATCGGCTCGAAGCCGAGTTTGAGCGCCGGCGAACCCGGCCGGAGCCGATAGTCGTCGTGCTGGGCATCGACAAACAGCGGGTCGGCCGCCACGCCGCCCGCGTCGAAGCCCAGCTTGCGCCAGGCCGCCAGCTCGCCGCCGGGCCGGAGCAGGTCCACGCCGGCCTGCCAGTACAGGTTGTGGTCGGCGATCAGCACCTCGGGCGCCATGCGACCGTAGCTGAACAGGCGCGCTTTGGCGTCGCGGGTGTAGACGATGTTGCGGCTGAACTCGCAGCCGCGCATGTTGTCGTCGTAGTTGGCAAACAGCAGTTGGCTGGTCACGGCGTCGACGAAGATGTTGTTGGTGACCTTGTTGGCACGACCGCCCTGCAGCATGATGCCGCCGGTCTGGGTGCGGTAGCAGACATTGTGGTCGACGGTGTAGCCGCCGGCGAAGCTGTCCAGATAGATGCCCCACGACATGATCACGGGCACTTCAAACCGCGATGAATAGCCGCCGGTGCCGCTGACCAGGTTGTAGCGGATGACGCTGTCGCTGAGCTTGTCGCGCTCGCCCTGGGTGACCTCAATAGCGCCGGTATCGTGCGTCTCCGTGCTCGTGTCGTGCACCGCGTTGTACTCGATGACATTGCGGTAGCCACCCATCTTGATGCTGATACCGTAGCGCGAGCTGTCGCGGATCAGATTGTGCGCGATCAGGTTGTCCGACGCCTTCGGGCCCTCCAGCACCACGCCGCCGATGTGTTTGTAGATGACGCCGAGGTGCTCCATGGTGTTGTCGGTGACGGTCATGTGGTCGCTGTCGAGCAGCAGCACGCCACCTTGGGCGCCGGCGGTGATGCGGTTGCCCACGAACCGGCAACTGCTCGATTCCGTCGCCGCGAGCGCGTACAGGCCGGTGTTGGCGAAGGCGCAGTCCTCGACGGAGACGTCGCGCGCGGCGGTCAGGTGTAGCGTGCCCTGGCTGCCCATGCCGTAGCCCACCCCGCCGTCGCCTGGCTGGTAGTCGTTGCAGCCCAGCGTCAGGCCACGGAAGCGCACATCGTGGACCAGCCGGCCGGTCTTGGCATCGCCGTCGAGCCGCACGATGTGCCGCACCGCCGGCGCGATGACGTCCCTCAGGTCGGCCTCGGCCGCCGGTCGGAAGGAGAGCCGGCCAGCGGCCCGGTCCAGGTACCACTCGCCCGGCGCATCGAGCTCCGAGGGCAGGTTGTCCACGTAGAAGCGGTCGCCGGGAAAGATCGAGACGATGCACTCGGGCCCCTTGAACTTCAGCGTCTGCGCGGCCGCGTCGGCCCGCTCGACCTGCACGTTCAGCATGAAGGCACGGCAGGAGTCGGGGTCGGACGGCCAGACGTGCACCTCGGCCTCGGGCGCCTGGGCCCAGGCTGGCTTGATCACGCCGGGTGCGCAGGGGAGGGTGTCCT
>JACRKZ010000144.1 GCA_016235455.1 Armatimonadota bacterium | reverse complement strand
GCCCTCATCGCCGAGAAGCCCGAGACGGACGCCCCCGCGGCGCCCGCCGGTGGCGGCGGCGGCTACGGCGACTACTAGGTCCTAGCCGACCTCCAGACTCCAACGCCCCCGGCCTTTCAAGGCCGGGGGCGTTGGTCGTTTGGGTACCTGGGCCGTATAATCTGCGCAGGTATACGCGCCCATGCTCACCCGCTATCGTCCCGAACTGCTCCTGGCCCTCGGCGTCTTCGTCTTCAACGTGCTGTTCCTGGGCCATGTGGGCGTGTTCAACGTCGACGAGGCCATCTACACCGAAGCTACGCGCGAGATGATCGAGAACGGCGACCTGATCACGCCGTACTACAACTACGAGTACCGCTGGAAGAAGCCGCCGCTGACCTACTGGGCCATGTACCTGCCCGAGCGAGTCTTCGGCCCGACCGCCGCGGGCGCGCGGCTGTCGTCGGCCTGCCAGGGGGCGCTCTGCGCGCTGCTGCTGGCCCTGTTTGGCCGCGCCGTGTTTGGCGGCCTCGCGGGCTTGTGGGCAGGCGCCGTGTTCGGCACCTGCTTCCACGGCTACATCATGGGCCGCGGCGCCGTGACCGACATGACGCTGGTGTTCTGGCTGACCGGCGGCTGGCTGGGGCTGTTCCTGGCCGACGAAAGACGCTCGCCGCGCTGGGGCATTGTCGCCGGCGCCTGCATCGGCATGGCCGTGCTGACCAAAGGCCCGTTGGCCATCATCCTCACCGGCGGCACCTGGCTGGTCTATCTGCTGTGGCAACAACGGCTCAAAGCCAGCATCGTCGAGACCAGGTTCTGGTGGTGCCTGCTGGCCGTCGTGGTCGTGGCCGCGCCGTGGTACATCGAGATCTACCGCCTGCACGGCATGGCCTTCTACAACGAGTTCCTGGGCTACCACAACTACAAACGGCTGACCACCACACTCGAAGGGCACGGCGGGCCGATCTACACCTACCTGCCGATGGTCTTCGCCGGGCTGGCGCCCTGGACCGGGTTCGCCCTGGCCGGCATGGCTCGCGCCTGGCAGCAGCGCCGGGGAGAGAGCATCGAGGCCCATGCCGGGCTGTGGCTGCTGCTCTGGTTCGCGCTGACCATGGCGCTGTTCAGCCTCGCCAAGACCAAGCTGCTCAACTACATCGCGCCACTCTACCCCGCCGGTGCGCTGCTGGCCGGGCTGTATGTGGCCGGGCTGCTCAATGGGCAGATCACGCCGAGCCGCCGAGCCTGGTGGGCCATGGGCATCGCCAACGTCGGCACCATGCTGGTGCTGGGCATCGGCCTGCTCACAGCGCCGATCTGGACAGCCAAGCTGCCGGTGCTGCACAACGAACTGGGCATCGCCTCGATGCCGATGGGGCCTGGACCGCTGGTCGCCGGCGCGGTGCTGCTGGCTGGGGCGCTGCTGTTGCTCTGGTGGTGGCGACAGGGCGCCAGCCGCGGGCTGCTGTGCCGGCTGGGCGGGCTCGGCGTGGCCTCCTGCCTGTGCATGTGGCTGGGCTTCATGCCGGTCCTCTACCACTATTCCGAGGGCACACTCCGCGTCATGGCGCTGGAAGCCAAGCGCATCGCCGGCCCTGGCGGCGAACTCGCCTCGCTCAACCTGCACTGGCCCAGCCTGGTGCTGACCACCGAGCAGCGCGTCACCTACTTCATGTGCGACCTGACCAAGCCCGAGGACATGGACCGCGTGCACCGGGAGCTGCGCGAGCGTTTCTCGCAGCCCAAGCCCGTGGTCATGATGGTTCGCAAGATCCGCGAGAAGGACCTGCTCAGCGACGTGCCCTGCCATGTCTGGGCCGACCGGCTGGGCTACAAGATGGTCAGCAACGTGCCGCCGCCAGACGGCTATCAGCTTCCGCCGTCACCGTGGACCGAGCGGCAGTTCTACCAGCTCAAGGCGGCAATGCCGGGCTCGTAGGCGGATTGGTGCCGACCCGACCTAGCCAACCGTTCGGCCGGCCGGTCGGCCCGCCGGCTTCGCCTCTGGGCCGATGCCCAGATGGAGCGTGGCGGTCCGGCACTGGTGCGGGCTGGCGCACCACGTCAGCGGCGCGCCGCCGCCGCCAGCCGCGCCCGCGCCCGACGCACCACCGCCGGGTCGCGCGTGAAGTCCACGAAGCTCCGCGCCACCTCGTCGCACAGCCGCCTGGCCGCGGCCGGGTCGCGTTGCGCGGCGAGCTTGAGGTACTCGTAGTCCTCCAAGCCGTCACGCAGATTGGCCAGGCGGATGCTGCCGATCGGCCCGTCCGGCCCGGCATAGAGCAGCCGGCCGTCGCCGTGGAGGCGGCCATCGGTCTGCAGCCATTCGTACTCGCTGCCCGTGGTGATCGACCACGTGAGTTTTGGGCCCGCGCTGGGGTCGATGGGCTTGGTCTTCTCCGGCCCATCCCAGATGTTGAGGCCCCAGTAGAGCACGCCGTCCACGCGCTGCCGCCAGGCCTGCCACCAGAAGACGCGCGCCTCGGGCAAGGGGTCGTCGGCCAGCCAGTTGGCGTAGGGATAGCGTGGGCCCAGACAGACATAGACCCACACCTGCTGGCCGGCGGCACGGCAGCGGTCGGCGGCCGCCAGGTCGTACTTGGGCGTTAGCGGGCAGATCCAGTCGACGTTGAGATCGGCCAGCAACTTGGGGTCCAGCGGCAGGTAGGCCGTGGTGAAGGTGGGCAGCCCGTAGCGTTGCTTGGCCAGGCCGAAGTACTCGCGGATGATGCCGTGGAACTCGTCGCCCCGCTCGTCGAAGGCATGGACATAGGCCCGGTCAGCCAGCCCGGCGGCCTTGAGGCGCGGCACGTAGTCATCCAGGCGCGCCTGCAACTGCGCCTTGAGTGCTGGGGTGTAGGCCTCCTTCTCGCTGTAGCAGCGCCAGGCATACTCACCGCGCGGCTCCACCAGGTTTAGCACGTTGAACGCGTTCAGCCGCGCGTCCCAGGCAGCCAGGTCGCCCAGATCGGGCGGGTCGGTGCGACTGATGTCATCGGGGTTGAGCCGGTGCGCAAGCACGAAATCGCCGTAGGCCCGCCGGACGGCCGGCGGCAGCGGACGCCCGTAGACCCGCTCCAGGAAGCCGTCCATCAGTGCGAAGGCGGTCTTGATGCTGCTCTTGGCCGGGATGGCGAACGGCTCGACTGTCACCGTCACCGGCGCGCCGGCCACCTCGCCCTGGGCGGTGCGCAGGACCACCCGGCCCGTGTAGCGCCCGGGCGCCTGGCCGGCCGGCGCGTGGACCGTGAACCACAGCGCTTGTGTGAAGCTCGGCTCGAGGTCGAACCGCGCCACGGGCAGCAGCGCGTCGGGCCACCAGCCCGCCACCGCCTCGGGGTAGGCCGGATGCCGGAATAGCCGCTCCAGCCAGACATAGCCCACCTGCTGCCAGTCGGGCGCCGGCAGCCGCGCGCCAACTTGACCAACCAGCTCCGACACCTGCACCGTCACTCCCGCCAACCCATGGCCCGGCG
>JACRKZ010000143.1 GCA_016235455.1 Armatimonadota bacterium | reverse complement strand
GTGAAGCGCTCGCGGCGGTGGATGATGTTCTGTGTGATGGCGCCGTCGAAGGCGCCGGCGGGTCGCACCGAGCCGTTGACGTTGATCTCGCCCAGGCCCTCGCTCAACTCGTTGTCGAAGCACTGCACGCCGAAGTTGGGCAGCAGCGCCGTGGGCGAGGCCAGGCCGTAACCCAGGAACTGCGCACAGCGCCGCAGGCTGTTGCCCGCATAGACAATGTCCAGCGCCGTGCCGAACCCATAGTTGATCCAGTTGGCATCGGCGAACTGATTACCGACGATCAGCGCGCGGCCGCACAGGGGCACGATGGTCACCACGCTCTGCGTGTCCGGCGCCACCGCCAGCGGCGTGTCGAGCGTCCATTGGCGCCCGGCAAACGAGCTCACATGGCCCCATTGGCCCGCGCCGCGGCCCTTGACCACGCAGACCACGGCGCGCTTCCAGTACCAACTGTCGGGCTTGGCCCAGGTCGGGAACTCGGGGTCGGCGGCCAAGGTCAGCCGCGCGCCGTCCACCGCGGCGAGCGCGCCGTGATAGGCTGAGCCGCCGGCGTCGAAGGTGAAGGAGAAGTCGGCCTGGTGCGTCTGCGCCGCTTCGTGGCGGTTGCGCGCGTAGTAGAAGTCCTGGCCCACGCCCGCGATGTTCTGGTAGGCGGTGGGGTAGGTGCTGGTGAAGGTGTTGTCCTCGACGATGACCGCGCGCACGCCGCCCAGCGGGCAGGGCACCTTGCCCGCGGTGATGCGGTTGCGGGCGATGACGCCGTACTCGCCCGGCCACAGCCCCTGACCCTTGGCGAGGATGTCGCAATCGGTCACCTCGAACCCGCGACCGAGCCGGGCCACGGTGCCCTCGGGCCGCTTGTTCCCGTCGAGCGCCCAGAGATGGTCGACGCGCACGCGCACCCGACGCAGGCGCACCTGGCCGTAGCCGTCGATGCCGGTGCGGTGGTTGAGCGGCAGGTACAGGCTCAGGTCCTCGATGCCGAACGACGGGCCGTTGATGAAGCTGCCCGGCGGCTCGGGTTCGGCCTCCTTGGCCAGGCCCTGGTCGCCGCCGCCGTCGAGGTTGAACCGGCCCGCGCCCCACCACAGCGTCACCAGGCCCATGCCTTCGCCCCGCAGCACGGTGCGCGGCGGCAGTTCCAGCGGCTGGTTCAGGTGATAGCGGCCAGCGGGAAAGAAGACCACGCCGCCGCCGGCGGCCTTGGCGCGGGCCAGCGCGGCCAGCACACCCGCGGTGCGCTCGACGGGCTGACCGTACTTGAGCAGTGAGCGGCGCATGTCGGGCACGGCCTGCGGGCCGTAGGTGTCGAGCACGCTGTACACGGTCTCCGGCCAGGGCGCCGACGCGCCAACGGTCAGCGGGCCGGCCGTGGCTCGCGCGGCGGGTCCGCCCTGGCCGTTGCCCACCACCACGCCGTAGCGACCGGGCGCCAGGTTGGCCGGCACCTCGCAGCGCAGCGACCAGCCGTCGGCCTGGGTCACGCTCAGCGCGACCGGCGCACCGTTGCCCGGCGTCAGCTGCACCGAGGCGAGCTCAGGTCTGACCGCCAGGCAGGTGCCGAAGACGCGCAGCCAGCCGCCCGGCGTGGAGTCGGCGCCGGCATCGCCCTGCAGCCACCACACGCGCGGCGCATTGAGCAGCACGGGCGCGGAGTTCTGGCCGTCGGCCAACACGCGCACGCGGTAGACGCCGGGCACGGCATCGGCGGGGACCAGGAACTTGAGCGCATCGTCGGCCGGCTGGACCGCGGGCAGGCGCCGCGCGGCGCCCTCGGGCAGGTGCGCGAACTCGACGGCGGGCGCCGCGCCGAAGCCCGCGCCGCGCAGCAGTACGGTCTCGTTGGGTCGCACGGGGTCCGAGGCCCAGGAGATGACCGGCTGGGCGCCAGCGCTCGTGGCGATCAAGACCAAGACGGCGATGCGGCGCAACGGCTCCATCGGGCTCTCCTCACTGCCAACCTGCCCAAAGCCTACTATCATTCCCGCCTCAAATGTGGCACAATCGCGAGCAAGGTCTGGAGGTGATTGAACGTCACTCTCCAAGATGCCCCTGGGAAGTGTCGGACCGGAGGACCTTGGCCATGCGAGCGATGCAGCGGATTGTCCTGGCGGTGGTGGTTGTGTGGGCTGTTTCAGCCTCGGCCCACCTGTGCAACAACATCTACCGCACCCCTGACCGGATCATCGTCAAGCCTGAGCAGCAGGTGGTCACGCTGGACAAGGAAGACACCTTCCGCGTCTTCGTGCAGAACAACTACCACACGTACGTGCACAAGCTCATCCTGACCGCCTCGGTGGACACCGAAGGCGTCAACTGCACCGTGGAGCCCAAGCAGTTTGACCAGCTCAAGGCCGGCGAGCGCGTCTCGTTCCAGGTCAAGGTGGCTGCCGGCGCAGCGGTGCCCAAGGGCAACCACCCGGTCAAGTTCCGTGTCTCGGCCCAGGAGGTCGGCTTCCTGCCGGCCAAGGAAGCCACCAACGACGAGTTGGCGGACGCGCTGAGCTACGGCAACTACTGCGGGCCCGTCATGTCCGCGGAGACGCTGGGCAAGCGCAAGGACCAGCGCGGCGTGGACAAGCTCAAGGGCTGGATTTCCCAGGGACCCGGCGACTACAACTGCCGCGCGATTCGCGCGCTGGGCAAAGTCGGCGATGCCATGGGCAAGGAAACCACCGCCAGCACCATCGAGTTCCTGCGCGGCCGCCTGACCGTCAACGACGGCTTCTACCGCGGCAACGTCCTGCTGGCCCTGGGCCTGCTCAAGGACAAGAAGGAAACCTTCGAGCCGTACCTCAACCATCGCGACGATTTCGTGCGCTACTGCGCGCTGTCGGCGCTGGTGCTGGCCGGCGACAAGAGCACCGCGGCGGTCGAGGCCATCCGCCCCGGCCTGACCCATGACGACAAGTACGTCAAGATCGCTACCGGCTGGGCGTTGGCCGCCATCCTCAAGGACAAGCCCGCCATTGCCGTGCTCGACGAAGTCTTCAAGACCAACGACGCCCAGGCGCGCACCATGGCCGGCGACGCGATGGTCGACATCGCCAACCGCACCTACGGCACGTAGGCAGCACTCCGATCAACAGATTGCGCGGATGAGCGCGGATTCTCTGACGAATCATCTGCGCTCATCTGCGTCATCTGTTGACTGTCTATCGCTTCAGGGAGCTCAAGTATGATCGGGCTGGCATTGGCGTTCACCGCGGCCCTGAGCCTGACCGCGACGACCAACGATCAGGTGGGCTGGTTCCCCGAGACGGTGGCTGGCGCGTCGCGCGTCGAGGCGCCGCGGGTGTGGGACCGCGAGACCATCTTCGACTACATGGACGGCAAGGGCGAGCCCTATCTGACCTACTCCCTGCGCCAGGTGACCACCTGCACCTACAAGATCGGCGCGCACAGCGCCGACGTCATGATCTTCGATATGCAGACGCCGGCCGAGGCGTTCGGCATCTGGTCGACCATCATCGAGGATGAGGCGCCCGACGTGCTGCAGAGCGCCGGCTACAACAGCGGCGTGTTCCGCGGCTGGGTCGGCCCCATCTTCCTGGACATCGCCGGCGAGGTGGACACGCCCGAGGTCAAGACCTTCGCCCTCGCCTTCGCCAAGGACCTGGCCGCGCGGGTCAAACCCGGCGACAAGTACCCGCCGCTGGCCGCCGCGTTGCCTGTCGAGCCGCTGACGCTGACCAAGCTGCGCTTCTTCCATGCCGAGATGTCGCTGGCCGGCATCTACTATGTCTCCACCCAGAACGTCTTTGGCCTCGACGCCGAGACCGACTGCATGTTCGCCGACGCCGTGATCGACGCCAAGCCGGCCAAGGTCATGGTCGTCGAGTACGACAAGCCTGAGCAGCGCGAGCGCGGCTGGACCGCCTTCACCAAGAAGATCCTCTCGGACAAGGCCACCGCTGGCGACGGCGGCACACTGTGCGAAGACATGGGCGAGGGCCTGTGGTGGGGCATCGCCCGCGTCGACGGACCCGAGGGCAAGCCGCGTCTGGCCGCGGTCTACGACGCGGCGTCGCTGGCGGCGTGCCAGAAGGGTCTGGCGGAGCTGGTCAAGTCGGCTGGGGTGAGATGATAGGGCGGCGACGAGCGGCTTCGGCGAGCCTGGGGTGTTGCGGCGCGGCCGGGCGACGGCGCGCTCTGGCATCTGTGTGCGTAGCGCACACGCCGAGGCCAGAGGCGCCGCATGCTGCCCCATCGCATAGTAGCGCTCGCTCACTGAGTTAGGCGCTCGCGTAGCGGCTGCAGGTCAACAACCGATGCGCCGCTTCTGTCTCTCCGGCGCGGCAGGCAGCCAAGAAGCCAATGGTCACTGAGGATGCGCGTGTCAGCCTTCCCACCCTTTGCTGCGGTGGCGCCAAAGGTCTCACAGAACGACTTGATGTCCAGTCGCCGGTACACCCCACCGACCATGCAGTCCATGCGTATCCAGGGCTCGATCGCTGCCAGCTCCGCAAACGCGGCCGGGGCGGTGGCCTTCAGGTCATTGACAAGGCACTCAGCCCACGAATCCCACGCCGGGTCACCCGCATGCTGTCTGGCCAGCGCGCTGACATGCCGCACTACCGCCTTACCAGCTTCGAATCGGAGCTGATGGCTCTGGTCGTATGGCACGAAGAGCCTGTTGCTACTGGGTTTGGGTGCACTTGGTCCGACTGCATCAACATAGGCCGTTACGCCGTTGGGCAAGGAGCCAGCTGCGGGAGTGCTGAGGCCCGCCGCATCCCACTCCAAGACACCCGACGGTATGCGTATCCCGTGTAGGGCACATTCAAATCGACTGGAGAGCCGTGCGGCCTCAAATGTCGGCACCCCGCATGCGCGGCACGCCGACAGGATGGCCTCCCTGTCGCCATCGCGCAAGGCCGCCACCATCGGCCGCTGCGGGTCCACGCCCGCGCGTCGCCACGAGTCAGGGTCTCTGACATACTCTGCGGTAGCCTCGGCCAGCCATAGCCTGTCCGGTCCCTCAGTCTTCTCCGCGGAGCACAGGAGGGCACGTTGCGCCTGGCTGACCTCGTCGCCCAGACCGGTGGCTACCTCCGCGGCGGGAACCTGGTCGATCAGGATCCGCAGCAGGGCGTGCCCGCATTCAGGGCCTCCATCGGGTCTGCCGCGCGCCGTCTGCGCCCATAGCCGGACTGCTGGGGCGACGCAGTAGCGGCCGTCGCCACGAGCGACGATGTCACCGGCCGTCGGCCACGGCACACCATTCCGCTCCAGCAGCCATACCGCGGCGCTGCCGCGCAGCCAGTCACAATGCCGATCGAGGCGCACCAACGATGGTGCCAAGCAGGGACGTACCCACGAGCCATGGGCTACCTCTGGTTCTGGCTTGGCCAACCGGTCCCAGCGCCCGACGGGTATGTTCTTCGGAGTGCGGCGCCTGCCAGACAAGACGATGATCGGTATGTCTTGGTTTGCTGCGAACCGACTGATTGTGTGTGCGACCCAGCCGATCCGGCTCTTGGGCGCCTGCCGGAGATGGACCGTCACCCTTGTGCCGGCATGTAGCGCCGGCCCGTCCGCTGCTGGGTCGGCCGGCGACAAGAACGGTACGGCGTGCTGCTGGCCTGCTGCTCGCTCGATCAGGAAGAACTTGCCTGGGCCCGTGATCGTCACCCGTAGCGTATCGCAGTCATGCCGTCGTGTCTCCACCTCGATTTTGTCGCCCCCGAGGAAGCATGAGAGAAACCCAATGCCGAACTGAGAGCAGGCATCGAGATGTATGCCGCGGCCGGCTAGCCTCTGCCTCTCCATTTCGAACTCGGGCGACTTGTAGAAGCTCTTGCCCACACGCAGAAAGTAGTTCTCCACCTGCCGCTGCGACATGCCGATGCCGTTGTCCTGGAACACCACACGCCGGTCAGTTGGGTCATCGCTGTGGTCCCAGACCTCGATGCGCGGGATGTACTTGTCGCCCATGCCGGCCTCGTCGGCCAGCGCCTTCTGGTAGCGGCAGGCGTCGAGCGAGTTCTGGAGCAGCTCGCGCAGGAACAGCGTGTCGTCCGGATACAGGCTCTTGTCCATCAGGAGCCGGAGGATCTCGTCGTATTCCAGTTGGAAGCGAAAGCCGCCCGCAACATAGCGCGGGTCCGCCATGCGGACCTCGCGGCGGTCCACGATGTGCGCCAGTCGTAGCGCGTAGGCCTCCTCATCACCGCGAGGTGCGGCATCGAGCAGGTAGCGACACTCGCGTAGTTCGTGGTCGACCCAGTCCAGGAACTCGTTGACAGCGACGTAGTACGACGGCTTGGTGCAGGGCACGTCGTACATGACGCGATGCTCATCCACGTCCCAGCCACTGACGCTGAGGTGCTTGTTCCATTCGAGGACCGACTGCTCCTCGGTGAAGTCGATGTCTTCGTAGACGGCCAGCGGTGTGCGCGACTGGTCGAAGTCGACGATGTCGCCGAGCCGCAGACAGCAGGCCAGGTACTGGAGGTTGACCCGCATGTTGTCGATGCGGCGGTTGGTAGGCAGCTTGGCTACGCACCGATCTCCGTCGCGCGGGTCATTCGATTCGCGGACGCCCCAGCCGTGGCTCTCGCACAGCCGCACCACCTCACCGGCGAACCGCACCTGCTTGTACTGCAGCGTCGTCGCCAAGTCGGCATGGGCATCGAGGTAGTGCTGCACGCGATCAGGGTGGAGCCGCCGGTAGTACTCGGCCAGCTGCGCGTCCTCGATCGCGCGGGCGGTCAGCTCCTTGCCGTCGGCTCGCGCCTTGCTGGCGGCGGCGGCGCGGTCTCGGTCGCGCGCGGCGTAGCTCTGGTACTCGGGCGAGTTGAGCGTCGCCTGCTTCTCCGCCGGCGTTACGTACATGCCGATATCGTGCAGCAGGATCCCGAGCCACAGGCAGGACAGCTCAACCGCGTTGAGCCACAAGCCGCCGTCCGGCTGCTTCGGCAGGAAGCGATGGATCTTGTCGGCCACGTTGCACAGGTGCTGGATGCCGTGGTCAGTGTACTGTGGGAAGGTCAGCCGGATGTCGCTCAGGTGCGGGCCGATGGCGGCGGCGGTGCTCAGTACGACGTTCTTGAGGTGGATCAGGTCGGCGGCCGGCACCGTCCGCGGCCCAGTGAGCCGATCAAACTGGCAGAACAGCTCCGTCTCGCAGATGATCGCGTCGTATTGACCCACGGCCCACCTCCCCGCTCACGGACGGGCGTAACATTAGCACAACGGCAGGCCGCGTTCAATGCCGGCGCCGAGGCTACGGGCCACCCACCGCCATCACCCGCACCGGCCCCACCAGCCCCGACGGCAGCAGCGGGTAGTCCGCGCGGTACGGCTGGTGCGTGGTCTTGGTGAAGGCGTGCGCTGGGTCCTTGGCGTCGCCGATCAGGCGGTTCGGCCAGAGGTTGGCCACGTCGACCTCCAGCGTGTTCGCGCCGTCGCGCAGGGCGCTGGTGATGTCCACCTGCCACGGCGCGCACCATAGCGTGCCGCAGTCCTTGCCATTGACCCGCACCCGAGCCATGACCTGCACCGTGCCCAGGTCGAGCAGCACCTTGGCGCCGGCCGGGCGGTCGAAGTCGCGGCGGTAGGTGGCGATGCCCGAGTAGTAGCGGATGCCCGGCTCGGGTCGCGTGGTCCAGTCGACGAGTTGGTCAAAGCGCGCCACGGTCGGCCCGCCCAGCGCCGGGTCGAAGTGCACCTGCCAGGGGCCGTCGAGCGTGGCGATGGGCCGGGGCTCGACATAGTTGGCGCGGGCCGCGGCGCGCGGCGCGGCGAGCACGCCGCCGCGTGGGAAGACCACGAAGCAACTGCCGTGCGGCGCCAGCGTCAGCGGCAGCGTGGTCAGGCCGTCGGCGGTCTTGTACTCGGGCAGGCGGCGCATGTCGCCGGTCAGCGGGTCCCATAGCTCCGGCGCGCGGCCGGCCACGCGGAAGGTGGCGGTGGTGGCGACCTGTTCGCCGGTCGGGTTGCCCACGAAGTACAACTCGCGGTCGGGCGTGGTGCGGTGCGTGTAGCGCAGCCGCTTGGCCGCGGCGAAGTCGGGGGCGATGCGGCGTTCGGCCAGCAGCGCGGCGGTGGCGGCGTAGTCGGGGTAGAGGCTGGGCGAGACCTGCTGGCCCCACGGCGCCATGCCCAGCGGGCCGAGCACCTTAGCCGCCTTCCAGTCCGTGGCGTCGGGCGAGGCCTGCCAGGCACCGTCGGTGACGACGGTCTGCTGGCTGCCGTCGGCCAGCGTCAGCCGCAGCGCCGCGAGCAGGCCGGCGGGGTTGGGCGCCGTGCCCTCGTTCTCGATGCGCACCGTCAGCTCATTGGCGCCGGTCCGGAGCGCGGCGGTCACGTCGGCGCGATAAACGACATGGAAATCACGGCCCGCGACCACCTGCTTGCCGTTGATCGACGCCTGGAAGCCGTTGTCGCCGGTCATCTCGAGCTGCGCGGCGACGACCTTGCCCGCCACCTGCAGCGGCCGGCGGAACTGCATGAAGCCCACCGGCGCCGACTGCGCAGGCTCGCCGATGGGGTACCAGATCCAGCGAGCGTCGGCCAGCGCCGAGCCGGTCGACGCACCGCCCCAGACCACGCGGCCGCTGCCCACCTTGCGGCCGGTCAGCGTGGCCGGCCGTGGGCCGTCGCCCCACAGGCGCTTCGCGCCATCGGCCACCAGCGCATCACAGTTGGGGTAGCCCGAGAGGCTGGGGGACTTGCGTGGTGGCCCGCCGACCAGCGTGGCGCCGGCCCGGGTCAGCTCGTCGAGCTTGGCCAGCAGCTCGGGGGTCATGGTGTCCACCTCGGGCAGCACCAGGAGCCGGTAGCTCGCGCCGCTGGGGAAGACCACCTGCCCGTCGCGCACGCTCGCCAGCTTGAGCAGCGCGGTCGCCGAGCAGCCGTCGAAGTTGTAGCCACGCCGCTCGGGCCGGCCGTCACCCGCTTCAAAGGCGGTGAGCGGCGGCTGGAAGACGTTCGGCGCGCCCTCGGGAATGAGGTACAGCACGTCAGCCACGGTGCGGCCCTGGCGCAGCAGGTAGCCGCAGCGCGTCAGGTAGCGGTGGTAGGCGTCGGCCATGGGCCACCAGGTCTGCGTGCGGTCCCAATGGACACCATACGGGCCCATGGTCATGCCCGGCAACGTCTCGTCGGGCTTGTGGGCGAAGGTGTGGAAGGTGAAGCGGTTGATGCCCGCGGCCAGCGCCCAGTCGCCCTGGTCCTTGAGCGTGCCCGGATGGAAGCGCCAGTCCTCGCCCGCGGCGGTGAAGGACTCGGCGCCGACCACCGGCCGGCCCATGACATGGGCGATGGAACTGGCCTCGACCACGGCGAACGACGTGTCGAAGCCCTGGCTCCAAAACTCGGCCATGGGCAGGTCGGCCACGGCGCCCAGGTCGAAGTCGCAACTCGGGTTCATGTCGTACGGCTCGATGGACAGGTTCAGTCCGCGCTGCCGGCCGAGCGTCTTGAGCCGCTCGGCGTGGTGCGCGACGACCATCTCACTGGCCGTCTGGCGCAGGTCCCACAGGAATCGTTCGGTCTGCTCGCGGGTGCCTACGACTTGGCCCAGGTAGGCGGGATAGAACGGCTGCGGGTCGTAGCCGCGGCGGCGGCGGAACTCCTCGCGCCACAGAGGGGTCCAGTTCTGCGCGCCCATCTCCCAGGAGTCACTGTGCAGATCGGTCCAGCCGCGGCCGGCCGGCCGCGGGCCGACCTTATCAAGCAACTTGCCCACATACTGCGCCCAGTGCGCGTCGAGCGCCGCCTCGTCGAGCTTGTCGCACTCCAGCCCCACGCCCGGCGCCGGCGCTGGGCGCGTGCTGGCGCCGTTATTGCGGGCGACGAAGCGCAGCACTGTCCAGCGGCCCGCGGGCACCTGCCAGTCGAGCGAGCCGTCGGGCCGCAGGTGCGCGGTCAGATCGAGCACTTGTCCGGGGTCCACCGCCGTGCCTGGCGGCGTGGCGGGCCAGTCGGCCGAGGTGGCCAGGTACGGCTTCACGCCCGGCTGCGAGGAGAATGGCGCGCGGTAGTAGAGCGCCTTGTCGTCGCTGTCCGGCAGCCCCGGTCCGGCGGCCGGCGTGGGGTAGGCCAGTACGCAGACATCCTTGGCATAGCCCGACCAGGCGGCGTGCAGCTCGCCGGGCACATCGCCAAAGAACGGTCGGCGCGGCGGCGGCACGGGCAGCTTCTCGGCGAACGCGGCGGGCCCGGTGACATCGACGCGGCTGGCCACCAGGTGCTGCATGGACTGCTCGGGCTTGACCCACGGCCCGCCGCTGCCGGCCCAGCCCGGCCCGGTGCCGAGCATCAGCTCGAGGCCCAGCCGCTCGCACTCGCGCACGGCATGGACGAACAGCTCCTGCCAGGGCTCGCTGAGGAAGTGTACCGGCCCGCGCGGCACGCCGACATTGACCTCCAGGAACAGCACATGGCCCAGCCCGGCGGCCTTCATCGACTCCAGGTCGCGGGTCATGCCCTCGCGGTTCAGGTTGCCGTCCATGAAGTACCAGTACACGCCCGGCCGCGACGCGTCCGGCGGGCTGACGAAGTCACGCGGCAGGTCCACGGTCGGTTGGCCGATGGCGGTGAGCAGCGCGAGCAGCAGGTGCAGCGGCATGGTTGTCCCTCGGGGCTGGTGTTACGATGCCACACGCGGCGTGCGGCGGCAAGCCCATGGGCGCCTCGTCGGCGTGCTACGATGGTGGCATGGGCTTCTTCGACGAGACCGAGGCGCTGCTGCGCGACTGGTGCGACGGGCTGCTGCGCCGGCAGACGCCGGACGGCGCCTTTGACTGTCCCGCCTGCGGCCTCCTGCACGGACGCTGCGGCGATGCCGTGCTGCCGCTGCTGACCATGGCCGAGCGCTCGGGCGAGGAGCGCTACCGGCAGGCCGCACTGGCCGTGGCCGGCTGGACCCGCCACGTCGACGCGCCCGACGGTGCCTGGACCAACGAGCTCGATCCTGGCTCGTGGAAGGGCACCACTGTGTTCGGCGCGATCGCCTTCGCCCACGCGCTGGAGTGGCATGGCCACCTGCTCGACGAGGCCACGCGCGCCGCCTGGCGGGCGCGGCTGCGGCGCGCCGGCGAGTTTGTTGCCGCCACGTTCGACACCGAATACGGCAACATCAACTACGCCGCCGCCGGTAGCTACGGCCTGGCTCTGCTGGGCCGCCTGCTTGATGAGCCGGCCTTCGCCGCGCGTGGGCGCGAGCTGGCGCACGGGGTGCTGGCCTTCTTCACACCCGCCAACCAGCTGCTTCACGGCGAAGGCCGACCCTCGGGCACACGCAGCACCAAGGGCTGCTACCCGGTCGACCTCGGCTACAACGTCGAGGAGTCGCTGCCGGCGCTGCTCAGCTATGCCCGCCTGACCGGCGACGAGCGTGTCCACGAAGTGGCCGCCGACTCGCTCGCCGCGCACATGGGCTTCATGCTGCCCGACGGCGGTTGGGACAACTCCTGGGGCACGCGCAACTACAAGTGGAGCTACTGGGGCAGCCGCACCTCCGACGGCTGTCAGCCGGCGCTGCTGCAGCTGGCCGCCAGGCGGCCGCTCTTCGCCACGGCGGCCTGGCGGAACTTGCGGCTGCTGCGCGCCTGCACGCATGATGGTCTGCTGCACGGTGGGCCGCACCTGGCCAGCGCCGGCGCGCCGCCGTGCGTCCACCACACGTTCTGCCACGCCAAAGCGCTGGCCGAGGCGCTCCGCTTCGCCGACGAGCCCATCGAGTTCGACCTGGCGCGGACGCTCTGGCGCGAGCATACCAGCGGCGTGGTGGCCTACCCGGACATCGCCACCATGACCGCCGCATTCGGTCCATGGCGGGCCACGGTGACCGGCTACGACTGGCTCTATCGGCAGGGCGTCCATCACGCCACGGGTGGCGCGCTGTCGCTGCTGTGGCATCAGGAACTGGGCCTGATCACCGCCGCGAGCCTGGCCCGCTACACGCTGGTGGAAGCGCACAACATGCAGCCCAACCCAGACGGCGAAGACATTTGCCTCACGCCACGAGTCGAACTGCTGGGCGAGGACGGCTGGTACACCAACCTGCACAGCCTGACCTCGGCGCTGCGCAGTGCACAGCACCCCGACGGTGTCGAGCTTCAGGCCGATGCGCTGCTGGTCGACGCCCAGGAGCAGCCGCCGGCGGGCGGCGCGGTGAGCGTGTGCCTGAGCTACCGGCTGGGCCGCGACCGCTTCACGGTGACCGCTCGGCCGAGCAGCCTCCGCGCCGTGGAGTGGGCGCTGGTGCTGCCCATCGTCTCGCCCAGTGGCGAGGCGCTGCGGGTCGTGTCACCAACCCGCGTCGAGATCGACAAGCCCGGCGGCACGCTGGTCATCGAGGCCAACGTACCCATCGCGCGGCAGCCCTCGAAGCGCAGTCGCGTGTTCAGCCCGGTGGGCGGATTCGAGGCCGTGCCGCTGGTCATGGACGGCGACGGCGTTTCGGCGGTGAGCTGCACGCTGAGCCGCGCGTAGGTGGCGGCGGAGGGGCGACGACGCGAGTACCGCGCTGGCACAATGCGGCCGCGCCGGCCGTGGCGGGCCAAGCTCCGGTCCGCATGCACACTTGTCCGCATGTCCGCATGTCCGCGTTAGGTGGAGAGGGCGCAGGCGACCGCGGCCGTGCAGGGGGGGTATCCGGGCCGAAGGTCGCCTGCTAGACCATAGAGTGACACATCCCAGGTCTAGAGATCAAGCAGATCCTCTGCCGAGCGTGCTTCTGATCGTGCCGTGCGGCTCCGGCCTTGAGCGCGCCGGTCAACAACAGGACCTGACGCACGATCGGCCTCTGCTGCCGGCCACCAGCGGCCAGGAATCGGACGCGTTCGCGAGACTCACTGGCAGCCCTTTCCACGGTGCGGTATAGTTGCGCGCGAGGGGTACCCATGGCTCAAATGACCTCCGCCGAACGCGTGCTCTGCGCCCTGCGCCGCGAGGAGCCCGACCGCGTGCCGCACTTCGAGTGGCTCATCGCCGCCAACGTGCGTACCGCCCTGTGCCCCAGCGCCAAGACGCACCTCGACTTCGCGCTGGCCATGGACCACGACGCGTTGCTGGTCGACCCCGACTGGCGCCGGGAGCAGGTGTCCGAGACGCGCTACCGCTCCGAATGGGGCTATGTGCTCGACTACGGCCACGAAGAGCATGGTGTCGAGGTTGAGTCGCCCATCGCCAGCCTGGCCGACTTCGAGCGCTACACGCCGCCAGATCCCACCGCGCCCGGCCGCTTCGCCACGCTGGAGCGGGTCGTCGCCGAGCACAAAGGTAAGCGCGCCATCGGCGTACACCTCAACGACGTGTTCTCGGTGCCGCGCTACCTGATGGGCATGGAGAACCTGCTCTACGCCGTGGCTGGCGAGCCGGAACTCATCCGCGGGTTGGTGGACATGAGCGTCGAGGTCAACCTGGCGCTGGCCAAGGAGGTCGCACAGCGCGGCGCCGACTTTGTCTGGACCGGCGACGACTACGCGGGCAACAACGGGCCGCTCATGTCGCCCAAGAGCTTCCGCGAGCTGTTCTGGCCCGGCCTGCGCCGCGTGGCCCAAGGATTCGCCGAGTTGGGCCTGCCCTTCATCAAACACTGTGACGGCAACATCTGGCCGATCATCGACCTGATGGTCGAGGCCGGCCCGAGCTGCCTCGATCCCATCGATCAGCAGGGCGGCATGGACCTGGCCGAGGTCAAGGCCAAGTTCGGCGACCGCGTGGCCCTCAAGGGCAACGTCGACTGCGGCGAGGTGCTGCCATTCGGCACCGTCGAGGAAACCATCGCCGAAACCAAGCGCGCTTTGCGCGAAGGCGCGCCGGGCGGCGGCTTCATCCTGTCATCGAGCAATTCCATCCATTCCTCGGTGAAGCCCGAGAACTACGCGGCGATGATGGACACCTGGCGCCGCTACGGGCAGTATCCGGTCTGTGCGGAGGACTGACACCATGGCTTACCTCGTCGGCATCGATCTCGGTTCGACCAGCCTCAAGGCCGTCATCTACCGGCCCGATGGCAGCGCCGTGGCCAGCGCCAGCCGGCCCACGGAGCGCTTCCACCCGAGCAGCGACCATCCCGAATGGACTGTCTGGCAGCCCGAGCAGATCTGGGGCGGCACCGCCGAGGCCATTCGCGAGGCTGTGTCGCAGCTCGACGACCCCGGCTCGATCGGCGCCGTGGCGGTGACCGGCATGGGCATGGACGGCCTGCCCATCGCGGATGACGGCACCTGGCTCTATCCGTTCATCAGCTGGCTCGACCCGCGCACTACGCCGCAGCTCGACTGGTGGATCGAGCATGTCGGCCCGGCGCGCACCTACGCTGTCGGCGGCAACCCGCTGTGGGCCATCAACTCCGCGTTGCGCATCCGCTGGATGATCGAGCATGAACCCGCCGTCATCGATCAGGCCGACACCTGGCTGCTGATCGAGGATTTCCTCAACTTCCAGCTCTGTGGCGAGCGCGCCACCGACTACTCGATGGCTTCCTGTACCATGTTGTTCGACCAGACCACGCTGGACTGGTCGCCCGAACTGTTGGCCGCCGCGGGCATCCGGCCCGATCTGATGCCCAAGGCGTATCCCGCCGGCACGCGGCTGGGCACGGTCCATGCCCGCGCGGCGGAGGCCACGGGCCTGCCCGCGGGCACCCCGGTGGTGCTCGGCGGCCACGACCATCTGTGCGGCGCACTGCCCGTGGGCGCCTTCGAGCCCGGCGTGGTGCTCGATGTCACGGGCACCTGGGAGATCGTCTCCACGCCGGTGCGGCAACCTGTGCTGACCGAAGCCGCGCGCGCCGCCGGGCTGACCATGCAGGCCCATGTGGCCCGCGGTTGCCACGGCGCCTGGGCCAGCACCGTCGCCGCGGAGTCGCTGGAGTGGTTCCGCGCGCAAGCCTCCGATACCGACGACTGGGCGGTGCTCATGGGCCGCGCCGCCGCCGCGCCGGCGGGCGCCAACGGGGCGCTGTTCCTGCCGCATGTGGCCGGCTGCACCTGCCCGGTGATCGACGCGCGGGCCATGGGCGCCTTCGCCGGCCTGCGCAGCACGACCAGCCGCGGCGATCTGACGCGCGCGGTGATCGAAGGGCTCGACTATCAGTTCCGCGAGATCCTGAGCGTCGTGGAGACCATCCTGGGCAGCACCGCCGAGCGTATCGTGGCCGTCGGCGGGGCTACGCGCAACGCCTTCTGGATGCAGAATAAGGCCGATGTGACCGGCGCTGTCGTGGAAGTGCCCGCCGTGGAAGAGGCCACGCCGCTCGGCGCGGCCATCCTGGCGGGCATTGGCGTGGGCGTCTATGCCGACGAGGCCGACGCGTATACCCAGGTGGCGCGGCCCGGCACCACCTACGAGCCCGACGCGGCGCTGGCGGGGACCTACGCCGAAGGATTCGCGCGCTACCAGCGGCTCTATCCGGCGCTGGCCGACCTGCACCACTCCATTGCCGATGGGACGCTGGCATGACCTCTCGCTCTGACGTATTCGCCGCGCTGCGCGAGGACCCGTGCGTCTCGGTGCTCATCCTCGGCGGTGGCATCAATGGCGTCGGCCTGATGCGCGAACTCGCGCTGCAGGGCGTCGACTGCCTGCTGGTGGACAAGGGCGACTTCGCCAGCGGCGCCAGCAGCAAGTCGTCGCGCATGATCCACGGCGGCCTGCGCTACCTGGAGACCGGCGAGGTGGCGCTAGTGCGCGAGTCGCTGCTCGAACGCAACCGCCTGCTGGCCAATGCGCCGCACTTCGTCGCGCCGCTCAAGACGACCATCCCCATGTTCAGCTACTGGGGCGGCCTGTGGCGCTCGTTGCTCATCTTCCTGGGTGCCAAGGTGCCGCCTGGCAGCCGCGGCGTGGCTCCGGTCAAGGTCGGGCTGACCTTCTATGACTGGGTGACCCGCGCCGGCCGCCGCACGCCCAAACACTTCTTCAGCTCGCGGGCCGACACGCTGGCCCAGATGCCGGGCCTGCGCGAGGACATCATCGGCGCGGCCAACTACTGGGATGCCTGGATCACCCAGGCCGAGCGGCTGTGCATCGAGCTGGTGGAGCAGGCCGAGGAGACCTGCCCCGCGGCGCGCGCGCTCAACTACGTCGCGGTGACCGGCGTCGATGAGACCGGCGTGCTGCTGGAAGACGTGGAGACCGGCCGGCCGCTGCGCGTCGAGCCGCAGATCGTGATCAACGCCACGGGCGGCTGGGTCGACCTGACTAACCGCCTGCTGGGCCTCGATACGCACTACATGGGCGGCACCAAGGGCTCGCATCTGGTGGTCGACAACGCCGACCTGCTGGCCGCGCTGGGCGATCGCATGGTCTACTACCAGCATGTCGACGGCCGCGTCTGCATCGCCTTCCCCTTCCTGGGAAAGGTGATCATGGGCTCGACCGATATCCGCTGCGACAACCCCGATGAGGCCGTCTGCGACGAAGAGCAGATCGACTACATGCTGGACACGCTGCGCGGCGCCATGCCGGGCATCCTGGTCAGCCGCGACCAGGTGGTCTACACCTTCTGCGGCGTGCGGCCCTTGCCCGCGAGCGACGGCCAGGTGCTGGCCAATGTCAGCCGCGGCCACGCCGTGCGTGTCGACGAGCCCACCGAGGAGCGGCCGTACGGCGTCCTCTCGCTGGTCGGCGGCAAGTGGACCACGTTCCGCGCCTTCGCCGAGCAGGTGGCCGACCAGGTGATGACGGTGCTGGGCGCCGAACGCCTGACCGAGACGCGCGACGTGCCCATCGGCGGTGGCGAGAACTTCCCCGCCGATGACGCGGCGCGCCAGGCGTGGATCGACGATGCGGCCGCGCGCACACCGGCCAGTGCCGACCGCGCCGCCGACCTGCTGGCGCGTTACGGCGTCTGGGCCGAAGACTATCTGCTCGACGCCAAGCCCGCCGACGAGCAGCCGCTGGCCGCGCTGCCGGGCTACAGCGTCGGCGAGATCCGCCACATCGCCCGCCACGAGGCGGTCATGCATCTCGACGATCTGGTGCTGCGGCGCAGTGTCATCGGTCTGCTGGGCGACGCCACACCCGAGGCCATCGCCGAGCTGGCGCAGGTCGTGGGCGAGGTGCTGGGCTGGGATGCGCAGCGGCGCGAGGCGGAGATAGCGCGTTGTCGGGCGGCCGTGGGCCGGTGAGGCGCGGAGCGCTGCGGGTGTTCGTGGTGCCGGCCTCAGCCGGATGGCCCATCCGGCCGTGGCGGCGCTGGACCGCGCGGAACCGCCATCCGGCCAAAGCCGGCACAACCACCGCGGGCGCCGAGGCAGGTGGCTCGGAGCGGGCGCCGAATGCCTCTCGCATAGCGAGACACCCATGCGCCCACTGCTCCTGCTCAGCCTGGCCACCATTGCCCACGCCGCTGTCGAGCTGAAGCTCGATCCACCGAGCACAGCCTGTTTCAGCCCTCAGACGGCCGTCGTCCACGTCACCAACACGGCCGACGCGCCGGTGCCGGTGGCGCTGACGCTGACTGTGTCGATGCCGTTTGGTGGCGTGCAGACCCGCACGGCCAGCATCACCGCGCCGGCCAAGGGCGCAGCGGAGGCGCGGCTGACCTACGAGCTGTATGAGGCCGGCAAGCACACCTTCGCGGTCACGACCAAGGCCGGCGGCGCCGAGGTCAAGACCGAGACGACGCTGGACGTGGCCGGGCCGGGTGACGCCGCCGTGCCGTATCCCAACTACTATCGCAACCCGGCGCACACGGGCGGCCTGGTCAGCGTTGGCCCGGACAACCGACTGGTGCGCGCCGGCAAGCCGTGGTTCCCCATCGGCATCTACACCACGCCGACCAGCGAACGCGGCGCCAAGGAACTGGCTGAGGCGGGGTTCGACCTGGTCACGCTGGGTGTCATGCCGCCCAAGCCGTTGCGCGGTCTGCTCGACCTGCTGCAGGGCTGGGGACTCAACGCTTGGGTGCCTGTCTCGCACCTGCTGCAGTTCGCCGACGAGCCCGAGCGTCGACGCGCCGAGCTGACCGAACTGGTGGCCGGCGTGGGCGACCATCCGGCGCTGGCTCTGTGGGAGAGCATTGATGAGCCGGCGTGGGGCGGTCAGCCCGCCTGGGGCCTGCGCGAGGGCTACGGGTTCCTGCGCGGGCTCGACCCGCAACGGCCCATCTGGACCAACCACGCGCCGCGCAACACCGTGCGCACGCTGGCCTTCTACAACCAGGCCACGGACATCGCCGGCTGCGACGTCTATCCCGTGCCCATGCCCCAAGGCCAGTCCGACCTGCCCAACAAGACGCTCAGCGTGGTGGGCGACGAGACGACCAAGAACATCGCCGCCGTGCGTGACGAGAAGCCGGTGTTCATGGTGCTCCAGGGCTTCGCCTGGCGCTGCCTGGACAACCGGGCCGACCCGCTGGCGGTCTATGCCACGCAGGCCGAGACCCGCTATATGGCCTACGACGCGGTTGTCTCCGGCGCCAAGGGCATCCTCTACTGGGGCACGCCGTATACGCCCAAGCCGTCGCGCTTCTGGTCGGATCTCAAGGCCGTGGTCTCCGAACTGCGCGCGCTGGAGCCCTATCTGACGGCGCCCGCCGGACCCAAGACCACGCTCAGCCCGGCCGACAGTCCGGTGCGCGCGCTGGCCAAGCGCATTGGTGGCCAGACCACCGTGCTGCTGGCCAACCGCAGCGGCGCCGAGGCCACGGTGACGGTCTCGGTCGAGGGCGCGACGGGCGGCTGGCGCTGCCTGTTCGGCGATGCCTCGCCCCGCATGGCCGGTCAGGGCTGCCAGCTCACGCTGCCGGCCTGGGGCGCTCGCGCGCTGACCACCGACCCGGCCTGGAACCCGACGCGCCACAACTACGACGCCGAGGCCGCGGGCGCCAAGCCGCCGGTGGCGCTGGTCGCCGAACCGGGCAACGCCATCCCCAACGGCGGGTTCGAGGTCGACGCCGACGGCGTGCCCGCCGGCTGGGACGTGCGCCTGCCGTTCACCGTGACCCGCGATACCGAGGTCAAGCGCAGCGGCCAGGCCAGCTTGCGCATCGACAGTCCGTCGGCCGGCGCCAACCCGCTGACCGTGTTCAACGGCATCGTCGTCAAGCCCGACCGCCGCTACCGCCTGACCGGCTGGATGCGCAGCGACACGCCGGGCGTGCAGGGCCGCTTCTACGCCGAATGGGCCAACGCCAGCGGCTGGCACAGCTACGTGCTGCCCTGGGTGCAGCCGAAGGGCGAATGGCAGCAGTTCAG
>JACRKZ010000079.1 GCA_016235455.1 Armatimonadota bacterium | reverse complement strand
ATGGCGCTCCAAGGCTCGGCGCAGCTCGGCATAGGCGAACTTGTAGGCGAACACACCGCGGTTGAACAGCCGCTTCTCGGCGCTGGACTTCTCGGCCCGCACACCTGAGTTGACGAGCCACAGGCGGTAGCCGTCGGGCCACGCCGCCAGACGCACATCGCGCACTCCGAGCGGCGGCTCGAAGCGGATGTTGGTCCAGCGGCCAAGCTGACCCAGCAGCATGGCCGAGTGGTCGCCCGACCCGCCGCGCGTGCCGACATACCATTCCGCCTCGCCCAGCAGTTCGGTGAGTTCGGCGCGGTCCATGGACAGACCGGCGGCAGCCAAGGCGGCGAGCGCCGAGGCCACGACGATGGCGCTCGACGAGCTCATGCCCGCGGCCGGCGGGATGTCGCCCGCGAGCAGCAGATTGAGCCCGCCAAGGCAACCTGGGAACCGCCGTGCCAGGCGCAGCAGCGCCGCCTTGACGTAGTTCAGGCTGCCGGTACGGCCGCTGGCGCGTCCCCTGGGGTCGCGCAACTCGTCGACGGCGTGCCGCACCGCATCGGCCTCGATGTAGTCTCGCCAGCCACGGTCCCAGGCGGCCGCGTCGCGCGCCATCTCGGTAGTCAGGTCGAAGCTCAGATCGCCCTGGTAGGCCGGGTCGGCATGGCTGAGCACGACCCGCCCGTCATCACGCCGGCCGGCGGCGACCACCACTTCGCGCTGGTGGCAGGCATAGAGCACGTAGATACCTTGGTGGTCCGAGTGCGGGTTGAGCGAGAGCCGGGCTGGTGCGCGGCTGAGCAGCATCTCGCCGTCGCCATAGGCCCGGCGCCACAGGGCCACCGCGCGCGCCCATTGCGCGGTCCGCGCCGGCCAGTTGGCCGTCTCGGGGCCGTAGAGCGCCGTGCAGGTCTCCGGCAAGGGCACATCCTGGGCCAGGAGCCGCTGCCATTGGGTCGCCGATCGCCACACCGCCATCGTTACCGTACTCCCATCTCGCCGGCCAACGCGGCCACGGTTCGCCACTGCTCGGGCGTGTCGATGCCCAGCCCCTCGCGCGCGTCGTCCAGCGGCAGGCCTCGCACGGCCAGGCCGTCCTCGACGAACAGCCGCACCAGATCGGTCACGAGCACCTCGGCCTGCGCGGCGTCGGCGCTGAGCGCGGGCACCAGGCGCCGCAGGTCCGCCAGTCGCCAGGCGTAGGTCGAGACATTCACCTCGCGCACGGCCAGCAGGTCGTCGCGCGTCCAGCTGCCGCCCGGCAGCGACAGCCGGCCGTCAAGCGCGGCGATTGTCTTGTGTTCCACGATGGCGACCGGATGCTCGGCGTAGCGCACCACGCGGCCCTGGCGGCTGGTGGGTAGACGTCGGCGTCGTCGGCGTCCACTTGCGCCAGCGCCACCGCCAGGGCATGGCCGGTGCCGCGCTGCTCGGGCTGGTGGACGAAGCGTCGGTGGACCGCCGCGCCGACCTTGGCCACGACGCGTTCCGCCTCGTGGCCCACCACCAGCAGTTGGTGGTGCTCGCCCAACGCCGCCTCTACGCAGTCGAGCACGCGTTGTACGCACGGCCGACCAGCGATGTCGGCCAGCACTTTGGTGCCGGCGGCGCCAAACCGCGTGCCTCGGCCGGCCGCCGCGACGATGGCGATGCGGGTCCTGCTGGTCATCGCGGCGTGTCGGCGCGCGGCGAGAAGACCAGCTTGTCGAGCCTGGTGCCGTCCTCACGGCCACGGATCTCGAGGATGCTCTCACCGGCCGGCAGGTCGAGCGCGCCGAGCGGCGACCACTCCCAGTTCGCGTGCGTGCCGGTGGACCAGGTCAGCGGCTCGGCGACGTCCTGGTCGGGTCGAGAGACGGCGAAGTAGAACGAGTCATCGTCGGGCGTGGGCGCGATGACGCGGCCGAAGCCATACAGCCGCGCCGCCGCGGCCAGCCGGATGCGCCAACGGATGGAGCCACTGGCGCCGCCCTTGCCGCCGGGCTCGCCGGGACACCAGACGTAATTGCCGCCCGAGGCGGCGGGGTCGTCGGCGATGGTCAGGTTGGCGCGGACCTGCCCGGACTCCGCTTCGAGCATCGTGTCACGGTCGGCGGCGAGGTCGACCCGCGGTAGCCGAGCCTGCTCGGTGGCGAAGCTGGCGAACGGCTCAACTTGGGCCAGCCGCTGCCGGCCCACATCGACGCCGTTGACTTCCAGCACCGCGCGGCTCGGTGTAGGCGTCAGCCTGACCGGTCCCCACTTGGGCGCGACGTCGAGCGCCAGGTCGCCATCGTGGCCTGTCGCACGCGCCTTGGCGCTGTCGGCGCCCAGTTCGCACGATCCCGCGGCCTTGATGAAGTCGCGGCGCGCGATGAACTCGGTCTCGGCGTTGGCGATGCCGCCGGCGACCCGGACCCACAGGACCGCGGCGGCCTGGCCGCCGGTGGCATCCTGGGCGGCGTGGGTGATGGTCAGTCGTAGCGCGTCGAACGCATTGCCGTCATCGCCCAGCGTGACCGGCGCCGGCTTGCCATCACAGCCGCGCGCGGCGAGTACCTTCAGGCTGACCGCCGCGGTGCCGCGGCGCAGCGTGACGGCGGTGCCTGGCGGCACGACGACCTGCCAGGCCTTGCCATCGACCTTCAGGCGCTCGTCGTCGAGCCAGATGGAGTCGACGTTGCGGGGCAGCACCATGTGCGATTCGAGCGTCTTGGTGCCGGCCGGCACGTCCTGCGGGCGGTAGGCCACGTAGGCCAGCGCATCGTGCCGGGTCTGCGCGGCGGCCCAGAAGGGCAGCAGGTGTAGCGTCTTCTCATGACCGCCGCTCGACTCGGGGATCCGCACCTTGCCATACGGGTCGTGACGGCCGTCGGCGATGAAGTAGCCGCGTACCTGCTGGCTGCCGCCGGCGAACTGAACGCACAGCGGGATATCCATGTTGTGGTAGCTGGTGCCAGCCGAGCCCAGCGAGACATCGGCCTCCACATACTGGGTCCAGGCCTCGCGTAGCGCCGGCCCGAACTTACCGCGGGCCAGTCTGGGCAGCGCCGCCGCCGGCCGGGCCATCAACTCGGCACTGGGCCGCCAGCGGGTCAGCATCGCGGCCACGGCATCGACGCCGCCCGAGACGCGGCCGATGGGCCAGCCCCAGACCCACAGCGGCGTATGCAACATGCCCAGGCCGCGCAGGTAGTCGTAGTCGCGGCTGCACGGCCCGCCCAGCCGCAGGTTCGGCTCGAACCACGAGGCGGCCACCTGGTCGCCGAACACGGCGAGCAGGGCGCGCGCGGTGGCCACGCCGGCGGGCCGCTGGGCATGGGCCTCGATGAGCGCCAGATCGATCAGGTCGACCCCGTAGTAGGTTGGGCTCAGGTACTCATGGATGCCGTTGTCCCAGATGTCGCGGGCCGCATTGTCCAGCCGCCGGTAGCCCTCGTCGGCCACCGGCGCGCGGTCGAGCAGCTCGCCCAGGAGGATCAGGTTGCCCGCGTTCATCAGGGCGATGTTGGTGTAGTTGGGGTTGACCCGATGCCGCAGGCAGCCCTCGGTGCTCAGGTCCAGCAGCGCCTTGAGCTTGGTCCGCGCGTCGGCTGGCAGTTCGTCGCGATGTAGCCGCCAGAGCAGCGTGGCGTGCTGCATGGCGAAGTCCACGGCGTTGTAGTCCTGCACCTCGGTCTGCTTGAAATACCAGTGGAAGTTGCCGTAACCGCGGCTGGCCGGGTCGGTGTCTTGCATGGATGCCGCGCGGTCGAGCAGCGGCGCGATGCGGTCCAGGTTCCGTTTGGCCTCCGCGTAGACCAGCGCGGCGCTGAACAGCTCGCGCGAGGAGAGGTTGGGCGGCGGCGGCTCTGTGGTCGCCGACCGGAAGGAGCGGTCGGCGGCGGGTAGTGCCGTGGCCAGGACCTCGTCGCGGGTCGGTTCGGCCGTGAAGGCCGCGGTCAGGGCGAGGATGATGGCTGGAAGCAGTCTGAGCGTGCGCATGGGCAGTGGATTGGCCGCAGCGCGACAGAGTCCTCTGCGTCGATGAGCGAACTCAGGCCGCTTGGTGGAACGCGCGCACCACGACCTCGACACCGGCAACCGCCGCGGTGTCGGCCATCTCCTGGACGGTGTCGGTGGTGGCTTCGTCCAGATACTCCTCGCCGCAGTTATCGCAGACGAGGACCGGGACGTCCTTGAGCACCACAATGGTGTCCGCACGCTGACGCGTCACGATGGTCGTGCCGTCGACCAGATCGCCAATACCACATATCACGCACTTCACGGTTTCCTCCTGGTGCGCCAATCTGGCTGCCACCGATACAGATCAGGCCGATAGGCAGTTACGACGAAGATGCTCCCATCCGGTGCCTCGGAGACCACGATATGCAAGGCTACAGGTCCAGTGTAGCCCAGAACGAGCCGGCTGGGAAAGGGAGTGCTTTCCGTGTCCTCTTCGATGGTCTCGCCTTCGGCCAAGGCCTCGCGGACCGCCTTCGACGAGATGCTACGCTGCTCCATTCGATCGAGAGCATGCCTGCGGAAGTAGATGCCACCCATGGTCTCAGTCTGCTTAACGCTACGCCGCGTCGTCAACTGCCACTCTGACTCTGGCGCACAGCCCCAACCTCGCGTATCCTTGGCGAGCCGACAGGAGCCGCGCCGTGCCCACCAAGAGCCTCTATGTGATCGACGGCTTCGCCCAGATCTTCCGGGCCTACTACGCCATTCGGGGCGGCATGACCAGCCCGGCCACCGGCGAGCCGACCAGCGCGGTGTTCGGCTTCGCGGGCATGCTGGTCAAGCTGCTGGGCCAGTACCAGCCCGACTACGTGGTGGTGGCCTTCGACTCGCCCGGCCGCGGCCTGCGCGGCGAGATGTACCCTGAGTACAAGGCCACGCGCCAGCCCACGCCCGAGGACCTGACCAGCCAGATCCCGCGCATCCGCGAGCTGATCGCCGCCTTTGGCATCCCCGTGCTGCTGGCCGACGGCTATGAGGCCGACGATGTCATCGCCACGCTGGCGCACTACGTGCAGCATCACGAGGACATCGAGCTGCGCATCGTCTCCAAGGACAAGGACCTGGAGCAACTGCTCGGCGAGCGCGTGGTCATGGTCGATGTGCAGAACGACACCACGCTCGACGCCGCCGGCCTGTTGGCCACCAAGGGCGTGCGGCCCGAGCAGGTGGTCGACATGCTCACGCTCATGGGCGACACCTCGGACAACGTGCCTGGCGTGCCCGGCATCGGACCGAAGACCGCGGCCCAGTTGGTCACCGAGTTTGGCGACCTGGACAACCTGCTGGCCAACCTCGACCAGGTCAAGGGCAAGAAGCGCGAGAGCATCGAAGCCTCGCTGAGCTATCTGCCGTTGTCGCGCCAGCTCGTCACCCTCGTGCGCGACGTGCCGATCGAGATGGACCTGGAGGCCATGCGCACCCAGCCGCCGGCGCTCGACCGACTGCTGCCGCTGTTCGAGCAGTTGGGCTTCAACCGCTTCCGCGAAGAGGTGCGCCGGTTGGCGGCCGAGGCGGGCCAGGCGCCACCCGAGCCGGCGCCGGCCGAGGTGGTGCCCACCGAGTTGGCGCCGCCCGGCAGCGGGCGGTACCGTTGCGTCACCACCGAGCCCGACCTGCTGGCCGTCACGCGTGCGCTGGCCGGCTGCGATCTGCTGGCCGTGGACACCGAGACCACCGGCCTGGGCCGCGATGCGGACCTGGTGGGCATCAGCCTGGCCTGGGAAGACGGGCACGGCGTCTACATCCCGACACTGGCGCCGGCCGGCGAGGCGCATCTGGATGCCGACACGGTGCTGGCCATGTTGCGGCCGGTGCTTGAGGACCCGAGCGTGCCCAAGTGCGGCCACAACGTCAAGTTCGACGCGGCGGTGCTGCGTCGGCAAGGCGTGCCGCTGCGCGGCGTCGTGTGCGATTCCATGCTGGCCGGCATGTTGCTCGACCCCGCCAATTCGGCCTACAAGCTCGAGACCATGGCCGAGCAACTGCTGGGCCGCGCCATGATCCCCATCGGCGAGTTGATCGACCAGCAGGTGCAGATGAGCCTGTTCGACGAACCGGGCGATGGCGCGCTACCCAGTAGCATGGAGGCGGTGCCGCTGGCCAAGATCACGCCCTATGCCGCCGAGGACGCCGAAGTGACGCTGGCGCTCTGCCGCAAGCTGCTGGCTCGGCTCGACGAGCAGGGCATGGGCCGCCTGATGCGTGAGGTGGAGGCGCCGCTGACCTGCGTGCTGGCCGAGATGGAGCACGCCGGCATCCTCTGCGACACGGTGGAGCTGCGCCGCCAGGGCGCCGCGCTGTCGGTGCGGGTGGAGGAGCTCAAGGCGGCCATCTTCGAGGTCGTTGGCCACGAGTTCGTCATCGACAGCACCAAGCAGTTGGGCAATGTGCTGTTCGACGAGATCGGCCTGAAGGAGGGTCGGCGCACCAAGACCGGCCGCAGCACCGACATCGCCGTGCTGGAACGCTTGGCCCAGGAAGAGGACATCGAGCAGCCCAAGACGGCCGTGCCGCGCCTGGTCATCGAGTACCGCCAGCTGACCAAGCTGATCAGCACCTACCTGACCAGCCTGGCCGACGCCACCGATCCGATCGACGGCCGGGTGCGCACCACGTTCCACCAGATGGTCACGGCCACGGGCCGGCTGGCCAGCCAGGGCCCGAACCTGCAGAACATCCCGGTGCGTACCGACCTGGGCCGGCAGGTGCGGCGGGCCTTCGTCGCGCCGCCGGGCGGCGTGCTGCTGGCTGCCGACTACTCGCAGGTCGAGCTGCGGCTGCTGGCGCACCTCAGCGGCGACGAGAACCTCATCGAAGCCTTCCGGCAGGGCGCGGACATCCACACCTGGGTGGCCTCGCGCGTGTTCGGCGTGCCGGCCGAGGAGGTCACGCGCGAGCAGCGCGGCCACGCCAAGACCATCAACTTCGGCATCATCTACGGTGTGACGCCCTACGGCCTGGCACGGCGCATTCCCGGCCTGGGCAACGACGGCGCGGTCGAGCTGATAGGTGACTACAAGCGGCGCTTCCCCGGCATCGCGCGGTTCCTGGGCGAGTGCGTAGAGATGGCCCAGAATCAGGGTTACGTGTCCACCATCCTGGGCCGGCGCCGGGCCATCCCCGAGATCCGCTCGACCAATGGCAACACGCGCTCACTGGGCGAACGGCTGGCCATCAACACCGTGGTACAAGGCAGCGCGGCCGACCTGATCAAGGTGGCCATGGTGCATCTGCAGAACCGCATCGAACACGACCGGCTGCCGCTGCGCATGCTGCTGCAGATCCACGACGAACTGATCCTCGAGGCGCCCGCCGAGCAGGCGGATGATCTGGCCGCCGTGGTGCAGACCGAGATGGAGGGCGCCATGGCGCTGGACGTGCCCCTCGAGGCCGAGTGCGGCCAGGGCCGCGACTGGCTGGAAGCCAAGTAGGCGCTGCCCATAGAAGAACCGGCCGGCTCACCGCGGCGAGCCGGCCGGTCAAGTCCTACGCAGCGGCCGGGCCTACTGCCAGGGGCTCGTGCAGGGCTTGTTGATGTTGACGCTGCCGGCCTGCTCCAGCTCGACCTGGTCCCAGGTCATCTGGCGCCAGTCGGCCTGCTTCACGTGGCCGTCGGCGAACAGGTAGTTGTTCTTCTCCTGATGCCAGCAGGTCCAGTTGCGGTTGCCGATCAGGTACCAGGAGATGTCGCGGGCCATCAGGCCGTTGGAGCTGTTCGGCGGGTTGTCGTTCCAGCTGTTGGCACTGTCCCACATGATCGCCAGTCGCGATGCGCCGCCGGTTGCGTTGCCGGTTTCCGCCTCGGACACGCCTTCGGTCGCCCGGTAGTTCCAGCAATAGCTGACGTTCTGGCCAGTCTGGGGCTGCACCCAGCCCTGGGCCTTGGACGGGCAGACGAAGATCTGGAAGTTCTTGATGTACGGCTGCAGGCCGTTGCTGACCCAACCGTTCCAGTGCGTCTCGAGCATGGTCGACGCATTGTTGACATCGTCGTTCCACGGGTACTTGTGGTCGTAGTCCTGCAGATACTGCGCCACGGCCAGGCCGATCTGCTTGAGGTTCGACTGGCAACTCGACATGCGCGCCTTCTCCCGAGCCTTGGCGAAGACCGGGAACAGGATCGCCGCCAGGATGGCGATGATCGCAACCACAACCAGGAGTTCGATGAGCGTAAAGGCACGCCGGTGCCGACCATGAATCATGTGCAGCCTCCTTCGCCGCTCATAGCGCGATCCCCGTGCGGGAGCCCCTGCGGCGGTAGCGTGCCAAGTCTGCACCCTGAGCCGGATGCAACGCAATACCTAAACCCGATTCTTCGCAACATTGACGCAAGAATCGGCGGCCTCGCGCCTACCTGGGTCGTTTGAGCACCGAGTACAGGTTCGAGAAGTCGTCGGTCCACACCAGGGGCTTGTCCGTGTTGTCACAGGCGGTGGTCGACTCGCGCACTTTGCCGTCGGCGGTGAACCAGCGGTTGTTGGTCAGCAGCACCCAGTCGCTCATGACCACGCCGGTGGCGTCGTCGCCGTCGTTGCGGATGAGCAGCGCTTGCCGGCCACAGCTGTCGCCCAGGGCGCGGCACACCGGGCGCAGGTTGATGTAGCGGTTGCTGATGTGGATGGCCAGTACACCGTCGGGCTTCAGGTGCTTCCAGTACAGCTCGATGCACTCCCGAGTAAGCAGGTGGACCGGCACGGCGTCGCCGCTGAAGGCGTCGACCAGCAACACATCGAACTGCTGCGCCTGGCCGCTGGCCAGTTGCTGCTCCATGGTGATGCGGGCGTCGCCCTGATCGATGCGCACCTGAGCGCCGCGCGCCTGGGCGTCCTGCACGTAGGTGAAGTAGCGCGAGGTGATCTGCACCACGTCGGGGTTGATGTCGTAGAAGACGAAGCTGTCGCCAGCTTCGGCGTAGGCGGCGAGCGCGCCCGTGCCCAGGCCGATCACACCCACGCGCTTGGGCTGGGTGGGGAAGTGCTCCAGGGCCAGGCCGGCGCCGCTGCCGCTCGAGTAGTAGCTGGTGCGCCAGGCGCGGCGCTTGGCCGCCTCGAACTGGAAGCCGTGGAGGATGCGTCCGTGGCGCAGCGAGAGCTTGGCCGCCTCCTTGCCCTTGTCGTACTCCGACACGCGCAGGACGCCGTAGAAGTTGCGCTTCTGGGCCAGTACGTCCGCGTCGTCATCGCGCACCTCGCCATAGAGGTAGTAGCCGACCGTCGAGCCGAGCAGCGCGCAGGCCGACAGGAAGGCGACGCGCATGAAGCCGTCCTTGCCCGGCAGGTCGCCAGCGGCCATGCGCAGGTGCGTCTCACGCGCCAGCACCGCGGTGAACAGCAGCCAGCCGCCGACCAGGCCGATCTGGTACTCGTAGAAACCCGAGAACCAGCGCGGCGCCAGCAGCGCGATGGCGATGCCGCTGAGCGCGCCGCCGACCGAGACCATCAGGTAGAACAGTGTCAAGTGGCGCGCGCCGGGCCGCAAGCGCACCAGCTCGCCGTGCGCGGACATGCAGCCGACGAACATGACGAAGCAGTAGGCGGGGATCTGGTAGACGATGTTGACCTTGAGCCCGCGATGCAGCAGGTAGGTGCCCAGCAGCAGCGCCACCGCCAGGAGCGTGCCGTAGACGCCGCGGTGGTACCACTGCTCCTTGTCGAAGCAGATGATGAACGATATAAGGTACAGGCTCAGCGGCGCCACCCACAGGAAGGGCACGACCGCCACGTCCTGGCAGAGCTGGTTGGTGGTGGCCAGCAGCAGCCAGGAGCCGCAGGCGGAGAGCAGCAACCAGAAGAGGATGGTTACCGGGCTGGGTCGCGTCTCGTCGTCGGCCGGGGCCGCGGCGCTCTCTGTCGCTGGCTCAGCGCACTCGGCCGACCGGCTGACGAGCACGGCGAGCGTGCCGCAGAGCACGGCGAACAGCGCATAGCCGGCGGACCACACGTAGGTCTGCGGGTTGAGCCGGAGCAGGCGCTCGGTCACCAGCGGGTAGGTGATAAGCGCCAGCAGCGAGCCGATGTTGGAGAGCGAGTAGAGTCGATACGGCGAGCGGCCCGGGTACGTGCGGGCGAACCAGCCCTGCACCAGCGGGCCCGTGGTGGAGAGCACCAGGTACGGCAAGCCGACGGTGCTGGCCAGCAGCAACAGGATGCGCAGCGTCGGGTCACCGGCCACCACCGGCTTCCACGACACCGACGGTGTCACGGGCAGCAGGAGCAGCGAGACGATCAACACAGCCAGGTGCACGCGGCCCTGGTTGCGCGCCGAGAGCCGGCTGATCAGGCCGTGCGAGTAGAAGTAGCCGCCGACCAGACAGACCTGGAAGAACAGCATGCACGTGGTCCACACGGCGGGGGTGCCGCCGTACCAGGGCAGGATGTACCGGCCGAGCATTGGCTGAACACCGAACAGCAGAAAAGCGCTGAGGAAGATCGTGACCGCGTACAGACCCATGTTTGTTCTCGGGCGCGATTATAGACCAAATCCAACTTTGTTACGCCGCGCGTGTCTGGTAGAGCAGGGGCGCGGTTGACCCGGCGCGCAGGGCTGACTACAATTGCCGGCACTGGCTAGCTGCACGTGCCTGGAGAAACGGGTCCCGAATGCGCATCCTGGTTGCCGAAGACGACAACATCTCGCGCATCCTCCTGACGCGCTGCCTGGAACAGCTTGGCCACCAATGCCGCGTGGCGACCGACGGCGCCGAGGCGTGGCTCCTCCTCCAAGACAGCGAGTTCGACGTACTCGTCACGGACTGGATGATGCCGGAACTCGACGGCATCGAGCTCGTCCGCAGGCTGCGCTCCCTGGAGCAGACGCATTACACGTACGTGGTGCTGCTGACGGCGCTGAGCAAGAAGGAAGACTACGTCGCCGGCATGGAGTCGGGTGCCGATGACTACCTGACCAAGCCGCTGGACCGCGACGCGCTCAAAGCCAAGCTCATCGCCGCCGAGCGCATCGTCAGCCTGCACCGGCGCATGCGCGAGCAGACCGCGGAGCTCGAGCGCCTCAACCGCATCCTCTACGAGACCGGCCGCGTGGACCGCCTGACCGGCGTGAGCAACCGACTGCGCATGGAGGAGGACCTGGCCTCCATCCACTCGCGCATCGTGCGCTACGGTCACACCTACTGCCTGGCGCTGGTCGACATCGACTTCTTCAAGAAGTACAACGACACGTACGGCCACGGCGAGGGCGACAACTGCCTGCGCGCGGTGGCTCAGTGCCTGCGTGGCCAGGCGCGCACCGGCGACGAAGTCTACCGCTACGGCGGCGAGGAGTTCCTGCTGGTCTTCCCCGAACAGACCGCTGACCGCGGCGCCATCGCCATGGAGCGCATCCGCGCCGCCGTGGAGGCCATGCTCATCCCGCACGAGGGTCGTGGGCCCGGCGAGGTGGTGACCATCTCGGGTGGAGTCACGGTGATGTCGCCGGCCAACGACCGTTCGGTGCAGCAGGTGCTCGACGACGCCGACAAGGCGCTCTACCAGGCCAAGAAGCAGGGGCGCAACCGCATCGTCTTCTATGACCTGGGCACGGTGACAAGCGAGGCGACGTGATACGGAGCACCTTCTGCCATCTGCAGGGCATTGGATCGAGCAGCGAGCGGAAGTTGTGGGCCGACGGTATCCTGACGTGGGAGCACGCCTTGGCCAGCGATCGCGTCGTACCGCGCGTGGGGCCGTTGGCCGCGCGGGCCGAGGCGTCGCTGGAGGCGCTGGGGCGGCGCGACTTCGGCTGGTTCTCGTCCATCACTTCCGGCGGCTCCGCCTGGCGCTGGTACGGCGAGTTGCGCGAGCGCGCGGTCTACCTGGACATCGAAACCACGGGGCTCAGCTCGGATCGCGACGTGGTCACCGTGGTCGGCTGCTACGACGGAGCCGAGGTGTCGCTCTTCGTGCGCGATGACAACCTGCATCTGCTGCGCGACTACCTGCGCGACTTCGAGATGGTCATCACCTACAACGGCGCCAGCTTCGACCTGCCGTTCCTGCGCGCTACCATGCCCGGTTTGTGGCTGCCGCCGGTGCATCTCGACTTGCGCTACCCGCTGCGCGCACTGGGCTACTCGGGCGGGCTCAAGGTCATTGAGCAGACGACCGGCCTAGGCCGTGACAGCGAGCTGCTGGCGGTCGACGGGTTCATGGCCGTGCTGCTCTGGCAGCGCCACCAGCGCGGCGACGCGCGCGCTCTGCCCACGCTGCTGCGCTACTGCGCCGAGGACGTAGTCGGATTGCGGCCGCTGGCCGAACTGGTCTACACGCAGCAGCTGGCCGGCCTGCCGGACCTGCCGGTGGCGCCCATCGAGCCCGCGCCGCGTGTCGAACTGGCGTTGCCGTGGCACCCTGATCTGGTGGCCGAACTCGGCGGCCACGTTATGGTTTGAAGCGCACCCAGGCCACGTCGCGGATGATGTAGCGGACCTTGGCCACCTTGGTGTTGAGGCCGATCTTGAACGCCGCGAAGGCCTCGGGATCGATGCGGTCGTTGGTGTCGGCCTTGCTCCAGGCGCCCCAGCTCATGTCCGTGAACCGCAACGCCGCCTGGTAGGCCCGTCCAGCGTAGCGGTCACCAGCACGCCGCCGTCGGCGCCCTCGGCCGGCTCGATGGTCATCTTGCCGGGGCTGTTCATGGTGCGCCAGTTGGCGGCCTCCGCCGCGCCGGGTACAGCCAGGCGCGCGCGGGGCTTGAGCGCGCTCAGCGGCACCAGATAGCCGGCCACCGCCACGGCGCGGGTGGTGTCGGCTGTGGCCTCGAACCGCGCGGTCAGCCGGCCCACATCCTGCGGCTCGGCGGACACGGCGGCTTCGAACCTCAACTCGACACGCTCGCCCGGCGCGACCGTCAACGGCAGCTGGGCGGGCTTGACCGTCAGTCCAGCGTCACAGGCCACGCTGACCGTGGTGGTGATCGGCTTTGCCGAGAAGTTGTAGGCGAAGACCGGCAACGGCTGCGTTGTGCCGGGCTCGATGGCGGTGGCGGAACGATCCACGACCCGCTTCTCGGCGGGCGGCATGGGCTGCAGCACCAGCGGGCTGGGCACGACCAGGGCGCGCGGCTCGGGTGCCCGTCGCGTGACCTTCAGCTCGGCACCCGGGTCGAGCAGCAGGTAGACCGGATCGGCGCCGACGCGGGCCGGCGGCTCGATGGAGCGGCCGAAGTGGTCGAAGGCCACGCGGGCGTGGGCCCAGTTGGGCAGATCCACCGGCGCGCCCGCCGACCAGGCCACGACCACGGTCTTCGGCTGGCCATCGGGTCGCGCGTCGAAGGCGCACAGCCGCAGGTCGCCACGCGTCTCGGAAGGCACCCGGCCCAGCGGCTTGGCGCCGGCGAGCAGCCGACCGGCGGCGGCCATAGCCACGTAGCCGGGCCGCGGGCTCAGGTCGCGCCGCGTCAGGCCGAACTGGATGTCACCTTCGGCGTAGTTGGGGAAGACAAAGAAGAACGTGGCCACCGACCCCTCGGCGATGCTGGTGGCGTAGCACTGCGTGACGAACTGCGCCTGGCGCTGCAGTTCGGGCTCTGTGGGCTCCTTTTCCTTGTCGTCGCCGGTCCACCTGGGGTGGGTGCCCGCCTCGGACACCCACAGCGGCCGACCGCCGCTGACCGAGGCGAAGCGCCGGTAGGTGTCGGCCAGGCTGTCGATAGGACTGTAATGATGAAAGTTGAAGGTGTCGCAGTAGGCGAAGGACTCGTTGGCGAACACGTCGGCCATGGTGTCCGTACGCCAGTGGGCAAAGACGTTGTGGCACACCAGCGCCTCCGGCGAGCCGGCGCGCAGGCCCCAGTAGGCGGCCTTCTGCCAACTGGCCATCTCCAGCCCGGTGTGCCCGCCAAAGCCGTCAATCTCGGCTTCGTTCCACGGCTCCCAGGCCAGGACCTGGCCTTTCCAGCGCGCCGCGAAGGCCTTCTGGAAGTTGTAGACATCGCGCAGGTCGGGCGCCATGCGGCGACCGTCGGTCTGGCCGGTCCAGGCCGGCGAGCCATGGAAGACCTGCAGGGACTTGAGGCCCGCCGCGGTCATCACGGCAGCGGTGTCGTCATACAGCGTGTGCTCGGCCAGCTGCCCGCGCTGGGTCTCGACCGCGCCCCAGGTCAGTCGGTCACGCACCCAGTTGACGCCGGCCAGGGCGCACTGGTTGGCGATCAACTCCAGCTGGTCGCGCTGGTAGAACCAGGCCGTGGCCACATCGATGGAGATCGGCGAGTCCTCGGGCGTGGGCGCAACGAGGCGGTTCAGCACGGCCAGCCCCGAGCGCGATCGCACGGCGCCGTCGGCGGCCAGGCCGCGCAGCTCGTAGTAGCCCACGGCGGGCTGGCCCAGCACGACGCGGCCGGTCGGGGTGCCCTCGGCGACGGTCCGGCCGGCAATGTCGACGACCACCCAGCGCGCCGCATCGGCGGGCGCGCTCAGTTCGACCGTCTCACCCGCCAGCCAGACATGGCCGCGGTGGTCGGGCAGTGGGGCCGGCACGGTGCGGGCGGCGGCGGCGGCGCAGCCGGCGCCGACCAGCATGAGAGCAGTTGTTACCAGCCGAGGACTCATGAAACGCTCCAGGTGGCCGATATTCGAGCATGACATGCCCACTCCTGCGTCGACGCTCGATTGTGGTAGGCTGACTGCCGAGCGGAGGCACCTTTGCTGCGCCGAACGGAAACCCGGCTGCTGATTCTGGCTCTGGCGGTCATGGCCGTCAACGCGCTGGTCCTCGTCGTGGTCAAGCAGGGCCACGACCGGCGCATGGTCAGCCTGCGCACGGCCTGGGCCGCGGAGCGCCAGACGGCGGTGCGCCGCATCACTACGCTGCTGGGCGAGCGCGTGGAAAGCCACGCCGCGGACTACTCCTGGTGGGACGACATGGTGCGGCAGGTGGCGGCGCCCTCCACGCAGTGGATGGATGAGAACCTCGATCCGTCTCTGAAGACATTTGGGTCGGCCGGCTGGTGGATCTACCGACCCGATGGCACGCTGTTGGCCGCGCGGATGAGTTCAGGTGGCGAGGTTGCCCCGACTGCCCAAGCCCTGCCGCCGGCAGTCGTGCGGGCGCTGATGGCGCGCCGCTCCGTCGCCCGGTTCTTCTGGCGCACGTCGGCCGGCCTCCTGGAGTGCGCCGGCGCGGGTGTCACGACCACCGCCGATGCGGATCGGCGACTGGCTCCCCGTGGCTACTTCGTGGCGGCGCACCGGTGGGACCAGGGCCACCTGGTCGATCTCTCGACGTACTGTCAGGCGGAGGCCAGGATCAGCCCCTACGATGGCGAGGCCGACGGCTGCACCATCGGCGCCGACGGCAGGGTCGTGGTCACGTGCGTGTTCCGCGACTGGGCCGAGCAGCCCGTCGCCACGCTGTGGGTGCGGTCCACAGCCGACGTGGTCGCGGTCTTCGCGGCCAGCCGTCGCTCCGAGCTCTGGCTGCTGGGCATCTCGGCCGTGACCATGCTGCTGCTGCTGCTCGCTGGCCTGCATCGCTGGGTGCGGCGCCCCTTGCGGGCCATCACGGCCAGCCTGGCCCAAGACGATGAACGCCCCCTCGACCGGCTGCGCGACGACCCGACCGAGTTCGGTCAGCTCGCGGCGTTGGTCAAGACGCACTTCGACCAGCGCGGTGAGCTGCGCGCGGAGGTCGAGCAGCGCATCGCCGCCGAGGCCCAGTTGCAGGAGGCGCTGGCCGCCGCGCAGGCCGCCGCCGAGGCCAAGGGCGCGTTCCTGGCCAACATGAGCCACGAGATTCGCACGCCGATGAACGGCGTGCTGGGCATGACGGCGTTGCTGCTGCAGACCCACCTGGATGCCGAGCAGACCGACTACGCGCGCACCATCCACGCCTCGGCCGAAGCGCTGCTCACCGTGCTCAACGACATTCTGGACTTCTCCAAGATCGAGGCGGGCAAGCTGGCGGTCGAGCGCGTGCCCTTCGACCTGCGCCAGGCCGTCTCCGACGTGGCCGACCTGCTGGCGGTCAAGGCGGACCAGCAGGGCATCGACCTGATCGTGCGCTATACGCCCGACATTGCGCCCGGCGTGGTGGGCGACCCGGGCCGCGTACGCCAGATCCTGCTCAATCTGGTGGGCAATGCCATCAAGTTCACGCGGCAAGGGCACGTGCTCATCAGCGTGTCGCGGGAGACTGGCACGGCCGGGGCTGAGCAGCGGCTGCGCATTGAGGTGCAGGACACGGGGGTCGGCATCCCCGAGGACCGCATCGAGGCCATCTTCGGCGAATTCGAGCAGGCCGACAACACGACCACGCGCTCGCACGGCGGCACGGGCCTGGGCCTGGCCATCTGCCGGCGCCTGGCCGAGCTGATGGGCGGCACGGTGCTGGGCATCAGCCGGGTGGGCGAGGGGTCCACGTTCTGGGCCTCGCTGCCCCTGCCCGAGACGCACCTCGAAGATGAGCCGCCGCCAGCATCCATCGACCTGCGCGGGGTGCGCGCGCTGATCATTGACGACAACGAGGTCAACCGCTTCGTCCTGTCCGAGCAACTCGGACGCTGGGGTGTGGAGCGCGACAGCAGCGAGGATCCGAACGCGGCCATCGCCCTGTTGCTGGCGGCCAAGGCCGAGGGCCGGCCATACGCGGTCGCGCTGCTCGACCACATGATGCCGGGCCTGGACGGTGAGATGCTGGGCCGGCGCATTCGGGCCGAGGCGGCGCTCGACGACGTCAAGCTGATCATGCTGACCTCGCACGGCCGCCGCGAGGACGCCGAGCGCATGCTGGAGTTGGGCTTCTCGGCCTACCTGGCCAAGCCCGTGCGCATGTCGCAACTGCAGCACGCGCTGGCTACCACGCTCGCGCCCGCCACGCCCAGCCCCTCGCCCGCGACGTCCGCGACGTCCGCGGCCACACCCGAGGAGACCCCGGCCAGCGCCGCTGCGCGGCGGGTGCTCGTGGCCGAGGACAACGCTGTCAACCAGAAAGTCATCACGCGACTGCTGGAGAAGATGGGCTGCCAGGTGACCATCGCCGCCGATGGCGTGGAGGCCGTGGCCGCGGCGGCCAGCGGTGACTGGGATGTCCTGCTAATGGACTGCCAGATGCCCAATATGGACGGCTACGACGCCACGCGCGCCATTCGCGATCGCGAGGCCGCCTCTGGCTCGGGCCACCTGCCCATCGTCGCCATGACGGCCAACGCGCTGGCCGGCGATCGCGAGACGTGCCTGGACTGCGGCATGGACGACTACCTGGCCAAGCCAGTGCGGCCCGCGGACGTGGTGGCGGCTTTGGACCGTTGGGCGCCACTCGACTCGACGCATCTCAATTGAATCCGCATACAGTGCGATACAAAATGTCTGTTGCGCGAGGCTCCTCGCTCACATACTTCTCAGGGCGCCAGGTGTCTGGTGCCCAAGGAGCCAATGATGAAGAACCGCCGAGCATTCACGCTGATCGAATTGCTGGTTGTCATCGCGATCATCGCCATCCTTGCGGCGATCCTGTTCCCCGTGTTTGCCAAAGCACGCGAGAAGGCACGCACTTCGTCGTGCCAGAGCAATCTAAAGCAGATCGGCACGGCACTGCTGCAGTACTGCCAGGACTATGACGAGAAGACCACTTGCGAGTGGGACATCTACGGGGGCGCGCTGCCGCAGTCGGCCAATGGGCCGGGGCCCTCGGGCGGCTACTGCCTGGTCGGATTCGATGCCCGGGTGCAGCCCTACCTCAAGAGCCGGCAAGTCTTTGTCTGCCCCAGCGACACCTACCTCAACGGCAACAAGAACGCCTATGGCAACGGTCGCTGGAATGGCGACGACACCAGCTACGGCCTCAACCAGTGCGGCACCTGCGACTATCCCGGCACAGGCACCGGTGCGCCGCTGGCCGCCTTCTCGTCGCCAGCGACGCTGATCTGGGCCGGTGAGACGAAGAACTGGCACCGCATCGACCAGCCGTGGAACGCGGGCCAGTGGTACACCGATGACATCGCCGACACGTTCATGAACGACGTGACTCGCCATCAGGACGGCAGCAACTACCTGTTCCTGGACGGGCATGTGAAGTGGATGAAGGTCCAGAACACCCTAGCGCCCACGAACATGTGGCAGCAGTAGGCAGGCTACGCGCGCCTCGGTGCACGGGCCGTCGAGCCACCCTCCGGGCACGGCTCGACGGCCCGTTGCTGTCACAAAAGGGACTTGGCAGGCGCTCAGATGGTGCTACCCTTGCCGTAGCAGAGGTCAGAGGTAGATGAGCAAGCTACGGTATGGTATCGTTGGCGCCGGCACCATTGCCCGGCAGCACGCCGAGCGCATCAACGCCCGGACTGACACGATGGTTGCCGCCATCGCCGACCCGTCGGAGAAGGTTCGCGCCGAGACGGTCGCCAAGTTTGGCATCCCCGCCGAGTACGACAGCTACGCCGACATGCTGGCCAAGGAGAACCTGGACTGCGTGGTCGTGGCCGTGCCCAACGCCTTCCATGCGCCCGCCACCCTGGCCGCGCTCGAGGCTGGCTGCAACGTGCTGTGCGAGAAGCCGCCGGCGATGAACGCGGGCGAAGCCAAGGCGATGTGGGACCTGGCCGAGAAGAAGGGCGTGCGCCTGCAGTTCGGCCTGAACAACCGCTTCACGGGCGAGGCCGAGACCGCCAAGACCTACCTCGACTCGGGCCGCCTGGGCGAGATCTACCACTCGACCGTGCAGATCTGGCGCCGCCGCGGCATCCCCGGTCTGGGTTCGTGGTTCACCACCAAGGCTGTGGCCGGCGGTGGCGCGCTGATCGACATCGGCGTGCACATGATCGACCTGACCCACTACCTCATGGGCCAGCCCAAGCCGATCGCCGCCAGCGCCGTGGCCCACGCGCGCTTCGGCTCGAACCCCGAGACCTACAACTATCTGAGCATGTGGGGCATGCCCGTGGCCGGCGGCCCGTTCGACGTGGACGACCTGGCCTGCGCGCTGATCCGCTTCGAGAACGGCGCTTCGATGATGATCCAGGCCTCTTGGGCCGCGAACACCAGCGACGGCATGGACCTGCGCATGATGGGCGACAAGGGCGGCATCGAGTTGAGCCCCGGCAGCTACATCAAGATCATCACCGAGGACAACGGCTTCATCGCCGACATCACCCCGCAGTACAAGAAGCCGGACAGCTTCACCGCGCAACACGAGCACTTTGCCGCCTGCGTGCAGGACAAGAGCCTCAAGCTGCGCACCGACGGCCGCCAGGGCTACGTGCTGCAGAGCATCCTCGACGCCATCTACCAGTCGGCCGCCGAGGGTAAGGAAGTCAGCATCAGCGTCTGATCTCGGCTACCGAGACCACCATATCATCCGCAGATATCGCAGATGTGCGCAGATGATGGAACGTCTGTCTGCCCGCGTCTGCGGTATCTGCGGATTGTGATCTAGAGAACTATGCCCCAACTACGCAACGACCTTCGCAACTTGGCCATCATCGCTCACGTCGACCATGGCAAGACCACCCTCGTCGACGGCATGCTCAAGCAGACCAACGTCTTCCGCGCCAACCAGGAGGTCGCCGAGCGCGTCCTGGACTCGGGCGACCTGGAGCGTGAGCGCGGCATCACCATCCTGGCCAAGAACACCGGGGTCATCTACCACGATACGACCATCAACATCGTCGACACGCCCGGCCACGCTGACTTCGGCGGCGAGGTCGAGCGCGTGATGAACATGGTCGACGGCGTGCTGCTGTTGGTCGATGCGGTGGAGGGGCCTATGCCCCAGACCCGCTTCGTGCTGCGACAGGCGCTGGAGAAGGGGCACAAAGCGATCGTTGTGGTCAACAAGATCGACCGACCCGCGGCGCGGCCCGAGTGGGTGGTCAACGCCACTTTCGACCTGTTCATCGACCTGGGCGCCACGGACGAGCAGGCTGAGTTCCCGGTCATCTATACCATCGCGCTGGACGGCCACTCTGGACGCACGCCCGACGCGCTGGAACCCAACCTCGACGCTCTGTTCGAGACCATCGTCACGCACCTGCCGGCGCCGCTGGTGGAGCCAGATGCACCCGCGCGCATGCTCATCACCTCACTGGCCTACGACAACTACATCGGCAAGATCGGCATCGGCCGGTTGTGGAGTGGTTCGCTGCGCGGCGGCCAGAACGTGGTGCGCATCGACCACGAGGGCAACCCGTCCAACGGCAAGGTCAACCAGGTCTTCACTTTCCGCGACCTGAAGCGGTCCGAGCAACCCGAGGTCCATGCCGGCGACATCATCGCCATCTGCGGCGTGTCCGACCTCGGCATCGGCGACACCATCGCCGATCCCGCCGACCCGCGGCCTTTGCCGCCGATCACCGTCGAAGAGCCCACGGTGCGCATGACCTTCGCGGTCAACGACAGCCCGTTCGCCGGGCGCGAGGGCCAATTCGTCACCAGCCGCCAGCTCCGCGATCGCCTGCAGCGTGAGTTGGAGAGCAACGTGGCGCTGCGTGTGGAAGACACCGACAGTGCCGACCGCTTCCTGGTCTCCGGTCGTGGCGAGCTGCACCTGGCCATCCTCATCGAAACCATGCGCCGTGAGGGCTATGAGTTCGCGGTCAGCAAGCCCGAAGTCATCTTCAAGGTCGGCCCCAACGGCGGCCGATTGGAGCCGGTCGAGCACGTCTTCCTCGAGGTCGGCGGCGACTACCACGGCACGGTCAGCGAGATGATGGGCAAGCGCCGCGGCATCATGCTGTCGCTGCGCACCGGCGAAGACGGCACGGCCTACTCCGAGTACCAGGTGCCCACCCGCGGCATGCTGGGCTTCCGCCAGCCGTTCCTCATGTCCACCCGCGGCACCGGCGTGGTGCATACCCTGTTCCACGGCTACGAGCCGTTCGCCGGCGAGCTGGGCGACCGCGAGCACGGCTCGCTGGTGGCCATGGAGACCGGCACGGTGACGGGCTACGCTCTGACCAATGTGCAGGAGCGCGGTATCCTCTTCTGCACGCCCGAAGACAAGGTCTACGGTGGCATGGTGGTGGGCCAGTACTACCGCGACGAGGATCTGGTGGTCAACGTCTGCAAGGCCAAGCACCTGACCAACCACCGCAAGTCGTTCTCCGAGATCACCGTCGGCCTGGCGCCGCCGCGCATCTTCTCGCTGGACGAGGCCATCGAGTACATGTCCAACGATGAGCTGCTGGAAGTGACGCCCAAGGGCCTGCGGCTGCGCAAGCGCATCCTCGACCACGAGAAGCGCAAGCAGGCGGCCAAGCGGGCGTAGACTCTACGCAGTGGCCCTGATTGAACCCAGGCCATCCGCAGATTACGCAGATCACACAGATGATCGGATCGGCCACCCGTGTGATCTGCGTAGCCGGTGGGTGTAGCTAGTCTGGCTCAGCCGAAAAGCCGCTGTTCGACCAACCCACACAGCGTGTGCAGGATGAGCAGATGCACCTCCTGGATACGGGCTGTGACGCTCTCCGCGACGACCACGTCGACCGTTGCCAGCCCCGCGCAGAACCCGCCATCGCGGCCCAGGAGCGAGACCGACTTCAGGCCCTGCCCATTGGCGGCCTGGAGCGCCAATCGCAGGTTCTCGCTGTTGCCCGAGGAACTGAAGACCATCAACACGTCGCCGGGCTGGCCGTAAGCCTCCACCTGGCGGCTGAAGATCTGCTCGAAGCTGTAGTCGTTGCCAATGGCGGTGAGGTCGGCGCCGCTGGCGGTGAGGCTGATGGCGGGCAAAGCGCGGCGGTCGGCCAGGAAACGCACCACGAACTCGGTGGCCAGATGGGCGGCCTCGGCGGCGCTGCCACCGTTGCCGCAGACCAGCACCTTGCGACCGGCACGATAGGCGTCGGCAAGTATGTCAGCGGCGGCCTCGACAGCGGGTTCGAGGGCGGCGGCGTTGTGGAAGGCGTCAACGGCGGCGGCCAGGTTGGCATGATACAGGCTGTTCATGGCCCGCATCTTAGTCGTCGGCCGCCGCCGCGGTCAAGTCAGGGTCCGGGCACGCTGACCGGCGCCACGTGGCCATCGCCAAAGGCGGCGTTGGCGCTGTTGCCATGGCGCGGTTTGACGAACAGGCCCTCGGCGTCGCGCAGAGTCACCTGTGCGCTGGGATCGGGCAGGCTGGACACGCTGGCCCCGCTCAGGCTGCCGGGCATGCCGTAGCTGACCAGCCGGCTGCCCCGGTCGCCAGCGCGGGTGTCGAGCGGGCAGGTCAGAGCGTTGCCCGACCGGCCGTAGCTGGAGACGGCCTGCACCCAGCTCGAGCTGTCGGGCAGACGATGGTCCCAATCCTCGCTGTAGGCCAGCAGCCCGCGACCCAGCGTGCGCAGGTTGTTCAGACAGGTCTGGTGCGCGGCGTTGGTGCGGTCGCTGGGCACCAGCGCCAGCCCGACCATCACCATCAGCCCCGCGGCGCAGACTTCCAGTGCTCTCGGCCGGACCATCGTGACTACCTGGCGCCACCAGACGGTCTGGGTGTGGTTCACGCGAACCATGACCGCGGAGGTGAACCCAGGGCGCGCCGTGACCGTGGCCAGCGCCTCGCAGTAGCGCTGGCGATCCTCGCGCAGGCTGGCCAGGTACTGCCGAGCCTCGGCGTCGGAGTCGAGCAGCAGGTCCAGCGCGGCTCGCTCGCGTTCATCGAGGTGCTCGTCGTCATACGCCGCCAGGCGGTCGCGCCATGCCTTGTTCATGCCGCTCCTCCGTTGCCGCGGACCACACGCAGACGCGACTGTTCCAGCCGCGACTGCTCTTGGACCCGCCGCTTGGCATCGACCGCCTCGAACAGCTCACGGAGCCGGCTCTTGGCGCGATGCACACGAACTCTGATGTTGTTGACCGTGGTGCCGAGTTGCTCGGCGATCTCTTCGTATTCCAGGTCTTCCAGGTACCTGGCAGCGAGCACCTGGCGGTACTGCGCGGGCAGTTCGCCCAGCAGATGCACCAGATCGCCCGGCTCGTCCGGCTTGACCTCGGGCGCGGCCAACAGGTCGAACTGCTCGGTCTCCACGTTGCTGACACGCGTGTTCCGCCGCAGCCACTTGTAGCACAAGCGCTGGGCGATGCCGTGGAACCAGGCGCCGGCCCGGGCCGGGTCACGCAAGCGCCGGATGGACTTGAAGCCCTCGACAAAGGTGTCTTGAGCCAGATCCTCCGCGGCGTCGCGGTCGCCCACGATGTGGTAGGCGGCGCTGACGACGCGGTCCTGATAGCGGTCGACCAGCAGCGCGTAGGCTTCGGTGTCTCCCGCGATCACGGCGGCTACTAGCTGTGCGTCCGTCATCTTCGCTTCCCGATCATTCCGGGGTGCCATCGCGCCGAACCTCCATTACAACACTGTCATCGCGTCGGGAACCGACTGGACCCAGTTATCCAGTTCCGCCCGCTGCTCTGCTCGGCCGCCCGCCAGGGCGTAGATCTTCAGTTTGGGCTCGGTGCCGCTGGGCCGCACGCCAACGAGCGCATTGCCCGTCGTGTCGTCTCCCGCGAGCTCGAGCATCAGAAAGTTCTCAGGTACCGCCATACCCGAAACGCTGCTCGTCCACGGATCGTTCAGGCGGTCGACAATCGTGGACACCCGCCGACCCAGCAGCGTGCTCGGCGGGTGCGAGCGCAGTCGGTCGACGAACTGGCCCATGGCCTCGGCACTGGCCATGCGCAGGCCAAAGACCTGCTCGGCGCGAGCGCCGTAGCGCGTGTGGAGCCCAGCCAGCCGCTGGCTCACGGTGATGCCTTCGGCGCGGCAGTCCGCGACAATCTCGGCCAGGGCCAGCGCCGCGGAGGCGGCATCCTTGTCCCGCACGGCCACGCCGCGGTTGAAGCCGTGGCTCTCGTCCAGCGCGGCGACGAAGTGCTCTTCGCCAAGTCGGTCGGCCTGCAGCTCGCCGCACCACTTGAAGCCGATGGGCAGGTCGCCGATGACGCGCACCCCGTACTCCGCGGCGACGGCATCGATGAAGCGCGAGCCGACCACCGACCGCAGCACCACGCTGCCCGCGGGCAGACGGCCATCGCGAGCGCGACGGACGATGGTGTGCTGCGCGATGAGCGCGGCCAGTTCGTAGCCGCGGAAGAAGCGGTAGCCGTGGGGCGAGTCGGGGTCGCGCGCCACCAGGCCCACCCGGTCGGCGTCGGGATCGGCGGCCAGGCCGGCGTCGGCGTCCTGCTGCGCGCAGGCGGCGATGAGCTGGGCCAGCGCCTCGGGCGCCTCGGGGTTGGCGATGCCGTCCGGCAGTGTCTCGAAGAGCGGCGACGGCTCCGCCTGGCTGGCCACCAGCGCCACGGCGGTGAACCCCGCGCGTTCGAGCACGGCGGGTACCGTCCTGCCACCCACTCCCTGCAACGCGCTGAACACCAGGCGGCAGTCGCGCGGACCGGCGCCGGCCTGGCGGGCCACGTAGGCCAGGTAGGCCTCGTCGTCGGCACGGGTCACCCAGCGTGCCCGGCCTTCGGCCAGCGCCGTGGCCAGCGGCATGCGGCCGATAGGCAGGTCGGCCTGCCCGACCACCGCGGCCATGACCTGGCGGTCCAGCGGCGGCACGATCTGGCCGCCATGGGGGCCGAAGGCCTTGAAGCCGTTGTGGTCCGCGGGGTTGTGGCTGGCGGTGATCATCACCGCGGCCTGCGCGCCGGCGGTCGTGGCGCGGTGGGCCAACTGCGGCGTGGCGCAAGCCTGCGCGAACAGCTCGACGCGCGCGCCGGCGGCCAGCAGCACCTCGGCGCTGAGCAGGGCGTACTCGCGGCTATGTGCGCGGCCGTCATAGCCCACCACGGCCAGACTGGGCCGCAGCACCGCGAGGCCGGCGGCGCTCTCGGCGATGGTGCGCGCGTTGATGCGGTTCGGACCCACGCCCTCGCAGCCGCGTCGGCCGGCGGTGCCAAAGGGCAGATCGGCGCCAAAGGCGTCCTCGACCTCCGCGGTCGAAGCGGCTGCCAGGAACGATGTCAGCGCGGCCCGGTGTTCGGCCAAGTGGGGGGCGCTGCGCCAGCGCGCCAGATTGCGCTCCGCGGTGGCGCTCAGCTCAGGTGCCATGCTTGCCAGTATACCAGCGGGTGCGCGCTCCGAGCGCGTAGCGCGTAGTGCGCCGTTGAGCACAACGTTACCTCTGGGCTATACTGGCTGTCTGGAGAGCGAGAACCATGGTCAAGCGGTCGGCATGGGCCAGCGCGGCGCTGCTGGGGGCGGTTCTGGGGCTGTTGGCGGCCAATACGCCGGCTGAGTTGGCGGGCATTGCCGGGTATCCCGGCCTGGCGCCCAACAGCGGCTCGGCTTTCTCCTTCGTCGTTCTCGGCGACAACACCGGCGGCCATGAGCCGGGGCGTTGGGCGCATGCCGTGGACATCGTGAACCGGCTGCGGCCCGACTTCGTGCTGTGTGTCGGCGACCTGATCGAGGGCTACATCGAGAATCCCGCGGCGATCAACAGCATGTGGGACGACTTCGAGGCGGAGAACAGCCAACTGCGCAGCCCGTTCTTCTATGTGCCGGGCAACCACGACACGACCAACCAGACCATGTATGGCATCTACCTCAAGCGCCATGGTGTCGACGGCCGGGCCTACTACAGCTTCGACTACCGCGATTGCCACTTCGTGGTGCTGGCGGTCAACGACGGTATCCTCAAGCCCGAGTTGCTGGCCGAGCAGATCACCTGGCTCGAGGCCGACCTGGCCAAGGCCAAGGGGGCCAAGCACACCTTCGTCGTCTACCACCGCCCGGCCTGGGAGCTCAAGCCGTTCTGGGCAGAACTGGCCAAGCGACTCGATCCGGCCAAGACGACCATCATCAATGGCCACTGGCACCAGATGAGCTTCGGTGTGCAGGATGGCATCCCCACCTACGTCATGGGCTGCACCGGCGCGGGCACCGATGCCGACACGTCGGGTTCGGAGCGCCTGCTCATGCAGGTCAGCGTGGATCAGGGCGAGCCGCGCCTCACCGTGGCGCCGATCGACCAGATGCAGGCCGGCGAGGCGCTGACCCGGCCGGCGCTGGCGGAACTGGACCAGCTCTGCCGGCTCGGCGTCAGCGCGCTGCCTACTGGCGGCGGTGAGCTGGCCATCACGCTGGCCAATCCCCTGGACCGCGCCGCCGCCGTCGACCTGACGCTCAGCGGCGGCGACTGGCGCTGCGAGCCGGCAAGCCGGACCGTCGCACTCGCCGCCGGCGGCAACGAGCGCATCGCGGTCCAGGTCAAGCCGACCAAGGCCAATCCGTCGCGCTTGGACGTGGCCGCCGTGTTCCGGCTGACCGCGGCTGGCGGCGCCGAGTACCGGCGTACCGTGCGGCAGACGCTGCGCATGGCGCGCACCATGGCGTTGCCCCGGCTGGGCCGCATGACTATCGATGGCGCTCTGGCTGACTGGGGCAAGGCCAAGGGGCAGACGCTGGCCGACAAGTCGCTGGTCTATGCGGGCGCGGCCAACTGGACCGGGCCGGCCGACCATGCGGTCCGGCTTCTGGCTGGGCATGACGGCCAGCGGCTGTACGTCGCCGCCGACGTCAGCGACGACCAGATCCGCACGGACGGCACCGCGCCTTGGCAGAACGATGGGATGGAGCTGTTCTGGGACGCACGGCCGGCGGCACAGCGCGATGGCAAGCATGCCCTGGGCAGTGGCCAGCTTATTCTGCCGCTGGTGGGTGCGGGCGACTCGGTCAAGCCAAACTGGTACGTGGACAAGCGGCCCATCCCCGAGGGGCTGGTCACCGCCGCGAAGCCGCGGCCCGGCGGCTATGTCATCGAGATCTCGATCCCGCTGGCCTCGTTGCGCGGCGGGCTGGCCGATGACGGCACGCTGGCGCTCGACTTCCAGTTCAACGACCGCGACCAGGTCAAGGACGAGGCAGTCATGTCCAGCCTGAGCCCGTGCGGTTTCGGCGAGCACTACCAGACCACCGCCGACTACGCGGTGGCCAAGCTGCGCTAGCCTGGGATACAGAGGAGACTGAGTGTGAGTGAGCCCACCAAGCCCAACGACACCAAGCCCGCCGCGACCGGCGAGATCGTACTGCCGAAGCTGACCGTGTCGCTGACCATGCCCGACGCCGAGGCCAAGCCGGCCGACGCCAAGCCGGACAAGGTCGAGACGCAGCACACCATCACCGTCGGCGGCCGGGCCCTGGCCTACACCGCTACCGCCGGCAGGCTGGCGCTGCGCGACGATGACGGCAAGGAGCGCGCCAAGCTCTACTACACCGCGTACCTCCGCGACGATGTGGCCGATGTCAGCACGCGGCCCATTCTCTTCGCCTTCAACGGCGGCCCCGGCTCGTCGTCGGTGTGGCTGCATCTGGGCGCCTGGGGGCCGCGGCGCGTCGTGCTCGGACCAGACGGCGAGCAGCCGGCGCCGCCGCCGAAGCTGATCGACAACGAGCAGACGCTGCTGGATGTGGCCGATCTGGTGTTCATCGACCCGGTGGGCACCGGCTACTCCAAGGCCGCCGAAGGCGTGGAGCCCAAGGAGTTCTGGAGCGTCGAGGGCGACCTCGACTCCGTGGGCGACTTCATCGCTCGCTTTGTCACCGAGCACCGGCGCTGGGCGTCTCCGGTATTCGTCGGCGGCGAGAGCTACGGCACACTGCGCTCGGCCGGCCTGTCGCAGGTGCTCCAGGAGAAGCACGGGTTGTACCTGTCGGGCGTGGTGCTGGTCTCGGTGGTGCTCAACATGGCCACCATCCGCTTCGCGCCGGGCAACGACCTGCCGTACGTGCTGTTCCTGCCCAGCTACTGCGCCACGGCCTGGTACCACCAGGCGCTGTCACCCGAGCTGCAGGCGCGGCCGCTGCGTAATCTGCTGGACGAAGTGGAGCGGTTTGCCCACGACGAGTATGCGCCGGCGCTGATGTGGGGCGACCGCCTGCCGCGCGAGCGGTTCGAGGCCATTCGCGACCGTGTCGCGGCGTTTTGCGGCCTGTCGCCCGAGTACGTCGAGGCCAGCCGGTTGCGCATCGGCATGGGCCGGTTCAACAAGGAGTTGCTGCGCGGCCGCGGGCGCACGGTGGGCCGGCTGGACAGCCGCTACATCGGCATCGACCGCGAGCAGGTGCGCGACAGCTACGAGTACGACCCGAGCCACACGGCCATTCATGGCGCGTTCGCCGGCGCGCTCAACCAGTACCTGCGCGCCGAGCTGAACTACGAAGCCGACGTGCGCTACCAGATCATGGCCGGGCTGTACATGAGCTGGAGCTACGACAAGTGGGCCAACCAGTTCTGCGATGTCTCGGAGCCGCTGCGCGAGGCCATGACGCACAACGCCAACCTGCGCGTGTTCTGCGCCAACGGCTACTATGACCTGGCCACGCCGTACTTCGCCACCGAGTACACCTTCGACCATCTCGCGCGCGATGAGAGCCTGCGCGACCATGTACAGATGGCTTACTACGAGGCCGGGCACATGATGTACGTCAAGCAGACCGAGTTGGAGAAGATGGCCGCGGACATCCGCGGCTTCATCGCCGGGAGCTGAGCATGGCGCGCATCCGCCTGATCACGCGTGGCGACGACGCCGGCTGCAACGAGAGCGCCAACCGCGCGGTCTACGAGGCCGCCACGCGCGGCTGTCTGCGCAACGCGAGCATCCTCGCCTGCGGGCCGGCCATCGAGTCCGCCGCGGCGTTGTTGGCGGGCATCGAGGGCCTGTGCTGCGGTGTGCACCTGTGCTTCAACGCCGAGTGGGACAGCCTGCGCTGGGGGCCGGTGTTGCCCGCGCGCGAGGCGCCCTCGCTGGTTGACGCCGATGGCTGCTTCCACCAGACGACCCAGACGCTGCATGAAGCCCAGCCCCGTGTCGACGAGATCATCGCCGAGTGCGACGCGCAGTTGGGCCGCTTGCGCGAGCTTGGCATCGACGTGCGCTACGCCGATCAGCACATGGGCTTCGGCTGGGTCGTGGACGGCCTGGCCGACGCCATGTCCGGCTGGCGAGCCCGGCACGGCCTGCTCGACGGCGACCGGCGCGGCGCGCGGTTGCCGCAGGCCGAGTGCGAGGGCGATGCCGTCGACCGGCTGCTGGCCAGTCTGTCGGCGGCCGATCCGGGCACGTACCTGATGGTCAACCATCCCGCGTGCGACGGTCCGGAGATGCGCGCGCTCGGTCATGCCGGCTATCCGGGCGAGGTGGTGGCGGCTGAGCGCGAGGGCGATCGGCGGCTGTGGTCGGACCCGCGTCTGCTGGCCGTGCTCGCCGAGGGCGAGGTGGTGGCGGTGCGGTTCGATGACTGACGTCACCGAGCGGCAGGACTCCAGCCGGCCGCGCGTGCTGGTGGTGGGCATGTTGGCCGTACAGCCCCTGGCCGACGCGATGCAGGCCCAGGATCCAGGGCTCGACGTCCAGGCCCTCGAGCCGCGCTGCGTCGATCTGGGGCAGTTCGGCGGCGTGGTGCAGTGCCACGGCCCCGGCGCGGCGCGGGTCTGGCCGGTTCGCCCTTACCCGTACTCGCTGTTCGGCTGGGCGCTCGTCAAGCGCCTGCGCGAGGTGCGGCCCCAGGTCGTCTTCTACCTCGGCGAGCCCAACGAACTGGGCGCCGCGCAGACCATCGCCGTCGCGCGCTTGCTGCTGCCCGGCGTGCGTGTCGTCGTGTGGTCGTTCGAGAACGTGGCGAGGCGCTGGTCGTCGTGGCCGGGCCGGCTGCGCGGGCGCCTGCTGGCGCATGTGCTGCGTCGCGCCGATGCGGCGCTGGTCGGGTCGAGCGGCGCGGCGCGCCTGCTGGAGCGCCAGGGCCTGCCCGTGGGCCGCGCACGAGTCGCGTTCATGGGCGATGACGAAACGGTCTTCCAGCCGGCCGCGCGGCCTGAGGCGGCGTCGGGCCTGACGCTGCTCTACGCGGGCCGCCTCGTGGCGGAAAAGGGCGTCGACCTGCTGCTCTCGGCGCTGGCCGCGGCGCCGGCGGACGTGCGGCTGGCGGTGGCCGGCACCGGGCCCGATGAGGCCGCGCTGCGCCAACTGAGCCAACGCCTGGGTCTCGACGATCGGGTGCGCTGGCTCGGCCAGTTGCTCCAGGCCGACCTGTCCGCGGCCATGGCCGCGGCCGACATCCTGGTGCTGCCCTCGCGTGCCACGCCCGTCTGGGCCGAGCAGTTCGGCCGCGTGCTCGCCCAGGCGCTGCTCTGCGGGCGGCCGGTCATCGGTTCGCGAACCGGGGCCATCCCCGAGGTGGTCGGCCGCTCCGGCTGGCTGTTCGACGATGGTGATGCGGTGCAACTGGGCCGGCTGCTGTGTCGGCTGGCCAACGATCCCGACGAGGTGCGGCGGCGGGCCGCCACCGCGCGGGCCTTCGCCCTGCGACGCTACCGCCATGACCACTTCGTCGCGCAGGTGGTGGCCGCCGTGCGCGACCAGCTCGGCGCGACCCGCGGCGCTTGACGGTCGTCTGGCGCCACCCTATGATGCCCTCGCTGTCGTCGCCCGGAGCAATCATGCCTCAGCCAACGTGCCGGATGTGCGGATCCCAGCCCAAGCGCGTGTTCACCGCCGAGGAGCGCCACCAGCAGATGGGCAGCTCGTTCTCCTACGGCGAGTGCGGCAGCTGCGGCAGTCTGTGGCTCATCGACGACGTGGCCGACATGGGTGCCTACTACAGCGCCGGCTACTCGTGCCACCTGCCGTTCCAGATCGCCTCGCCGCGCGCCCGCCTGCTGGCGGGCCTGGCACGATGGATGCCGCGGCCCCTGCTGTCGTGGGTGCCGCCGCAGTTCAGCAGCACATTCCTGCAGGTGGCTCTGGCCCGACACGCGCTGTGGCTGGCCGGCCAGCCGCCCCGCGACACGCGCGTGCTCGACATCGGCTGCGGCGGCGCGCTGCTGTTGTGGCAGCTGCACCTGATGGGCTACCGGCACATCGAGGGCCAGGACCTCTACAGCCCCGTGGCCGACGGTCTGCCCTTTCCCATCCACCGCTGCGACATGGCGGCGTTGCCCGAGCGCTATGACCTGGTCTTCGCCATGCATTCGTTCGAGCACATGCCCGACCCGGTGGCGGCCATGCGGACCATCGCCGGCCTGCTCAGTGACGGCGGTGTGGCGCTGCTGCAACTGCCGAAGCTGCCCTCAACGCCGTGGGAGATGTTCGGCGACTGCTGGCTCGGGCTGGATGCGCCGCGGCACTATGTCGTGCCGCGATCCGAGGCGCTGATCGCTCTGGCGCAGTCGTTCGGTCTGGAGTGCGTACGGCAGGTCGACGAGGCGTGGCCCTGGCAGTACTACCAGAGCGAGGGCTTCCAGCGGGGTCTGCCGGTGCTGGGCACCGACTATACGCGGGTGCTGGGCAAGCCGGCTCTGGCCCGCTATGCCAGGCTGGCCGCGGCCGAGGCCCAGGCCGGTCGCTCGGGTATTGGCAGCTTCGTGTTCCGACGGCCGGCGGGCTAGACGGACTGGGCGTAGGCGGCGAGCACCTCGGCGGCGGGTCCGTCCATGCGCAGCCGGCTGCGGTCGAGCCAGATGACTCGCTCGCAACTGGCCGCCACGGCCGGCAGGTCGTGGGAGACGAAGACGATGGTGCGGCCTTCACGCTGGAACTCGGCCACCTTGCCACGGCACTTGGCCTGGAACGACTGGTCGCCCACGGCCAGCACCTCATCCACCAGCAGCACCTCGGGGTCGCAGTAGGCGGCGACACTGAAGCCGAGCCGCACCACCATGCCGGCCGAGAAGTGACGGATGCGCTGGTCGGCGACGTCGAGCAGTTCGGCGAACTCCAGAATGGTCGGCAGCCGGTCGATGGCCTGGCGCCGCGTCAGGCCGTTGGTCATGGCGACCAGGATGGCGTTGTCGGCGGCGGTCAGGTCGGGGTGCATGCCGGCATACAGGTCGAGCAGCGTGGTGATGCGGCCGCGCACGACGATCTCGCCCTGGCTGGGCCGGTAGATGCCCGCCAGCAGCATGAGCATGGTGCTCTTGCCGCTGCCATTGGAGCCGATGATGCCGACGGTCTGGCCGCGTGGCACGCTGAACGACAGGTTGTCGACGGCCGTCATCAACTCCACGGCCGGCCGGCGCCGCACGAGTTCGATGGCCGCGCGCTTGAGCGAGCCGGCGTGATGCACGATGCGGAAGCGCTTGCTCACCGCTTTCACTTCGACCGCCAGGGGCTCGCTCATCACAGGCGCTCCACGGCAATGTACTTGAGGCGGTTGAAGAACCACAGCCCGAGCCACAGGGTCAGCAGCGAGATGATCCAGGTCTGGGCCAACAGGCCCCAGCTCCAGGGCAACGCCTCGACGCCCTTGACCGAGATGGGCGGCAGCAGCGCCTTCTGGTAGAGCACCAGCAACGACGCGAACGGGTTGAGCAGGTACAGCCGCAGCCACCAGCCGTCTGGCGCGGCGGCGGCCACGCGCTCGATGGGATAGAGCACCGGCACGGCGTAGAGCATGAGCTGCAGCACCACGGTCACCACGAAGCGGATGTCCTCGAAGATGACGTTGAGCACCGAGGTGACCAGCCCCACGCCCAGCAGAAAGGCCAGGTTGGCGGGCACGATGAGCAGCACCAGCAGAACCTTGACGTTGACCTGCCAGGGGAAGATGTGCAGCAGCACCAGGTACGCCATGGTCAGCCCCATGGAGATGCCGAAATGCAGGAGGCTGGCCAGCAGCGTCGCGATGGGCAGCAGCTCGCGCGGGAAGTACGAACGCCGCACGATGGACGCGCTCTCCAGCAGCGAGATGCACATGTCCGGGATGGCGTTGTTGCAGAACGTCCAGGCAAACATGACCGGGAACAGGTAGGCCGAGTAGTTGGGGATCGGCTGCTGGAAGATGAACTTGGTCATCACCGTGATCATCAGGATCATCATCAGCGGCGTGACCAGCGACCAGGCAATGCCCAGCACGCTGTTCTTGTAGCGGAGCATGATGCTGCGCCGAGTGAACTCGATGATCAGCTCGCGGAACGACCACAGCTCGGCCAGCGTGGCGCGGAGGCTGGGGCGCTCGGGCGTGTTGACAAGCTCTGCTCGGCTCATTGGCTCGGATTGACCTCGCCGCCTAGTGTACCGCCTCAGCGCGCCGTGCGGCTAAGGATCCACGCGCTGATCTGCGCCAGCACGCGCGGTTCTGTGGTCATCTCCACCTTGGCATACTCGTCCACGCCACCCGTGCGCGCCGGCTGGAGCAGATGGTTGACGCCGCCCACCTTGCTCACCGTATAGTCGCGCACGCCACCGGCCTCGAATGCTGCCACCATGACGGGCAGGTTCTGACCGGGCTCCACCTGCAGGTCGAGCTCGCCCGTGAGCGCCAGGACCGGCACCTTCAGCCCGCGCAACGCCGGCGCCGGGTCGTAGGTCAGGAAGCCCTTCATCCACGGCGACAGCAGCCCGCCGGCCACGGCGTCGGCGGTCCTGTCGTCCGCGGGGCTGCCTTGCGCCGCCATCAGGGCCTTGACCAACGGCCGCAGTTCCTCGGCGCTCGCGCCCTCGGCAGCACGCTTGACCAGCGCCCGATGCGCCTTCTCGATGGCCGCCAGCGCGGTGTCGTCCACGCCCTGTGTGCGCGACAGCAGAATGGTCTGGCGGGTGAGGATGTCCGCGCCGGTGACCGCCGGTCCGCCCAGCAGCACCACGAAGGCCGCCTCGCCCGGCGCTCTGTTGGCCACCACCGGCACCACCAGGCCGCCTTCGCTGTGGCCCAGCAGCCCGACCCGGTCGCCCGCGATGCCGGGCTGCTGCCGCAACCAGCGCAGGCAGGCCCCGGCATCCGAGGCGAAATCGGCGGTGGTGGCCCCCGCGTAGTCGCCTTTCGAACCGCCGATGCCGCGCTTGTCATAGCGCAGCACTGCCACGCCGTTGCGACTCAAGTGGTCGGCCAGCACGGCGAACGGCCTGTGGCCGAAGACCTCCTCGTCGCGGTTGTTCGGGCCGGAGCCGGAGACCAGCACCACAGCCGGCCACGGGCCGGCGCCGGCGGGCACGGTCAGGGTGCCGGCCAGCGACACGCCCGCGGCGTCGGCGTTGGCCACCTGCGCCTCGCGGATGTCGTAGGGGAAGGGCGGCCGGGGCTCCTGCGGGCGGTTGACCACGAACGTGCCCGTCGCCCGTGCGAAGGTCAGCGGCAACGGCGTGCCCCGGGCGGTCAGCGTGCCCACGATGGTCTGGCCGTCGGCGGCGAGTTTGCCCTCGAAGCTGGTCTGCGCACCGCGAATGGCGCAGCGCAAGGTGCCGTCGACCACGCTCACCTCGCTCAGCGGCACACCGGCCAGGCCCTGGTCAGGACTGTCCAGCGTGCCGGTCCAGGCGCCGCCATCGGCCCGTGACAGGTGCACCGCCAGGCGGAACCCGCCGAGCTCCTTGGCCAACTGGCCCTGCCACCAGCCCGCGGCGATGTCGTCGGCGGCCAGGGCCAGGCCCATGGTGGTCAGCAACAGCCATGCCCATCGCATCACGCAGCACCTCCCGCGCACCGGCAGATTCGCCGCGCGCGCACGACTCCTGCCGGGCAGGAGGTGCCGCACCCGCGCGCGCCAATCAGCGCGTGCGCGGAGATGACGATGACGCTGCTCCTGGCCCTGCTGGCACTAGCCGGCGATCCCTTGGCGGGTGCGTTCCCGTTCGCCATGCCGCCGGTCTACGACCTGGCCGGCTACGTGGATATGGGCTACCTGAGCCCCGAGCCCTGTGGCAGCCATGGCCGGCTGGTGGTGCGCGATGGCACGTTCGTCGACGGTCGCGGCCAGCGTGTGCGCCTGCTGGGCACCAACCTGACCTTCGCCACCGCCTTCCCGAGCAAGGACCTGGCGCCCAAGATCGCCGAGCGCATGAAGCGTCTGGGCATGAACGTGGTGCGCCTGCACCACATGGACAACGGCACCACGCCGCGCGGCCTGTGGGCCGACACGACGCAGAAGGCGCTCGATCCCGGTCAGATGGACCGGCTCGACTTCCTCATCTCCGAGTTCCGGCGCTGCGGCATCTGGGTCAACCTGAACCTCCATGTCAGCCGCAACTACGCCGGATACGACTGGAGCAAGCTGCCCACGACTTTCAATTACGGCAAGACGGTCGACCACTACCATCCCGACCTGATCCGCATGCAGCACGAATACGCGCGGCTCATCCTCGGCCACCGCAACCCGTACACCGGCAATACCTACGCCACCGAGCCGACCATCGCCTTTGTGGAGCTGAACAACGAGAACAGCCTCACCGGTCAGGCCGGCAACGGGCAGTTGCTGCAACTGCCGCCGGCGCTGCTCGACCCGCTGGAGGCCGGTTGGCGTGGGTACGTGAAGCAGCGCTACAGCACGCTGGAAGCCGCGCGACGTGCCTGGACCGCCGGCTTGGAGCCGCTGGGCGCCGAACTGCTGACCAATCGCGATCTGGCGGACGGCACCAAGGGCTGGGTGCTGGAGGCGCCGAAGCCGGCCGAAGCCAGCTTGACCGTGGTTGATGGTCCCGACGGCCGCCGAGCCCTGCGCGCCGACCTGACGAGGCCCGGCGTCGAGGCCTGGCACTTCCAGGTGCATCAGGTCGGCATGGACCTGACCGAAGGCGCCGACTACACCGTGGAGTTCTGGGGTCGCGCCAATGCCAACCGGCCCATCTACGTCGGCTGCCGCGTCGACCAGGCCGACTGGCACGGCATCGGCCAGACGGCGACGATCACCCTCACGCCCGAGTGGAAGCGGCACACCTTCAGCCTGCATGCCACCACCGTCGTGCCGCGGCACACGCGACTGAGCTTCGGGCTCAACAGCGTGGTCGGCACCGTGGAACTGGCCGGCATGTCGCTGCGCCGCGGCGTGCCGACCGACTTGCCTGCCGGGACCACGCTGGACACGCTGCCGCTGCCCATCGGCCGGGCGCTGCCCCGCGAGGCCGCCGACTGGACGGCGTATGTCACCAAGACGGAGCGCGACTATGTCGTCGGCCTGCGCGACCTGGTCAAGAAGACCATCGGCTGTGGCGCGCTGGTGATCTGCAGCCAGGCCAGCTACGGCGGCACCATCGGCCTGGCGCGCGAGGCCGACCTGTCCGACTACGTCGACATGCACGCCTACTGGCAGCATCCGCGCTTCCCCGGCAGGCCGTGGGACTCGGCCGACTGGAGCATCGCCAACACGCCGATTGTCGCCGCGGCCGATGGCGGCGCGCTCGGTGGCCTGGTGGCCAACCGCGTCGCGGGCAAGCCGTACTCGGTGAGCGAGTATGACCATCCGGCACCAAGCTTCTACACCGCCGAGGCCATGCCGTTGCTGGCTGCCGTGGCTGGTCGGCAGAACTGGGACGCGCTCTACCAGTTCGACTACGGTGACTCCGTCGTGGCCGGGCCGCCAAAGATCCGTGGCTACTTCGAGAGCGTGACCAACCCCGCCAAGATGGCCTTGATGCCCATCGCGGCGGTGCTGTTCCGCGCCGGCGCCATGCCCGCGGCGGGCATCGTCCACCGCCTGACCGTGTCGCGCGCCGTCCTGGCGCGGGGCGGCAGCATGGGCAGCCTGTGGCAGGCCGCCGGCCTGGCCGCGGGCGCCATGGTGGCCGACGGCCGCGCCGAGGTGGCGCTGGTCGACGGCGATGCCGCGCCGAAACTGAGCACCGGGGCTGGTCAGGGCAGCACGAGCCTGGTCTGGCAGTCGGCCCCCGCCGAGCAGGCACACTACCGTGTGGACACGCCGCAGGTGGCGGCGGTGGTGGGTCGCATCGGCGGGCGCAAGGTCACCGCCGGCCCGCTGACCGTGGCGCTGCACCCCACCGAGCGCAACTTCGCGACCGTGGCCTTGGCCGCGCTCGATGGCCAGGCGCTGGCCGAGTCGGCCAAGCTGCTGCTGGTGGTGGTGGGCGCCGTGGGCAACACGGGCATGGGCTGGAACGACACGCTGACCAGCGTGGGCCGCGCCTGGGGCACTGGCCCGACGGTCTGCGAGCCGCTCACCGCTGATCTCGATCTGGCGCTGGGCACGGCGCGGCGGCGGGTGCGCGTGCTCGACGGCGCGGGCCAGCCGGGCGCCGTGGTGCCCTCGCGGCCCAGCGCCGGCGGGTTGGGCGTAACGGTGTCGCCCGATCAGCAGACTATCTGGTACGCGATCGACAAGGAGTGACGGCGATGCGGCGGTGGTGTCTCGGCGTGGCTATCCTGGGCTTGGCCGGCTGCGCGCCGCCGCCGACGCCGGTGCCGGGTAACGCATCGTCGTCAGCACCGCCGCCTGCGACGGCGGCGCCCAAGGCCACACCCTCCGCCAAGCAGGCTGAGCCGGCGGGCTTTCGCTGGACCGACCAGCCGACGCTGGACAACGTGCCGACCGACCGGCTTGTCGGCTACGTGGGCGGCCGGACCTTCACGGCCAAGGCGGTGGTCATTGAGCGGGTCGGCGACGCCTGGGTGTTGCAGGTGGCCAGCGCGCCATTGGCCTCGCTGACCGCGCCGCTGACCGACGGCGAGTGGCTGAGTTTGCCGTTGCCGGCCGCGCCGACGGTTGGCCAGACGCTCAGCCAGCCCCTGCGGCATGGCGGCGGGTTCTGGCGTATCCTCGACCCCGAGGACCCGACGACCACCAGCAACTGGAGCGCCGCCAACGCTTGGGCGCTGCGGCTGAGCGAATGGCGCGCCGAACCATACAAGCGCCAAGGCCCGCCCGCCCAGGTGGTCGGCCGCGCCGCTGGTCGCGTGGCCGTCTGCTACCAGGGCAATGCCCGCCTGCCCAACGCCTGGCTGGCGGGCACGTTCAGCGAGGCGGCGCTGCGCTACCTGGCCCCGCCCAGCGGTTGATCTACGGTGATGTTCACGCTCTGGGCTACGCCACGTCCCAGGCAAACTCGATGACCTTCTCGATGTCGGGGTGCAGGCTTTGCGCCACGGGGCAGGTGCGCAGCGAGCGTTCGAACGCTGGTCGCAGCTCCTCGGGCACGCCGGGCGGCACGCTGATGGCGCAGGTCAGCCGGGCGATGCGCCGGGGTGGCGTGTCGGTCATCTCCTTGGAGACGTGCACGCGCGCGCCGGTCAGGTCCAGCGTGTGCCGTTCGGCCAGGATGCCCATGATGGTCAGCAGGCAGGCGCCCAGCGCGCTCGACACCAGGTCCGTGGGCGAGAACAGTTCGCCGCGGCCATGGTTGTCCACGGGCGCGTCGGTGCGCACCTCGCTGCCGCTGGGGCCATGGGTGAGCAGGCAGCGCAGGCCGCCTTCGTAGACCACATCCATCTCGACCATCGTCGGTTCTCCGGTGCGCCATCTTAGCACGCGAGGAGGAGATGGCCAGCCCGCGGGCAAGCCTCAGCCCGGAGCCGTGCGCATGAAGCGATGCTTGACCGTGGTGCTGCTGGTGCTGGGTGTCGCCGCCCAGTTGTGGGCAGCCGAGAGCTGGACTCTGGCCTTGCTGCCCGATACGCAGAACTACTGCGAGAAGTGGCCCGCGCACTACGAGGCGCAGACCCGCTGGCTGTCCGAGCACGCCCGGGAACTGCGCGTGCCCATGGCCATCCACCTGGGCGATATCGTCAACGTGGGCAACAGCACCGCACAGTGGCAGGTGGCCGAGAAGGCCATGGCGCCCCTGCGCGGCGTCGTGCCCACGGCCTACGCCTGGGGCAACCACGATTACCTCGACCCGGCGCCGAGCGGCAAGCGGGCCTCGTTGTTCGACAAGGGCCCCTTGGCGCGGCCCGAACCCACACTGGCCGGCGTCATGGAGCCGGGCTCGCTGGCCAACAGCTACCACATCTTCCGCGCCGGCGGCCGTGCCTGGCTGGCGCTGTGCCTGGAATACGGTCCGCGCGACCGGACCATCGCCTGGGCCAACAGGGTCTTGGAGCAGTATCCGGGCCTGCCCGCCATCGTCGCCACCCACGCCTACCTGCACCATTCCAGCCAGCGCTTGCGGCTGGCGGCCAAGCAGGAAGGCGAGATGTGGTTCAACCCGCACGCCTATGCCGGGTTCGAGCGGCTGGCCGGCGGCGTGAGTGACGGGGAGGAACTGTGGGACCGGCTCATCCGCCGGCACGCCAACGTCGTCTTCGTGTTCAGCGGCCACGTGTTCGGCTCGGCCCACCTGACCAGCCGTAACGATGCCGGCGCGCTGGTCCACCAGATCCTCACCGATTTTCAGGGCGAGGCCGAAGGCGGCGGATCGCTACTGCCGCTGCTGACCATCGCCGCCGATGGGCGCAGCGCGCAGATGCGCTGCTTTGCGCCGAGCACGGGCAAATGGCGCGATGATGCCGCCACACACTACGACCTGGACCTGCGCGGCACCGCCGCCGAGGTGCCATCGCGCTGCCTGCCGACGCCTACGCTGCGCTGAGGGACCCCATGATGCGACACAAGCTCGTATTGCTGCTCGCGCTCGCCGCCTGGCCGGCGATGGCCGGTGAGAGCTGGACGCTGGGAGTCATCGGCGACACGCAGATCTACAGCGCCTCGTTCCCCGAGCACTTCGCCCAGCAGACACGGTGGCTGGCCGACCACGCACGCGAACTGAACCTGCGGTTCGTGGCGCACCTGGGCGACGTGACCAGCCACAACAACGACGACGAGTGGGCCAACTCCCGCGCGGCCATGGCCGCGCTCGACGGCCGCGTGCCCTATGGCATCGAGCTGGGCAACCACGACTACGGTGTCGACGGCCGCAGTGAGTCGCGCACCACGCTGGCCAGCCGCTACTTCACCACCGACGCGCTGCGCGGGGCACCGCACACCGGCGGGCTGATGGAGCCGGACAGTATCGAGAACAGCTACTACCTGTTCTCCGCCGGCGGCACGCGCTGGATCGTGCTGTGCCTGGAATATGCGCCACGCACCTGGGCGGTGGCCTGGGCCAACCGCGTGCTGGCCGAGCACGGCGATCGCCGGGCGATCGTGGTCACGCACGCCTACCTGCACAACAGCGGCCAGCGCCAGGACATCACCAAGGACCCCAAGCAGTCGGGCAACCCGCACCGCTACGGCTTCGAGAAGTTGCCCGGCGGGCTCATGGATGGCGAGCAGATCTGGAACGCGCTGATCCGCCGCAACGCCAATGTCTGCCTGGTGCTGTGCGGGCACATCGCCGGCGTAGCGCGGCTGACCAGCACCAACGATGCCGGCGCGCCGGTGCATCAGCTGCTGTCGGACTTCCAGAACGAGCCCGAGGGTGGCTACGGCTGGCTACGGCTGTTGACCTTCGCCGCCAACGGCCAGAGCGTGCAGGTGCGTACCTGGTCGCCGTCGCTGGGCAAATGGCGCGACAATGCACTCAATGCCTTCACGCTGGATCTGAGCCGGTTGGCACCGCTCAAGCCGTCCGCGGCACCGGCCGGCGCGCCGACCCGCTCGACGCTGTGGTAGCATGAACGGCGCGGGGTAGGCTGTGCGGTTGACCGTTGAGCGGAAATGGCTGGTGCTGCTGGCGGTCGGCGCCGGCACGTTCATGACGGCGCTGGATACCAGCGTGGTCAACACCACGCTGCCGCTGATTCGGCAGTCGCTGCACGTGGCCTTCGACCAGAGCCAGTGGGTGGTCACCGTCTACCTGCTGGGCCTGAGCGGGCTGCTGCTGAGCTTCGGCCGGCTGGGCGACCTGCACGGCCACAAGCGGGTCTTCACCTGGGGCTTCGGCCTGTTCGTGCTGTCCTCGCTGGCTTGCGCGGCATCGCCGGGCCTGGTCTGGCTGGTCACCGCGCGCGGCCTCCAGGCGGTGGGCGGGGCGATGATCACCTCCAACGCGCCGGCCCTGCTCACGCAGCACTTCCCGCCCGCCGAGCGTGGGCGCGCGCTGGGCCTGCAAGCCACCATGACCTACCTGGGCCTGACCTGCGGGCCGAGCCTGGGCGGCTGGCTGGCCACCAGCTATGGCTGGCGCAGCATCTTCTATGTGAACCTGCCCATCGGCATCGTGGCCGTGGTCATTGCGCTGCTGTGCGTGCCCACCGACCGGCCGAGCGGCGAGCGCGAACCCTACGATCCCATGGGCTCCACGCTCTTCCTGCTGGCCATGGTGCTGCTGCTGTGGGGCCTAAACCAGGCGCATCGACTGGGCTGGGGCTCGCCGGCCATCGTTGGCACGCTGTGCATGTCTGTGGTGATCGCGGCCTTGTTCGTACGCGCCGAACGGACCAACCCGCACCCGATGCTCGACCTGTCGCTATTCGGCGAGCCGGTCTTCTCTTCCTCGGTGGCCAGCGCCGTGTGCAACTACATCTGTGTCTACTCGATCGTGTTCCTGGTGCCACACTACCTGATCAATGTGCGCCACATGACCGCCGCGCAGGCCGGCCTCATTCTCACCGCGCAGCCGCTGATCATGGCTGTGGTGGCGCCGCTCAGCGGACACTGGTCGGACCATCGTGGTACGCGGCTGCCCAGCGCGGTGGGCATGGTGCTGCTGACGGCGGCGCTGGCCTCGCTGGCGTTTGTCGGCATGGCTACGCCGGGCTGGTCGGTCGCGCTACGCACGGCGTTGGCCGGGTTGGGCACCGGCATCTTCATCTCGCCCAACAACAGCGCCTTGCTGGGCTCGGCGCCACGGCATCGCCAGGGCATCGCCTCGGGCGTGCTGGCCACTTCACGCAATGGCGGCATGGTGCTGGGCGTGGGACTGGCCGGCGCGGTGGTCACGACCGCCATGGCGCATGGCATGACCGAAGTGCGCGCGGTGGGCTGCGCCTTCGGCGTGGCGGCGGCAGCCGGCGCGCTAGGCGCTGTGCTCTCAGTGGTTCGAGCCGAGCCGAGGAGACCTGTATGAGCCGGTACTACCTGGTCATCGCCCTGCTGCCGCTGATGCTGCTTGCGGCCTGCCATCGGCCGGCCCCGCCACTGTCGGCGCCCGCGGCATCGGCGGCCGCCGCGCCGCCGGCCGCGGCCATGACCGCGCCCAGCAATCTGGTCAGCGATCCCGAGGTGGGCGAGTTCCCTGAGCCGGGCTGGCTGCTGGCCAAGGCCGACGAACTCAAACTGAGCGCTGAGCAGAAGACGGCGGTCAAGAAGGCCAGCGATACGTTCCTGGCCGACACCAAGGCGGACCGCGAGCAACTCGAGCGGCAGTCGGCCGAGTTCATGGCCTACCTCAAAGAGCACGGCGAGAAGGTTGACCCGGCCGAGGTGAACCGGCGCAACGACTCCGCGTCGGAGGCGTCAGCCCGGGTCATGGCCAAGCGCAAGCAGGCCTGGGAGCCGCTCTGGAAACAGATGAACCCTGGCCAGCAGTCCCAGGTGAAGGAACTGCGAGCCAGGGATCCGTTTGGCCTGCGGTAGACGCGCTACGACGATGCGTCGGCGTACTTCTCGGGGTGCGCCTGAACCTCGGCCAGGCACTTGCGGCAGCAGACGTAGATCTTCTTGCCCTTGTACTCGACGAACAGGTCGGGGTTGACCGCGCGACCCTTCATCACCGGGCAGGTCTTGTTGCCGGCCTCGGCCGTGGTGCCGGTCGCGCCGCCGGTCTTGGTGTCACCAGGCTTGGTGGCGCAATCGGTGCAGCCGTCCTTGTTCGCGGCCACGGTCTTGTCGGCCGCGGGCGCGGTATTCCGTGCGACGACCGGGGTCGGCGGCGCCGGGGCCGCGGCTGTGTCGGTCTTCTGCTTGCAGCCAGCCAGGACGAGGGCCATCGAGACCATCGCGGACACCAGTACCGCTCTGCGCATGTGCTCACTCCTTGTCAGTTGGGCTGAGTGCAGCATGGGGCGAGGGTGGGAGCGTGTCAGGGCGTATAATGGCGTGCGGCTTGCTGGTCTGTTGGTCCGCCTTCAGGCCGATGGCGGCTCCCTTGACGGTCGCCAGATTGCGCGCACACGCGCACCAGCCCGGACCAGTGCCGGACCGCCACGCTCCAGCGTGGCGGTCCGGCACTGGTTCGGGCGGGCGCCTATCAGACGGCCGCCGCGGCCCATCGGAGCAGTCATGTGAATAGGGTCACCATCGCCCCAGGCATCGAGTTGGGCGGACCTGATCTGGTCCTCGTCGCCGGCCCATGCGTCATCGAGAGCGAAGCCCACACGCTGCGCATGGCCGCCGGCATCGCCGAGGTGGCGCGCGCGCTGGGCCTGCCCTATGTCTTCAAGTCCAGCTTCGACAAGGCCAACCGCAGTTCCATCGCCGCCTACCGCGGGCCGGGGCTCGAGGAGGGTCTGCGCATCCTGGCGCGAGTCAAGGCCGAGCTCGGCCTGGCGGTGACCACCGATGTGCACGAGTCGTGGCAGTGCGCGCCGGTGGCTGAGGTGGTGGACATTCTGCAGATCCCCGCCTTCCTCTGCCGACAGACCGATCTGCTGGTGGCCGCCGCGCGGACCGGCCGGCCCGTGACGGTGAAGAAGGGCCAGTTCGTGGCGCCCGAGGACATGGCCCAGGTGGTGCGTAAGCTCAGCGAGTCGGGTGCGGTCGGCGTGGCGCTCATGGAGCGCGGCAGCAGCTTCGGCTACCACAACCTGGTGGTGGATATGCGCGGCCTGGTGACCATGCGCGGGCTCGGCGTGCCGGTGCTGTTCGACGGCACGCACAGCGTGCAGCTGCCGTCGGCCGGCGGCGAGCAGAGCGGCGGCGACCGCCGGCTCGTGCCGCCGCTGGTGCGCGCGGCGGCGGCGGTGGGCATCGACGGCCTGTTCCTGGAGGTCCACGATTGCCCCGACCAGGCACTGTGCGATGGGCCAAACCAGTTGGCACTGGACGACTTGGCACCGTTGCTGGCGACGGTCAAGCGGATTCGGGAGGCGGTAACCCATGGGTGAGGCGGCGGACGGCTTGAGCTTCGTGGCGGCGGCGGCGGCCGAGGCGGGCGTGCCCGCGGAGTGGGTGCAGGCCGCGGTGGAGACGCTGGTGGCCGAGACCACGGCGCTGGCCGAGGCCACCCAAGCGCTCGACTACGCGGCGTTCGGCCGAGCCGTGAAGCTCATTCTGGAGCGACCGGCCAAACGCGTGGTGGTCACTGGCGTGGGCAAGTCCGGCCATATCGCCCACAAGATCGCGGCCACGCTGTCCAGCACGGGCACGCCGGCGGTCTACGTGTCGGCGGCCGAGGGCGTCCACGGCGACCTGGGCATGGTCGGGCGCGGTGAGGTGGTGCTGGCCTTCTCGTACCGCGGCGAGAGCGACGAGATCGTCGCGCTGCTGCCCTCGCTGGCGCGGCTGGGTACCAAGCTCATCGCGGTCACCGGACGCACGGAATCGACGTTGGCGCAGCACGCCGAAGTCGTGCTTAACGTCGCGGTCGAGCGTGAAGCCTGCCCGCACAACCTCGCGCCGACCTCCAGCACGACCGTCATGCTGGCCGTGGGCGACGCCCTGGCCATGACGCTGATGCGCGCGCGCCGCTTCGGCACCGAAGACTACGCGCTGCTGCATCCCGGCGGCAGCCTGGGCCGGCAGTTGCTGCTCACCGTGGGCGACATCATGCGCGCCGGCGGCGACCAGGCCATGGTCCGCGCCGACCAGACCGTGCAGGAGGCGCTGCTGGTTATGACCCAGGCGCCCGTGCGAGGCGTAACCAACGTGGTCGACGACGCCGGCCGGCTGGTGGGTGTGTTCACCGACGGCGACCTGCGCGTCAAGCTCGAGCAGCATGGCGCGGCGGTGCTGGCCGAGCCGGTCTCCGCGGTCATGGGCCGCAACCCGACCACCATCACGCCCGACCGCCTGGCCACCGAGGCGCTGGCCATCATGCAGAGCCGCGAGTTCGACAACCTGTGCGTGGTCGACGGCGAGGGCCGGGCCGTGGGCATCGTCGATGTGCAGGACCTGCTGCGGGCCGGGTTGAGCTAGACGTCGACCCTTGCTGTGTGCCATCCTGGTAGCAGGAGACGCTCGTGGCACAACTGACGTTTTGCGGTGCAGCCGGTTCAGTCACCGGCTCGTGCTATTTGCTCGAGGTCGCGGGCCGGAAGCTGCTCATCGACTGCGGCATGTTCCAGGAACGCGCCTTCCAGGATCGCAACTGGGCGCCGTTCCCCTTCGATCCGCGCGAGATCGAGGCCGTTCTCCTCACACACAGCCACATCGACCATATCGGACGGCTGCCGCTGCTGGCCAAGCAGGGCTTCGCCGGCCGCATCTTCGGCACCGAGGCCACCTGCGATCTGGCCGAGCTGATGCTGCTCGATTCGGCCCACATCCAGGAGGAAGACGCGCGCTTCAAGACCAAGCGGCACCAGCGCGCCGGGCGCGACACCGGGCCGACGCAGCCGCTCTATACGGTGGCCGACGCCGAGGCGGCGCTGGGCGACCTGGTGGCCGTGCGCTACCATCAGCGCACCGAGTTGCTCGACGGCGTGTGCGGCACCTGGAACGACGCGGGTCACATGCTCGGCTCGGGCAGCATCAAACTCGAGATCACCGAGAACGGCCAAACCCGCACCATCGTCTTCTCGGGCGACGTGGGCGTGCCCGACCGCGTCATTCTGCGCGATCCTGAGCCGTTCGACGACGCCGACATCGTGGTCTGTGAGTCCACCTACGGCGACCGCGTCCACGAACCCAGCGAAGAGACGGCGGGCAAGCTGCGCGACGTGGTGCTTGACACCATCCGCCGCGGCGGCAACCTGGTGGTGCCGGCCTTCGCCGTCGGCCGGACGCAGGCGCTGCTCTACCATCTGCGCGAACTGGTGCAGAGCAAGCAGATCCCGCCCATTCTGACCATCGTCGACAGCCCCATGGCGGTGGAGGCGACCAAGATCACCTACGACCACCCCGAGTGCTACGACGACGAGACGCGGCGGCTGTACGACCTTGGCAAGGATCCCATCGGCTACCGGTCGGTGCAGTTCTGCTCCAGCCGCGAGCAGTCCAAGGCCATCAACAACATCCGCGGGTCAGCCATCATCATCTCGGCCAGCGGCATGTGCACCGCCGGCCGCATCAAGCACCATCTGGCCCAGAACCTGGGCCGGTCCGAGAGCACCATCCTGTTCGCCGGCTATCAGGCGGCGCACACGCTGGGTCGGCAACTCGTGGAAGGCGCCGACCAGGTGCGCCTGTTCGGCGAGATGCACCGAGTGCGGGCCAAGATCGCCAAGATCAACAGCCTCAGCGGTCATGCCGACCGCGAGGGCCTGATGACCTGGCTGGGCGCCTTGAAGCGCGCGCCGGAGCACGTCTACATCACCCATGGCGATGCCGACGTGGCGCAGCGCTTCGCCGGACTGGTGGGCGAACGGCACGGCTGGCCGGTGACCGCGCCGGGCTATGGGGATGTCGTCGATTTGTGAGCCGGGCTGGCAGGCAGCCCCCCGTAGTCCCCCCGCGAGCGCGGGGACGGTGTCTCGACTCCCTCGCCGCTCGCGGGTAGGGCTGCGGTGGGGGCTGCCTCGGCTCTTCTACCACGCTACCAAGGTAGAGCTCTACCCGCGTAGAAACTCGCTGACGTCGCCGCGGGCCAGCCCGATGACGGTATCGGCGCCGCCGTAGTAGACCGACAGCTCGGTGCCGCGCAGGATGCTGCCGCAGGTGAAGACGACGTTGTTCACGTCACCCTCGATCTCCCAGCCGACCTCGGGCTGGAGGATGGGCTCGTCCGTCTGCTTCAGGATGCGGAACGGGTCGTCGGCGTCGAGCAGGGCCAGGCCCAGGCGGTAGACCATCTTGGCGTCGACCGCGTGATAGACCAGCAGCCAGCCCTCGTCGACGCGATGCGGTGAGCCGCCGATGCCGTTCTTGGTGTACTCCCAGTCGATCTGGCCGCGCCGCGCGGGCAGCAGCACGCGATGGCTGTCGAAGGTCTTCACGTCGTCCGAGTAGCAGCCGTAGACCTGGTTGGGCTCGTAGGTGCCGGTGGCGCCACCCATCGGGCGGTGCAGCAGGCAGTAACGGCCGCCGATCTTCTCGGGGAAGAGCGCGCTGTTCTTGTTGCTGCCGAACGGCTCGAAGGGCAGCAGCGTGCCGCGCCGTTCCCAGTGCACCAGGTCGGTGGAGACCGCCAGCGAGGACAGCGTGCGGCTGCCGTCGTAGGCGGTGTAGGTCAGGTAGTAGAGGCCGTCGAGCAGCGTGATGCGCGGGTCCTCGACGCCCTGGGCGTCTTCGGGGCAGGTCGCGCTCCACAGCACGGGCTCGGCCGCGCGGTCGAAGTGGATGCCGTCCTCGCTCCAGGCATGGCCGATGACCGAGCGGTTGGGGTCGCCGGGATTGTGCGCCACGGCGCGGTAGAACAGATGGGTGACACCGTTCACCTCGATGGCGGCGGTGTTGAGCACCGCGTTCTTCTCCCACGCCACCTCGGCACGCGGGGTCAACACCGGCCCGGAGCCGACGCGCTGCAACTTCATGGGCTGTCCTCCGAAGGCTCAGAAGATAGCACGTTCAGGCGTACGGGTGTAGGATCGCCGACCGGCGGTAGCCGCTCGAGCCGCCGGGCAAGGCCGGCGCGCAAGAGCGTGCCGCAGCAGCACGGTGTCGCTTCCGGGCGAGGACAGCTCGCCTGCCGCCCGGCTGTCGTGACGCAGGCGCCGGTCCCGGACAGCGCGCAGACCGTCGCGATCGGGTGCGCTTGGCCCACGGCAAGCATGCCTCAAGCAGGCGTCTGGACCAGCTCAACTAGTTCTGGCGTATGGCGCGCGCGGTAGCGTGAGCCGAAACTCACGTGGCCCGCCACAGCCGGATGGTCTCTGGCCCAGCGTCGACGCGGAAGCGGCGGCTCAGCGCGGGCAGGAAGGGGCTCTGCCGGACCGGCTCGTCGTTGATGTGCTCGACAATCAGGCTGCCGCGTGTGCTGCCGGCCAGCAATGCACCGAGTGCAATCAGGTACTCGTCGAGCCGCGGCGCATCGGGCGGCACGGCGAACGCCAGGTCCTTGCCGCCGCGGCGGATGGTCAGCACGAGCTGCGTGCCGTGGTAGACGAGGTGGTTGCTGGCGCGTCGCTCGGGCAGACCCAGGTCGGCCAGGCCCGCGCCACACAGGCTGGCCGGGTCGGTGGCGCCGAGCCAGTAGATCGCATCTTCATCCAGCCGGCCCGCGAGTTGGGCCAGGAGCTGGGGCGTGGTGAACTGCGGGCCCGACAAACCCTCAAAGAACAGGCCGGCGACCAACTCGCCGCTGAGCTCCATGAGCCGCGCCGCGCGGAACACGGCGCCCCAGCGCAGCGCGGTCGGCTCGTCGCGGCAGAACTCGCGACAGACCACGCCGTAGCGCTCGATCAGCAGCCTGACCCGGTCCTTCTCCAACTCGATCTGGTCGAGCACATCGTGGCTGGGCGGGTCGGGCAGGCGGTACCAGTGCGGGCCGCTGGGCGCCACGCCCTTCCACCAGCCGGGCGCCAGGCGCGGCTTGCGCACCGGTGCGGGCCGCGTGGCCGCGCCGCGTCGGCGGAGCACGGCGGCGCTGTCGCAGGTGATGCTGCCGGCCCAGGCCGCCTCCCACAAACCGACCTCGGGCTCCTCAAGCCCGAGATCGGCCGCCGCATGGCGGCCGCGCGCGGGCAGCCAGTCGGGCGCGGGTGGGGCTTCGGCGCGGACCACATCGAGCAGGTCGGGCACCAGCCAGGTGAGACGATCGGCGCCCGTGCCGAGCCAGATGGCGGTGCCGTCGGCGACGAGCTTGTCCAGCCAGCCCGGTTGATAGCCGGCGGCTCGGGCCGGCAGCAGCTCGGCCTCCCAGTCGTCGCGCCGCGCCGACCAGCCGCTGAGGCGGCCGAGCGGCTCAGCCAGCCCCTCGGCGCTGTCGGCGGGCCGGGTCAGCCCCTGGCGCTGGGCCAGCCACAGCGGCGCGTCACGCAGCGGGCGCGGCTGCAGGCTCGGCGTGCGCGCGCGGCGGGCCAGGCGCAACAGGCGGTCCAGGTTCTCGGCGGTGCACACCTGCGGGCCGGCGGCGCGCTCGGTGAGCCGGTCGATGACCAGCAACTGCTCCTCGGCCAGTTCCTCGGCGGTCTCCAGTAACTCGCTCGCCGGCAAGCCCAGCGCAGCGGCGAGCCGTTCGAGCGGCACGGGCGCATAGTAGGCCAGCCAGCCGGTGAGCACATCGACCAGCGGGTCGTCTTCGTCGTCGGGCGCCAGCCGCGCGAACGCGTCGGCATCCAGCGACGGCGCGGGCTGATCGTCAACCAGCGAGCACGAGGCCCAGTCGCCCGAGCCGCCGGCGGCCAGCAGGCGTGGCAGGTTCTCCAGCGCCACGACCATCGGCTGGCCACCGGGCGGCGTCACCCACAGCAGTCGCGGCGCCAGCTCAGCGCAGAGGTCTTGCTCGGCCAGCGCGTGGTCACGGCGCATGGCCTCCAGCAGCGTGTGCCATTCGTCGGCTCCCAGCAGCCAGCGGTCGCGAACCAGATCCGCCAGTTCGGCCGCCGAGCCTGGCGCATAGCCCAGCCAGGTGCGCTGGAGCTTGGCCGTGAACTCGGCGCAGAGCGCCTCGGGCAGCGTGGGCCGCAACTCGGGCGTGAAGATCAGCTCCCGCAGCAGCGTGTCGGTGAGCGAGGCGCGTCCGCCCAGCGGCGTATCGTCCTCGTACATGAGCTTGTTGACCTGCCGCCAGGCCAGACCCGAGGCGAACGGCGAGGGTGCCAGGCTGGTGCAGCTCGACCAGTCGATGGCGCCGTCGCGCAGTTCATGCAGCCGCTCGCGCAGCACGGGCAGGTCGAACCCGTCCTGCAAGCAGGTGCGCCAGGTCTCGACGATGACCGGGAAGTCCTCCAACTCGCTGACCTGCTCAAGCAGCTGTTTGGAGCGCTGGCGGCTGAGCCACAGCGGCATGCGCCGGCGCGGTGTGCCGCGGGCCAGAAGCAAGGCGCGGCCGGCGTTTTCGCGGAAGCGCGCGCCGAAGTAGCCGCTGCGCTCCAGCTGCGATCGCAGGAGTGGCTCGATGTGCTCAGGCTCCACCAGCGCCATCAGCTCCGCGGGGTCCACGGCGAACGGCGTGATCAGCAGGACCCCATCGTTGCCGGCACTGACCTGCGGCGCCTCGCCCCAACGCTCGACGAACGCGGCGGCCAGCGCGACGCCATAGGGCCGGTTGACGCGACCACCCCAGGTGGTGTGGATCATGAGCTGGGTGGAGTCTGCCTCGGCGTCGACGTCCTCCACGGTCTCGATGAGCACGTGGTGGCGATGGGGCAGGTCGCAGCCCGTGGCGCCGCGCTGGCTGCGCAGGTAGGCGGCCAGGGACTCGGCGGCGCCAGCGTCGAGCGGGCCTTGCCCGGCCAGCCAGTCGGCCAGCTCGGGATCGTCCAGGCGTTGGTTGGCCAGTTCCAGGAACTCGCCCACGCGGCTTGCATAGTGGCTGTCGCGGTCGCTGTCCTCGGCCTTCCAGAAGGGCGCCATGGCCGCCTTGGTGCTGGGCCGCACGAGCACATCATTGTGCGTGATGCCCTCGATGCGCCAGGTCTGCGCGCCCAGGTTGAACACATCGCCCAGGCGGCGCTCCCAGACGAACTCCTCGTCCAACTCGCCCAGCTTGGCATGGCTGTCGGCCACGCGCAGTGTGAAGTACCCGCGGTCGGGGATGGTGCCGCCCTGGGTACGCACATAGCGCACCCCGTCCTCGCGCGCGGTCACCGTGCCGGTCAGTCGGTCGAGGTGGATGCGCGGTGCCAGCGCGGTGAGCCGCGTGTGCTCGTACCGGCCGGCAAGCATCTCGACGACCAGGTCGAAGGCCCGCCGGCTAAGCGTGTGGTAGCTCCAGCAGCAGCGCAGCCAGTCGAACAGGTCCTCCACATCCCATGTCTGCTGTGCGCAGACGCCGATGATCACCTGCGCCAGCACGTCCAGCGGCGCTGACGGCGGCTGCAGCGCTTCCAGGTCGCGGTTGGCCACGCACTGGCTCATGACCACCGCCAGCAGCAGGTCACGTCCGCTGGGCGAAATGAACAGCCCGCGGCTTGTCTGGCCTACACCGTGGCCGGCGCGGCCGAGCCGTTGCAGCGTCTGCGCCACGCCGAACGGCGTCTCCACCAGCAGTACCTCGTCCAGGGCGCCGACATCGATGCCCAGTTCCAGCGAGCCCGTGGCTACGATGGCGCGCAGTTCGCCGCGCTTGAGCCGCGCCTCGACCACCTCGCGCGTCTCGCGCGACAGCGAGCCGTGATGCGGCCAGGCCAGCGGCTCGGGCTCGTTCTCGTTGAGCAGCAGCGCCAGCTTCTCGGCCGAGCGGCGGCTGTTGACGAAGACCAGCGTGCTCTGGTTGGCGTCGATGGCCTCGCGAATGGTGCGGCCCAGATGACGCCACCAGTCGCCCGGCTCCAGCGTCGTGCCGCGGTCGGGGCAGCGCACCCGTACCGCGTACTCCTTGGCGCCCGGCGCGGAGAGGATGCGCATGGGTCGGGGCCGATGGGTCTGGCCGTCGAAGGTGTAGCCGCCCACGTAGGCGGCGATGGTTTCCATGGGCCGCACCGTGGCCGACAGAGCGACCCGCTGGAACTCGCCGGCGACCAGCGTCAACCGCTCCACGGCGGTCATCAGGTGCGTGCCGCGTTTGCTGTCGGCGACGGCATGGATCTCGTCGAGAATGAGCGTCTGCAGCCCGCCGAACAGCTTGCGCCCGGCCTCCGACGAGAGCAGCAGGTTAAGGCTCTCGGGCGTGGTGATCAAGATCTCGGGGGGCTTCTTGAGCAGCCGCCTGCGGTCGGCCGCGGGCGTGTCGCCGCTGCGCGTTTCGACGCGGACCAGCGGTGGCTCCAGGCCCTGGTCGACCATGCGCTCGGTCAGCGCGGCCAGCGGCTCGGTGAGGTTGCGGCGGATGTCGTTGTTCAGCGCCTTGAGGGGCGAGATGTAGAGCACGCGCACGCCGCCGCCGGCCCAGGCACCGGTCAGCAGGCGGTCGAGGGCGTAGAGAAAGGCGGTCAGCGTCTTGCCGCTGCCCGTGGGCGCCGAGAGCAGCACATGCTCGCCTCGCGCGATGACCGGCCAGGCCAGGGCTTGGATGTCCGTGGGCGTGCCGTAGCGCGCCGCGAACCAGTCGGCGATGACGGGGTCGAAGTTGGCCAGGGGGTCGGGCATGGCCGGTTCGCGTACCACGGGCATCAGCCGGTCCATTCCTCGCCGACGGCCGTGCGCAGGAACGGCGCGATCACGGCGTCGTCGAGGCGGAAGCCATTTGCGCGGATGGCCCGCAGCACGCTGGCGGCCGAGTCCGTCAGGCCGGCCTGACGTGCTCTCACCACGATGCTCAGCGTGCCCAGGACACGGGCGCCCAACGAGGCGGCGCAGCGACGAGCGGTACGGTCGTCCAACACCGCGGTCCACGATGGGTCGGCCTGTACGACCGCCAGCACCGCCGTCTCACCGGCGCCCAGATCCCAGCCCAGGATGGCCGTCGACGGCGGCGGCGCATCGATGATGGTGAACAGGCCCGCGCTCAGCACCTGTCTGGCCGGATCAGCCGGGCCGGCGTCGATCTCCGCCTTGACCGCCGCGGGCACCACGACCTCGTCGGCAAGCTGGGAGAGCCACTCGGCACAGCCCACGCGGGCCAGCGCGATGAGCGGCGAGGCGTTCACGACCCAGCGGTCAGCCACGCTCCACCTCGGCGATGAGTTCCTCGGCATCGGACTGGAAGGCCGTGACGCCGTAGTTGTCCAGCGCAGCCAGGAACTCGACGCGGCTCAGGCCGGCCACTTCGGCTGCCTTGGCCTGCGACAGGCGCCCGAGTTCGTACCACTTCGCGGCGGCCGCCACCCGCATCTCGGCGACGAAGGCCACTGGGTCGAGCCGCAACGCCGAGAGCATCTCCGGTCTGAGTTCCAGGGTAACGCTAGCCATGTCGCAACTCCGCGGCGCGCCGGCCACTCTCCCTCATTCTATCTCGCTGCTGGCGGCGCCGCGCCAAACCCCACCGCCCACGGCACAACACCGTTCTCCGGCCGCTCAATGACCAACTCCCACAACCCATCCGCGCGCGCCGCCAGCCGGCCCACCGTTGCGCTCACCGGCGTCCGGCCATTGCCCGCCAGTACCACGCGGTACGGCTCACCGCCCACGACGCGGCTCGCGCCACGCAGCGTGGCTCGCGCCGCGTCCCAGCTTGGCCGCCCGACCAAGTCCCACTGGCCCTGGCTCAGGTGCCGATCCGTCGCCAGCACCTGCGGGTTGGCCTCCACCGCGTGCAACGCGATGACTCGCGCCTCGCCCGGCCGCAGAGTCTGGCTCAACGTGCCGCCCGCCGGCAGCTTGCCAAGCGAACAAGCGTTCCAGAAGTCGTAAGCATACCATGTCCGGCGCGGATCGAGACCGAGCGCGCCGTCGACTCGTGCGCCGCACAGCGGCACGGTCAGGGTCCGTTCGGCCTGCGGCTCATCGTGGTTGTGCAGCACGAGCCAGTGCCAGTCGGGCGAGACCTCCAGGTCGTAGACATGCGGCCAGCCAGGCTGGCTGAAGGCATCCACCGGCCGGGCCGACGGGCGCGCCTCGGTTGGATAGGGGAAGGTGCGCGACAGGTCGTGCCAGGTCTCGGGTGCCAGGTCGCGCAGCGAGTTGGCCAGCAGCAGGCGGCTGGCGGCGACGTAGGCCATGGTCAGCAACATGCGCCGTCCGTCCGTATCGTTGCCGCGCCAGGCGGGCGTCTTCCAGGCGCTGGTCAGCTCCTTGGAGTCCATGTCGTAGGCCAGCACCATGCGGTTCTTGTACCAGCGCAGGCCGCTGCGGGCGATCATGGCCGGGTCGATCTTGTCGGTATCCCAGCTGGTGCGCTGTGAATCGACCAGCCCCAGCGCCAGATCGGCCGGCGGGTTCTGCACGGCGCGTTCGTGGATCCAGCTGCCCGGGCCCAGGCCGTCCTTGGCGGCCTTAAGGAACCGGCGGTAGTAGGCCGTGGCGGTCACGTTGGGGTCTTTCCACCCGCCGTGGGAGCAGTCGTTGGCCCAGAACTCGTCGCAGTAGTCGAACATCATGCCCGACACATTGCCGCGCAGGTTGGCGTAGACGCGGCGCAGGTGCGCCTGCGTGGCCGGCAGCGTGAGATCCAGGCACTTGCGGCCGGGGATCAGCAGCTCGGGATGCGCCTTGGCAAAATCGGCGGACAGGAACGAGCCGGCCGACTGGAAGTAAGTGAAAGCCAGAGCGCCGCGCGCCTGCACCGCCTTGCCCCACAGCGCCGAGGTGTCGTACGGCTTGGTGTAGAAGCCTTGCGACCGCCAGTGCGCGTCATCCCACCAGCCTTGAGGGTTGTCGGCGGTGTAGTTGTCGGGCACCAGCCGACCAGCCACGCGGCTGTAATTCAGCCAGCCGCGACGCTTCGATTGCTCGGCCTCGTCGACCAGCCCGGCCGTGGTGGCGATGGCGTAGGTGCTCTTCTCGGGGTGGTTCTGGGCGCCGGGCGTCTTCCACACCCCGGCATACCAGGCGCACACCGTGGGGAAGTCGTACGGCGTAGGGTTGGCGCCGGTGGCCGCGCGCAGCACGCGTCCGTAGCGCTCCAGCGCCTCAAACGGATCACTGGTCAGCGCGTCGACGTAGTAGGTGTCGTCAGGCCAGAACAGGGCGTTGGGCTTCACGCGCTGGCCCACGGGGTCGCTGCCCTCCAGTTCGGCCAGCGGTTCGGTATCCGGCTGCGCGCCGACATAAGGCCGGCCGGCGACGAGGTCGGCCGGCAGACTAGCATCACCCAGGTCATAGAGCCACGCCTCGCAGACTACCGCGTTGGGTACCTGCGCCTCGTTGCTGACGCGCACGGTCAGCGCGCTGCCGGTGATCTGATCGGCCGGCACGGGTAACGCCAGTTCCTGCGGCGCCTGGCCGCGACCGCGGCTCTGGGGCAGGGCGCGCTTGTCGATGACCAGGCGCTCGCCCAGCCGCACGCTCTGCGCCCGGCCGTTGGCATCCCAGTCCCACCACGATAGGCCGACGGCGTAGCGCCGCGCGGGGTTCAGGCCCGTCGCACGCAGCACCACGGCCTGCTCGTGGAAAGCCACCGAGGCGAACACGCCGGGCGCCTCGCTCGCGGGCCAGGTGTGGCTCTGGCCCTGCTCGACGCCCAGCTTGGGGCCGTCGCTCCAGGCCGAGCCGCCGCAGTCGAGGTAGGCCACCAGCCTGGCGCCCGGCACAGCAGCGGCGAGTTGCGCGCGCCGCTGACCGAGCTGGCCGCCGCCGGGCCCGAGGTAGGCGGTCTTGAGGTACGAATCCGTGCGCAGCCCGCCGAGCACCAGTGAGCGGCGCTGGTCGTCCTGGATGAACGTGGCCAGCAGGTTGTTGGTGCTGCTGGCCAGGCGAGCGGTGTCGACGCGCGACTGGTTGGCGCCCGACGGGGCGTTGAGCGTTTGCCAGCGCTGCTTGGCGGCCCCGGGCCAGAACTGCGCGGCGGCCAGCGGTCGGTAGCTGAGCACGCGCCGTTCGGAGCGATCGTTGCGCAGGCCGGCACGCAAGGTGAGGTAGGGCTCGTCACCGGCCAGGCGCGCTTCGAACAGCAGCGTGGGCTGGCCAGCCTGGCGGCTCTCGACGCGCAGCACGCGGCTCGTCCCGTCGCTGCCGACGGTCGCCGTAGTGCCGCGCCCGGCATCGGTCGAGGCCAGGCCGGCCACCTCAAAGGCGGCGCCGTCGAGCGCGACGGCGCGGTCGGGCAGCCGCAGCAGGCGGTAGCTGCCGCGTGCCTCATCGAACTCCAGGCGCAACGCGCGGTTCTCCAGCACCGCGCCGGAGGCGTTGGTGGCCAGGAGGAGCGCCAGCCAGGCGGCGGACCGCGCGGCGTTCATTGCAGGTGCGCCCGCATGGCCGCGCCAAAGGCCCGGCCGATACGGTCGGTGCTGGCGTGGCCCATGAGTGGCTCGCAGACGATGTCCTTGGTGCCGGGCAGTGCGTTGTAGGCGGCGTAGACGCTGCTCGGCGGGCAGACCGTGTCGATGAAGCCCACGCTCAGCACGGCGCGGGCCTTGCTACGGGTCGCCAGGTTCATGCAGTCGAAGTAGCGGGCGACCTCCAGGATCTTGGGGTCCGGCTTGCCGTCCACGTCGGGCACCAGCTTGGGCCAGCCGTTGATGCGTCCGGCGACCTTGCCCGAGTGGTCGCAGATGGCCGGCACACCGGCGCAGATGAGCGTCACGCGCGGGTCCAGCCCGGCCGCTGCCAGCGACTGTCCGCCGCCCTGGCTGCCGCCGGTGACGATGACGTGCTTGCCGTCCCACTCGGGCTGGCTGCACAGGTAGTCCAGCGCTCGCACCAAACGCAGGAACATGCCCAGGAAGTAGCACTTCTCGCGGTCGTCGCGGCCCTGGAAGCGGTAGTCGCGCAGGTCGCCGTTGGCCATCTCGGTGTACCACGCGTCGGGCTTGCCGTTGGCGATGCCGTTGGCGTTCAGGTCCATGGACAGCGCTCGGTAGCCCCGCGAGTTGCCGACCGCGCCGCCGAGACTGGAGCCGCGCACGCCCGCACCGTGCACCGACAGGATGATCGGCAGGCTGCCGGGCTTGGCGTCTTTGGGCTTGGCCAGATAGGCCGAGACCGGGCGCCAGTCGAGGCACGGGATCTGCACGTCGAAGCAGTCGGTGTCGGCACTGGGTGAGGGCACCGTCTTCAGCGCGGCGGGCGCGGCCTGAGCGCGCAACTTGGCCTTCTGCGCGGCCCAGAAGGTGTCAAAATCATCGGGCACCGGCAAGCTGGGCTTGATTTTCTCGGGCTCGAACCCAGCGCCGGCCACCGACGTGACGGCCTTGCCGCCGGGCGGCGTGTAGGTCAGCCGGCAGGCCAGAAAGCCGGGCTCGGCCAGGCTGCCCGTGACGGTTGCCGAGCCGTTGGCCACCTTGACCGTGCCGCGCGTGACCGGCGCTACGCCGTCCTTGTCCAGTTGCCAGGCCACGTCGCCGTCGGCCGCTGGGGCGCCGTCGCGCCGCAGCGTGACCATGAACCTGACCTGCTCGCCGACGGTATAGAGCGCCGCGGGCTTGTCGGTGACCACCGACAGCTCGACCGGCGCCGGCGCTGCAGGCGGTGCCGGCTGCGCCCAGGGCCGGGCCAGCGCGCCGAGCAGCAGCGCGAGGGCCACCAGATACCGCGACTTCGATGCGTTCATCGCCACCTCACTTGGTCAGGTGGCTTCGTCATGCGCCGCGCGCGTCCTGCCGGGATCAGCCATCCAATCCGGGCAGCATGGCCTCGGTCAACGCCCAGCGCCGCGGCCGGCCGTCGAAGCAGGCTTCCAGGTCGTCGGCCAACGCTTCGAGGATGCGTCGCGTCGAGCTGAGCAGCCCACCGGCACGGTGTGGTGTGAGGTAGGCGCCGGCCAGGCCGCGCCAGGGCGAGTCGGCGGGCAGCGGCTCGGTGTCGAACACGTCCAGCATGGCCGTCACCTCGCCGGCAGCCACGCGTCGGGCCAGCGCCGCGCCGTCGACCAGTGCCGAGCGCGCCACATTGACGAGCAGCGCGCCCTCGCGCAGCCGGCTGACCGCCGCCTCGTCGAGCAGGTGCTTCGTGCCCGCGTTGTTGGCCGCACAGAGCACGACCACGTCGGATTGGCTGATCAGGTCGGCCAGTTCGACGCGGCGACCACCCGCTGTGGCCACGGGTTCGTCCGCGACGAACGGGTCGTAGACACGCAGGTCGCAGTGGAACGGGCCGAGCAACTCGGCCAGGCGCCGGCCCACACCGCCGAAGCCGACCAGCCCGACGCTGGCGCCGGTCAACTCGCGCTCGCGGGGATCGATGTCGTCAGGGTAGCTGCGAACCCACGGCTCGGTTCCCAGCCGCATCTCGGCGTGGAAGTCGCTGATGCGGCGCAGCCCGTTGAGGATCAAGCCCAGCGCGAACTCGGCCACCGCCGGTGAGAACCCGCCGCGTGCCACCGACAGCGGAAAGCCGCGCCTCAAGGCCACGCGCGCCGCTGCGCCACCCACGTCGAGCTGCGCGGACATTCTCAGATTGGGTGCGCGGTCGAGCAGGTCGTCGTCCAGTGCCGGCCACGACCACATGAGCACAGCGTCGGCCCAGGCCAGGTCGGCGGCGATCTCGTCTGGCGCGTTGTGCGAGGTGCGGCGCAGCTCGAATCGGTCGGCCAGGCGCTCAAAGACGGGCTGCAATTGCGGCACGGAGTGGAAACCAGGTGGTAGATTCACCAGCAGCTTGGCGCGGGACATACGGGCCTCCGGGTTCAACGTTCCCCTCATGATGCCACGAATCGCCCGGCGGCGGGCATCGAACAAGGCGGGGCGTGTCAGCGTCCAACGGGCTGGCGAGACGTGGAGCAGCCATGAGACGGGTAAGCAGTGTGGGCTGGTGGTGCCTTTGGGGCGTCCTGATGGCGGGTCTGGTTGTCGGCCAGCCGGCCGCGGCTCCCGCCGGCGGCGGCAAGATCTCGCTACAGGCCCAAGGCATGCCGCTGCCGGAAGCCTTGGCCAAGGTGGTCGAACAGGCTGGGCTCAAGCTGGCCGTCGTCGGCACGACGCTGCCCACCGACAAGGTCGATCTCGTGCTGCGCGAGGTCACGGTGACCTTCGCGCTGGACCAACTGCTCGCCGGTCGCGGCCTCGAGTACCAGGTCTTCGGCCCGATGCTGTCCATCCGGCCAGCGGCCAACCAGCCTCGGCCTGGCGGCCCGCCGGTCGGCGGCATCCCCACGGTCGGCCCGACCGCGCTGCCGCCGGCGCCGACCCCCGCCATGAACGCCGCCCTCGGCGCGCTGCCCAAGCCGGTGGTCGACGATATGTTTGCGCTGCTGCGCGCGGCGTTCGACCAGCCGAGCGACCGCAAGGCGGCGGCGGCCGTCGGCTGGCGGCTGCGCGACCTTCGGCCAGACTGGCGCGAGGCGCTGGTGCGGGCCATGCCGGGCTGGTGGTCGAGTTGGGACAACTCCCCAGCCGCGGCACTGCGCGGCGCGCGGCTGTTCGCCTGGCTGGGCGAATCCCGGCCGGCGTCGACGCTGGCGGGCGAGGCCTCGCGCTCAGCTGAGTTGCGCACGCAGGCGCTGGTGACCCTGGCCGAACTGGCGGTGGTGTCGGGCGATCCCGGCGATGCTTACAGCCGGCTGCGCCAGGCCGGACCGGAGGTCGACGACCAGCCCAAGGCGGCCGCGCTGGCGGCGGTGGCGCGGTACCAGCTCGGCGACACCGGCCTGGCCATGACCGACGCCACGCTGGCCGTGACGCGCTGGCCCAATGAGGCCTGTGTGTTGGCCGCCTATGGCGAACTGCTGCGCCAGGAAGGCAACGCCGGCGGCGCCAGTGTGGCGCTGCAGGCGGCACTGACCAGGGATGCACAGGATTCCGACGCGCTCTACGGCACCGCGGCGCTGGCCGCGGCCGACGGGGGCGATCCCAGCTCCATCTGGGAATCGTTCGTGGCCGATGAGCCGTTCAGCCTGCGCTCGGCGCGGGTGCGACTCGGCGTGACCACAACTGCGCGCCGCCAGCTATGGGACCGCGGCGGCCAGATCTGGGATGTCAGCCCCGCCGGCGACCGTGTACTCTACGCCGACAACTTCCACAACCAGCTCCAGGCCACCGACATCCTCGGCCACGGCCTGGCCACGCAGTTGACCGACCAGGAGACCACCAAGACCTGGGCCACCTGGAGCCCGGACGAGGGCCATCTGGCCTGGGTCGTGGGCAACGCCTTGTGGCTGCAGAAGACCAACTCGTCGGGCGCACACAAGCAGATCATGACCGCCGAGGGCGACAAGACGCTGCGCCGCACGACTTGGACGCCCGACGGTCGGCTGCTGCTCGTGACCGAGCAGGATCTGCGCGCTCGAGCCAGCCGGTTGCGCGCCTACGACCTGGACGCCGGCGCTGAGGTGGCGCCGCCCGCGCCGTTCGGCCAGCCGGGCTTGGGCGATGCCGAGTGCTTGCCCGACGGCACGCTGCTGGCTACCTTGCTGAGCGAGGAGCGCCAGGCGGTGGTGCTGCTCACGCCCGACGGCACGCTGCAGTTGCTGCGGCCGTGGGCGCCTGCGCGCACCTATGCCGCGCCGTCGCTCGATGCCACGCGACGCCGCGTGCTGTACTACGACGAGTCGAGCGACACGCTGATGGTGGCGCCCACCGACGGCAGCTACGGCACGGCGCTGCCGCTGACCACCGCCAGCACGGGCCGCGGCGCGCGGGGCGCGCTGTTCACGCCCGAGGGCCGCAGTGTGGCCCTGTCCGCTGGCGGCAACACGCCGACGCGCCTCGATCTGGACGGCCTGACGGCACCAGTGACACTGCGCTGCGTGCAGTTGACCAACAAGGCCGCCGGCCCCGAGCCGCCGCGTCTGCGGTTTACCTGCGCCGAGCCGCGGCAGGACGTGACGCTGGCATTGGCGGTGGTCGACGACGACGGCCGCGAGGTCGGTGCGGCGAAGTTGCCGCTCCCCTCGCCGGCCGAGTACCGGCCCGAGGTCAGCACGCCTGGCCCGCACTGGGTCAAGGCCACGGTGCTCCGCGGCGATATCGCCGAGACCCCACGCTGGTACACCTATACGGTGGCGCCGACCAACTGAGCCCGCTCAGTCTGCGACTGAGACTGCTCAGTCTGCGACTGAGACTGCTCAGTCTGCGACTGAGACTGCTCAGTCTGCGACTGAGACTGCTCTAGTTGACCTTGCCCCAGCCGGGCCGCCAGGGCTGCATGCGCTTGGGTTTGGGCGGCGGAGGCGGGTCGCCAGGCTTGGCCAACCACGGCAGCCGGGTGAGTGTCGGTGCCGACGGCTGCGTCTGCTCGATGCTCACCGCGTCGAAACGCACATTGCCCTTGGCGTGGTCGAGCCCGGCAAAGACCTCCAGCCAGGCCGCCTGCTCAGGTGCTGATTGCTCACTGGAGAGATCGGTCCAGGGCTGCGTGCCCCGGCGCAGCAGCGGCAGTTCGCCCGGCCCGAGGAGCACCACGCGGCCCAGCACCTCGCCAGTGACCGAAAGCCAGCGCGCGGTGACCACGACCCCGCCGTCATCGGTCATCGGCTGCACGTCATCGGTGCGCAGCCAGGCAGCCAGGCCGTAGGTGGCGCCCGGCAGCACCGGCAGCCGCTGCGAGCGCCAGCCAATGGGCGCCGGCTCGTCGCCGCGGCCGACGACCTGCAGGGCGCAGCGGCCGTCGCGGGCATCGCCATCGGTGCTTAATGAGGTCTGACCGCCCGCCGGCGTCCAGCCCACGGGCACGCCATCGCGTACCGACGGCGCCTCGCACGACGGGTCGTAGAGGCTCGGCAGCAGCGCCGGCTTGTCGCCCGCGGTGATCCACAGCCAGCGGGGCAGCAGACCCAGGTCGCCCGGGTCGGACTGCGCCAGGAGGCCACGCTGGTCATAGGCGGCCAGCGTGGGCACCGGCACCGGCCGGCCAGTCCCTTCGAGCAACATGCCCACCGGCAGCGTCGACTGGCTGTCGGCGCGGTCGTAGAGGTTGCCCGAGAAGCGGTTGCGGCGCAGCAGCGGGCACGGGTCCGCGGGCTTGCGCGGTGTTGGCGGCGAATCGCTCTGAGCCACGACCGCCGGGCCGGAGACTTGGAACAGGTTGCCCGCAACCATGTTGTCGGCGCTGCCGCCGGCAACATGCTCGGCCAGCACCAGTCCCATGCCCTCGTGGCCGACGGCCTGGCCGAACAGGAAGCGACCGTCGAGCAACCAGTTGCCCAGCAGTCGATTGTCGGTGCCGTCACGCAGCGTCACGGCCTGCGGGGCGTCGTAGATGGTGTTGAGCGCCAACTGCACGCCCTTGGCGCCGGGCCCGACTTCGATGCCCGCGCCGCTGAGCGCGTTGGCTTCGAGCGTGGCCTCGCCCACCGCGCCGACTACCAGCGCGCTACGCACCAGCCAATTGCCGCGCACGAGCGCGCCCTTGCCGCCGCGCAGCGTGATACCAGCGCCGTCCCGACCACGTCCGCAGTCGATCAGCAGGTTGTCCTCGACACGCACACCGTCGGTGCCGACCTCGATCGCGGTCTGGGTGATGCCGCTGAAGGTGCAGCCGGTAACCACGCCGCCTTTGCCCAAGGCCACGCCGATGCGCGCGCCGGCAATGCGGCAGGAGTCGACGGTCAGCCCCTCGGCTTGCGCGCCATCCACGGCCGTGTCGTCGCCCGGCTCCAGGCTGAGCCCGCGCAGTGTAACGCCTACGTGTGCGCCGACGCGCACCGCGCCGCGCAGCCGCGTGCCGCCGCTGCCTTGCAGAGTCACGCCGTCGGCGGGGATGTTGACCGAGCCCGCGACCTCGCCAGGCGCCAAGGTGAGCACGCCACCGGCCGGCAGGCCGGCCAGAGCGCTGGCCAGGTTGGCGGGCACGACCGGAGTGGCCAGCAACGACAAGCACAGCGCAACCGACAGCATCGGGCTCTCTCCCGGCTCTAGCTTAACGCATGTCGGACGTAGGCGGTCGGCCGTATGGCAGGCCAGCAGGCCCGTGGCCTACCTGCCGGCGCCCACATCAACTCGCCCCAGCACGCCGACCTGCTTGCCGCTCTCGTCGAGCAGGACCAGCGCCAGCGCGGCCACGGGCAGGTCGCGGCGGTCAAAGGTGACGTCGACGGGCACCGGCTTGAGAGGCGTGGCGACCTGGGTCAGGTCGATCGTCTCGCGCACGCGCGCCTTGGCGTCGAGCAGCCGCAACGCCAGGCGGCCAGGCTGGAACACGCCGAACCGGCCGGTGACATGCAGGCTGCTGCCGCCGCCGACGCGCAGGCGCTCGCAGGTCACGCCCACCTCGGTGCAGTCGAGGATGGGGTAGGTGCCGCCCACGTTGCAGGCCTGGAAGCTGTAGCAGAAGGTGGTGCTCTCGCCCGGCGCCAGGCTGGTCAGCGGGCCGAGCAGCTCGCTCTCGACCAGGTACGGCGTGAGCTTGGGGTCGTTGGGCATCGGGGCCGGGTCGGTCTCGTGGACTTTGCCCAGGCCGCTCGACCAGAACTCCACGGAGGCGTTGTCCGGGTACGGTTTGTCGGGATGCGGCGTGTACCGCTCGACGAAGCAGTAGCCGCTGGCGCCATCGACTACGCCGACCCAGCCGCCGACCGAGTCGAGGCCGATCTTGCCCACCTGATACTGGTAGTCGACCCGCGTCACGCCGGTCACCGGGTCGGCGCGGAAGGTGGGGTTGGTGGCGCTGCCGCACATCACGTTGTAGCCGCCGGCATAGCGGCTCCGGGGGTTGGTGGGGCAGTAGGCCGAGAGCAGGTTGTTGTAGCCCCGGCCCGTGGGTGCCACGCCGTTGTTCTGGGTCACGGACCAGATGCCCCAGCGCCGCGGCTTGCTGTCGATGTTGATCATCGTGGCTTCGATGCTGACGCGCGTGGTGCCCGGGAAGACACGCACCGACCGGCTGAAGCGGATACCGCTGCGCGGGTCATCCAGGCTGGTCAGGCGCACCGCGGCGTGGCCGTCGGCGCTGTAGGTGGTCAGCGTGTGCGGCGAGCCGTCGAGTATGGCGTCCGGCGGGCCAGGCCAGCCGTCGGGCATCGCGCCCTGGGGTGCGGGCCACAGCTTCTCGCCACCGTAGTTGAGCCACGCGCCGTCCGGCCCGAGCCCGCTGGGCGGTGATGTCTTGCCCTTGAGATCGGGATTGACCCAGAAGAACTCCTTGTCGCCCAGCTTGTACTGGATGATGCGCCCGCCGATTTGCGGCACGATGACCACCTCCACCAGACCGTTGCTCAGGCTGGTGGCCTTCCATCCGCCATAAGTCGACGGCGAGATGGACGGCGGCACCGCCATGACGGGCAGCGCGCCCAACAGCGTGGCCAACGAGATGATGCGCATCTAGGGTTCTCCACGTCAAGGCTAGCCTGCCGCGACGGCCGGCGTCAAGGCGACGACGCTGTGACCAAAACGTAAACGCGTCTGCCTCTGCCTGGGTACTGGCAGCCGAGGGCGCCGCAACAGGGAGACGACCATGCGTCGATGTGCCATCGTGCTGTCCTTGCTCCTCGGTTCGCTGGCCTTGGCCCAAGGGCCGGAGGTGCTGCCGGCCAAGATCCGTACAGCCGCGCTGTTCAAGAACGGGTTGGCCATGGTGGTACGCGATGTCACCGTGCCAGCCGCGGGCGAATGGATCGTGGGCGAGCTGCCGGCGCCGGTGCATGGCAGTTTCTGGCTGGTGCCGCCCGCCGGCGCCGAGTTGAGCGCCACCGCAGTAAACCTGCCGCGCCGCACGCCGACCGACGCGCTGACGTTGGTCGACCTGCTGCGGGCCAACCTCGGCCGGGCCGTGGAGATCAAGGTCGACAACGCCTGGCAGGCGGGCACGCTGCGCGCGCTGCCCGAGAAGATGCCCACCATCGCCATGCGCCAGGGCGGGCGCGCCAACGACTACTACTACTACCGCGAGACCATGGCTGCCGCGCCGCCGGTGCCCGGCTTCGTGCTGCTGGATACCAGGGACGGCCAGCTGGCGCTGGAGCCCAACCAGATCAAGGGCTTGCGTGGCAAGCAACTGGCGACCCGCTACGACCAGGCCCAAGCCGCCGTGGGCGTGAAGCTCAAGCTGGACAAGCCCGGCCCGCTGTCGGTCTGGTACCTGACCTGGGGGCTGACCTGGGCGCCCAGCTACCGGCTCGATGTGAAGGGCGAAACCGCCTCGTTCGGCATGAAGGCCATGGTGGTCAACGACGTGGAAGCCCTGGCCGCCACGGACCTGCAGTTCGTCACTGGCTTCCCCAACCTGCGCTTCGCCCAGGTGCACGATCCGCTGGCGCTCAACGCCGACGTGACCGCCTTCATCACCGCGCTGAGCGCACCGCAGGACGGCACCGACCGCTACGGCGGCGTGACCTCGCAGGTCATGCAGGTGCGCAGCCAGGACAGCGCGCCGCCGGTCGGACCGGTCTACAAGCCGTCGGCCGGCGAGCAGAGCGAAGACCTGTTCTTCTACCCGCAACCCAAGGTCACCCTGGATCGTGGCGAGCGTGGCTACTACCCGCTGTTCACCTCCGACGTGCCGTGCCGCAGCCTGTTCACTTGGGAGCTGCCCGACACGGTGGATGAGGACTACCGCTGGCGGCCCTGGTGGTGGGCGCCGCGCTCGAGTGGCAACGACACGGGACGCACCCAGTCGCCACAGATCTGGCATGTGTTGCGGCTGACCAACACCAGCGGCGTGCCCTGGACCACGGCGCCGGCCATGATGCTGCGCGACGGCCGGATCATGGGCCAGGAGATGCTGACCTACACCGGCGCCGGCGACCAGGTCGACCTGCGCGTGACGCGCAGCGTCGACCTGCCGACCATGGCCTCGGAGAGCATCATCAAGACCGAACGGGCCGCCGAGCACTTGGGCGGGCTGAGCTACTCGCGGCTGACCGTCAAGGGCGAGCTGGCCATCTTCAACCGCAAGGCGGTCGAGGCACAGATCGAGGTTCGCAAGCAGCTCCAGGGCGAGATCGTCGACACCAAGCCCACGGCCGACGTACGCCGCACCGCCAAGCTGCTGTCGCCCATCAACCAGGTGCAGTCGCTGGTCTGGAAGGTCGCCGTGCCGTCGGGCGCACGCCAGGATATCGTCTACACCTACACGGTGCTGGTGCTGGAGTAGGCGGCGTGGCACGCTCAGTGCCGGGAGCTCGAGATGATCCGGCGCGGTTGGCTGATTGCGTTGCTGGCCGGTGCCTCGCTGGCGCCGGCCACGTGGGCCGGCATCTTCGCCGATGTGCTGTTCACCAGCCCCTGCTATCAGTACCTGGGTGTGCTGGGCCGTGCGCAAGCCGGTGGACCGGTGATGCGCGGCTGTCCCGCGGTCATGACGCGCTACGAGTTTGCCGTGGCCACCGTGCTCGGCTGGGACGGTCTGCTCAAGCTGCCGGCACCGACGGACAGTGCCGATGTGCGTCGCATCGAAGCCGCCAACGACGCGTGTCGCATGCTGGTCGAGCAGTTTGACCGGGAGCTTCGCGCCCTTGGCGCCGACCCGGTGCGGATGCTGGTGTGCCTCGACCAGGAGCGTCTGCGGCTCGGGCTGAGCCCGCGCTACATGGCCACCGGCCAGGTGACGCAGCGCGGCGGCCAAGCCTATGCCGGCACCTTCTGGGTCGACGAGGGCGCTGTGCGGCGACCGGGGGGTGCCGCTGGCGGTGATCGGCCTGAGTGTCGGCGCTGGCTGCAAGGCATCGCCTGAGATCGTGGTTCTGCCGGCCGGCTGACGGCGCCTCGTTACCCCGGACGCACTCCCAGCAAACGCTGCAACGCCGCGGCGACTCGCCCGCGCGTCACGGGCTTGGTCAGGTAGCCGGCCACGCCCAGCGCCATGGCGCGGCAGACCACGTCGCGATGGGTGTGGGCCGAGACCACCACCACCGGCGGCAGGGCCTGGGTCTTGGCGCGCTCGGCCATCCAGGCCAGCCCCTCGCCGTCGCGCATGGACACGTCGAGCAAGATGAGCGACGGCTGGTGTGCGGCCATCAGGGCATCGGCCTCGGCCAGGCTGGCCGCCTCGCCCACCAGGTCGCAGCCGGCATCACTCACCGCGGCCACCAGCAGTCGCCGCACGACCTGCTCGTCGTCGACCACGAGCACGCTGGGTCTGGCCGGCGCGGGCTCGCCCGGCGGCCGTTCGAAGAACAGCATGTCCCAGCCATAGAGGCTGGTGGCCTGCGGCCAGGCCACCGCCTCGCGCACCATGGAGATCAGGAAGTCGGGCTGCACGGGCTTGGCCACGTAGGCGCAGGCGCCAGCCTCCAGTGCCTGTGCGCGGCTGGCGGAGTCTTCGCGGGCCGAGACCACCACGGCGCGCACCTCGGGGTTGATCTGCCGCAGCCGCCGCAGCAGCACCACGCCTTCCTCGTCGGGCAGGCCCAGATCCAGCGTGACAACCTGCGGACGCAGCTGCTCATAGAGTGCGAGCGCGGTCTTTGCGTCGGCGGCTTCGCCCAGCACTTCGATGCCGTCGGCGCTGGACAGCGACGCCACGAGCACGCGGCGCACCAGTTCCTGGTCTTCCACCACCAGCACAGTGACCGGCTTGTCGTTCGATCGGTTCGGCACAGCACGCTCCCTTGCGCATCACAGCACGTCCAGCACCTGCTCTGGCGGGCGGCCCAGCGCGGCGCGGTCGCCGTTGACCACGATGGGCCGCTCGATGAGGATGGGGTTGGCCACCATGGCCGCGAGCAGCGCCTCGCGGCTCAGCTCCGGGTTGTCCAGGTCGAGCTCGCGGTACGGCGCTTCACCCCGCCGCATGAGTTGCCGCGGCTGCAGGCCGAGCAACTCCAGCAGGCGGTCCAGCTCCTCGGCCGTGGGCGGCGTCTCCAGGTAGTTGATGACCTGGGGTTCCACGCCGTGCTCACGCAGCAGGTCCAGCGTGCAGCGGCTCTTGGAGCAGCGTTGGTTGTGGTAGATGGTGACCATACGCTCAGCCTTCCGGAGTCAGCTTGAGCCCGGTGGAGAAGGTGTAGGGCCGCCCGCCGCCGTCGTAGGTGGCTTCGCCGAACGCCGCCAATTGCTGGCCTTGGGGCACCGTCGCCGTGGCTACCCAGGCGTCGCCATCCTTCGCCATGGGCTGGCTGACCCACTTGGTGTCGAAGAACTTGCCGGCCTGGGCCGAGGTGGTCCACAGATCCATCTTCGTGGCTTCGGGCGAGACGACGCGGATCGACACTTTGTCGCCGTCGACCGTGTACTTCCAGTCCAGCTTGGGCCGCTGCCCGCCGAGCGCCACGCTGCGCGCGAAGCCATTCATCGCGCCCAGCACGCGGCCGATGTCGTTGAGCCCGTGGCCGGAGTTGGGCACGTAGATGTGGTTGGTCTCGCCGACCAGCTTGTCGCGATAGAACGTGAGCGCGTCGACCGTCCAGTAGCGGTCGTTGGTGCCGCAGATGATCAGCTTGGGCATGGTGATCTTGTCGCGGTAGGTATACGGGTCGATGATGCCGGCCAGGCGCTTGCCCTCTTCGCTCTCCAGCAGCTTCTGCAGGCCGGCCTCGGTGTAGTCGTGGATATTCGGGCTATACGAGCCCCAGGTCTTGATCTGGTGGGCCATCTGCTCGGGGATGTTGAGGTTGTCGTAGACCATCGGCATGATGGCGCAGACGCGCTTGTCCACCGCGCCGGTGAACCATGTCGTCCAGCCGCGCTTGCTGGCCCCGGTGGTGATGAATCGCGTGACCTTCTTGCCCCAGGCCTTCTCGCTGTGCGCCTGGACCGCGTCCATGGCGCGCACCGCGCTCTTGGTCATGGGGAAGAGCAGCGGCCAGCTCTCGTCCTTGGTGGCCACGGCGCGGGTCAGCGTGTAGGCGATGAGCGCATCCTCGCTCTTGCCCTCGAAGAGCGGCTGGTTGGGGATGTTCCAGAGCACGGCCACGGGCAGCCTGAACTGGGTGGCGGCCAGGCCCAGCATGCTCGCCTCCGGGTCCTGGGGCCGGAAGCTGCCACCGGTGATGACCAGTACGCACAGGTCATCAACCAGCGGCTTGTCGGGCCGGTACAAGCTGATGGTGTGCTTCCAGGGGATGCCCTGCCAGGTCTGGGAGGTCATGTCCAGCGTGGTGTAGCCGGGGCCGGCCTGGCCCACCGACCAGGTGAACGAGTCATCGGGCTTGGCCACATAGTCGAAGACATCGGCCCGGGCAGCGCCCAGGCAGAAGGGCACCAGACACAGCAGCAACCAGCGACGCATCGCTCTCTCCTTGTGGGGCAAGTATGACCATTCACTCGAACGGTCGCAACAGCACCTTGCCGGTGTTCTGCGTTGCCAGAGTCTCGAAGGCGTCTTGCACGCGGCTCATGGCGAAGGTGTGGGTGATCAGCCGGGCCGCGACGGGCGAGCGGCGCAGCACGTCCACCAGCGCGCCGTAGCGCGTCAGGTTGTAGTGCCACGAGCCGCGCAAAGTCAGCCCCTTGCGTATCATGTCGCTGGACACATGCAGCACGGTATCGGCGCTGGACTCACCGACGAAGGCCAGCCGGCCCCCGCGTCCCAGTGCGTCGACCAGCAGCCGGTGCGCCTGCACCGCGCCCGAGCAGTCCAGCGCGGCGCTGGCGCCGCGGCCGCCGGTCAGTTCGCGCAGCCGCGCCGGCGTGGCTTCGTCGCGCGGGTCGAGCACGATCTCCGCACCGAGCGCCACGGCCAGCTCCGCGCGCCAGGCATTGGACTCCACGGCCAGCACGCGCGCGCCGCGGAAGGCGGCATTGACCACGCCGCCCAGCCCGACCGGGCCGAGGCCGGTGATGACCACCGTGTCGCACGCGGCCAGCCCGATGCGCTCGAACGCGCCGAACGACGGCCCCAGGCCGCACAGCAGCAGCCCGGCCAGATCGTCGCTGATGTCGTCCGGAATGCGGGTACACAACCAGTCGGGCTTGATCACGTACTGGCAGTAGGTGGCCGTACCCGAATCGGAGCCGGTGTAGGCCTTGACGTTGACCATGTGCTCGCAGTGGATGTAGTCGCCGGCGTGGCACAGCTCGCAGCGACCACAGGGCCAGGTGGGATGGACCACCACGCGGTCGCCGACGGCCACGCCGCAGGGCCGCGCGACGGCGCAGACTGCGCCCACCGCTTCGTGACCGAGACAGTTGGACAGCTGACCGCCAAGCCACGCCTTGTACTCGGTGCACATCGGCGCCACGGTCACCTTGACCACGACCCAGTCGTCGATCGGCTGGGGATCCGGTACGTCGATCAACTCGGCCTGGCGCGGGCCGACGATGGCAACTTGCTTCATACTCTTCTCGCTGGCCACCGATTGGCCGCCCGGCAGGGAAGTCCTGCCTGCCGGCGAACCCGCTGCTCATGCGTTACCGATCCCTCTGCCTGTCGTACCTCGCCGCCCTGGCCCTGGCCGTCGCACCGACCGTGGCGCAGACGCAACCCCCGGTCGGGTTGGAGAAGCCCTTGATCACCTACCAGGCCGGTGGCAGCACCATGACCGTCTCGCGTGACGGCTCCTTCGCGGTGAGCGATGCCGCGGGCCCCTATCTGGGCCTGGGCCAGCTGATCCTGTTCGGCGCCGACTGGAAGAGCGCCAGCCAACGGGGCGCGGCTGTGGTCGAAGCGAAGCTGCGCGGCGAGACGGCGCTGGTTACGCTCTGGCTGACCGAGCCGACCTCGGGCCTGGTCTGGCAGTTGCGCCAGACGGTCACGCCGGTCGACGGCGGCTGGCGCATCGACTACGAGGCCGAGCCGGCCGCGGAGACGAACGTCACCGAGTTGAGCCTGGTGCTGGACCTGCCGCAGCCGCGCTTCGCCGGGCTGGGCCTGAGCCTGCACCCGCGCGAGGAGGTCGTCTTCCCGGCGGTCAAGCCGGCCGTGCGCCACTTCGTACAGGGCTCGGCGGAGCGCTACATCTTCGCCCGCGGCCGCGCCGACCAGATGGTGGTCGAGCTCGACCAGCCGCGGCTGCTCAACGTGCAGGACACGCGCGAATTTGGCGGCGCGGCCTACCAGGCCTTCGTCAAGCTGGCCACATCGACCAAGGTCAAGCCCGGTGAGGCGCTGCGGCTGGGCGTGACCGTACGGCCCGAGGACACGCGCGACTGGCTCATGCCGCGGCTGGCGCTCGACGCCGAAGGCCCGCTGGTCATCGGCGGCGCGCGCTGGGACGCGGCCACCGTCGGCCAGCGACACGAACTGGACGTGCGCCTCTCGGGTACCTGGTCCACGCCCTTCTGGGCCGAGCAGATCGCGCTCGACGCGGTCATCACGGCGCCCGACGGCCAGAAGCTGCGAGTGCCCGGCTTCTACGCCCTGGACTACGACCGCTCGCTCGACGCGGTGCGGGGCGGCGTGGCCGAGCGGCTCACCCCGCGCGGCCAGCCGAGTTGGCGTGTGCGCTGGCTGCCCAGCGTGCCCGGCCGGCATCATGTGGAGTTGGCCGCGCGCGACCGCAGCGGCACCACCACCTGGAGCGGCGACATCGATGTGGCCGCCGGTACGTCGCGGCCGTTCCTGCGCGTCAGCCCCCAAGACGAGCACTACTTCGAGTTCGAGGACGGCCGACCGTACTTCGCCAACGGGCTGAACGTCTGCTGGTATAAGGCCGCCGCGGGCACCGCCGACTACGACCGCTGGTTCGGCGCGCTGGCCGGCAACGGCGGCAACTACGCGCGGCTCTGGATGCCGTCGTGGGCCTTTGGCTTCGAGTGGGGCAAGCCGGGCGTCTACAAGATGGATCGCGCGGCGCAGATGGACTACGTGGTCGACCTGGCCCAGGCCAAGGGCATCTACCTCAAGGTCTGCCTGGAGAACTTCCGCACCTTCGACGACCAGAACCCGTATGCCAAGGCCAACGGCGGCCCCTGCGAGACGGTGCTCGACGTGTTCGCCAACGACGCGGCCAAGCGCCAGTTCCGCAACCGCCTGCGCTATGCCGTCGCGCGCTGGGGCTGGTCGCCCAATGTCATGGCCTGGGAACTGTGGAACGAGATCGACTGCGTGCAGGGCTACAAGGCCCCTGTTGTGCAGGCCTGGGCGCGTGAGATGTGCGCCTACCTCAAGGAGATCAACCCGCGCCACCTGACCGTCAACAGCCTGGGCAGCTTCGTCTACGAGCCGGAGCTATGGTCGTCCAAAGAGATCGACTTCGCCCAGATGCACGGCTACTGGCATCCCAGTTGGAAGTCCACCGAGTTCGGCAAGGACATGGCCCAGATGATGGCCGACCATGTGGCCATGATCCGCGGCTTCGGCAAGCCGGCCTTCTTCGCCGAGTTTGGGCTGGTCAACCAGGAGTGGGGCCTCAGCCCGCGCAGCGACGACGACAAAGACGGCGTGAACCTGCACAACGGCATGTGGGGCGCGATGATGGCCGGCGGGGCCGGCGTGGGCCACCTGTGGTGGTGGGACAACTACGTCGAACCCAAGGGTCTCTGGTACCACTACAAGGGCGTTGCCGGCTACATCGACGGCGTGCCCTGGACGACCGCCGGCTTCGAACCGTTCACGCCGACGGCGTCGGCCGGCGCGCGAGCGATGGGGTTGCGCGGCAAGACGCTCAGCCTGGTCTGGGTGCAGAACCGTGCCCACACCTGGTGGAACGTAGCCGAGAAGAAGCCGGTGCCACCCGTGGAAGGCGCCAGCGTCACGCTGCCGGGCGCCGCGGGCCGCACGATCGAGGTGTGGGACACCTACACCGGCGCGCGCGTGCGCAGCTTCAAGGCCGAGGGTGACCAGGTGCTGCTGGGCACGTTGGAGAAGGACATTGCCATCAAGGTGCTTGCGCCGTAGCGCGCTTCCGGGCTTGCTGGCCCTCGTCGCCGCTTGCGCCGGGGCCCTGACCCTGGACTTCGAGCAAAACGTCGGCGGGTTCGTCACGCTGGCCGAGAAGCAGCCCATGCGCCTCGTGGCCGATCAGGCCCACGGTGGGAAGCAGAGCCTGTACTCCGGCCCGCCCGGCGCCACCGGATGCATGTCGCTCAAGCTCGCCAAGCCGGTCATTGGCCGCGTCGAGTGCTGGTTCTACGACGACCTGGCGCCGGCCAAGCGGCAGACGGTCAGCGTGTCGGACGTGGGCGATGAGTATCTGCTGTTCGTGGCCGGCACGCCGACGGTCTATCAGGCGCGCATCGGCATGACCTACACCGACACGCGCGTCAAGCGCACGCTGGGCTGGCACCGCATCAGCTTCCTGCTCGACGGCCGGCGCACGGCGCTGAGCATCGACGGCGAGCAGGTGATGGTCAACGAGCGTCTGCGCCGGCTCGACAGCATCATGCTGGGCAGCCCGTGGGACGCGAGCACCGGTTGGTACGACGACCTGACCATCGAGCCGCGCGACCTGAGCGACGCCGAGCTGGCCGCCATCGACGCCGCGGACCGCGCCGAGCGCGCCGCGGCCCGTCAGGCCCGGATCGGCGCGCTGACCGCCGACCGCAGTCGGCTCAGCGGGGAGCTGAAGGCGGCCACCTACGGCCATCTCGGCGCGACCACGCCGCTGGCCGAGGAATACCACCGCCGTCTG
>JACRKZ010000137.1 GCA_016235455.1 Armatimonadota bacterium | reverse complement strand
CGACGCCTTCCCCGACAACCCGTTCGCCGCGGCCTTCGCCCGAGTGGACGAGGCTGTGCGGCTCAAGCAGGCCTTTGAGCGGACGCAGATCAAGGAGCGCTTCCACAGCGCCGAGTTCCGCGCCAATCCCGACCAGGTGGTCGCCGAGACCGAGGCGACGCATGCGCGGCTGGCCGCCGACGTCGCGCGGGCGGTGGTGCCGGTGCGGCATGTGATTCGGGTTGAGCGGGTGGAGTAGGAGGCAGAGCCGGCCTCCTGGCCGTCCGTGGCCACGCCCCAGACGGGCACGCCGGCTGCAAGCCGTCGCCCATTGCAGGGGCGTCGCGCGTATTTCGGGCCTGCGGACAGGAATGCATCACGCCGCGAAGAAGCCTCTGCCGTTCTGGAGGGGTGCCATGCAGAGCCGGGCGTGTCTCGCTGCGCGTGTCTGCGTCGTGTTGTCCTGCCTGTCCGTCGCGGAACTGCGCGGCGCGGATCTGGTCCTGCGACTCGGCGACGTTCAGTCGGCGCTACCCGTTGAGCCCGCGTATCCGGAGCGCGACGCGCGTTTGCGGTTCGCGGTGCGCTATACCCAGCCGGGCGGCCTCTACGACACGGTGGGCGACGGCGCAGCCCCGGCCGGTGCGCATCTGTTGTTCATCGACAGCCAGGGCAAGGTCAACTTCTGGCTCTACGAGCCAAGCCAGCAGTCCCCGCAACGAGCCACCAACGGGTGGCATCTGCTGGTGTCGCGCGCGACGGTGCCCGCCGACTCTGACCACACCGTCGAGGTGGAGGTGCGGGACGACGGTGTCACGCTGCGGATTGATGGTCGAGCCGACGCGAGCATGGCGCTCAAGGCCCATCTGGCGCGGCTGCGGATGTACTTCGGCGATTGCCCCGGCCAAGGCCACAGCCTGGTAGGCACCGTCAGGATGCTGTACGCGGGGCCGATCGAGGATGCACGGCCGGTCCTGCCATTGCCGGGCGGGGCACCGCACGGCCTCCCGACGGTCAGCGCGCCGCCGGGCGCGGCGCAGCCAACTATCAAATCGCTCGACGCGCTGCCCGGCTCACCTGGCCCCGGCTGGACGCTGCTCCAGGGCGCGGAAGTCACCCTGGGCGATAAGTGTTGGTTCGAGGAGCCGCTGACCCTGACCTTCGGCTACCCTCCGGATGCCGTCCCGGCCGGCCAATCACCTGACGAGTCGCTGAGCGTGGGCTACTGGGACAGTGCAGTGCGCGAGTGGGTGAACGTGCCAACGCGCATCGATCCGGTCGCGCACACCGTCTCCGTGCGCACACGCCATCTGTCGCCCTGGGGCCTCTTCCGGCGCGCCACCGGCTTCCTCACGCTCAGCTTCGACCAGACCGAGCACTTCGACGTGAGCTACAGCGCCAGGGAGCTCCAAGGCAATGCACAGACCAACGACGCCAGTTGGCTGGCGGCCCTGGCCGCCGAAGGCGCTCGCGATCCACTGGGCGGCGCGCGGCTGCCGAGGCGGCCAGGCGTGCCGGCGTTCGTCGAGTACGCCAAGGCGGCCCTTGAATACGCCCACGCGCAGTACCGCGGGCTGGGCTTCCGCCTGCCCGAGGCCTTTCGTATCGACGTGGCCATCGGCGGCACCGGCGACTCCTACCGTAGCGTCTGCACCGGGACCCTGGCGTTGACGCTGCGCGGCTACCTCACCGCCAGCGGCGCGCCCCCCACGCCGGAGTCGGTCCGGCTCATGGCGGCGCACGAGTTGTTCCATACGGTGGAAGCCGAATACTGGAGCCTGATCAGCATTCGCCTGCGCCGCTGGTGGGTGGAGTGCGCCGCGGAGTACGCCGCCGACACCGTGTGGCGCGGCAAGACACGCATTGCACCGCTGCCAGCCGACTTCTTTGGCCGGGGCCTGAACACCGTCGACGACAACCATGAGTATGCTGCCGCGCACTGGCTGCGTTACCTCACCGGCCGGGGCATCTCCTTCAAGTCGCTCTTCGACCACGTCTACAGCAGCACGTCGCGCTGTCTGACCATGGAGACGGCCAATGTCTTGAGCATCGGCAGTCTACAACTTGCCAGCCAGATGCTGGGCACCTACAACCCGGACGACGACTACGGTCGCACGGTGACGCTCTCGATGATCGAGAACCACCTGTTGCGCTCGAAGACGCCCTGGGAGCAGATGCTGCGCGGGTTTGCCACGTACGCCTTCTTCGATCCGACCAGCCCGCTGGCCACCCAGAACCCCCGGACCAAAGTCTGGGAGCCGGTGGCCGATGGGCTGGCGCTACGCACGCAGGCGGGTAGCTTCAGCAACAATCGGCTGCCGTTGGCCCGCACCCAGACCAGTCAGGTTTTCGCCCTACCCGCCGACGGCACGGTCCTGCTCTGGGGCTGTGCCGTCGAGCCCAATGGCGCCGCTCCTCGTACTGTCCATGTCAGCCTGCGCGGCGCACTGCCGCCGATGTCTGCCGTTGACGTGTTCCTGCTGAAGGGCAACCGACGAGCCGCGGGCACCAAGGCGCTCGGCAGCTTCGCGGCCGAGACCACCACCAAGGACGTCGAGGCGAACGTGGCGGCCGGCGACATGCTGTACATCATGGCCAGCAACGCGCGGTCGAGGCCCGCCACTGTCGAGGTCATCGTGCGCGCTGGTCCGGCCCTGGCGCTTGCGCCGCCCAAGGCGACCGGCGTGCCCAACCAGGAGGTGGCCTTCACCGCCGTCACGGTCGGTGGCCCGCCTCGCGCGTCCTATGCCTGGCAGTTCGGCGACGGCACAGCGACCGTGCGCACCAAGGAGCCCAACGCGCGACACCGGTTCGCCCGGACCGGCACCTACACCGTACGCGTCATCGGCTGGAACGACGACGCCAAGGCTGAGTTCGGACAGGCTGAAGGCGTGGCGGTGATCGCCTCAGGGGCCGTGCCCGCGACCGTGGCGCCAGGCAAGTGGCAGCAGACCGCCGACAAGACCGAGTCCCAGGCTGCGCCCGACAACAACCCCGACATGCCCTGCCGCAACAAGATCACCGGCGACGCCGGCGGCGCCACATTCGACCAGACGCAGACCTTCGCGGGACGGACGATGCTGAGTATGGGTTCAGTCACCTGGGGGGCGCTGCCCACCACCGTCGAGCCTGGTGCGACCATCGAGGTGCCTGTGACCATACGCGTCGATAAGGTCACGGCCAGCGGCTACAACAAGAGTTGCTCGGTCATGACGCAGGTGTGGGTCGAGTCGACCGCGGGCGGCGTCGAGATAGACGGCCGGCGGTGGCTTGTGCAGTCGCGCGGTACCGGCGATCTGGGCGTCACCGTGCGCAAGGAGCAAGGTGATGAGCAGGCGTCAGGCAACATCCGGCTGACCTTGCCGGCCGGCCCCAAACCGGGCTCGCGCGTCTTCATCCAGCTTGAAGTCGCCTCGTTCGCCGGTCAGGCGCTGCGGCGTGTGTTCTACGCAGTGCCGTGATCGAGCCTGCGACCTCGCCGCGCACCACCCCAAACCCCAACCGCCCCGCAACGCCAAAGCGCGACGGGGCGGTCCAGGAACGCGCACGCCGCGCCCTACTTCATCGCCGTCTCGCACAGCGCGGCCCAGGCCGTAACCGTGGCCGTCGCGGTGTTGTTGTTGATGTCCCACAGATTGACCGGTATGGTCGTGGCGGTGGGCTTCATCAGCTTGACGTGCCCGTCGAGGAAGCCATACGTGCCCATGCCGTTGTGGCCATAGGAGCCGCTGTAGCCGCCGTTGACGCCCGCGGTGTAGTCGTTGAACCAGATGTCCGCGTCACCGTTGTTGCGCTTGGTGATGCAGGCCAGCCCGATGCACTGCGATGGTGAGATGACCGAGGCAATCGACTGTGGTGCCTGGTCCAGCGGCTGCGTGCCGCCGTTGGAGGCGGCGCCGTTGGCGCAGTAGCCGCGGGGGAAGCCGTCACCCGCGCAGATGAGCTGCGAATCGGGGTTGGACGGACAGGCGAAGAGCTGCTTGCTCTTGACGTACGGCTCGGTCGTCGCGCGCCAACTGTAGGCGTTGTTGCCGCCCCAGCGCGCCGACGGGTAGCGCTCGTCATAGTCCTGTGTGTACTGAATGACGCCCAGCATCATCTGCTTGAGATTGCTCTGGCAACTCGCCGTGCGCGCCTTCTCGCGAGCCTTGGCGAAAACGGGGAACAGAATTGCGGCGAGAATCGCGATGATCGCGATCACTACCAGCAACTCTATCAGAGTGAAACCTGAACGCCTTTTCATGTCGGTCTCCTTGGACCTCGAGCGGATCTGCCTGCCTGCTATGAGAAGTCTTCCCATTTTCCGTGCGCCTAATTGGGTCTGGGACACAACCGGTGGATCCTGCTCCCAATCCCATGGCTCCGCCGTCCTTGCCCTGTGGGGATACCCTCATGCCCGCAAGCCCGTGGCCAGGAGCGGCGGCGCCGACTCGTCGCGCCACACACTCCCTTGCCAGTTTGGGCCGCGCTGTCCTATACTCAGAGCCATGCAAACATCAGTTTGAACCATGGATTACGTGCATCTGCGAGCCACGAGTTGCTACAGCTTCCTGCGTGGCGCGGGCCATCCCGAGCGCTACCTGGAGCAGGCGGCGGCGTTGGGTCAGACGGCTCTGGCGCTGACCGAGGAGGATTACCTCTGCGCGTTGCCACGGTTCGAGATGGCGGCGGGCAAGGTGGGCGTCAAACCGATTGTCGGGGGCACGCTGACCACGGAGATCGGTCCGTTGACGTTCGTGTGCCGCCGACGCGAGGGCTATCGGCGGCTGTGTCAGCTCACTTCGCGGGTGCATCTGGCCGGCGCGCGGGGTGCGCCGTTGGCGCGCTGGGCCGATCTGGAGGCGTGGGCTGGCGAGGGCAGTTTCGTTCTCACCGGCGGGCGGCGGGGTGAGCTGGCGCGGCGGCTGCGCGCGCGCGACGAGGCTGGCGCGGAGCAGTTGCTACGGCGGTTGTGCGAGCTGTATGGTGCGCGCTCGGTGCTGGTGGAGATCCAGCGGCTGGGCTGCGCTGGCGACCGCCGGCTGAGCCTGCAACAGGTGGAGCTGGCGCGGCGACTGGGCCTGCGCTACGTGGCCACGGGCGATGTGCGGTATGCCGTGCGCGAGGACTTCCCGGTCTATGACCTGCTGACCTGCACGCGTTACCTGCAGACTGTCGATACCCCGTTCGCCGGCCGGCCGGCCAACGACATGCAGTACCTGCAGAGCGGCGACGAGATGGCGCGGACCTTTGAGGACCTGCCCGAGGCGCTGCGGCTGACGACCAAGGTGGCCGAGGCCTGCGACGAACTGGGGCTGAGCCGCGACCGCTATGTGCCGTCGTTCAACGGCGCGCCGGAGGCCGAGCAGCACGCGCTGCTCACGCGGCTGGTGCACGAAGGGGTCAAGACGCGCTATCCGCGGGGCATGTGGGCCAAGGTCGCGCCGCGTGTGGCCGACGAGCTGCGCATCATCCACAAGCTGGGGCTGGACGGCTATTTCCTGCTGGTGTGGGATGTCTGTCGCTGGGCGCGCGCGCACGACATCCGCTGCGCGGGGCGCGGCAGCGCCGCGGGCAGCGTCGTCTGCTATGCGCTGCGTATCGCCAATGTCGATGCTTACAGCCGCGACATCACGCCGGCGCGGTTCCTCAACGAGGAGCGCACCGAGAGCCTGCCCGATATCGACGTCGACTTCGCGCGCGATGGGCGCGACAAGGTGCTCGACTACATCCTCAAGCGCTACGGCCCGGGCCATGTGGCCATGACGGGCACCTACGTGCGCTACCACGCGCGCAGCGCCGTGCGCGATGTGGGCCGCGCGCTGGCCCTGCCGCCGGCGGAGATCGACGCGCTGGCCAAGTCGCTGCCGCACCTGGGCGCCGACCAGATCGACGGCGCCGAGGCCAAGTACCCCGATATCCGCGGCAGCGCCTGGGCGGAATCGCGGTTCGCGCAGTTGCGCGCGCTGCTGCCCAAGCTGGCCGGCATCCCGCGCAACCTGGGCACGCATCTGGGCGGCGTGGTCATCACCAGCCCGCCGTTGGCCGACCTGGTCGGCGTGCAACATGCCGCGCGGCTGTGGGAGACGGAGGAGGGTGGCTGGCAGCCGTTCCCGGTCATCCAGGGCGACAAGGAAGACGTCGAGGACCGGCTGACCAAGTTCGACTGTCTGTGCCTGCCCATGTTCAGCGTGCTGGAGGATGCCAACCGCTTCATCCGCGTCGGCCAGCCCGAGTTTGAGGTGTTCGATGTGCCGCTGGACAACGAAGCCACCTACGCCCGGCTGCGGCGCAGCGAGACCTATGGCGCATTTGAGGTGGGCAGTCCGGCGCAGCGCTCGCTCCATGCGCGGCTGGGCTGCGACTGCTTCGAGCCGCTGGTGGCGGCGCTGGCGCTCATTCGGCCGGGCCCGATGGTGACCGGCATGCCCGAGCACTATCTGGCGCGGCGTCATGGGCGCGAGAAGATCGAGTACTGGCTGCCCGAGCTGGAGCCGGTGCTCTCCAAGACCTACGGCGTGCTGGTCTATCAGGAGCAGGTCATCGAGGTGGCGCGCATCGCCGCGGGGCTCACGGCGGCCGAAGCCGACCTGCTGCGCCGTAGCATCAGCCACTACCGCAGCGGCGATGCCATGGCCGAGTTGGGTCGGCAGTTCTGTGCCAAGGCGGAGGCCAACGGACTGGCTGCCGAGACCGCCGCTTCACTGTTCGATGCGGTGCGCGGGTTCGCCGGCTACGGCTTCTGCGAGAGCCATGCCGCAGCCTTTGCCGACACGGCCTACCGCAGCGTCTACCTCATCGAGCATCATCCGGCGGAGTACTTCGCCGGTCTGCTGCGCAACCAGCCCATGGGCTTCTACCCGGTGCATACGCTGATCGGCGTGGTGCGGCGGCGCGGCGTGCGCATCGAGTCGCCCGATATCAACCACGGGCCGGCGCGCACCGAGGGCTGGGGCGACACCATTCGCATGGGTCTGGCGCAGATCAAGCGCATCAGCGTCGAGACCGCCGAGCAGATCGTGGCCACGCGGCCGCACCGCACCATCGGCGACCTGCAACGCGCCGCGGGGCTGCCGCGCGACAAGCTCATGGCGCTGGTGCGGTCGGGCGCTTGCGACCACCTGCAGGGCCCGCGCGGCGAGCGGCTGCACCGGCGCATGTTGCTGTGGCAGATTCAGGAACTGCCGCGCCTGCCCCAAGACGACGGCCTGAGCCTCGACCTGGGCCACGTCGATCCGCCGCCCGACCCACGCCTGGCCGACCTGAGCGACTGGGACAAGGTGGCTGGCGAATGGGACGTGCTGGGCTACTCGCCCACCTGCCATCCCGTGGAGCTGGCGCGGCGCAAAGTAGCGCGGTATGGCGCGGTGCCCGTGGCGCGCGTGCCTCATTCCGAGCCGGGCACGGCCTACCGCGTCTGCGGCCTGGTCATCCGCCCGCACCGGCCGCCGACCAAGACCGGGCGCAACACGCTGTTCTTCGATCTGGAGGACGAGAGCGGCGTCATCCCCATCACCTGCTTCCGCGATGTCTATCAGCGCGACGGCCAGGCCGCGCTGCACAACCCGGTGGTGATGGTCGCCGGCCGCGTGGACAACCGCACCGGCCAGGGGCTTATCGCCGACAAGGTGGTGGCGCTGCGGGCGCTGCCGAACTTCGCCTCGCCGCATGCGCGGACGTTGTATTGACGCGCCGCCATGGCCCCCAGCCGCCCGCGGCTGGGTGCTGGTCAGTCAGCTCGCATCACGGGGGCAGCTACCATGACCAGACTCCCGTTCAGCGGCCACCCGGCGTGCGTGGTGCGCGAGGCGCCGCCGTTCCACGCACCGCGCATCTTCCCACTCGTTTGTTGCCGAACGGTTGCCGCCGCCTCTGGCCGAGCCGGGTTGTCCAGTGGCGGGCGCCTGCCCGGTGAGCTACGGTTGATCAGGCACAACATCGTGGTCCGTGACAGGGAGACGACCATGCACACTGCCCGGGTCTTCACCATTCTCGTTCTCTCGCTCTCTCCGCTCTACGCGGCTCTCCCCGAGGCGCCCCGCAATGGGAAGAACAGCGTGCAGATGCTGGTCGGCGGGACCAACAAAATCCCCATGTGCATCGTCCCGCCCCGCACCCGGGCCGATGGCACGGCGATCCCGCCGGGCACGCCTTGCACCATCGTGGTCTACCGCTCGTTTGAGCAGGGCAAGCGCGACAGCTACAACACCGAGGTCGGCCGTGCCGCGGGCAAGGTCACCAAGCCCGACGACTTGCAGGCCTGGATCGATCTGACCGCCGTCGTGCCGCCCGAAGACCCCCGGGGTGGCGTCTTCTACCTGGCCAGTTCGGCCATCATCGACGGTCAGGAGAGTGACCTCAACAGCCAGTGGCTGACGGTCAGGTGGGCGCCGGGCGAGTTCACGCCCGTGGAGTACCCGGCGGCCAGCCGCATTGCCGGAGCGCCGCCCAGCCGGCGAGCGGCGATGATCCCCGTCGGCCCGCTGGCCTACCCGGATTGGGTGAAGCCCTCCGGCGGCGAGAGTTTCGATTGGGCCCTGCCCCGCGTCTGCGGCCTCGGCTGCGCACCGGTGATTCGCTTCCGCGTGACCGGCGCCACGGTGACCGGCGACCTGCTCGCCGCGCCGCTTGTGACCGCATTGACCAAGGCCACGCCGGGCGCGCAAGTGACTTTCCCGCGCAGTCGCTTCGAGGCCACCGTGGACAAGGGCCTGCTTGTTGGACGGTTAGCGCTGACCGTGGCGCTCAAAGGCGTGCGTGACAAGAAGCCCGTGTCGGACCGCGTGGACACCGATGTGGAGGTGCGCGGCGCGCTGGGCCCATCGGGCAGCATTCAGGGCGGCTCCGGCACCGGCCAGGTGGTCGAGGCGCTCACCGGCAAGCCGGTCGCCACCTCGGCTTACCCGGGCTTGTTCACGGCGCGGCCCTCTGACCCCAACCGTCCGGCGACCCTCGACACCACCAACTCGACGCAAGCCGCGCTGGGCGCGCCTGGCCCTTCATTCAAGCTGCCCGCCTACGCCAGCGACCGCCTGTTTGGCATTGGTGGCCGGTTTGTGCATGCTCTCAAGGAGACGCTCAAGCTCCACCGCGGCGACACGAAGCTGCTCAACCACACGGACGTGCCCAACGCGGTGGTCACGGGTGCCGGCTTGAGCAAACTGCAGAGCAGTGTTACCCGCTTCCCGGGGGACACTGTCGATTGGTTCTGCGGACCTGACTCGGTGCTCTCTTCCGAACGCATTGGCGACGGCATGAAGATACGGGCCGTGGCTAACGGCGTCGGCGAGGTCTGGTCGCGCAGCAAATGGACCTACAAGGCCCAGGACGGCACGACGCGTGAGGGCACTCAGTTCATCACCTGGCTGGTTCTCGTTGGCGCGGACGCCGCCGAGGCCTACGACGCCAGCAAGGGAGTCCGCACGGGCACGCCGCTGGCGGCCGACCCCGGGCCGGTGAGCTCCGGCCGGGTCACCGGCTACGTGCGCGGCCCGGACGGCAACGCGCTGCCCGGAGCCACGATCTTCCTCGTCTTCGAGGCCACGGGCAAGACGTACCAGAGCGAGAGTTGGGTCAGCGGCGCCGATGGCAAGTTCAATCTCGACCTCGCCAAGGAGTCCAGCCGCAACGGGCTCAAGGAGGGCAGCTACCAGGTGATGCCCTTCAAGCGGCGGCCCACCAACGCGGCCGGCCCCAGCGGCGACTACTGGCCGCACCCGCGTACCAGGCGGGTCATCACCATCACGCGCGATGCGGCTGTGGCCGGGCCCATCGCCGTACCAGGCGAGATCTGGATGGACCTGACCGGCCGGCTGTTCGGCGACTAGGCGCGCCACGCCGACCCACTGCCGGCCCCATAGCCGAGCGCGGGGCCTGCTACGAGCCACACCATGGCCGGCGCGCCTAAGAGCGCGACGGAGCTTGCCGTCGATGTCGGCCTGGTAGGCAAACGTCACTGGCCCAGTGTGCTGCTCGGGGTCACGCAGGGCCAAGGTGAAGGGAGCACCGCGAGTGCGGCATGATCCCTGCCTGGTACCACAGGCAGGTGGCTGGCTGTTCCTTCGCTTTGGCTCTTCGCCACAGGCTTGCCCAATAGCTTGATCCTGAGTCTCTCGACCAACTAACTAGCTAGGGATAGCGCCGCTCGGCTCCTGGAGCGGCTCTGCGCGTGGTGAATGTACAACGAGTGGGCGCATCGATCGGCGCTACGTGGCTCACAGAGCCGATCTGTCGTTGCCCATTCACGTTGGTCGATCCGGCGCCGAGCGGCTGATTTGGGGGCAAACCGACTCGTCATGGCCTGAACCGGCTTGCTGGCGTGTTCATCGGTGCCCGACCCGACCGACTCCGAGCCCGCCAGTGGCCGACGGACCATCTGCTGTCCACGACGGTGCGGTCGTTTTCAACCTGGCCGGGTTGCCAAGGCTTGGCGAGCCGCGGGAGGCGCCGGCCTGACGCTGGTCAGCGCGCCGCCGGCCTCGTTGTAGGCGAAGTTGCAGGTCAGGTTCTTGCTGTCGTCGATGCGCTGGAGCAGCCGGCCGGCCAAGTGTGCTGCGTCCCCATCGCCTCCTATTGCCTTCTAGCAGGCCCGTGTAGGGGCTGATAACCGTCCTCGGGTAGCCCAGGTCGTCGTAGGTCGTGGCGATGGTGCCCTGCGCGTCGCTCATGCTGGTCACTCGGCCCAACGTGTCGTGGGTGTAGGCCACAAGAAACGGGGAGCGTCCCCCTCACCCCAGGTGTTGCTCAGGGCGTCGGTGTACAGCGCGCGGGGCAACTGACCTTGAACGGCTGATCAACCTCGGCGGTGGCTGTCATGTCCGCTTGTCGTCATCACAAACCAGTTGTGTGTCCTCTGTCTTCGGTCCGACCGTGGGCTCGGCGTACAGACGCGCGCGCTGCCATGCGTGGTACAGCAGGCCGAGCACCAAGCCTTCGATGCCACCGGGCATCGCCATACCCAACGCGACAAACAGATCGACCGTACCTTCCATGCCTTGTGCTTTAAACAGCACCATCGCCAGCAGAGTTCCGAAGGCCGCGCCGGTCGCACACACGCCGGCTGCCGTGAGAACTGGCCTGGACCACTCGTCAGTAACACGTGACGGGGCAGGCCCGCAGGCCCGGAAGTACCACTCCGCGTAGACCAGAGACTCCGCGATGTGGAACACCAGAATGATAGCCAGGGTCGTGCGGCAGGCAGCTTGGTTCGCTGGACCCCAGGTGCTGGCTACAGCCAGACTCAGGAGCGCGCCAGCGCCTGAGAACAGCGGTACCGCTGACGCCACGAGTCGCCCTCGACAGCTCATCGCTAGCCTCCTGTCTTGTCCGTCGCCCAACACCGCTGACAGGGCGCATGCGTCTGGCTGGCGGTGGTCCACGCTCCTGAGCGGCGGTGTTGCGCTCACCCAGAGCGCTGGTACGCCATCTCAGACCATCGCACCAGGCGGGTTCAGTGGCGGCGTGTCTATCACCCCACCAAGTACTACGCCAGCTGGCACGCCGTAGATGTAGATGGCGACTTGCCGGTAGAACTCGCACGACCCGGCGTTTTCGCTGAGCCCGCAGTCGGCTGTGAGCAGACATCGCGCTAGGGTTTCGGTGCACTTCGCGCATTCCGACTTGTAGAGCTGACACGCGCCTCCGCAACCACCGGGAACATGCTGGAAGCACCAATCGTGAGCCTTGCAGCACGAGTCCACCGGATCCAGCGCCGGCGCCTGGAAGGTTCTGTCGCCGACATACGGGCCACAGTAGTTCCCGTAGCCCAGGAAGCCATGCAGACCTGGGACTTGTCGCACCCCGCCGCCGCACCGCCCGCTGGGGTCGATGCGGGATGACGGACTATTGCCCACATAACCATACAGCCCGACGCCACCCCGGTACCCAATCGGATCCCTCGTCAACCACCGCCCAAGCGCCGGGTCCAGATGCCGGTACGCGCACAGGATCAGGTCCTCGCCGCAGTCCAGGTACCCGTGCAGCCACTTGTACCCCGAGCCCGCAGCGCCATAGCCACCAAGCACCGCGCCCAGCGTCCACGTCGAGCCGTTCCACCAGTGCGCCGCGTTCCCCTGCCAGTCACACAGCGCCTGCTCCGACCCACACGCCACCAGCCCATCGGCGCCGAACGTCCAAGACCGCAGCACCGTGCCCGAGCTATCCAGCTCACACACCGGCCGCCAGCCGTCGTACACGTAGTACTTCCGCGTGCCGCCCGACTGCTGCCAGGCCCGCAGCCCGTCGCCGCGATAGCCCGCCGTGAACTCGCTGCCGTGCGCCGTCAGATGGTTGGCCACGTCGTAGGTGCAGGTGGTGCCGCCATAGCTGGTCGGGTTGCCGTTGCCGTCGTAGGTCCAGTTCGCGCCCGTCGTCTCCTGGTTGTTGCTGTTGAACGTCCGCGTCGCTCCGCGCCAACTGGTCGGGTTGCCCGCGTTGTCGTAGGCATACGCATCGCTGTAGCCGCCGTTGCGTTCGGAGGTCTCGCCGGTCAGCTCGCGCCGCAGGTCGTAGGTGTAGTCGGTCTCGCCGCTGTGCGACGTGCTGCCCGTCACCCGCGCCTCCCAATGCGCCAGGTCGCCCGTGCCGCGATACTGGAGGTCCAGGTAGCGGCTCATGACGTTGCCCTGGTCGTCCTTGTTGGTCAGCGTCGACAGCCGCCCATTGGGCAGATACGTGAACTCCGACCACGCCCCACACGGCAGCGTCCGCGCGCCGAGCTGCTGGTTGTCCAGCCAAGTCCAGCTCGCTGTCCCGGCGGGGCCATCGAGCTGGGTCATGGCGCCATTGACGCTGTACTCATACTCAAACAGCCCGCCCGGCGTGTTCATGCTCGCGCGCTGGCCGTTGGGGTAGTAGGTGTACTCCACCACCTGCGGGTCTAGGCCGGTATAGGTGGTGGTCACCGTCAGCGGGTTGCCCAGGTCGTCGTAGGTCGTGGCGATGGTGCCCTGCGCGTCGCTCATGCTGGTCACTCGGCCCAACGCATCGTGGCCGTATGTCACATTGTAGGACGACTGCGTCGGGTAGGACACATTGGTCAGCGCGCCGCCGGCCTCGTTGTAGGCGAAGTTGCAGGTCAGGTTGTTGCCGTCGATGCGCTGGCGGCCGTGGACGGGCCTACGGGGTTGCGTCCCCATTGGTCCTTCCTCCCTGCTCCTCGGCCCACCGCTGGCGCCAGCGGCCCACGGCGTAGTACGTGACCACGCACAGCACCGTGCAGAGCGCCAACCCTGGGTTGAGGCTGATGCCGTCCCATCGCTCGGCGACCATACGCGCACGGCCCACAACCGACGTGTAGATGATTCCGCCCAGGGCGGCGGAGCGCGCTGCGGTGCCGGGCGGCGATGCGAGCCACCCCATCCGGCGTGGCGCAAACGGCGCGCACAGGCCCCCGACAACCCCCAATACCCCGAAGTCGACAAGCTGCCCACCGCACAGAAGCAGCTCGCCTGCCAACTCGCCTATCAGCAGCCCGACCACGACTTCCATCTGATGCCTCCTGCGACCCATCATCTGCGAACTGCGTCAGAGGCCGCAGCCGGGAGGGTACTCCGGCCACGTAGGTTCCTGCACGTACTCGAAGTGATAGGGGCAGTCCCAGGGCGGCTTGCCTCGGCGCACAGCATTGCCGCAGTCGACTCGGCACTGCCAGCCCTCAATCAGCACGTTACTGATGTACGCCAGGGCGAAACCATATGCCGCGGCCAACGCCAACGCCTCGGCGGCCGTCGCCGCCGCAAGGATCTTCCCCAAGGCCGACTTCGCCATCGAGAAGCCTGAGCCGGCGAGCGCGCCAACGCAGCCCTTGCCTATGCTTGATGGGTAACGCTCGTTGGCGATCTTGTCAGCGCACCAGTCGGCGCAAGTCCATTCCGTCATTTTGAGATGGCCCGGGTACTCGGCATCAGCTCCGCACGCGTCCAGGCCCTTTGAATCCCCGTTGGTGATCGGCCCGTCACTCACATACCCATACAACCCAATCCCACCCCGGTGCCCAATCGGGTCGCGCGTCAGCCATCGCCCCAGCGCCGGGTCGAGATGCCGATACGTACACAGGATCAGGTCCTCGCCGCAGTCCAAGTACCCGTGCCGCCACTTGTACCCAGCGCCGGCGGCGCCGTACCCGCCGAGCACCGCGCCCAACGTCCAGGTAGAGCCGTCCCACCAGTGCGCCGCGTTCCCCTGCCAGTCGCACAACGCCTGCTCAGAGCCGACCGCCACCAGCCCATCCGCTCCGAACGTCCAGCTTCGCAGCACTGCGCCTTCGTCGTCCAGCTCACACACCGGCCGCCAGCCGTCGTACACGTAGTACTTCCGCGTCGTACCCGACTGCTGCCAGGCCCGCAACCCATCGCCACGATAGCCCGCCGTGAACCCGCTGCCAAAGCCCGTTAGGTGATTGGCCACATCATAGGTGCAGGTGGTGCCGCCATAGCTGGTCGGGTTGCCGTTGCCGTCGTAGGTCCAGTTGGCGCCGGTGGTCTCCTGGTTGTCGCTGTTGAACGTCCGCGTCGCGCCGCGCCAACTGGTCGGGTTGCCCGCGTTGTCGTAGGCATACGCGTCCGCGTAGCCGCCGTTGCGCTCGGAGGTCTCGCCGGTCAGCTCGCGCCGCAGGTCGTAGGCGTAGTCCGTGTCGCCCGAGTGGCTGGTCGAGCCCGTCACCTGCGCCTCCCAATGCTGAAGGTCGCCCGTGCCGCGATACTGGAGGTCCAGGTAGCGGCTCATCACCGCGCCCTGATCGTCCTTGTTGGTCAGCGTCGACAGCCGGCCATTGGGCAGGTAGGTGAACTCCGACCACGCGCCACACGGCAGCGTCCGCGCGCCGAGTTGCTGGTTGTCCAGCCAGGTCCAGCTCGCGGTCCCGGCCGGGCCGTCGAGGCTGGTCATCTGCCCGTTGACGCTGTACTCATACTCAAACAGCCCGCCCGGCGTGTTCATGCTGGCGCGTTGGCCGTTGGGGTAGTAGGTGTACTCCACCACCTGCGGGTCTAGGCCGGTATAGGTGGTGGTCACCGTTAGCGGGTTGCCCAGGTCGTCGTAGGTCGTGGCGATGGTGCCCTGCGCGTCGCTCATGCTGGTCACTCGGCCCAACGTGTCATGGCCGTAAGTGACATTGTAGGCCGACTGCGTCGGGTAGGACACATTGGTCAGCGCGCCGCCGGCCTCGTTGTAGGCGAAGTTGCAGGTCAGGTTGTTGCCGTCGATGCGCTGGAGCAGCCGCCCGGCCAGGTCGTAGCTGGTCTGGCGGAGGGTGTCCGCGCCGGTGTCGGCCGTCGCGCCGGGGTAGCGCGTCAAGGCCAGCCGGTCGTTGCTGTCGTAGGCGTAGCGCGTGACGTTGCCGTTCCCATCGGTCAGCGTGACCACGCGGTACAATCCATCGTAGGCGTAGGCCACCGGCTCGGTGCCGCCGCTCACGGCCAGTGTCTCGCCTTCGGCGCCATAGTCGGTGTTGATGTGCTGGACGACGTTGCCGGCTTCGTCGTAGACCGTCAACTCAGTCTGCGGCCCGCCGGTCCAGGCGTAGGTCATCACCCGCCGCGCGCGGCCCGTGCCCTGCTGGCCCGTGGCCGGCTCGTAACTGACGATGGTCTGGTCAGCCAGGTTGTAGACCGTCTCCCAGGTGTTGCCCAGCGCGTCGGTGTACAGCGTGCGATTGCCCCGCGCGTCGTAGCGGTAGTGCCGCGCACAGGTGCCGGGGCAACTGACCTTGATCGGCTGGCCGACCTTGGCGGTCGTGGTGTAGGTGCCGTCGGTCTCATACTCGTAGGTCGTGGTCAGCGTCGTGGCGGCGTTGTTGCCCGGCGTGGCGACGGTGAGCACGTTGCCCAGATCGTCGTAGGTGTAGCTGACGGTCACCGTGGAGCCATCAGTGGTGCCGGGCTCCAGCGTCGTCGCGGTAAGGACCAGGCCGCTGGGCTCGTCGTAGGTGTATGCCGCGACAACACGTGTCGGGCCGCCATCGGGCGTGCGCGTGACCTGGGTGAGGCGACCAAAGGCGAAGTTGGTGTAGTCCCAGGTGTTCTCGATCACGGTGCCGCGCGCGTCGGTCTGGCTGACCAGGTTGCCGTGGGAGTCGTAGGTCATCACCTCGTGCCGGCCGTCCGGGTAGTCGATACGGGTGACTTTGCTCGGGTTAGCGCTGTCGCCGTAGATGAACGACGGCGAGCCGGGCAGACCGGAATGGGTTAGCACGCCACGGCTGTCGAACGTGCGGGCAACCTGCTGGAGCAGGTTGGAGTCGGCATCCATGACTGCCGTGAGCAGTTGCTGGTTGCCGTAGGCATAGAGGGTGGTGATGCCATTGGCATCGACGGTCTCAGCAACCTTGTACACCTCATCGAGCCAACGCAGACGCGCCGTGGACTCGCCCCCGCCGCTCGGGCTGGGCGTCGTGATGCTGGTCAGCAGCAGCAGCGTCTCCGTCCAGGGCCCATAGCCGCTTCCGGACCCGTGCGTGTCCGTGTCGTACTCGGCGGATTCGCTGACCGGCACCTCCATCCAGCCATAGGTCCAGCGCGGCAGAGGCTGCGTCTCGTCCACCGGCACGATCTGCGACACGCCCGTCAGTGCGGTCAGATTGCCGCTGTAGTCGTCGCCGACAAGCACTTCCTGGGTGTAGCGCACCTGCCGGCCATGGCTGTCGGCGATGCTCGCCAGCCGGGCCTGCGCGTCGTAGCTGCCAGCCACTCGAAGCGCCAGGTCGTCTGGTCGCGGAACAACAGCGTGATCTCGTCCCACAAGCCCGCCGTGGCGCTGGGTGTGCCGGTGGCCTGGAACTGGCTGCCCGCCGGCAGATCGAACGCGCCCGTCGGCACGCCCTGGTTGTCGAGCACCGGTGTCAGCGTCCAGAACTGACCCGCAGGCATGACCAGGTCGAGCGGCTTCCAGGTGGCCGTGCTCTCGGCCTCCTGGATGAGCAGGTCCCAACCATGCACCCAGCCCTTGGCCAGGCCGGGCGACCCATACTCGCCGATGGCCAGGTTGCTGACCCAGCTCCGGCGAAACTCAAACGGCTCGCTCAGCTCACAGTAGACCGTCAGGTCGGCCGCGGGGCGGTAGTCCTCGGCGCCGGTGCCCGGCACCACGGGGTCACCGGCCGACGGGCCAAACGGGCGAGGCGTCAGCGTCGACGGCTTAAGGCCGCCGATGTGCGGCTCCGACAGGCACGTGCCGCAGCTCTCGCAGTTCTCCAGATTGGGGTTGGAGTAATCGCACGACCACTCGCCGTCCTCGTTGATGTGGATGGCGACAGTCATCGGCCACAACACCGTCATGTTCTCGGTGGGCGAGTCCGGCGGCTCCAAGGGCGTGCGGCCCCAGTAGATGCACACCGTGGCCTTGGCCACCCAGGTGCCGGGCGCCGTATACATGGCGTCCACCGCGATCACCGGCATGAGCGGCGGCGGCACGATTTCCCGCACACCAAAGCTCACCGACGGGTGGCCGGTCAGCGTGACCTGGTCGACAAGAAAGGCCTGGTCGGTGTGGTACTGGTACGTGTCGGGCTCGTGGGGCCACGGGCGCGACTCGTCGGGCGACGGCGCATGGAAGTAGGCGTTGACGGGCACCGCGATAGGCGTCTCGCCAGCAAGACCCAGCGAATGGTAAGGAACCAGCGACGGCGGCTCGGACATCGCAACTACTCCCCTCTCGACGCCGCGCGGTATCCGCCCCTGAGCGGTAGCAAAGCCGGCAGCCTCGCCCTTGTAGGCAACGACCGGACATGTACCACACCAGCACCGTCGGATCAAGCGTGGTCGCGCCACCACACTGTTGCGCTACC
>JACRKZ010000136.1 GCA_016235455.1 Armatimonadota bacterium | reverse complement strand
CACCACCGGAAACAACGGCATCACCAAGTCGATGCTCAACATGCGCCGGACCGGCTACATCGCCGGGCAAACGTGGGACGACTACTACCAGTCCATCGTTGGCGGCATCGGCGGCCAGACGCTGACCGCCACCAGTCAGCAGACGTCGCTCAACTCCGTCGTCAGCGAACTCAAGAACCGCGTGGACGAGGTGCGGGGCGTGTCGCTCGACGAGGAGATGGCCAACCTCATCCAGTTCCAGCAGGTCTACAACGCCTCCAGCCGGTTGGTGCAGACCGTCAAGGACATGACCGACGCCGTACTGACGCTCGGCCGGTAGCCAGGAGACCAGCGATGCGCGTGCCCACCATAACCCTGTTCCGCATGGCACTCACGGACCTGAACGACATCTCGGCCGACAACGCCCGACTGCTCAAGCAGAGCGGCACCGGCATGAAGTTGCTCAAGCCGTCCGACGATCCCGGCGCCGCCGTGGCCCAGCTCCGCATCAAGCGCCAGCAGAGCGACTACAACAACAGCTCCGAGTCGCTACAGAGCGGCGTGGACCGGCTGCGCACCGCCGAGTTGGCGGTCGGTGATGCCAACAGCATCCTGCAGCGCGCCAAGGAGCTCTCCATCGAGGGCGCCAGCTCCGCGCACAGCGCCGCCGACTTCGCGGCCATCACGGCCGAAGCCGACCAGCTGATCAACGAGATGCTGTCGGTTGGCAACCGCCAGGTCAACGGCCGCTACATCTTCGCGGGTAACAAGACCGGCACACGACCGTTCGTGGCCACCGGCTCGCCCCCCACCGCGGTCACCTACAATGGCGACACCGGCATCCAGACCGTCTCGCCGTCCACCGGCGTGAACATCGGGACCACACTCCCCGGCAGCACGGCCTTCGCCACCGGCGCCACGGGCGATGCCTTCGCCGCGCTCATCGCCTTCCGCGACGCAGCCAAGACGGGCAACGTGCAGGTACTCTCGACCACGGTGGCGCAGGCGCTCGACGACGCCTCGGACAACATCAGCACCATGACCTCCAAGGTCGGTGCCGCCGCCGCCAGCCTGACACGTACCGTCGATACGCTGGCCAGCGCCTCGGTGGAGACCGCCGCGTCGCTCTCCAAAGTCGAGGACGCGGACATGGTGCAGACCATCGTGGACTTGCAGAACAACCAGGCCCGCCACCAGGCCGCGCTCTCGGCCGCCGCCAAGGTGGTCCAGCCGACCCTGTTCGACAAGATGGCTTAGGCCAGGCTCACGCGGGCAGCGCGCCGAACACGAGTTGGTCGCCCGCCTGGGTGCGCGAGTTCGCCAGCGTGCCAACGGGCAGTTCGAGCACCGAAGCAGCGCCCCGACACGTCTTCACGCGCCACGGGGCAATCGCCGGCGTCACGTCGACCACCCGCAACTCCGCGTCCAGCCACACCAGGTCGATGGGGAACCGCACCCAGAACATGTGGATTTCGGCCGTCGGCGCCAACCATAGGCCGTCAAACGGCCCGAACCCGCGCCGGAACATAAGGCCGCGCAGCCGCCAGCCGAAGCTGACGCCCAGCACGCATTGATGTGCCACGACGGTGCCGCGGGAGACGTTGGTGACAAGAACCATCGGGCTACTTGTTCTGGCCCATGCCGAAGACGCCGGCTTCCTTGACCTGCTTGAGCGCCTTGAGCACCGCCGGCCCCATGAGCACGATGAACAGCGTCGGGAAGATGCAGCCGACCAGCGGGAAGATGATCTTGGTCGGCGTCTTCTGCGCGGCCTCGCGGGCCCGGCGGGCCCGCTCTTCACGTAGACGCAGCGACTGTGCCTGCAGCACGTTGGCCAGGTTGACGCCCAACTCGCGCGACTGCAGCAGCGCTGTCACCAAGCTGCGCAGGTCGTCCACGCCCGTGCGCTCGCCCAGGTCGCGCATGGCGTCGTTCCAGGGCCGGCCCATGCGGATCTCGTTGTTGGTCCGCACCAGTTCCTCGCCCATGGCGCCAATGTAGCGCTGCCCGACGCGGTCCATGGCCGAGTCGAAGCCCATGCCCGCCTCCACCGCGATGGTGATCAGGTCGAGCACGTCGGGCAACTGCTTGGAGATCTCGCGCTGCCGCTTCTTCACCTGACGGCGCAGGATGAACGGCAGCGACATGTAGCCGATGGCCGCGAAGCCCAGCGCGAAGAGCGCCAGCAGTTGCAGGGTCAGGATCTGACCGATGCCGAAGATGAACCGGATGGCCAGACCGATCAGGAAGGCGGCGATGGGCAGACCGACGGCCAGGACGATGCGCACCGCCTGGAGCTGTCCCACGCCGAGCCCACCAGGGTAGCCCGCCTTGGCCAGCAGGTCGCCGAGCTGGTTCTGGTCCTTCTTGGAGCCGATGCGCCCGGCGATCTTGCCCAGATTGTCCAGCACCGGCCGGACCACGCGCGCGCCCCAGGAATCTTCCAACTCGCGGTTGCGGACGTCCCAGGCGTTGGGCCCGCTCGGCCCACCGGCATAGCGGCGCTGCAGGCGTTGTACCGGATTGGTCTTTCGTGCCATTCGCCGCTCCTCAGATATCGATGCTGACGATCTTCTGGATGATCATGTAGCCCGTCACCTGGGAGAAGATGCCGAACACCACCATGCGTGGACCCCAGGGGTACTCCTTGCCGTTGAACAGCGGGTCCATGTACGGCGGCTCGCCGGGACCGGCCGTGCCACGGGTCACCACGTTCAGGATGAAGAACAAGAAGATCGGCAAGGCACTCAGGATGCCGCCAGTCATCTTGCCCTGGGTGGACAGGACCGAAATCTCGCCGCGGATGCGGACGCGCTCTCGGATCGTCTCCGAGATCGTGCGCAGGATCTCGGAAATGGCACCGCCGACCTCCATGGCGATGATCAACGCCGTGGCCGTCAGCGTCATGTCGCGGTTCTTGACCCGCTCGGACATGTGCATCAGCGCGTCGGCGATGGGCACGCCAAGACGAACCTCCTGGTTCATCTTGGAGAACTCCTCGCTCATCGGCGGCATGCCCTCGCGTGCGACCATCTCCATCGCCTGCTGGAAGCCGTAGCCGGCCGCCGTCGCGTTGGACATGAGCAGCAGCGTGTCCGCCAACTGGTTCTCGAAACGCGCCGTCCAGCGCTTGGCGAAGAACTTGACCACCATGAACGGTGCGGCGAAGCCCGCTGCGGCGGTGCCCAGGCCCAGCGCCATCATCCGCAGGCCCACGCCGAAGACCAGGAAGGCAAAGGCCGCCAGCGCCATCGCCGCGTAGAGGATCTCCGACGGCCGCCAGTTGGAGCCGATGCGCGTCAAGTCCGATGCCATGCCGTTGAGGAAGGCGTTGCTGGAGTTATTGATCCAACGGGTGACGGTCGGCAGCAGGTCGGCCTTGCGCCGCGCCTTGGCACTCTTGCTCCCGCGCATCTCGGCTTCGGCGCGGTCGAGCATGCGCTCCAGCGGCGACAGGTTCTCCTCGCGATCAATGTAGTGGCGCAGCCGAGACATGGCCTGCCGACGCGCCACCGGCGCGTTCAGGCTGCTGCTCAGCGACCAGAACATGAAGGCCAGCATGAGCCCGCCCAGGCTCAGCAGGATGATCTCGCGCGCTCCAAACTGCAGGAGCGGCGTTATCAGGCCAACCAACTCAGCGCCCTGTCCCCACACGTGCCACGCCCTTTGAGTATGCCGTGCGCGACCTCAGCCGAAGCGTCGGTCGTCGCTGCGGAAGATGTCCATCGGCAACCGGATGCCGCTGTGCACGATCTTGTCGTAGCAGCGCGGCCGAATGCCGGTCGGCTTCAGCTTGCCCTGGATCTTGCCCTCGTCGTTCACACCCTCCTGCTCGAAGGTGAACAGGTCCTGGAGGGTGATGATGTCGCCTTCCATGCCCACCACTTCCGTGATGTACAGGACCTTGCGCGTACCATCGCGCATGCGCCCCTGCTGGACCACCAGGTCCACCGCGCTGGCAATCTGCTCGCGGATGGCGCGCAGCGGCAGATCCATGCCGGCCATCAGCACCATCGTCTCGAGGCGGGCCAGCATCTCGCGCGGGTTGTTGGCGTGGGCCGTGGTCAGCGAGCCGTCATGGCCCGTGTTCATGGCCTGCAACATGTCCAGCGCTTCGCCGCCGCGGCACTCACCCACCACGATGCGGTCGGGCCGCATACGCAGGGTGTTCTTGACCAGGTCGCGGATCGAGACCTGACCCTTGCCTTCCACGTTGGCCGGGCGCGTCTCCAGCGTGACCACATGAGGCTGGCGCAACTGGAGTTCCGCCGCGTCCTCGACGGTCACGATGCGCTCGTCGGTCGGGATGAACCCGGACAACACGTTCAGCAGCGTCGTCTTACCAGAACCGGTACCACCGGACACCACGATGTTGAGCCGCGCCTTAACGCAGGCGTCGAGGAACTGCGCGCTCTCGGGGGTGACGGTGCCAAAGCCGATCAGGTCGTTGATGGTGAACGGGTCGGCCGAGAACTTGCGGATGGTCAGGCAGGGCCCCTTGAGCGCCAGCGGCGGGATGATGGCGTTGACGCGGGAGCCGGCGGCCGGACCGTCCTTCAAGCGCGCGTCCACCATCGGGCTGGCCTCGTCGATGCGGCGGCCCAGCGGCGCGACGATCTTCTCGATCGTCTGCAGCACATGCTGGTCGTCGCGGAACTTGACCTCGCTGAGCTCCAGCTTGCCCTTCTTTTCCACGAACACCATGTTGAACGCGTTGACCATGATTTCCGAGACGTTCGGGTCGGCCAGCAACGGCTCTAGCGGGCCGAGGCCCTTCATCTCGTTGAGCACTTCCTGGACGACCTGCGTGCGCTCGGAGCGCGACACCACCGCGCCGTACTCGCCGACCATGGCGTCGACCTGGTTCTCCACCTGCGTGCGCAGACGGTCCAGATCGTTGCTGGCGGCGACATCGGGGTCGATGTCGCGCACCACGCGCTCCATGATCTGCAACTTGAGCCGGACAAACGGGTCCTCGCGCTCCATCTCGCGAACGCGCTTCTCCTCCGCGTTCTGCAAGAAGGGGTTCTTCAGGCCCTTGTTGATGGTGATCGTCGGGCCCTTGCGCGCCAGCGGTGGGATGACCACCCGCACCTTGCCCTCACTGCCCAGCTTGCGGTCCAGCATCGGTGTGCCGGCGTCCAGCTTGGCGTTGAGTTGCGCGGCGATGCGCTTGCCCAGTTCCAGAATGTGCTCGTCGTCGCGGAAGCGCACGTCCACCTTGTCCAGGCGGTTCAGCCGCTCCACGTAGACATCCTCGGGGCCATTGACCGTGATCCGCGACACCGTGGGATCGCTGAGGAACGGATCGATGGGCCCGTAGCCGAGCAACTCGTTGATCAGGTCACCGGTCAACCGCCCCTTGATGCCCCGCTCGATGCTGCTGCCGTCGGGCATGTTCTTGCGCGCCAGCATGTCTTCAATCTGCAGGCGCAGGCGGTCCTGATCGCCGTTGGCCACGGCGCGGTCATCCACCGCGTCGATGACGTCGTCCATCAGCGCGTGCTTCAGCGCATAGTAGGTGTCACTGACCGTGTCGACCGCGGGCAGATCGCCGGCCGCCAGCAACGGCGCATCCGGCGAGTCCTCGGCCGGGCCGACCTCGGTCTGGCTGCTCAGTCGGTTCAGTCGGTCCAGCAGTGACGACATCTTTGCTCCTCCGCCTCTCGGAACGCCAACGCCCGGGCGCGCTCGCCGGCGGCCTCAACGCTGCTCAGCGCCGGCCCAACAGGCCGCCGCCTCGGCGTCGCTTGACCGGCGGCGCGGCCGCTTCGGGGTTCTCGTCGAGGAACTCCTGCTCCCGGTCCATCACCACCTGCCAGGCGATTTTGCGGATCGACTGCGCAATCTGCGTCCGCGGCTGGCTGATGACGAAGGGGTCGCCCTCGTTGACACTGGTCACGGCCACGCGCCCGTCCGACGGGATGAACGCGCTGATGTCGTACTCCAGCGTCTGCTCCACATCGTCGACGCTGATGCCGACGTCGGCGTTCGACCGGTTCAGCACGAGCTTCACCTTGTCTGGACCATAGCGCAGCTTCTCCATCATGGCCAGTGCCGTCTTGGTATTATGGAGCGCCAACAGGTCCAACGCCGTCAGCAAGATCACCTGGTCGCTGTTGTCCAGCGCCGTGAGCGTGGTGTCCTGCAGGAAGCTCGGCGTGTCGATGATGATGTAGGTGTAGCGCTCGCGCAGCACCTGCAGCACCTTCTCGACCACGAATACGGTGATCGTGTCCGCATACTCGGGCCGGGCCGGCGCCGCCAGCACCTTCAGCCCGCTCTCCTCGTGCTCGGTGAGGAAGCTCTCCATCAGGTCGGGATCCAGCTGGTTGAGGCGTTGGATCACCGCCGCGATGGTGCGCTCGGGGGTCACGTTGAGCATCAGGTCGATGTCGCCGAACTGCAGGTTGAGGTCCACCAGCACCGTCGGCCGACCCGACTCGCGGGCCAGCACCACGGCCAAGTTGGCCGCCAGCATGCTCTTGCCCACGCCGCCCTGCGGGCTGTAGACAGCGACCACCTTGGACGGCACCGAACCCAGGCCCATTTCAGCGGCCGCCATCTGTTGGCGGCGCTGCTCGACCTTGCGCAGCACCGAACTCACGCTCTGCGACAGCGTGACCGCGTCGAACGGCTTCGGCACGAAGTCGTCCGACCCGGCCTGCATGGCCTGTCGCAGGTCGTTGATGCTGGGCGTATTGCCCGTCATGATCAGGCCCAGGTGCCGGTGCTGAGCACGCAGCTTGGCAGCCAGATCATAGGCGCTGCCGCCCGGCAAGTCCCGGTCCAACAGCAGCAGATCGACGTTCAGCGGGCCGATGCATTGCTGCACCTCACCCGGGTCGTCGACGTCGTCAACGACTTCCAGGCGCTGCTCGGCCTCGAGGGCCTCGCGCATCATGCGCCTGGTGTCGATGGAAGCGTCCGCGATCAATACCCGTGCCACACCCGGCTCCTCGTCGTCTGCTTGATCCTGCCTAGTTGACGATACGTGGGGTCAAGACCACCACGATGGTGGTCTTGCCGCGCTTGTTGTCCTTGTAGCGGAACAACTGCCCCAAGAGCGGAATGTCGCTCAGGAACGGCAAGCGGCTGACGTTGCGCTGTTCGGACTCGGTGGTCAGGCCACCGAGCACCAGCGTCTCGTGGTCGTTGATGGTGACCACCGTCTTGGCGCGCCGCTGCGTGATGGCCGGCACGGTCGTGCCGTTGATGGTGGCCGCCTTGCCGTAGTCCACCGCCGACACCTCGGTCTCGATGTTCAGCTCAATCTGGCTGTCTGGCTCACCCCAGTGGATGCTGGGCGTGAGGATCAGACGGATACCGACCGGCTTGTACTCGACACTGGTGCCGACCTGACCGTTGTTGCCCGAGGTGGAACTGGGCAGCGGGATCTCGTCCACCACCTCGAACCGGCCCTCGACCTCGTTATCGCTGGCAATCACCGGCTCGGACAGCACGCGGGCGCGGTTCTGGGTGACCAGCGCGCGGATGCTCGAGGCGAAGCCTTCCAGCATCTTGAACGGGTCGCCGGCCTGCCGCTGTCCGTAGACCGCCAGTTCGCCGTTAGTGGCCAACAGCGTCGTGGTCGGCGTGTTGACCGTGCTGGAACTGCCACCCGTACCGCTGTTGCTCTGGCTCGCCTGGCCGCCCACGGGCAGGCCGTAAGTGAAGCCCAGGCTCGAGTTGTCCGAGTCGGTGAGTTCGACGATCTGCACCGTCGTCACCACCTTGGCCGGCTTGACCACCAGGCCGCGGTCGCGCACTTCGTAGTCACCGTACTCCTGGGCCACTTCAGTCACCGCGTCGACGATCTCCGATCGGTCGTCGTCGTTGCGGACGCTGCCGACCAGCTCGATGCGCTTCTGGTCGCGATGGAACCGCACCTGGACGCCGTCACGCAGCGCCGAGGTCATTTCCAGCGAGGCCATGACCGCCTCTTCGATGGGCTTGGTCGGGCCAGTGGCGGCGCCGGACGCCGGCGTGGTCAGCGCCAGATTGGCCAACTCCGGCGGAGTCGGCGGCAGCGGCGTCTCCAGATTGTTGTTGATCTCGGCCGTCGGCCCGAGGTCGAACCGTGTCAGCTCCTCGGCCTTGATGCGGTCGGCCGGCTGGTAGGCCGTGCCGCTGAGCCACACGCGCAGCCGGTCGCTGCCCGCGTCGGGCCGCAACTGCACATGCACCTCGGAGTTGGGCAGCTCCTGGGCCAGCAGCTTCTCCAGCGCCTTGGCCCGAGCCAGCAGATCGGCCTCGCTCAGGCTGCGCACCGGGACCGTCAGCAGGTTGGCGATGCGCGTGCCCGTGGGGAACAAGGCGGCCACGATGGTCTCGGCCAGCTTGACCTGCTCTTTGGACTCCACGGTGCCCACCAGCAGCAGGCTGATGTTCTGCGAGCCACCGGCGGTCACCAGTTCCACGCCGGTGATGCCCTTCTTGGCCATGACCGACAAGGCCTGGTCGCGCAGCGCCGCCAGACCACCGTCGTTGGTGTTGACCGGAGGGGCCACGACGCGCACGGGGAAGGTGATGCGCTGCATCTCGCCCAGGTAGGCGTCGCCACCCACGTACCACACGATGACCGTGGTCTCGCCGGGGGCCTTGCCGATCAGCACGGCCTCACGCGGGGGCATGACCACCACGTCGGCAATGGCTTCGTTGGCGGTATGGATGCGGCGCAACTGCGTGGGCACGCTGAGCGGCACCGCTTCATTGACCATCAACTCGATGGGCTGGCCCTGGAGGCCACCATCGACCTGCACCGAGGGCATGCGCAGCGGGGCCAGGGGCCCGCTGGGCGCCACCACGGGCGGCAGGCCCGGCCCACCGGCCACGGCCGGCACGACCGTCGGCGTGGTCCCGGCCGGCGCCGGCGCGTTGCCAGCGGGCGCGGCGGTCTGGCCGGCGGCCATCACGTTCACCCGCAGGCGGCGTGCCTTGTCGTTGTTATCCCACAGGACAACCGACGCCCGCCCGGCCTGGAGGCCACGGAGCGTGACCGCTTCGGGGCCGCAGACCACCTCGACCACGTTGGCCGGAATAGCGCTCTGGCGGACATAGCCGCCGGCCTTCACGGAGGTCTCGCCGCCGACGGTGACGACAATGTCGTCGCCGGCAGCGTTCTGCGCGGAAGCAGGCCCGCTCCACAGCGTCAGCAAGGCGGCCAACATGACCGACCCCGCACTGCTGCACAGCACCTTACCCCACGTTGTTCGCACCGACCGGATCCTCACGGCCGGCTCTCCTTTCCGGGCTGGCTCCCCGCGCACGCCGACCGCCCTGTAGGCAGCGCGCGAACGGCCTTGATCACGAACCCACTACGCTGACCTGGCTACCACGGTAGACCTCGATCGGCGCCGAGTAGCGGTTAGGCGCCTGCGGCTTGGGCTTCTCCACCGGCTTGACCGGCTCCGTGGCGCCCGTCGTGCGCGGCACCATCAGCGGCGGCACGTTGCCCATGGGCGAGCCCGCCACCGTGACCGGCGGCGTGCTGGTGCCATAGCGCGTCCAGTTGCGCATCTCCACGGCGTTGCGCGTTCGCTCGAGCGCGATCTGCGACTTGCGCAGTTCGCCCTGCATGCGCGACTCGGCGATGGTCTTCTGGATTTCGAGCATGTCGGCGTACTGCTTGGGGTCACGCTGGATGAGCGGCACCACATCGTCCATGGACAGCACCGTCGGCATGGTGCCGCCGGCCGCCGCCAGGTTGAGCGCGCTCATCGGGCGCGGCCCGGTCGGCGCGGCACCCGCCGGCGCGGCCGAAGCCGGCGCGGCCAGCGCCTCGGCGCCCATGATCACACCGGCCGCGTCCTCCTGGCGGTGCAGCGCGATCTTGAGCGTGGTGCGCGGACTGGTGCGCCACAGCGCCAGCAGTTGCGCGATGCTCGGCGTGACTTCCACGGTCACACTGGGATTCTCGAACTTGGGGTCGAGTTCCTCGCGCTTGGCCTTGATGGCCTCATCCAGGTTCTTGGTGGCATCGCCGGGCGCGTTGGCCTTCTCCTGGCGCTCCTTCTGCAGTTGCGCGATCTCGGCCTCGACGCGCTTGCGCCGCATCTCTTCCTTGAACTTGTCCCACACCACGTCCACGGCCAGCACGCGCACGCTGGCGGCCAGCGGCGTGGAGGTGGTCCAGTTGCCCTTGTCGTCGTAGGTCACACCCATGACGTCGACGTGGTCATCGGGCTTGAGGAACTTGAGGTCGTAGAGGCTGGGCTTCTCGGGCGCGGCCACGGTGATGGCCACATAGCCGGCACTGACCTTCTGCGACACGCTGTCGGGCGGCGCGGTGATCTGGTCGACCCGGATCGGCGCGTCCTTGGCGATGGCCACGTTGGCGGTACCACCCACGATCTTGGCGGGATCGAGCACGGCGCCGGCATACTTTTCGGCCTTCTCGGTGGCGGTGACCAACTTGTTGGCGTCGAGCATCTCCGGCTCAATCTTCTTGCCGGGCCGGATGTCGACGACGGCCACCACAACCCGCTGGTCAGGCACCTCGTCGACCTTCTTCTGCTGAGCCTGCTGCTGCCGGCCGCGGCCCATCGCACTGATCAGGGCGATCGCGATGAGGACCACCGCGACTACGCCGATCGCCAATACCCTTCGGTTCATGGCCTACCCCGCTTTTCACGCCCAGGGCGGAAAGACATTCCCACGTGTCAGCCCGATGCCGACCGACACAACCAAGCCCAACGCCAAGCTTGCCGCGTACGGCAACTGCCCTTGGGTGCGCGCTTCGAAATCCGCGGGCTTCATGGTCAGCGCCGTGCGCGAGAACCAGTAGCCGATGTTGGTGAACGCCGCCTTGACCTCACCCCGCCGCGCGAGCACGACAAGACTAAGGGCTCCATGTGCCAGCGAGCCATACAGGAACGTGAACAATGCCACCCAGGGCCCGCCCAACGCTCCGACACCCGCCAGGTACTTGACGTCACCCGCTTTGATCATGTTGATGGCAAACGCTGGCAGCAGCACCCCCAGACCCACGGCGAAGCCGTAGAGTCCGATGCGGTAGTCGCCGGCAGCCACTCCCCACGCCACGGGCAGGGCGTTCACGACCAAGCCCGCCAGAATCATGGGGAAGGTCACCTTGTTGTAGATCCGCCGTTCTCGCAGATCGGTGACCGTCACCATGATACCGGTCAGGATCAGCCCCGCCGCTACCCACGGTGTCAGAGCAACCGCGCCAGGTTCCGTCAACATCCCAGCCCCTGAACTAGCCAATTATAGCTACGACCGCCAGCCAGCGTCAATCGCGGGAGCCGCACTGGTGGCGGTTCCGCGGACGATGGCCCAGCGTCCCTAGTGTGGCTGTTCGCCAACTCGTTGTCCAGTCCTTTCTCAGCGCCAGTAGAGGCGCACCCAGCCAACGGGCTGAGTCTGGGTTCGCAAGAGCCTGGGATCCTGCGCATTGTCGCGCACTCGAGCCGGATTTCGCGGCACGACGCCGAGCCGCACCTGGTAGTCGCCGCCGCCCGCGACATCGGGCATCCAGACCGGCAGCGCCAGCACCGTGGACAGACCCGTGGTGTCGGCTCCGGCCCGCGGCTCGCAGCGCAGCGGCCAGCGCAGCGACCAGGACCAGTTGACCGTCGTCGTCGAATCGTTGAGCGCGCTGGGTGGCGCGGCCCGCCGGCCGGCCAGATAGTCCTCCAGATCACGATGGATGATGAGCACCACCGCCTCTTCGTCGCCGGCCTCGACGCCCTGGCTGACCAACTGCGCCTGCAGTTTGGCCACCATGCGCGCCCGCAAGCCGACCACGGTTTCCTGGACCGTGGCGCCCGGCAGTTTGACGGGACCGTCGACCCGTGAACCGCCCAGTCGCCAACTTTGACATCCGGGCAACTCCCAAGTTTTCGCCACCGGGGCCAAGCCGAGCGGATTCGGCGGCAGGCTGCCCTTGGGGCGCGGTTCGACGGTGGCATCGTGGGCGATCAGGTCGAAATGCTCGAGCAGGAAGGGGTCGAACCAGGCCAGGAACACGCGGTTGGTGGCCAGGTAGTAGCGGATCCAGCCGACGGCCTTCTGCTTCTCGTCGGGGCGGTCGATGTGCGTGAACTGCAGCAGCGTCACATCGCGCCGCAGGCCCTGCACCAACTGGCGGTACCAGAAGGCGTTGGTCAACTCATCGAGTGCCGAGTTGAGCACGCCGTTCGTGGGCACCTCGGCCAGCACGGCGTCGGTCTCTTGCGCGCAGCGCAGGTTGTGCCGCATGAAGGAGTAGTCGATGCAGCGGCGCAGCGGCGGCACGTAGGACGGCGGTCCCGGCAGCATGGGCAGGAGCAGCACCACGGTGGCCACCAACGCGGCCACGCGGCGGTGGGTGAGCAACCCGCCCCGCGCGCGGCCAGCCAGCTCGCCGAGCCAAGCGGCGGCGAACCCGCACAGCAGCGCGGCGGCGACATGGGCGGGCAAGGCGTAGTTGGCGCGGTCGCCCACACGGTAATGCGCGGCGAAGTAGATGTTGCTGGCGAACACGCCGGCCAGCAGCACGCCGACCGCCGTGCGCCGGCGCAGGCAGACCAGCAGCCCGACCACGCCCAGCACGGCACCCCACTGCTGGTCGTGCAGGACCAGGTAGGTGTGGTTGTAGGCGAACCGCGCGGCATCGCCGGGGCTCACGTTGAGCAGCGTGGTGGCGTACATGCGGCCGCTGATGTGGGCGATGAACCCATCCAAGGTGTGCGTCTCGCCCCAGTTCATCGCCGGCTGCAGCGCCGAGCGGATGGGCAGGTAGACGTAGATGGGGAGGACCGCCACGGCCCACATCGCCAAGCGGCCCAGGACGCCGAACGCCTCGCGGATACCCGCCCAGATGTCGTCGCGGCGCCAGGCGATGAGCAGCAGGTAGAGAAAGCAGGCCGGCGCGTTGAACAAGATGGAGATGTGGTGGACGCCGCCCAGGCCGACGGCCAGGCCAGCCACGTTCACCCAGCGGCGGTCGCGCGTGGCGCCGAACCGCGTCAATGCCAGGAGCAACAGCGCGAGGAAGGCCATGGACAGGCCATAGACCTCGCAGATGACCGCTTGCGAGAAGAAGGTGTTGTCGAACAGGATCACCAGCCCGGCGCACAGGCCGGCCACGCGGTCGCGGGTGGCCAGGGTCACCAGCCAGGTGAGGAGCATCACCGCCAACGCACCGCCGGCGGCGGAAACCAGGCCGATGCGCCAGGAGATGCTGCCGACGGGGACCAACAGCGTGGCCAGTTTGCCCAGCATCTGGTACAGCGGGTAGCCGGTCGGGTGGCCCACGCCGAGGCAGTAGGCGCCACAGGCCATCTCGCCGCAATCGCCCCCGTAGTGCACGTCGGGCGGCAGGCTGTAGGCGTAGATGAGCAGCGCCAACAGGCCGACGCCACCCACGGTCACCCGGTTGCTTCGCCAGTCAAAACCCGTCACGTCAGCGCCCCTCCGCGCTCCCGGCGGCGCGACACCACATCGCGGCCGTCACACGGAGCGTCAGCCCGCCGTGACCAAACTCATATTGACCGTGACGAACACGTCACGCGTCTTGCGACCAAAGACCGACACGATGGCGATGGCAGCCACGGCGCTCAGCGCGGTGAGGAGGGCGTACTCCACCATCGTCTGGCCCTCTTCCTCGACCAACAGGCGGGTCATCATCAAGTTGTCATCCGGGCCGTCATTATGCACCGGTTCGCGGGCTTGATGCAACCGAACCGCCCGGCCACCCACGGGACGCGACGAAGCCCCCAGCCAGCCGGCCGGAGGCTTTGTCGCTGGCCTGCTCTCAGGCCTGTGTGCGCATGTTCTCGTTGACCGTGACATAGACATCGCGGGTCTTGCGGCCCAGCACGGACAGGATCGCGATGGCGACCACCGCGATCAGCGCCGTCAACAAGCCATACTCGATGAGGGTCTGACCCTCTTCCTCGATGAACAAACGGGTCATCATGGGCGGATTCACCTCCTTTCCGATGGGCGATGGAGCGTCAGCCGCGCGCCGACGCCGACAGTGGTCGCTCATGACACGGCCCTGTCCGGCGCGGCCCTCGGGTGCGGCTGGCTACTCATACCACAGGCGGGCGGCCAGGCACCGGTCCGTTGTCGCGGCAACCCCAACTGGCCGTCGCGGCGGCCGCGAACAGGGCCATCGCCAGCAGCGAGGCGAAACAGCCCACGGCGAAGCTCGTCGGCGCATAGGTCAGCCGCACCTGCCGCGCGGCGTCCGCCGGCGGGACCCGCAGCCGCGTGGTCACGGGCTCGGGCGACGGCCCGAAGGCGGCGCCCGTGGCGCGCCAGCCGGGCAGCCGCGTCTGCAACACGTCGACCTCGGCGGCGGCGCCGGCCGCGATGGTCAGCCAGCGGCGCTGGCTGGTTGTCCAGCCGTTGGCCACCGCCTCGTGGGTGCCCGCCAGCCGCACTTCCGGCGCGACATTCGGGTAAGGCAACAAGCGACGACCGGTCCATTCGCCCACCACGCCCACGGCCGCCAATGCCGCTGGCCGGGCGGGCCAGTGGCGAGCCATCTGCGCACCCATCCAGCGATACGCCGCAGCGGGCGCCAGCGGGTCATAGCCGGTGATCTGTCGAGTCGAGGTACCAATCGTTACGTCTGGCATGAGCGTGCGCCGGCTGCCCTCGATGTCGGGTTTGGGCACGCGGGCATAGTTGTGGAAGACGGTGTAGCTGCTCTCGCCCGACTCGGCGAAGGCGATGGGGCCAGTCAGGTTGCGGACCTCGGCCGGTCGCACGTCGCGCGCGAACCCGGCGGCCGGCGCGGTCGGGTTGACCGGCGCGGCGTGGAACACTAGATCCAGGCCGATCAGCACCACCAGCGCCGGCCGGCGACGCTGGGCCGGCCAGCGTAGCACCAGCACCGTGGCGCCGCACCAGGCGACCGCCTGCAGCAGCACGAGCGTCATCCAGCCCTGCCAGGCGCGCGCCACAGCGTCGACCTGGTCGAGCCGCTTGAGCGGCTGGATTTCGATCACGCCGAGCAGCCAGCCCTTGATGGTGCCGGCGCTGGCCAGGCTGACGGTCAGCAGCATGGCCGCCAACACGACCAACAGGCCCAGGGCCCAGGCACGGGCCACGCGGGCATCGCCGTCGAGCCCGGCGGCGGCCAGCAGGCTCAGCGCCACCACGGTGTAGAGCGTGAACCGCGCCGGGTCACGGAACAGCCGGACCGGCGGCACCACCTGGTAGAGCCAGCCGTAGACCGGCGTGCCCGGCCCCAGCGCCAGGATCAGGCCAAGTGCACCCACCAGCAACCAGAACCAGCGCCCGCCGTGCCGGGCAGTGGCGGCGGCGGCCAGCGGCAGAGTCGGCAGTCCGACGTACCACAGACCTTCCCAGTAGGGGCCGAAGCCCAGGTACGGCAGCCACGCATGGGGCGCGCCATACAGTTGCGGCGACAGGGTCATCAGCAGTTGCCACGGTGGCAGGTAGAAGCGGGCCACATCGTGGAAGGAGAAGGAGGTCCGCTGGCTTAGGCTCAGCAGTTCCAGCGTGGGCGCGATCTGCACCGCGCCGAGCGCCGTGCCCAACAGCACGCCAGCCCAGGCCAGCCCCCAGCGCCGTGCCGCTGAGCCCGAGCCGCGCTGGAAGAGCAGCCACGCCGCCAGCAGGCAGAGCTGCAGGAACGACATCTGCGCGTGGCCGGTGAGCCACTGCAGGCCGGTGATGCCGGCCAGCACCAGCATGGACCGCGCGCCGGGCTCGCGCCACAGCCGCGCGCCGGCATAGAGCAACCAGGGCAGCCAGGCGATGGTGTAGGCCAGTGACGGGAACTGCTGCTTGCTGACCACATACCCGCTGAGGCCATAGACCAGCCCGAGCAGCACCGCGGCGGCGCGGCGATGGCCCAGTCGCCGGCCCAGCAGGTACCCGCCCGCCACGCCCAGCCACAGGTGCAGCAGGTAGCCGACGGCGATGGTGGTCGCCGGCGCCAGGGGCAGCGTCAGCCAGTGGAACGGGTAGAACACCGCGCTCTGGCAGTTGCCCACGAACGGCATCCCGGCGAACAGGCCGTCTAGCCACAGCGGCAGGTGCCCAGCCAGCAGGTGCTGCCGGGCAAAGGTGCGCCAAGGCACGAACTGCACGGTGATGTCGCCGTAGTACAAGGTGTTGCCGGCGAAGATGGGCGCGGCGACGAGACACACCGCCAGCGTCATGGCGGCCCACGCCTGCCTCTCACGTCGTCGTTCGGCTCTGATCTCGGGCGCTGCGTCTGCCACATGGTTGTCCGGCCGCGGCGAACGGCCCGCCGCGCGCTGTGGTAAGATGATAGCCGCATTTCGGGAGAGCCAAGTGCCCAGCTACGAGATCCGTCTGCCATCGAGTGCCCGCCGCCCGCGACACACCCAGTTCGTCGCGGTGTGGGCGCTGGTGGCGGCGGTGCTCGCGGCCTGGCTCTGTACGCCGACCAGCCCGGCCGCGCCGCGGCGGGCCACGGCGCAAGCCGCGGCAGCGGCGCTCGCCGCCCTGGCCGAAGCCGATGGCGTGGTGGTGCAATGCGGGCCCATGGCTGAGGGCACTGGCACTCAGGCGGTGGTCGGCCCAGCGCCGCGCGCGCTGATCTCGGCCCTGGTGGGCAGCGGCACTGTGGCTGCCGACTGCGGTTGTCCGGCCACCGCGCGACTCTGCTTCACCGCGGGTCGGCGCGGCCCGGTCCGGGTAGAAGTCGTGCACGGCCGCGTGCTGCGCTGGGTCGGCGACGGTCCGCGCGGGCTCGTCGAGCTGACTCGCGGCTCGGCCGAGGCGTTGTGCCGACAGCTGGGTGACCTGGGTCTGCCGGTGGGCGGACCCCAGTGGGACGTGCGCTAGGGAGGCGGTCTGTTGGTTCGGCTGCTCGAACTGCTGGTGAACTGCGGATGGCTGCTGCTGCCACTCGTCGTGGTCGGCGCGTTCATCGTTGCCGTCACCCTCGAACGGCTGTCGACCTTGCGGCGCGAGCCCCGCGCCGCGCTGCCCGTGGTACAGGCACTGCATCAGGCGTATCGTGACGGCGGCGCGCCGGCACTGCTGGCCGAGGCCGAGGCGCAAGGCCCCACGGTGGCGGCCGTGGTGCGCGTCGTGGCCGATACGCGCGACCACAACTCCGAGGCGGTGAGCGAGACCCTCGATGCCGTCGACCGCCGACTCGACGGGCCGCTGACGCTGTTGCGCGTGGTCAGCGACCTGACCCCTCTGCTGGGCTGCGCCGTCAGCCTGATCAGCCTCTCGTCGGTCAATCGCTTGGTGGCCTCGCCCGACCACGCCCGCATTCAGTCCATCTACAGTCACGCGCTGGTGGTCACGGCCGCCGGCTTGCTGCTGGCGCTGGCCGGGCGTCTGGCGGTGCTCATGCTCGAGCGCCGGCGCCTGGCGACGCTGCTGGCGCTGCGCACCGTGGCCAATGAAGCACGCGAGTTGCTGCGGCCCTCCGAGGCCGCGCTGTGAGGCCGCGCCGCCGGCTCAGCCTGCTGCCGTGGACCGCCGCCGCCAACGGCGTAGCGCTGCTGGTGCTGTTCTCCACCGCGCGCCACCTGCCCGACGCACGCACCACCGACAGCACGGCACCGCGCGCCGAACTTGTCACGCCAGCGCCGTCCGCCCCGGCCCCACCCGACCAGGTCACCATCAAGAAACAGGTCGTCCACCATGTGCCGGGGCCGAAGGTGGCGCCGCCGCGCATGCCCAAGCCGCCTTGGCCGTGGATGACCCCACTGCCGCAGCCCAACCCCGGCTGGATGGCACTGTCCAACCCGGTCGATCCCCTACGCGATGCGCTGGACACCGCGCTGCGCACGGGCGAGGGCTGGCTGACCGAGAAGGGCCGCACGCTGCACGTGGTGCTGCCGCGCGCGGACCAGCCCGCGCCGACGGCGGCGACCGGCCTGGTCATCGCCGCGGCCGACGACACGGCGCCCGCGGCGGCCGCGGACTGGCGCGCCCTGGCCGACGATGACCCGCTCTGGCGGCGGCCGCACGATGTGCGCGCCTGGCGCCGGTCGGTCGGTTGTGGTCCGGCCGTGCTCAACGCCGATGCGCACGCGCTGTGGTTGCCCGCGGCGGTACGCGCGGGATGGTTGGCGCACCGGCCCGAAGCGCTGCGCCTGTTGCGCAACGCCCTGGCCGACGACCGGTTGCAGTAGTCGCCCGACTTCAGTCGTCGATGGCCAGCGCGCGCAGGCGCTCCTCGTCGACCTCGATGCCCAGGCCGGGGCCGTTGGGGACGCGGATGGCGCCCTTGGCGGTAGTCTCCAGCCCGGAAACGAGCATTTCGTCCAGGTACTGCGAGCCGTTGAGCTGCGGCGGGAGCCGCAGCCGGAGCGTGCTGAAGACGTGCACCGCGGCCGCCATGCCGATACCCGATTCTGTCAGGCCCGAGCCCAGCAGGTCCAAGCCGGCCGCCTGGGCGATGACCGCCTGGCGCGCCAGGTCACGCAGGCCGCCCGCCTTGCACAGCTTGAGCACCACCAGATCGGCCACTTCGAGCCGGGCGATGCGCAGCACGTCGTCGGGTGAGAAACAGCCCTCGTCCACGGCCAGCGGCAGCCAGGAGCGCTGGCGCAGGCGGGCCATGCCGAACCAGTCGTTGCTGCCGACGGGCTGCTGCAGGCAAGTGCAGCGCTTGGCCGAGCGGATGCGGTCGAGCATGGTCATGGCGCTGGTGGCGGAGTAGTTCTGGTTGCCATCCAGCCAGATGGCGGCCTGCGGCGCGGCATCGCTGACCGCGGCCAGCCGCTCGCTGTCGAGCCCCGCATCGCCGGTCAGCTTGACCTTGAGGCACCGGCTGTCATGGTAGCGCATGGCCGCTTCGCGCATGGCCTGCGGCGACTCGGCGCGCAGGCTGTGGCTGAGGTACAGGTGGTCGCAGGTCTTGCCGCCAAGCAGTTCATGCACGGCCACGCCGGCCAGCTTGCCCTGCAGGTCGTGCAGCGCAATGTCCACCGCCGAACGCGCCGCGGGCATACCGTTCGACACGGCGCCGGTGACGATCTCGTCGATGGTGTTGAAGATGGCATTGCGTGCGAACGGGCTGGCGCCCAACAGCACCGGCGCGAAATAGTCGCTCAGCGCCGTGGTGATGCCTTCGAGCGTCTCACCGGTCCACGACGGCAGCGCGCGCGCTTCACCCCAACCTACAGCGCCGTCCTGCGTTTCGATCCGCAGAAAGACATGCTGCTGGACCTCGCCGCGTGAAGAGTCTTCATGCGTCTTGACCGGCAGTGCCGCCGGGATGACCTCCACACGCGCGATACGATCCTTGCCCATCGACTGCTCCCTATCCCACTCTGGGGCCTCATGGTACTCTTCTCGGAGCATCGGTTCAAGCCCAGGGGCTGGAGCCGCGAGAAAACGGTGTCAGGACCCGTTTTCGCAGGCGAAAACAGGTCCTGACACCGTTTTCTCCCTTGGGAAGGGATGAACACCATGGCCACTCGTGCCTTGTTGCTGGTTCGCGGCGCCCGGCTCGTCACCGCGGGCGGCTCGTTCGCCGCCGATCTGGCCGCTCACGATGGGCGCTTTGTTCATGTGGGTCCTGTCGGCTCGTTCGACGGCGTGGCCGACGCCACGCTCGACGCCGACGGGCTGACGGCGTTGCCAGGCCTGGTCGATGTGCACGCGCACTTCCGCGAACCGGGCGTCCATGCGCACAAGGGCACCTATGCCAGCGAGAGCCGCGCCGCCGCGGCCGGCGGCGTGACCTGCGTGCTGACCATGCCCAACACCAACCCCTTCACCAACACCGTCGCCCAGCTCGAGGTGGTGCGCGAGTGCGCGCGGCGGTCGGTCATCGACTACGGCTTCCACTTTATGGCCGACGGCGACAACCTGGCCGAGATGCTGGCCGTGCGCAACGTGGCCGCGCACAAGCTGTACCTGAACGAGACCACCGGCATCACCTCGCCCCTGGCCGATGAGGCCCGGCTGCGCGGTCTGCTGGCCACCGGCCTGCCGTTCATGGCCCACGCCGAAGGCGACACGCTCAACATGCTGCTGGCCGCCCATGCCCAATGGGGCACCGGCCCGCTGCACATCGGCCATGTCGCGCTGGCGCGCGAGGTCGAGGCGCTGCGCCGCGCGCGCGCCGCGGGGCAGTGGGTCACCGCCGAGGCCTCGCCGCACCACCTGTTCCTCGACGAGACCGATGCCGCGCGACTCGGCCCCCTGGGCGACATGCGCCCCACGCTCAAGACCGCGGACGACGTGACGGCGCTCTGGGCCGGCATCGCCGACGGCACCATCGACGCCGTGGCCACGGACCATGCGCCGCACCTGCTCAGCGACAAGCAGCGCGTGCCCGCGCCGCCCGGCGTGCCGGGCATTCAGACCATGCTGCCACTGCTGCTCGACGCCGCCGCCGCGGGCCGGCTGAGCCTGGCCGACATCGCGCGCCTGACCAGTCGTGCGCCGGCCGCCATCTTCGGCTTGCAGGGCAAGGGTGCCGTGCGCGTGGGCCAGGACGCGGATCTGGTGCTGGTCGATCCCAGCGCGGAATCGACGATCACCAACGCCGACCAGCTCACCATGCCTGGCTGGACGCCGTTCGACGGTCGGAGGGTGCGGGGCACGGTGCTGCGCACGCTGCGGCGCGGCGAGTGGATCTGGGCCGACGGCGCGATCCAGGGCGAAGCCGGTGGGGTCGAGGTGGTCGTCGGGCGCTAGAACGCGGTTCATCAACCACGAGAGCACAGAGAACACAGAGGGATCCTCAAGGTTGTCCTTCTCTGTGCTCTCTGCGACATCTCGTGGTGAATTCACCAGGGCCTACAGCCCGAAGCGCTCGTAGATGACGCCCAGGTTGGCCAGGTGGTGGCTGAGGTCGAAGCAGGCGTCGAGGTCGGCGGCGCTCAGGCGCTCGGTGACGGCCGGGTCGGCTTCCAGCAGGCCGCGGTACGGCACGCGCTCATTCCAGGCCTGCAGAGCGTACTCTTGGGCGATGTCGTAGGCCTGATCGTAGCTCAAGCCCGACTCGCTCAGCGCCAGGCGCACTTGCTGGCTGTGGATGACGCCCTGGGTCAGCGCAATGTTGCGCGCCATGTTGTCCTGATGCACATTGAGCCCGCCAATGATGCCGGCGAAGCGGTGCAGCAGCCAATCGACGGCCAGGAAGGCATCGGGGATGATGACCCGCTCGACACTGGAATTGGCCAGGTCGCGCTCGTGCCAGGTCAGCTCGTTCTCCAGCGCCGGCACCACGTAGCCGCGCACCACGCGCGCCAGACCGGAGACAGTCTCGCAGCGCCACGGGTTGCGCTTGTGGGGCATAGCCGATGAGCCGCGCTGGCCGGTCTTGAACGGTTCGGAGACCTCCAGCAGCTCGGTGCGCTGCAGGTTGCGCACCTCGGTGGCCATGCGTTCCACCTGCCCGGCGATGAGCGCCAGCAGGCAGACCACCTCGGCGTGTCGGTCGCGAGAGTGGATCTGGGTGGAGATGGGCGCCGGCGTCAGGCCCAGCGCCTCGCAGACATGCTGCTCGACGCGCGGGTCGACGTTGGCATAGGTGCCCACGGCGCCGGAGATCTTGCCCACGCGCACGCGCGGCAGAGTCTGGTCGATGCGCTCGATGGCGCGATCCAGATCGTCCAGCCAGACGCACAGCTTGAAGGCCAAGGTGATGGGTTCGGCATGCACGCCGTGGGTGCGGCCCATCATCACGGTGTCTTTGTGCTGCCGGGCCAGCGACCAGACGACATCGCGCAGCTCTTTGACGCCCGAGCGCACGAGTTCCAGCGACTTGGCCATGCGCAGGCACAGCGCGGTGTCTTCCACGTCATACGAGGTAACGCCGAAGTGCACGTGCCGGCCCTCGTCGCCGAGCTGCTCGGTGACGCTCTTGACGAAGGCGATCAGGTCGTGGTCGACGGTGCGCTCAATCTCCTCGATGCGGGCGACGTCGATGTTGATCTGGGCGGCCAGTAGCGTCTCGACCTCGGCGGGCGGGATGACGCCCAGTTTGGCCCAGGCGCGGCAGATGGCGAGCTCGACGTCGAGCCAGGAGCCGAACTTGGCCTCTTCGCTCCAAAGCGCGAGCATCTCGGGCCGGGTGTAGCGGGTGATCACTTACTTGCCCTCTCGGATCCGGCGCGACGCGGCCAGCACTTCGTCGTCCTTGCGCTGGTTTTCGGCCAGCAGGTCGACCTTCAGCTGGTCCAGCTTGGGTCGCAGCGTGCGGTCCCGCACTGCCAGGATCTGCATCGCAAGGATACCGGCATTGCGACCCGCGTCAATGCCCACGGTCGCCACCGGAATGCCGGGCGGCATCTGCACGATCGAGTACAGCGAATCGGCGCCAGCCAGCGACTTGCCGCTGCACGGCACACCGATGACGGGCAGGATGGTATGCGCAGCCACCACGCCGGGCAGGTGCGCGGCGCCACCCGCGCCGGCGACGATCACACGCAAGCCGCGGTCGGAGGCGCTCGCGGCGTAGTCCGCCACGCCACCGGGGTTGCGATGCGCGGAGATGCAGCGCATCTCCCACTCCACGCCAAACGACTGCAGCAGCCGCGCGGCCGACTCCATCACCGGCAAGTCGGTGCTGCTCCCCATCAGAATGCCCACCAACGGGCCCTTGCTCGCCATGGTCCGTCCTCCACTCCTAGCCAGAACTCTCGCGCCCGCTGGCCAGACGATCGTAGTCGGCCTTGACCATCATGGTCACCAGACCGGCCAGATCGACCTTGGGCGTCCACCCCAGTTCGCGATTGGCCCGCGTCGGATCGGCCAACAGCAGGTTGACCTCCGCGGGCCGACAGAAGCGCTCGTCGAGCCGTACCACGACGCGCCCGTCGGGGTCGCGGCCGACCTCGTCCAACCCGCTGCCTTCCCAGGTCAGCGGCATCTCCAGCGCCTCGAAGGCGCTTTCGACGAACAGCCGCACGGTGTGCGTCAGGCCCGTGCCGACCACGTAGTCGTCGGCATGGTCGGCGCTCAGCATGCGGCGCATGGCATCGACATAATCGCCGGCAAAACCCCAGTCGCGCTGCGAGTCCAGGTTGCCCAGACGCAGGTCCGAGGCCAGGCCCAGGCGGATGCGAGCGGCGCCGTCGGTGATTTTGCGGGTCACAAACTCCAGGCCGCGGCGGGGGCTCTCGTGATTGAAGAGGATGCCGCTGCAGGCGTACAGGCCGTAGCTCTCGCGGTAGTTCACCGTGATGTAGTGGCCGTAAGCCTTGGCCACGCCATACGGGCTGCGCGGATGGAACGGCGTGCGCTCGGACTGCGGCGTCTCGCGCACCTGGCCGAACATCTCCGAAGAGCTGGCCTGGTAGAAGCGCGCCTCTGGCGCGGCCAGTCGCACGGCCTCGAGCATTCGGGTGACGCCCAGCGCGGTGAACTCGCCGGTGAGCACGGGCTGGTTCCAGGAGGTCTGCACGAACGACTGCGCGGCCAAGTTGTAGACCTCGTCGGGCCGAGCGCAGCGTACCGCGTCGATCAGCGAGTTCTGGTCCAGCAGGTCGCCGGGCAGCAGTTCCATACGGTCTTGAATGTGCTGGATGCGCTGGAAGGTGGTGGTGCTGCTGCGGCGCACCAGGCCGTAGACGCGGTACCCGCGGTCGAGCAGCAGTTCCGCCAGGTAGCTGCCGTCCTGACCCGTGACCCCCGTCACCAGCGCGCGCTTCTCGGTAGTCACTCGGCTGCCTCCCATGCTCCGGCGCTGGGCCGGAGAACCACCACCGCCAGGCGACCATGGGTCGACGAGGGTGTGACCTCGCACTCCACCTGCCGCCGGATGCCGCGGGCCGAGACGACCTCGCAGCGCTGCGACGACGGCTCGCTGGTGCTCAGCGATTTTAGCACAGGACACTGGCTGTCGGATAGCAGCCTACCGCCGCTGCGGCAACACCCCAGCAACTCCCGGCAGGTCACCCCGTGGGCCAGTTGTCGGGCCGTGGCGCCGAACTCGGCCTGCGCGACCTGGTTGGCCACCACCACGCGGCGGAAGTCGTCGACCAGCAGCACGGGCTCCTCGCCATGCTGGAGGTGGGCCGGCAGTTGGCGGTGCGCCGCCAGTTCGGTGGTCGCCAGCCGACTGTACTCGTCGCCGCCGGCCAGGAAGTCCAGGTCGCCCGGGTCGTCGAGTTCAATGGCTAGCAGCCAGCCCTGGCCGTAGGGATCACGGCCCAGCAGGTCGGGATCGGCGGCCAGCGCGGTATTGACCTCGGCCACCCGACCACGAACCGGCGTGAAAAGGCGCACCAGTCCCGGCTCGCGCGTCTCGATCCAGCCAAACACCGCGCCCCAGTCCAGCCTGGCGCCCGGCGCGGCCAGACCCACGCTGCGCACCACCGTGGCCGCCAGGCCCGCGGCCGCCGCCAGCCCGACGCGCACCGTGCCACCGCCCGGCGCAACCCACAGGTGACTCGCCGTGTAGCGCAGATCAAAGGGCACCAAGCCGACTGCCATCGTTTCCTCCAACCGCCCGCCCGCCGCGCCTTGGCCGACACGACGGACACGGCCCACGGGCTGTGCTAGACTGACCCATGATACAAGGAGTCGTCTTGTGGCAAGGTTCAATCGTCGCGAGTTCATGGGATCCGTGCTGGCCGGCGCGGCGGCGACGCGCCTCTCACCGGCATCCGCCCAGCCCGCGGCCGCCAAGATGTCGCCTACCGATCTGGTGACTCTCGGTCGCAGCGGCGTCAAGGTCTCACGCCTGGGCATGGGCACCGGCGTGCGCGGCGGCAATCGCAGCTCCAACGCCACGCGCATGGGCGCGGAGAAGTTCCTGCCGTTGATGAAGTATGCCTTCGATCATGGCATCACGTTCTTCGACGTGGCGGACCTGTATGGCACCCACGACTTCCTGCACCGGCTGGTGGCCGAGGTCGGCCGAGACAAGGTGCAGATCCAGTCGAAGATCTGGTGGATGGATGGCAGCATGCCGGAGAAGACCACCAACGCGACGGTGGCCGTGGAGCGGTTCCTGCGCGAGGTCGGCACCGACCACCTGGACAGCGTGCTGCTGCACTGCTGCATGGATGACAAATGGGCCACGCGCCTGGAAGACTTCATGGGCCAACTGGAGGACTGCAAGACGCGCGGTCTGATCCGCTCTCACGGTGTCTCCTGCCACAGCTTCGGCGCACTGCGCACCGCCCTCGCCTCGCCTTGGCTCGACGTGGTGTTGGCCCGCGTCAACCACCGCGGCTCGAAGATGGACGGCAAGCCCAGCGACATCGCCGCCCACCTGCGCGCCATGCGAGACGCCGGCAAGGGCGTGATCGGCATGAAGCTCTACGGCGAAGGCGAGATCCGCCAGCCGGACGAGCGTCTGACCAGCCTCAAGTATGTCGTCACCGAGAAGTGCGTCGACGCCATCGTCATCGGGCTGGAGGCGATCGAGCACATCGACGAGACGCTGGTCAACTTCCAGGCCGCGCTGAACGCTTAGGCGCGCTACGGCGCCGGCGCGTAGAGCGCCAGCGCCTGCGCCACCCACAGGCTGCCGGTAAGGTTGTCGCGGCCGCGCGGCACCACCGCCAGTCGCGCGAAGCGTGAGCCCAGGCCCAGCGTGTCGTCCACGGCAACGCTGCCCACGTGCCAGGCCCGATCGGTCGGTCGGGCCACATCGCGCCAGACCAGCGACCCATCCGGCCCGGCACAGGCCAGTCGCAGGCTGTTGCCGGGCCGGTCGGTGCGGTAGGTGACCTGCACCCGCCGCGCCGCACCGGTGAAGGCCGTGTCGAACAGCGCGGCGCAGCTCTGCGGCGCTCCGCCCAGCAGGTTGCCAAAGGCGAAGTCGAGTCGGAGCGCGGCGAAGGTGGCGCCGTCGCTGTCGCAGTGTACGACCCGCGCGCTACCCTCGCGGCAGCCGTCCAGCGCCACGCGCCAGGCGGGCTGGGCCGGCGCTGGGTCCGTCGGCACGATGTACCGGAGCAGGAACACAGGCCCATCGCTGTCGGCCAACGGCGGCGCCGCCGGCGCTGGGAAGTCGGCCAGCGACTGCACCAGTTCGGGGCGCGGGGTCGGCGGCCCAGACGGCGCGTAGCACTCGAACGAGGCCAGTTCCACCCACTGCGTGCTGCCCCAGTTGTCCAGGCAGAGCAGCTTGATCCAGCGGGCCTGGACAGGCTTGATCGGCCAGCGCTGGAGGCCGGCGTCGAACGCACATTCGTCGCGCAGCACCTCGTGGAAGTCGGCCTCGGCGGTGCCGCCTTCCGAGGCCAGCACGGCGAAGTGGCGCAGCGCCGACTTGGGGTCGTTGGGCTCGCCATGCCCGTCGATGCCAATCTCAGCTATCTCCAGTGGCTCGTCGCCGGGCAGGTCGATCATCAGCCACTGGTTGGTGATTAGGCCGGTCTTCGAGGCGTAGAAGGTGTTGGGCAGACCGTCGAGGATGCGCTGCTCGTCGAAGCTCGATCCGTAGCTCGACGACGTTGCGCTGACGCGGCCACCGCGCGCCGCGGCGCACAGGCTGGTGTCGCGCGGCGCGGCCACAGCCACCGGTCCGGCGGCCAGGTAACGCACCGCGGCGGGATCGACCGCACCCAGCGGCAGGCGCAGGCTGGTCAGCGTCTCGCGGCTGGCCAAGGGCGCCCCGGCGCCCGGCACGGCGACCGTGTCGCAGCCGGCGCCCAGCGGCTGACGGCGCTCATCGAAGGCCGACACGGCAAACCGCGTGGGCTCGGCGTGGCGCGCCCGCACCTCGACCACCAGGCTGGCGCCGGCCGGCTCGGGGCTGACCTGCGCGCGGACGATGGTCAGACCGCCCACGACGACACCCAGGTCGGCCCAGCCGCCCGCTGGCAGGCCGACCAGTTGCCAGGGCTTGTCGACCGCGCCGGCGGCGCCGGCCGAGAGCGCCGCGGCCAGCAGGCAGAGCGTCGGCCACGAGCGGCAGGAGTGGCGAATGGTCATGCGAATGCTCCGCGCAGTTGGGTGCGCAGTTCTTGAACCTGCGAGGAAGTACCTTCCGTGGCGACTGAGCGTTTATCCCTCGGGCCGATCGACCAGGCCGCCGGCCGGCGCCTGGCCTGCCTGCTGCTGCGCGCCGCCGAGCGTGAGGTCGAGGGCGCCGCTGTCACCAGTGTCAGCTTCGGCCCGGCGCCGACCGCGCACACTCGACTCGACGACCTGCCGCTGACGCTGACCCAGATCGCCCGGCGGTTAGGTCGGTTGAGCGTGCGCCACCACGGGCCGGCGCGCTCGGAGACGTGCGCCTTCGGCGGCCCGCAGACGGTGACCGGCGCGGACATCGCCCTGGCCACCGGACTCGATGTGTCCAACCCCGACCTGGAGATCGTCCGCGTGGGGCCGCGCGGCGCCCTGGAGGTGACGCTGGTGGTCGAGGTCGGCCACGGCCAACGCGGCGCCATCGGCCTGGGCCAGGGCAGCTACATGCCCCTGCCCGTGCGCTTCACGCCGCTGGTGGCCGCGCGGGTCGACTGGGCCGACGAGCACCTGCTGCTGGACCTGACCACCGACGACCAGATGAGCCCCGCGCTGCTGCTGCGCCGCGCGACCGAGCTGCTGCCGGCCGACCAGCGCGATCTGGCCGAACGCCTGACCACGCGCGCCGTGCCGCCCGCGCCGACGAAGCCACCACCGGGCGTGCCGTTGACGCTGGGACGCGTGCCACGCGCCGTCGACTGGCTGGCCGGCGGGCGGGCCGCTTTCGAGGAGCTGATCGGCGAGGCACTGAGCAGCGAGATCGCGCGCCGCTTCCCGCTGGACGGGCCTTCCGGCCGGCGGCGGCTGGCCTTCGCCGGACTGGCCGTGGTGCCGCCGCCCGAGCCCTGGTCGGTGGCGGCCATCGCCGGGCGCACCTGGCTGGGCGAGGTGCTGGTCGGCGTGGAACTGCACGGTGAGCGCGGCCAGCCGGTCACGCGACGCCGGCTGCGCTGGGCCTCGCTGCCCTGGCTCACGGAGCGCGGCACCTTCATCGTCGACGGCCGCGAGGTGGTGGCCACGACCCGCACGGTGGCGGTGGGCGACGGCTTCCGGCTGCAGCGCGCCGCTGGCCAGCTCCTCGACCAGGCGCGCCGCACGCACAACGAGCGGCTCGACCAGCTCACCGATGGGCTGGATACCGACGCCGACGCGCAAGACCTGGTCGAACGGCTGGGCTTGAGCGCCGTCTGGCTGGACTGGCTGCGGCGCGGCCCCACGGCGCGCGCGGTGAGCCGCGAGAACCCGCTGGCACTGGCCGACGCGGTGGCGACGGTGCACGCGGAGGCCCACGAGGCGGCCGCCCTGGGCCTGAAGCCCCATCTGGACGCGTATGTCGAGCCGGTGGCCGACACACCGCCCATTGCGCGTGCGGGCTTCGCTTCAGCGCTTACGCTGCCACTCGATCAGGGCCAGGTGCCGTGGGTGGGCACCGGGCTGGAACGCGAGGTGGCCGCGCCGGCCCGGCTCGCGGCGCCGCGCGACGGCCTGGTGGAGGCGCTGACCGACACGACACTGCGCCTGGGCGAGGCCGACCTGCCGTTGCCCGCGCACGGTTGGCGACCGCGCGTTCAGGTCGGCGAGCGGGTGTCTGGCGGCGATGCCCTGGCCGACGGGCCGGGCGTGCTTGACGGCGAGCTGGCGCTGGGCCGCAACCTGCTGGTCGGCTGGTGCGACCAGTGGCCAGGCGGCCTGGTGGTATCCGACCGTCTGGTCGCGGCCGAACTGCTATCGCACACCCAGTGGCTGACGCTGCTCTGCCCGGTGTCGGGCGAGTATGTCCTGACCCGCTCGGCGGTCCGTGACCCGCGCTGGCTTGATCAGCGCGGCGTGGTGCGCGTGGGCGCGGTCGTGGCGCCGGGGGAGCCGCTCGTGGCCCGCCTCTGGCGCCACAACAACGGCGACGCCACACAGCACGCGCCGGAGACCGGTGATGCCTGGCAGGTGGCCGCCGTGCGCGATCAGGTGGACGCGCGCGGCGCGGTGACGCAGGTGGCGCTGACGCTGGCGGCGCGCGTTCGGCCGCGCGCGGGCGACCGACTGCGGACCCGGCGCGGTCTGCTGGGCGATATCGCCGCAGTCGCCGCCGATCTCCCGCGCCTGCCCGATGGCCGTTCGCTGGACGTGGTGCTGCCTGGCACGCCGGGGCCCGACCGCACCGAGGCCACGCTCGGCCTGGCAGCCATGACGCTGGGCCAGCGGATCATCGTCGCGCCAGGCTACGAGCCCGCGCCGGCCGAGCTGGGCGAGATCTGGCATCAGGCCGGCCTGCCACCGGCCAGCGCCCTGCATCCGCTGGACGCGCGCGACGGCCGCCCGCTGCCAGGCAGTTGGGCCGTGGGTGTGCTGCATGTGCTGTGCGGATGACCAGGCCGTGCGTCGGCGCGCTGTTGCTTCCCACGACCCACGGCCCACGTCCACTTCACCTTGTGATTGCTGGCGGGGCCGCTGAGGAATATACTGATCGATGGTAGTCCGGCATTGCGCGGACACCTGCTGGGAGTCGGCCGTGGAGTTCCTGGGCGTCGGTCCGCAAGAGATGATCCTCATCGCCTTCGTTGCGGTGCTGTTGTTCGGCGAGAAGCTGCCCGAGGTCGCCAAGACCGTCGCCAAGGTGTCGCGCAAGCTCAAGGACACCGTCGCGGAGTTCCAGAACTCCATCCGCCTCGACGACTGACGCCGCGCGAAGGAAGCTCATGTCCGCTGAAGCCCAACGTATCGAAGCGATCTGGGAGGTGGCGGTCGCGGTCAGCTCCACCCTCGATATCGACCAGGTCCTCGGCGTGATTCTGACCCGCGCCTGCGAGCTGCTCGCCGCGCGCCACGGCAGCATTATGCTGCTGGAGGAGGCCGGCGCGGCGCTGACCATCGCCGCGGCGCACGGGTTGGCGGACGATGTGGTGGCCAACACCCGCGTGCCCCTGGGCGAAGGCATCGCCGGCGGTGTCGCCGAGTCCGGTCGTTCCCGCGTGCTGGCCGCCGGCAGCCGCGAGCGCGAGGGCCGCGTGGTCCATCTGCCCGCCGCCGTCTGCGTGCCCCTCTCCGCCCATGGCCGGGTCATCGGCGTGCTCAACCTGTCGGACCGCACGGACGGCCAGGACAGCTTCGCCGACGACGATGTGCGCCTGGTCGAACTGCTGGCCGCCCAGAGCGCCGTGGCCATCACCAACGCCCGCGCCTACCAGGAGCAGGAGCATCGTGCCGCCGAGCTGCGCGCGCTCTATGAGGTGTCGCTGGCGGTCAACGAGAGCCTGTCGCTCGAGGAGACGCTGGGCCGCGTGCTCAGCCGCGCCATTGAGCTGCTCGGTGCCCACAAGGGCTCGGTAATGCTGCTCGACGCGCCCACCGCGCAGCTGAGCATCGCCGTGGCCCATGGGCTGAGCGATGAGGTCATCGCCAGCACCCGCGTCGGCCTGGGCGAAGGCATCGCCGGCGAAGTGGCCCGCAGCGGCGAGCCGCGCCGGCTGGCCGCCGGCGTGCGGGTGGCCGACAGCCACAGCGAGGCCCGCGCGCTGCCCGCGGCGCTGTGTGTCCCCCTGACGCTGTCGGGCACCATCATCGGCGTGCTCAACGTGTCCGAGCGCAGCAACGGCGGCAACTTCTCCGCGCATGACCAGGAGGTGCTGCTGGCGCTGGGCACGCAGGCCGCGCTGGCCATCCACAACGCGCGCCTGTATGACGGCCTGAGCCAGCGGGCCGAGGCGCTGGCCGCGCTCAATGTCATCGGGCAGGCGCTTTCCACCACCCTACAGCGCGACGAACTGCTCACGCAGGTCCTGGACAGCGCACTGCGGCTGCTCAGCTGCGACAAGGGCTCGCTGATGCTGATCGTCGAGCCGGCGGAGAGCGACGAGTTCGACCCCACCCCGCGCGACGACGGCACGCCGCCGGATACGGAGCGCCACCTGCACATCGTCGTGGCCCGCGGACTGCCGCGCGAGGTGGTGGAGTCCACGCGCATCGGCCTGGGCGAAGGCATCGCCGGCGGCGTGGCGCTCAGCGGCCAGCGGGTCGTGCTCAACCAGGGCCAGGTGGCCGAGGGCTCGCAGTCGGCGCAGCGCAGCGCCAGCCTGTGCCTGCCGCTGATCGTCAAGGAACGCGTCATCGGCGTGCTCAACCTCTCTGAGCACCAGGGCGGCGACTTCCGCGAGGACCAGATCGAGTTGGCCGTCACGCTGGCCGCGCAGGCCGCCGCCGCCATCGAGAACGCGCAGTTGTACGACGATCTCGAGGAGCAGTTCGTCCACTCGATCCGCGTCATCGCCAACGCCATCGACGCGCGCGACCCGTACACGCGTGGCCACAGCGAGCGCGTGGCGCGGCTGTCGCGCATGATCGGCGAACTGCTCGGGCTCGATGAAGAGGAGTGCGACAAGCTCTACAACTGCGGCCTGCTGCACGATGTGGGCAAGATCGGCATTCGCGACGACATCCTGCTCAAGCAGGGCAAGCTGACCGACGACGAGTTCCACGTCATGCAGTCGCATCCGGTCAAGTCCGCCGAAATCCTCTACCCGGTCAAGCAGCTGCGCGGGTTGTTGCCCGGCATGCGCCACCATCACGAACGGTACAGCTCGTTTGGCTATCCCGATGGCCTGCACGAAGAAGACATCCCGCTCATGGCCCGCATCATCGGCGTGGCCGACACCTACGACGCCATGACCTCGAGTCGACCTTACCGGCAGGCGCTGCCGCGGCGGGTCGCGCTTGAAGAACTCCTCAAGAACAGCGGTTTACAATTCGACCCGCGCTGCGTCACAGCGTTCATGACGCTGGTCGGCGAGATCGGCATCGGCCACATCGACGGCCAGGGCGACGACGGCGCCGGCGACGTGGCGGCGGCCAGGGCGGCCTTGGGCACGCCGGCCGGCTGACGGGTCGAGCAGAGGAGAGAACGATGCGGCGGACGACCATGTGGCGGACGGCGGTACGCCTGACGGGCATCTGCGCGGCGCTCGGCCTGCTGAGCGTGGGCTGCGCCAACGACCTGACGGACTTCCTCATCGAGCAGCCGCTGGGCGCGCTGAGTGAGTTGGCCATCAACATGCAGTACCCCATGGATCGCGACCCGCTGGTGCGCGGCTGGGTGCAGCAGTTGGGTGCCGAGGAGCGTGCCAACGTCAAGCGCAAGAACGTGCCGTACCGCTTCTCCCTGGTCGATGTGTCAGCGCCCAACGCCTTCGCCATTCCCTACGGCGGCGTCTACGTGACCAAAGGCCTGCTGCGCTTTGCCACCAGCGAGGATGAACTGGCCTTCGTGCTGGCCCACGAGATCGGCCACGTCGAGCGGCGGCACAGCTCGTTTGCCTTCCAGCGCGGCCTGCTCATCAACATCGGCCTGGCGCTGGCCACCAACCGCAAGAACGAGGACTACATGCAGCTCGCCTACCTGGCCAGCTACTTCCTCGACCTCAAGTTCAGCCGCGACGCCGAGTACGGCGCCGACCAGTCGGGCGCCACGGGCGCGGTGTGGTCGGGCTACAACCCGCACCGCGCGGTGGACTTCTTCCGCCGGCTCGACGAGCGCTACGGTGCCACGCCGCGCTTCTGGGGTTACTTCCAGACGCACCCCATCAATGTCGACCGCATCAGCGCGCTCAGGCGCAACGCGATGCTCAGCCTGACCGACCCGGTCACGCTGACCACCATCGCCGATGGCTACCGGCGCCGAGAGCAGTTCGGCGCCGCCGAGCGCTACTACCAGCAGGCGGTGCTGGCCGACCCGCAGTACGCCGACGCCTACCTGGGCCTGGCGCGCGTGGCGGCCTGGCGCGGCAATGCGCAGATAGCACGCGGCAAGTACAACGAAGCGCTGCGGCACGGCGCCGACCAGTCGTCGGTCCAGACCGACCTGGCCGCGCTGCGCGACGAGCCCGACGAGCCGCGGCCCGGTATTGTGCTGGCCAGTTCGCGCGAAGTGCGCGATGCGCGCGAGTCGCTCCAGGCCGAGGCTGAGCCGGTCAAGCTGGCGCTCGCCGCCGCGGCCACGCTGGCCGCCGACCCGGTGGACGGCGCCTCGGCGCTGGTGAGCGGCCAGAAGAATTCCGGCACCCAGATCGACGCGCTGACCGCGCTGGGCGACCACATGGCCAAGGCCGGGCAGGAGCTAGTACAGGCGGGCACCAAGCTGCGCGGCGCCGCCATGGCCGCCGCCGCGGAGGTGGGCGAATCGGGTCGCGAGGCCGAGGAGACCGTGCAACTCCTGGAGAGCAACCGCCAACGGCTGCTGGCCATCCTGGCCGACCGCCCCACGCGGCCCGCGCTCGACCTGGCCCGCCGCGTGCTGGACGGCAACAACGAACTCATCGGCCAGATGCGCGACGCCGCCGACCAACTGCGCTCGGACAGCAAGCTGATGGCCGACGCCGTGCATGGCAGCCACCTGGCCGTGGCCGCGCTGCACCGAGAACTGCGCGACGGCTCGGTCTCCGCCGCCGCCACCAACCTGCTCGACACCGAGCTGAAGGCCTCCAACGAGGCCCTCAACAAGGCCTCGGCGCGCGCCAGCCGGTCCATCAACCGCATCCGCGCGGGGCGCGCGCGCGGATTGGTGAGCAGCATCGACATCACCATGCTCGACCGCCGCCGGCCGCAACGCGCGCTGGCGCAGCGGCAAGTGGCGCGCTTCATGTTGACCTCGCCCGAGCAGATGCAGACCATGTTCGACGCCGGGCTGAGCTACGGCGAGGCGGCCTACGCGCTGGGTTTCGCCAAGAGCAGCGGCACAGAGCCTGGCAAGCTGTTGACCGACCTGGGTGAGGACCGCCACGCCGTCGTCGACCGGCTGGACCGCGCGCGGGTGCGCTCGGGCAACGTGGCCATCCTGCTGCGGCTGCTCGACCTGACGCTGCGCGGCGAACTCGAGGCCAACACGGCACCGACCTCGCCCAGCGGCGGCGGCACGGTCAGCGGCTGATCAGCGTCTGCGCCCGGGCCAGGCTGCCGTCGTCGCCGCGCGCGGTGGCGAGGAGCTGGTAGGTGCCCGCAGGCACCAGCCGACCCTCGGCGTCGCGCCCGTCCCAGGCCAGCACCGTGCTGCCGGCCGGTACCGACTGGCTGCCCAGCGACCGCACCAGCCGACCACCCAGACCGCGCACCTCCACGCTGACCTCGGCCGGAACCGAGACAGTGACGGTGATCGCTGCCGCCGAGGACGCGCGCGAGCCGCCGGCGGACAACGTCAGCGCTGGCCGACCGACGCCGCGCGAGCCAATGACCAGCCGCAACTGCCGCGGCGTGCCATCGGCGCGGAAGCTGTAGGCCGCCCGGTTGGCCAGGGCCAGGCGGGCGCCCGTCCGCAGGTCCACCAGCGTGGCGCCACGGTCGGCCGGCAGTTCGCGGCCGAGCTTGGGCCACGACAAGGTCACCAAGCGGCCGGCGGCGCCGGTGGCCAGCAGATCGAAGCTGGCCTCACCCGACGCCGGCACCAGTCGCCCGCTCAGCGACCGCCCGGCCGAGAGCACCGACAGCAGCGGCGTGCCGGCCAGGGCCGGCGGCGTGGCCACGTCCAGCGGACGGGCCAGACGGCTGTTGGCGCCAACCGTCACAGACGAGCTGGTCTGTCCGTCGGTGGCGGACAGCGCCAAGGCCCAGCCGACGCTCGCGCCGCGGCCCGCGCCGGTCGCACGACTGGCGGTGCCGGAGCGGGTCAGTGCGTCCACGTCGAGCAGCAGCTGCACCGTCGCCGTGCCCGGCACCCGCCGTGCCCAGAAGCCGGCCAGCATGTCCACCGAGGAGCGCACCCCTTCAAAGCCCGGCCAGGTGTTGTCGAAGACCAGTTGGTACTGCCCGTCCTGGTAGACGAAGGCGTACGGGTCGACCCACTCCCAGGTGGCGGGCTGGTCGAGGGTGCCCTTGGCCTCGCCATCGACCATGACCTTGATGGCCGACAGGTTCCACGGCATGGCCTGCATCAGCGGGTTGCCCAGCAGGTTCCACTGACCGAGCAGGTCCACCGCGGCGGGCGTCGATGTACCGGAAGTTCTGCTTGTCGAGCGCAACACCGTGCCGCCCAGCAGACCGGGCACGCCTTCGAGGGTCAGCGACCGCGCGTCGGGCGACAAGCCCCAGAAGCCGCGACCGATGGTGAAGGGGGCCGACAGCAGGTCGAACGGCACGTACGCACTCGTGGCGGCATCCCAGGTGACGAAGCGCATGCCCTGGACCTGCGCCGCGATCTGGGTGTTGGGTGTGGTCACCTCCGCCAGCGGCTGCGTGAGCAGGTTGGCGCCCGGTGACAGCGAGTAGACCTCGGTCACGGGCTGAGCGATGAAGAGAGCATGCGCCGGCGCGCTGAGCGCCACGCTGCCGACCCTGCAGCCGAAGTCCACCGGTCCCGCCACGGTGCTCTGCGCGGCGGCCAGCGTCGCGCCACTGCTGTCCGTGGTCAAGGTGGGCTGCACGATGGTCACGCCGGCGGCCCCGCCAGCGTCAACCACGATGCGGGAGCCGGGCACGCCAGCCACCGGCGCGCCGGTGGCGTCGCGCAGCACGATGGCCAGCCACAGTGTGTCCACCCCGTCGGCCAGGCCGACCGGGTGCGTCGCGACGATGGTCGAGCGTAACGGGTCGATGGCCACGGACGACGCGCCCTGCACCTCCACCTGACGATCAACCTGCGACGGCACGATACTGGTGTCGGTCGACGTCACCGCGACGCCGAGCTGCGCGGTGCCCAGCGGGGCGCCCGAGGCATCGACGCGCCAAGTCACTTGGCGCGCGGCACCGGCCGGTATGTCGCCGAGCAGGACGCTGTCCTGGCTGGCTCGCCCGGTGGCCGGCACCAGCGTGAAACCGGTCGGCACAGTCAGGGTGGCGGTGACGCTGGGTACGGCCGTCGTCGTCGGGTTCTCGATGAGGGCCACGATATCGAACACCGGATCGGTATCGCGGTCGATCAGCGCCGGCGCCGTGACGCCGAGGCGCAACGATCCCGAGGGCGCCACCGACTGCTGGCCCAGACCGTACAGCGTCGTGACCGTCCGGCTCTGGTTGGGGGCCAAGGTCGCCGCGTTCCAGTAGACGCCGACCGCGCTGTCGCCGGTGTTCGCGGCCGGGTCGATGGTGACGTCCCAGGGGTAGCCGCTCAGCTTGCCGAAGGCGGCGATGACGAAGCGGTCAGGCGGCGTGGCGCCACTGCCGGTCAACGTGCCCTGGGCGTTCATGTCCGGTACGCTCAGATTGTTGAAGGCCTGCCAGAAGCTGGGGATCTGCCCCGGTGCGAAGTCGCGCTCGGTGGTCAGCGCGCCGACGCCCGGCACCCGGAACGGTGCCGCGTCATTGCCGCCGAGCATCGTGTCGATCATCACGCGCACGCCGACCGCGTGGCTGGCGGTGCCGAGGTTGGTGACGGTGTAGGCGATGGCCACCGTGTCCATCAGACCCGAACTCGGGCCGCGCACGAGGCTCAGCCGCTGGCTCACGGCGATGTCGCCCAGGCGGTACTCGGTCTGGCTCACCGTGGCGTTGTTCACCAGCGAGGTGGGCATCGAGGCCGACTCGCCCAGCTTGGTGTCGGTGCCGTCCACGCGCAAGGTGGCGTAAGACGAGGCTGGCGAGTTGGGCCAGCTATAGGACAGGTTGAAGCTGCCGGTGCCCGAAGCCGCCGCGCCGCCAACGGGGAACGCGCCGAAGTTGTAGCGCCCGCTGGCGCCGACCTGCACGGCAATGCGGTCGTTGTAGATCCCCGCGGCATCGGCCAGCCGACCCGCGGGCACGCCCAGTTGCGCGCGCTTCCAGGCATCGTAGGCCGGCGTCGTGCCGGTCTGCCCGGCCGCACTCATGCCCAGCAGCCACAGGGCCGCCAGGTTCAGCCCAACACCTCGGTATCCGCTCATGGTCCATCCCCGTGACAACGCTCCCGCTCCACCGCCGTGAGCAGTCCGTTTTCACTACTCTATCTTGTCACGTGGCGAGGCGTACGTCCATGGCCAGCCCCGGCGGCATGTGCCGACACACGGTCCGCCCACGTCCTGTGGTACGCTTTGGCCAGCAGCGGGAGCGACAGGGAATGCAGGACAGGCGAAAAGACGATTGGCGGGCCAAGCTGGCCCAGGGCGCGCTGACGAGCGACGAGCAACGCGCGCTGGCCGCGGCTCTGGCGCCGCGCGCGCACCTGCGCGCGGGCTGGTTGTTGGGGCTGCTGCTGGTGGTGGCCGGACTGTGGGCGGACGCCGCCGTGGCGCCCATCGACGAGACGTTCGCCACGGTCAACGGCCAGCAGGTCAAGTACGGCCGCTTCTACACCAAGCTGCAGGACGTGGCTGGTGGCGAGACCGCGCAACTGCTGGTCATCGACGAGCTCAACCGCCAGGATGCCGAGCGCCTGCGCCTCGAACCCACCGCCTCCGAGGTCGATGAGCGACTGACCGAAATGATGACCGAGCGCTTCGGCGGCAGCCTGGAGAAGGCCGGCGCCTGGATGGCCTCGGCCGGACTGGACGAAGAGGCCCTGCGCCGCATGGTGCGCAGCGAGATCATCGACCTGCGCCTGCGTACCCAAGGCGTCAGCGTTACCGACGCCGACCTGCAGACGTTCTTCACAGCCAATCAGAAGGAGCGCTACAGCGTGCCGGAGGTGGTCTCGTTCCGCGAGATCGTGCTGGACTCGAAGGACAAGGCGCGCGCCGTGCTGGCCGACCTGACGGCCGGCAAGACGGCCTTCTTCGAGGCCGCCGCGGCCAACAGCACCAACGCCGAGACCGCACCCCAGGGCGGGCTCGTGCCGCCGCAGCCGATGCCCTACCTGGAGCAGAACACCAAGCCGCTGGCCGACGCGCTCCGTGGCCTCAAGCCGGGCGACTTCACCAAGGCGCCCGTGGAGTTCAACAAGCAGTGGTACATCCTGCTGCTCGTCAAACGCGATGCGGGCCACGACATGGCCTTTGCCGACGTGGCGAGCCGCGTGCGGCGCGACTATCTGCTCAGCCGGGCCGTGCCCGAGGACAAGTACTACGCCGACCTGAGCCGCCGGGCCAGGGTGACTGGCCTGCCCGCGCGCTACGCGGCCATCCAGAGCTCGTTCGGCACGCCTTCGACTGCCCCGCTCGGTCCCACGACGCCCAACCCCTAGGTACCCGCCATGGCACACCGCGACCCGCTCGACGAACTGCTGACCATGTTGCGCCGGCCTGGCCTGCGCGACGCGCTCGACGACCCGGCGCAACTGCGCGGGTGGGCCGAGGACGCCTTGGCTGAGCGACCACGCCGCCGGCATCGGCCGGCCGCGCGGCTGCTGGTGCTGGCCGCGGCGTTGACCACGGTGGTCACCGCGCTGCACAGTCAGGGCGCCATGGGGCCGGCACGGCCCGAGGTCGCGCTGGTCAACGGCCAGCCCATCACGCGCGGCGTGCTCGCCGAGAACGCCGAACAGCGCTACGGCGCGGCCATGCTGGAGACCTCGGTCATGGCCGAGGTGCTGCGCCAGGCCGCCGAGCGTGCTGGCCTCCAGCCCACCGAGGCCGACATCGACGCCGGCCTGGAGCGCATCCGCCTCGAGCAGTTCCGCGGTGATACGCAACGGTTCGAGACCTGGCGCCACTCGGGCGGCCGCCGCGAGACAGTGTTGCGCCGCGAGGTGGCCGCGCAGTTGGCCGCCTTCCGCCTGCGCAGCCGCGGGGTCAAGATCAACGACGCCGAACTGCGCACCTACCACAAGGAGCACCGCGACCGCTACAGCCGGCCGGAGAGCTACTTCTATCGGATCATCTACATCCCCTGGCCCGATGTCGAAGGCAAGCGCGCGCCCGAGGGCCAAGCCCGGGCCAAGGCCAAGGCCGAACTCGATAAGATCCTGCGCGGCGGGGACTTCGAGGCCGCGGCGCGCCTGGTCTCCGAGGATGATCAGGCGGAACGCACCGGCGGACGCGTCGGGCCGCAGCCGGCCGAACTGCTGCCAGAAGAGTTCCGGCCGCTGTTCAAGGACGCCAAGCCTGGCCAAGTCATCACCGAGCCGGTGATGTTCAGGACCCGCTTCGTGCTGCTGCAGTTCCTCAGCCACGCCGAGCCGTTCGCCGGCGAGTATGACCAGGTGCGCGGCCTGGTGGAGTCCGACTTCCTGGTCGACAAACTGGCCCCGCAGAGCAAGTTCATGGCCGACCTGGCGCGCGCCGCCAAGATCGAAGTCGTCGAGCCGCGCTACGCGGGTCATGTGGTCACCGGCCACTGGTTCAGCCCCAGCGGCCTGACCATGGATGGCTGGCTGGTCAGCGAGTAGACTGCGCCGCCTGGGCGCGCCAACTACCCACCGCGTTTGAGCCGCGCCGCCAGCCAGGCCGCCGCTGCGCTGTCGAAGTGCCGTCGGGCCACTTCGGCCGCGCAGGTGTAGACCCACGTCTCTCCAGCCTCCTGGCGCGGCATGAACACGGCTTGGCCAGGCTCCACGACCTGCCCGATGAGCAGCGGCCGGTCGGTGCCGCGCGGCCATGGTGGGCCCCACGCGGCCACCGCCACCGCGGCACGCGACAATCGGCTCAGATCGAGCGCCTCGCTCAGCCCGCAGAACAGGCCGTAGCGCGTGCGCCCACGCTCCTCCATGAAGCTCCAGAGCGACGGCAACCAGGCGTCGTTGACCTGGCCCACGGCCAGCCCGAGGCGCGCGCCAGCCAGCGAGCCCGGCAGCGTCGTGCCGAGCAGCAGCAGCGCATCGCCGCCACGTTGCACCGGCCACACCGCGTCCCCGTGCTCGGCCGCGCCGTCGGTCAGACGCGCCGACTGCCAACCCTTGGGCAACGTGCTGTCGGCGCGCAGCACCGGCCGCAGCGGCCGACCCGCGGGCAACGGAGCGGTCGGGCTAACCGCCTCGGGCCAGCGCTCGGGTGCGAAGGCCAAGGTGCACTCGGAAGCCGACTCGGCCACGCCGGCGCGCACCCGCACGCGCACCCGATGCGCACCCGGCGGCGGCGCGGACAGGCGCACCTCGTAGCCGTGAGCCCGCCGTGCCGACAGCGTCACCGACTCGCTCACCACGGTGTCGCCTATGCTGGACGTGACCACGGTGGCCCGGTCCTCGTCGGAGTCGTTGCACAACACCAGCGGCAGGTTGATCTGGGTCGCGGTGGGATCGACGTACGGCGGCTTGCCCGGAATCTCGAAGCGGCCAGGGGTCAGCGTCTGGGCCTCGGCCCACACCGCGTCGCCGCCCACCAGCAGACTCGCGGGCCGCTCGAAGCGCAGTTCGATGTCGGCCGCGCCCCACGCCGGCACCGGCACCGACCACGGGCTGGCGGTCACCGACTCGGGCCGTGCCAGCACCAGGGCCGCGCCCGACTTACCCACCGCGCGGCGGCCCTCGACGCGCCAACCAGGCGCCGTCGCCAGGCGGTAGACGCGCGGCCGGGCTGAGGCATTGAGCGTGTGGATGAGCAGGCGGTCGGCCCCCGGCTGGTAGGTGATCACGGCGTCCGCGCCACGCGCGGAAACGTAGTCGACCTCGCGCTGGAAGCGGTCCAGGATGACCGGCAGCGGGTCGAGCATGGCGCCGCCGCCGCCCAGCGCCATGGTGTCCAGCGCCTCGGCCGCGCCGACGCGGAGCGACAGCAACTGGCCGGCGGAACCGACCACGGCCTGGTAGTGGCGGCCGAGCACCTCCATGCCTGCGGGCGAGGCCTGGAGCGCGAGTGTCAGCAGCAGTGGGAGGCTCATTGGGGCCATGGTGACACACCGCCGAGTTTGACACAACCGGGGTCTGGTGCTATCCTCGGCGATTGCGTCAAAGAGCAACCTGCGAGGGAGCAGTGAGAGCATGTACGCCCTGATTGAGAGCGGTGGCCAGCAGCACAAAGTGGAGCCCGGCCGCTATGTTACCTTGGGTCGGTTGGCCGTCGCCGAGGGTGAATCGGTCGTTTTCGACCGTGTTTTGTTGGTTCGCACCGACGCTGACACCACGGTGGGTACACCGGTGGTGGAAGGCGCCGAGGTGCGTGGCACGGTGCGTCGCCATCTGCGCGGCCCCAAGGTCAACGGCATCAAGTACAAGGCCAAGAAGGGCTACTCCAAGCGTTGGGGTGCCCGCGCCGACCTGACCCAGGTCGACATCGTGGCCGTCGTGACCGGTGGACAGACGTTCGAAGTTGCCGCGGCAACGACGGTCGAGGAGGCCTGATCACATGGCACACAAGAAAGGTATGGGCTCGACCCGCAACGGTCGAGACAGCAATGGCCAGCGCCTTGGTGTCAAGAAGTACGGCGGCGAGACGGTCGTGGCGGGCAACATCATTGTCCGTCAGCACGGGAGTCACATCCTGGCCGGCCGCAATGTAGGCATCGGCAAGGACGACACGCTGTTCGCGCTGACCGACGGCAAGGTGCGCTTCGAGAAGCTGCGCAAGGCCGGCGAGACGCGCAAGCGGGTAACCGTGGACGTCGCCGAGGCCAACTAGGCCATATATCTATGTCTGCCGCGTCCCACGCATCGTTCGTCGATAGCGCGACGATTGAGGTAGCGTCGGGACGCGGCGGTGACGGCGCGTCCCACATGCGCCGCGAGAAGTACGCTCCTCGTGGTGGCCCCGACGGTGGCGATGGTGGCCGCGGTGGCGACGTTATCCTCAGCGTCCACCCCAATCTCCGCACGCTTGTCGATTTCCGCTTCCGACGCAAGTTCATTGCCGAAGACGGCGACAACGGCGGCACCAACGACTGCACTGGCGCCAGCGGTGACGATGTCATCGTGCCCGTGCCGGCCGGCACCCTCGTCTACGACGACGATACAGGTCGCCTGGTGGTCGACCTCTCCGATCCCGGCCAGACCCATCTCGTCTGTCGTGGCGGGCGGGGCGGCCATGGCAACGCCTTCTACGTGACCGCGGCCAACCAGATCACCATGATGCGTGAGCTGGGCGAGCCCGGCCAGGCGCGCAACCTGCGCCTGGAACTCAAGCTCCTGGCCGACGCGGCTCTGGTGGGCTTCCCCAATGCGGGCAAGTCGACACTGATCAGCCGGTTGAGCGCGGCCAAGCCCAAGATCGCCAACTACCCCTTCACCACGCTGACGCCGAACCTGGGCGTAGTCCGCCTGGACGACGGCGCGAGCTTCGTGGTGGCCGATCTGCCGGGCCTGATCGAAGGCGCCGCCGACGGCAAGGGACTCGGCCACGAGTTCCTGCGCCACCTCGAGCGAGCCCGGGTCATCGTTCATCTGCTCGACCTGTCCGGCTTCGAGCGGCCCGACCCGGTCGCCGACTACAAGACGATTCGCGCGGAGCTCGAGTCCTATGACGAGCGGCTGGCGCATCTGCCCGAGCTGGTCGTGGGCACCAAGCTCGACCTCGTGGATGACCACGACCTGGTCGAGATCGTCCAGGAGGAGCTGGAGCCGCTGGGCGTCGAGCGCATCCTGCCGGTGTCCGCGGTGACCGGCTGGGGCGTGCCGGAGCTGCTCGCCGAGCTGTCGGCCATGGTCTTCTCGGCCCGCGCCGACAGTGTCGTCGCGCAGCAGGCCGAAGTCGAACAGGCCGAAGCCGAGGCCGACACCGTCGATGACGATGAGGACGACAGCTTCGAGGTCCTGTTGGACGCCGACGAGGAAGTCTTTGTGGTCGCGGGCCGCGTGCCCGAGCGACTGGTGGCCATGTGCGATCTGGAGAACGAAGAGGCTGTGATGCACCTGCACCGCATGTTCATGCGCATGGGCATCATCGCCGCGCTGCGCGAGGCCGGCTGCGAGGACGGCATGGTGGTGCGCATCGGCGGCATCTATCTGGACTTCATGGAGTGAGGCCATGCCCGAGTCGCCTGTTATCGTCGTCAAGGTCGGCACGAGCACACTCACCACACCGCAGGGCGACCTCGATCTGAACTTCATGCGCGCGCTCTCGGGCCAGCTCTGCCAGCTCACGCGCGAGGGCCTGGGTGTCGTCCTGGTCACCTCGGGCGCCATCCGCGCCGGCATGTACCAACTCGGCCTCAAGGCCTGCCGCGATCTGCCCAGCTCGCAGGCGGCGGCCGCGGTTGGACAGATCCGCCTGATGCGCGTGTACGGCGACTTCTGCCGCGACCAGGGCCTGAACACCGCGCAGATCCTGCTCAGTCGCGGCGACGTGGCCAACCGCGAGCGCTACCTCAACGCGCGCAATACGCTACGGGCGCTCCTGGCCCACGGCGTGCTGCCCATCATCAACGAGAACGACACCGTCACCACCGAGGAGATCCAGTTCGGCGACAACGACCAGTTGGCGTCGCAGGTCTGCCAGCTGGTCACGGCCGACATTCTGCTCTTCCTGACCGACATCGACGGCTTCATGATGCCCGATGTCGACGGCAAGATGGTGTTGCAGAGCGACATCCACGAGATCACCCCGGCCGTCATCGCCGCCGCCGGCGGCAGCGTCAGCGGCTTCGGCCGCGGCGGCATGACCTCCAAGGTCAACGCCGCGCGAGTCGCCTCGCGTCTCGGTTGCCGCGTGGTCATGGCCAAAGGAAAGCCGCGGGGCGGCCAGCCGCCCGTGGTGGCCGTGGCGCATGGCGAGCCCGTCGGCACCACCTTCTGGCCCGGCGACCACACGCTACGCGGCCGCAAGCGCTGGTTGGCGTCGAGCGCGCCGGTCGAGGGCACGCTGACGGTCGACGACGGCGCCGCCCGTGCGTTGCTGGCCGGGGGCCGCAGCTTGCTGGCGGTGGGCGTGCGTAACGTGGAAGGCGACTTCGGGCCCGGCGACCTGCTGCTGGTGCGCGCCGCCGACGGCGCCGAAGTGGCGCGCGGGCTGAGCAACTTCAGTGCCGAGCAGGTCCGGCGCATCGCCGGTCTGCACGGCCACCAACTGGCCGAGGCGCTGGGCTACGAGACCGGGCCGGAGGTCATCCATTTGGACAACCTGGCCACGGTCGACCCGGCCGGAGTACCCTTGACCAACGGAGACGACGCATGAGCGACTCGCTCGACACCGCTCGCGCGCAAGTGCGGGATCTGGGCCTGGCCGCCAAGGCGGCCGCGCGCAGCCTGGCCCAAGCCAGCACCGGCACCAAGAACGCCGCACTGGCCGCCATGGCCGACGGCCTGGCCGCCGCCCGCGACACGCTGCTGGCCGCCAACCAGCTCGACCTCGATGCCGCGGCCGGCAATGGCGTGACCGGCGCCATGCTCAACCGCCTGGCGCTCAACGACAAGCGGCTGGCCGGCATGGTGCAGGGCCTGCGCGACCTGATCGCCCTACCCGACCCGGTCGGTGGCGTGGTCGATGGCTGGCGCCGGCCCAACGGGCTCGATATCCGCCGGGTGCGCGTGCCGCTCGGCGTGGTTGGCATCATCTATGAGTCGCGACCGAACGTCACCGCCGACGCCGCGGGCCTGTGCCTCAAGTCGGGCAACGCCTGCATTCTGCGCGGCGGCAAGGAAGCAATCAACTCCAACCGCGCTATCCGCGAAGTGCTGGCCGCCGGCTGTGTCAGCGCGGGCCTGCCCGCCGAGGCCATCCAACTGGTCACCAACATCACGCGCGACTCGGCGCTGGCGCTGATGCAGGCCGAGGGCCTCATCGACTGCCTCATCCCACGCGGCGGCCGCGGGCTCATCGCCAACCTCAAGGACAACGCCAAGGTCCCTTACATCATCGATGGCGACGGCATCTGCCACACGTTCGTGAACGACGATGCCGACCAGAACATGGCCAGCGCGGTGGTGCTCAACGCCAAGTGCAGCTATCCCGCGGTGTGCAATGCCATGGAGACGCTGCTGGTCCATGCCGATCTGGCCGACACCTTCCTGCCGCGCGTGGCCGCCGAGCTCCAGGCCGCGGGCGTCGAGTTGCGCGGCTGCCCGGTCACCTGCGCCAAGGTCAGCGGCATCAAGCCCGCGACCGACGAGGACTGGGACACCGAGTACGGTGACCTGATCCTGTCAGTCAAGGTCGTGGCCGACCTCGACGACGCCATGGACCATATCGCGGCGCACGGCTCGGGTCATAGCGAAGCGATTGTGACCAGCAGCTACGCCGCCGGCCGGCGCTTCACCCACGAGGTGGATGCCGCGGCGGTGTACATCAATGCCTCGACCCGCTTCACCGATGGCGGCGAGTTCGGTTTTGGCGCGGAGATCGGCATCTCCACCCAGAAGCTCCATGCTCGCGGGCCGCTGGGCCTGATTGAGCTGACCACGGCCAAGTACATCGTCGAAGGCGATGGCCAGGTGCGCTAGACACAAGGAGGAGCGGTGATGGACGATCTTGGCGCGCGCGCGCAGGTCCTGATCGAGGCGCTGCCCTACATTCGCAAGTTCCAGGACGCCATTGTCGTCGTCAAGTACGGCGGCGCCGCCATGGTCGACGAGGACATGAAGCGGTCGGTGCTCCAGGACATCGTGCTGCTGCGCTACGTGGGCATCAAGCCGGTGCTGGTGCATGGTGGCGGCCCCGAAGTGTCTGCGCTGATGCGGCGGCTGGGCAAGGAGCCCGAGTTCCGCGGCGGCCTGCGCGTGACCGATGCCGAGACCATGGACATCGCCGAGATGGTGCTCGGTGGTCGGCTCAACAAGGACCTGGTCGACGGCCTGCAGATGGCCGGCGGCCGCGCCGTGGGCCTGAGCGGCAAGGACGACCGCACCATCCTGGCGCGCAAGATGGAAGAGCATGAAGGCCATCCCATCGACCTGGGCTTTGTGGGCGAGATCGTCGCCATCAACCCCGCGCTCATCACGCTGCTGGTCGACAACGGCTACATCCCGGTGCTGAGCAGCGTCGGCGTGGGCGAGGACGGCACCAGCTACAACATCAACGCTGACCACCTGGCCGGCCGCCTGGCCGCCAAGCTCGGCGCCGACAAGTTCATCATGCTGACCGACGTGCCGGGCCTGCTCGACGACCCCAAGGACCCCAGCACGCTGGTCCAGCGCATCACCTCGGCCGAAGTGCGGCAGCGCATCGAAGACGGCCGCATCACCGGCGGCATGATCCCCAAGCTCGAAGGCTGCCTGATGGCCAGCGACGGCGGCGTGAAGCGCGTCCACATCATCGACGGCCGGCTGGCCCACTCCATGCTGATGGAGGTCTTCACCGACCACGGCGTGGGCACGCTGGTCACGCGCCGGCCGGCCTGACCGGCGGGAGGCGAAGAGCCCATGCCCTCGACACGTCGTGACTTCCTCAAGCGCACGCTGGCGGCAGCCGCCGCGACGCCGCTGTTCGGATCGTCGCGCGCCGTGGCGGCGCCGCCAGCGCGTCCCAACATCGTGCTGGTCTTCATCGATGACATGGGCTACGGCGATGTCGGGCCCTATGGCTCGACCAAGAACCGCACGCCGAACCTGGACCGCATGGCCGCCGAGGGCATGAAGCTCACGTCGTTCTATGCCGCGCCGGTCTGCTCGGTGTCGCGTGCGCAGGTGATGACCGGCTGCTACGGCCCACGCGTGTCGATCCCAGGCGTGTTCTTCCCCGGCGGGGAGTATGGCATCAACGCTGAGGAGCACACGGTCGCCGAGTTGCTGAAGGCGCAGGGCTACGCCACGATGTGCATCGGCAAGTGGCATCTGGGCGACCAGCCCGAGTTCCTGCCCACCCGCCACGGCTTCGACCACTACCTCGGTCTGCCCTACTCGAACGACATGATGAAGAAGGCCCAGGTCAACGGCCAGAACGTCGTGCCGCTGGTGCGCGATGAGCAGGTGAGCGAACTGCTGACCGGCGACGGGCAGGACCGGCTCACCGAGATCTACACCAACGAAGCCGTCCGATTCATCACCGACAACAAGGACCGCCCGTTCTTCCTCTATCTGCCGCACACGGCGGTGCATGTGCCGGTCCATCCTGGCGAGCAGTTCCGCGGCAAATCGGCCAACGGCCGCTACGGCGACTGGGTCGAAGAGGTCGACTGGAGCGTCGGCCGCGTGCTGGCCAAGCTGCGCGAGCTGAACCTGGCGGAGAAGACACTGGTCATCTTCACCAGCGACAACGGACCATGGCTCACCCAGGGCGCCAACGGCGGCTCGGCCGGGCCGTTGCGCGGCGGCAAAGGCAGCACCTGGGAGGGTGGCGTCCGCGAGCCCACCATCGCCTGGTGGCCAGGCCAGGTCAAGCCCGGCACGGCGTGCGACGCGGCCGCCGGCAACATCGACTTCCTACCCACATTCGTGTCGCTGGCCGGCGGCCAGGTGCCCACCGACCGCAAGATCGATGGTGCTGACTTCTCGCCACTGCTGTTTGGCGCCAGCACCGCCTCACAGCGTCAGGCGCACTACTACTACAACGGCTATCGGCTGCAGGCCGTGCGTGTCGGGCCCTGGAAGCTCGCCGTGGCCCCGCAGAACGACGGCAAGGAACAGGTCGCGGCCTCGCTGGAGCAGCCCCGGCTCTACAACCTGGACAAGGACCTCGGCGAGCGCACCGATGTCGCCGCCGACCAGGCCGAGGTGGTGACGCGACTGCGGGCGCTGGCCGTCGCCATGGCCGCCGAGCTGGGCGACGGGAAGCCCGGCCCGGCTGTGCGGCCCGCCGGCCATGTCGACCACCCGCGGACGCTCTACCCGCTCGATGAGGGCACCGCCGCGGGCACCACGGCGGTGATCGAAGGCCTGAAGGTCGGCGACACGCTGCGCGGCGAGCAGGCGCCGCTGGTCAAGGGCCGCGCGCTGACCATCGCCTGCGAGGTGGCCACGACGGCCAACGACGGCGTCATCGTCGCGCACGGCGGCATGACTACCGGCTACGCGCTCTACCTGCGGAACGGCTGCGCCGTCTTCGCCGTCCATCAATCTGGTAACGATGTCGTGCGCATCACATCGCCGTCGGCCATTGGTGCGAAGGCCACCTTGGAAGCTCGACTGGCCGCCGACGGCACGATGACCTTGTCGGTCGATGGCCGCAAAGTGGCGACGGGCCGGGTGAGCGGCGCGCTGACCAACCAGCCGGCCGAAGCGTTCTGCGTTGGTTTCGATGAGCAAAAGCCTGTGGATGACTACGACGGGCAGAAGCGCTTTGCAGGCATCATTCGCAATCTGAAGGTCGGCACCGAGGCCACCCGGTGAGCTGGCAGCCACGGCCCGCGCCGACCGCTGAGTTCAGGATCAGGAAAGGATAGACCGTATGTCGACTTCACGTCGAGACTTCCTCAAGCGCGCCGCCGGCGCGGCCGTGGCCGCGCCCTTCATCATGCCATCACGCTCGTGGGCCCAAGGCACCGGCCCCAATGGCAAGCTGACCATGGCCTTCATCGGCGTCGGCATCCAGGGCCGCGGCCTGATGGGCGGCTTCCTCAGCCAGGACACGCACGTCGTGGCCGTGTGCGATGTCGACACCACCCGCCGCGATGCGGCCAAGAAGCGGGTCGACGAGAAGTATCAGAACACCGATTGCGCGGCCTACAACGACTTCCGCGAGATCATCGCGCGCCGTGACATCGATGCGGTGTGCATCGCCACGCCCGACCACTGGCACGCCATCACCACCCTGGCCGCTCTGCGCGCGGGCAAGGATGTGTACTGCGAGAAGCCGCTGACGCACAACATCCACGAGGCGGTCGAGGTCATTCGCGGCGTGGACGCCAACAAGCGCGTGCTGCAGACCGGCTCCATGCAGCGCTCCAGCCGCGAGTTCCGCGTGGCCGCCGAGTTGGTGCGCAACGGCGTCATCGGCAAGATCCACCATGTCGAGACGCAGTTTGGCGACCCGGCTGTGCCCTGCAACCTGCCCGAAGAGACGATGGAACCAGGCCTCGACTGGGACATGTGGACCGGTCCGGCGCCGGTGCGGCCCTACAACTCGGTACTCAGCCCGCGCGGCAACCACAACCACTTCCCCAACTGGCGCGGCTTCCGTGAGTACGGCGGCGGCATGGTCACCGACTGGGGCGCCCACCACATCGACATCGCCCAGTGGGGCCTCGGCATGGACGAGAGCGGCCCGGTGGAGGTCATCCCGCCGACCGACCCGAACGCCAAGCGCGGCTGCAAGCTGGTCTACGCCAACGGCATCTACGTCCAACACAGCGACGGATTCGGTGTGCACTTCTTCGGCGAGCATGGCGAGGTCAAGGTCAACCGCGGTCGGTTCGCCCTGATCGTCGATGGCAAGACCATCGCTCAGTTCGCCAACGAGGAGCAGAAGAGCGGCGCCACCTCGCTGGGCGCCGAGCTGAACAAGGCCGAGGAGGCCTTCCTCAAGGACGCCAAGGTCAAGCTCTACAACAGCCGCAACCACATCGGCGACTTCCTCGACTGCGTCAAGGCGCGCCGGAAGCCAATCACCAGCGAGATCGTCGGCGGCCACACGGCCATCGCCTGCCACCTGATGAACCAGGCCTACTACAACCACGCGCGACTCACGTGGGACCCGGCCAAGTACGCGTTCACCGGCGGCACCGGCGACGCCAAGTGGCTGACGCGCGACTACCGCTCGCCCTGGAAGGTGTAGGGCCAGGCTCCTAGCGCGCGCCACACACCGCACGCACCAAAGCCCGATAGCGCGCCTCGTCGAACCGCGGGCTGTGCTCGGGCGCGTGACAACGGCCGCAGGGCAGCAAAGCTGTCTTGCGGCCGTCCGCTACGTGCTCGCTAAGCTTGTCATGGCAACTGGCGCACTCGACCCCACCACCGTCCGCGGCACGGCCCGCGCCGCGGCGCGCCTGCTCGTCGTGACAGGCCAGGCACTCGGGCACGGCGCGGTTGGCCTTCTCCAGCGTGGCCACGGCTCGCGCATGAGCATGGCCGCGCCAGGCCTTCACCACTGGCTCGTGGCACGGCAGGCATTGGGCGGGCCGCGGGAAGCTCGCGTCAGCGGCGCTGGCCTGGGCCTTCAGCGCGGCGTAGTAGGCGTCCACCCAGCCCTGCACCTGGGCATCGCGTGGGCCTTCGAGGATGAGCTTTTGGACCACCTCGGCGCGCCAGAGGTCGCCTTCGGCGGTCAGCGTGACGCGGCTGAGCGAGCGGCCGCGCTGGGCAATGGGCACCCAGGTGGCGCCGAGCTTGTCGTAGCCCGGCGCCGCCTGGTTGTCGTCGGTGGCCAGGGCCACCAGCCGCGGGCGCTGGGTCTCGAGTGTGGCCGCGCCGCAGGCCACCACCACCGCCATCACCACCACCAGCCAACGCCCTGTCGCCGTCACCATCCCTGCCACGAGTGTACCCGCCGCGGCACGCCGGTCACGGCTTGACCACCAGCGGCGGGTCGCCGCCCTTGAGCCACTCGGACTCGGCCAAGGCCTTGAGCCGCTCGCTCGGCCCCTGGTCGGGCGCCCCTCGACCAAATTCCCGCAGGCGCGCGGCCTCGGCTTCGGCTGCTAGAAAGGCTCGTGCCTCCTCCTTGCCATCCAACACACTGGTCAGCACCACGGCTTCACACCGCAGTTCGATATCGACATCGCTGGCCCGGATCTTGGTGACCAGGGCGCCGAGCACGGGATGACCAATGGCGCTTAGGGCCGCCACCGCCGGATAGCGATCGCCAAGCGACGCCCCAGGCGTTGCCTGCTGGTTGATGTAGGTCAGTCGCTTGCAGAGCAACGGCGCCGCCTCGGGCGATCGCATGATGGCGAGGATGCGGATGGCCGCTAGCGCGCGGAAGTGCTGGGTGCTGTCATCCAACCACTTCTCCAACGAACCAAGCAGCGCCATCGTCTCCTGGTAGCGCTTCTGCTCAAAGCACCACGGTGGCAAGGGCGGACCGGCGGCATAGTCGGCCTGACGTTCAGCCGACCAACGGCCCAAGGGCAGGAAGGCGGGTTGCGGGAGCAGTGACCGTTGGATGATCCGATAGCGTTCGCGTGTTTGGGCATCGGCAGCCGTCGATATGAGCCGCGTCAGGCGGATGGCTGCCGCCGATGGCTGGCGCGGTGGCACGGTGCTGTGCGACCCAAGGATGTTCCGATAGGCCTGGGCGCAGAGCCCGCAGTTGAGGTCTGCGTCGCTCCGGGCGGCTTGTCGGTCCAAGTAGGGCAGCGCTGGCGCACCGATCTCAACGGTCGCCTGCCAAGCTGGGTGCAGGCCCGTCACACGGCTGCCTCCTAGCGGCCGGTCGTCTTCGGAGCCCAGCGGCGCCTCAGCAGTCAACAGGGGCACCACCATCTCGGCCGCGGCCGCCAGGCGCAACATGCCGATCACCACCAACGCGCTACGCCCCTCGGGCGTGATCACGCCGGGCCGTCTGCTGGATTCAGCCAGTGTCGCCATCGACCGGCGGGCCTGGCCGTCCACGTCGCTCTGGGCTGTGCGCACCACCTCCTCGGCCGTCTCAGGTCCGGCCTCGGCAAGCAGACTCGCATACCGACCTGTCGCCGGCCCTGTGACCGTTGTCGCGCTGCCACACAACACCATCATCACCAAACCTAGCGCCGTCATCTGGTCTCCTCCCCGTGCGACTATGGCTTGCCCAGATGCTCCAATAGGATGATCCTGCCATACCACAGCATGTTGTCGAAAGCGTCGAAGTCAACATCGTTGCGGTGCCAGTGCGTCGCCACGCCGTGGACATTGTTCCAGTCATCGTCGATATGATGCCTATCTCTTTCCGCCGAGTACGGTGTGGCAAACTCTACATACCGAGATACCTTTCTGCATAGATGAGTTGTTGTATCCTCAATAGCTACGCAGATTCTGAAACCAAGACGCCTCCTACGCAGCAATGCGTCGGTATTGCCCCATCCAACTTCGCTGCTTGGGACATCCAAGCCGAATATGTATCCATCAGAATCAGGCGTTTGGTCATCCCAGACGTGAGACGGGTGACCGTAGGCATCCAGGGGATCGTCGTTCTGAGGGAGCGTGTCCTGATGACTTTGGACGCTGGCGGTGTTCAAAACACCATTATTCCAGGTTCTTTCTTCACACGATCTCGATATGTACGGACGATACCCACCGTAGTTGAAGTCCTTCGGTAGAATCTGCGCGCACTGCTCGTATGCAATGCCGGTACCATAGCCAATGCGTTGTTCAGGCGGTGGCGTGAACTGCCAAGCCGCAAAGTCGTCATACCGGCCCAGCCCCCTGCCCAACTCGGCCTCCCACGCGGTCTTGTTGCAGTTGGTCAGACTCGGTCGGCCGTCCGCTCGAGCACCAAGCTCGGTGGCACCAACTACCGTCAACGCCACGTCGTCCGACCATTTGCGCGGCACGTTCGGCGGAACCTCCGGGTACGCCAGTGCGGACAGCCGCAGATCCCTCATGTGAATAGATGGGTATGTGCCAACAATGCGGAACGACAGCGGTAGCTCAGCGGCATCAAACAGCGATCCGGGCGCTATCTCCGTCTGATCGGATTTCACCAGCCGGACGCCGCCGCCGTCGCCACTCAGGAGCAGGGCCACTTTGCCGTGCCAGGGGCGCGCATCTTCCGGTAGGCGCACCTCCGCGGCAAGCGACTGAGGCGGCTGCTTGCCGTCACCTGGGTCCCAGAAGGCAAGCCACCCGTCAGCTAGCTTGTCCTTCCACTTCAACTCGTCGCAGTACAACTCCACCGCCGGCACCTCGCCCGTCTTGTCGTCCGGCTCCTTGTTCTTGTTCCCGTTCGGATCGGTCGGCCCCTGCGCCCAAGCCGCGCCCAGACCGCACACCAAGAGGCTCGCCAGCGCGAGCGCGCGCATCGTTATGTGCTTCATTGTGTCACCCTTGTCTTCGTCCCACAAGTGCGTGCAGCGGCTGGCCGCTCACTGGCCCGACTGCGGCTTGCTAACGTAGACCTTGTCGTCCACGAGGATCCAGCGGTAGTAGCCGCCCAGGTCGCTGGGCATGAACTTGGTCTTGACCTCGCCGGCTTCGTTGGTCACCAGCTCCGGGCTCATGAACAGGCCGTGCTCGGCATCGCTCGGCCCGTCGTAGTCCGGCGTGGGGTTGCTGGCAGGCGGATGGTCGGGCGACCACCACTTGAGCACCCACTTCACCGGGTGGTAGCAGGCCGAGCGATTGGCGTGGGTCAGCGTGGCCTTGATGTAGAACGGCGCGCCTGGGTAGGCATAGGTGACTGGAATGCTGCTCCCCTCGTAGTAGTAGCTGAAGGCGATGGCCGGCGCCCCGATAGCCATCGCCAAGTCCGCCTTCACGTCGGCGCACACCGCATGGATCTGGCTGCTGTTCACCAAGTCGCCCGAGATGAAGTCGACGGTAGCCTTGCCGTCGCCGCCGGTCGTGGCGCTCGCCGCCGAGAACGTCGGCGCCTTCTCCACCGAGTCGTGGTCCGCGGTGAAGGCCACCGCCAGGCCGCCAAGCCCCTGCCCATAGCGGCCGGTGACGGTCGCGGTGACCGGCACGCGATGGGCCACGCCGTCGAACCCGCCCGCGCAGACCGAGGTGCGGCCGCCCGACGAGAGCGTCACCGTCGGCGGCGCCACCGTCGCGCTCAGGCTCACTGTCGCGCTGGCCGTATAGAGCACGGTCTCGCCGCGCTTGACCGTCAGCGTCACCGTCGGCGACAGACGGTAGCTGCCCGCCTGCTGGGCCACCAGCGTCAGCCAGGCGCCGGGCTGGTTCGGGTCGGACTGGTTGAGTGTGGCCGTGGCATGTTCGGCCGCCGCCCAACTGCCGTCGGTCGCCTGCCGCTCCACCGCGCCGGCCGCCCACGACCAGGTCATGGTCTGACCGCCGCCGCCGTAGTAGTAGAACGAGCCGTAGCCCTGGTTGGTCAGGCTGGCCGCGAGCGAGGTGTACATGGTCTCGCCCACATCAGCCGGGTTGGGGTACAGCGGTTGACCGGTGGCCGTGATCTGCGGCTGGGTCACGGTCCAGCTCACCTGCGTGGTAGCCCCGCCGGCCGTGCCCGCCGAGGCGTTGCCCGTGGGCGCCTGGCCCTTCTTGATCGTCGTCCCATCCGTGGCCCAGCCGTCGGTGAACTCGGCCGCGGCCTTGATCTCCACGGTCGCCTTGCCGTCGGCGTCCGCGCCGCCGCCGTAGAACGGACAGTCCAGAGCGGTCGGGTCGAACGGCATCTGCAGGATGTACTCCATGGCGACGCCGTTGTCGTCCAGCGGCCGGGAGCTGACCATCTGCGCGCTCGACAGCCCGCCGCCGTTCAGCAGCGTGATGCCGTACTCGGCTCTGGCATCCCAGGTCCAGACCGACAGGGTGCTCAGATCGTAGACGCCGGGGTTGGTGACCACCTTGATCTGGATCGGCGCCGACCCGCTGACCGTGCCGCTGGGCGCGATGACGTCCACGCTGACGCTCGGCTGGAGGTGGGTCAGGTCGAAATTGACCGTGGTCACCTGCCCGCCGACCACCGTGCAGTCTTGCTTGAACCCGGCATAGCCGCCGCCGTACCTGGGTCCGGGCCAGATCCGCACCGTGTAGTCACCGGCGTAGATCGACGAGAAGCTGTAGTGTCCGCCTGAGTCGGTCATCGCCGACCACGAGCCGTTGCCGCTCTTAGTGGTCATCGTAACGTACAGGTTGGCCAACCCCTGGTCGTTCTTGTCCTTGTCGATGACATGGCCCTCGATGCCGCCTGGCAAGTAGTTTGCCCAGCCGGGCGCCGCCAACAAGAAGATGGCCGCGAAAACGCCCACCCACCTCGCACATGTGCACCGTCTCATTGCTTGCTTCCTCAATGGCCCCCTGGGCCAGCCAACTCGGCGAGGCGCACCCGCGCCGTCGCCACCACATTGTCCAAACCGTTGCCGCCGCGCCCCGCGGGCAGCGCTTCGAATCCCCGGAGCACCTTGCGATACTGCGCCGCGGCCAGCTCGCGTTCGCCCGTGCGGGCGTAGGAGTCGGCCAGCAGGCCGTCCAGCGCCACACGCACCGCCGCCGCTTCGGTCGCCTTGGCCGCTGGCCCGCCGAGCGGCAGGTCGCGGCGCAACAGCTCGCGCAGTTCGCTGTGCTTCCCACTCAGCAGCAGGCGTTGCGCGCGGCCGTAAGTGACCAGGCCGATGGTCCAGGCCGCGCCGCTGGTGGACTTGAGCAGTTCGTCCTCGATCTGGTCCGCGCCGGCCACGTCGCCGCCGGCGCGCTTGGTCCAGGCCGCTTCCAGCCGGAAGTCGTCCAGCGTCGCGGGCGAGGTGGTGTAGCGGTCGCCACTGAGCCAAACCTCGGCCGAGCGCTGGTAGTCGCCGGCCAGGCGGTAATAGGTGGCCAGGCCGTAGACCGGCTGCACCCAGGTGTCCGCCGGCTTGGTCGCCTGCTGGGCCAGCAGATGCTCGAAGATCGGTACGCAGCGGGCGTCGACGCGACGGCGCAGGCATTCGGCGGCCATCAGCGCCACGTCCGGCGCCAGCGTGTCGGGCTGCTTGAGATCGATATCGCCGCGCTCGATGAGCACGGTCAGCAGGCGGTCGGCGATGACCTGATCGGGCTCGGACCACCACGGGCAGCGCTGCACCTCAGCCAGCAGATCCGCCGCGGGTGCCTTCCGCAGCGCCGCCTCAAGCTCCGGCCCCTGGTCGCCCGCGCGTACCCGCGCCAGCAGAATCGCCGACTGCCCGCCGGTCGTCGGCGCCGGCAAGCCCAGATCCAGCTTCACCGCGCCCAGCCCGCCAAGACCGGCCACCGGCGCCGCGCCGCCAGCGCCGACGGGTGTTGCGCCGATGCGCACCGCACCTACGCCGCCCAGCGGCGCCGCCACCTGCACCGCCGCCGGCACGCCCAGCACCGCAGCGCTGGGCGGTGTCAGGGCGCCGATGAGGTCGGGCGAAAGCTGCATCTGGCGACACAGCGGCCGGTCCAGGTCGTAATGCAGCGGCGCCTGTTGAGCCCAGGCTGTGCCCAGCACCAGCGGAACCGTGCCCATGGCCAGCCACCGGCGAGGACGCCGGTGCCACCAGAGCTGCCTCATTTCGGCGCCTCCTTGGCGGCCTTCAACTCCGCCTCCAGCGCCGGCAGCGGGTCCTCGCCCTCGCCCGTGCGGTTGTACTCCAGGAACGCGTTGGCCCGCTTCAGGCTCAGGTCCTTGGCCTTGAAGCAGCAGGCCACGTTCTTCATCACCCGCGCCAGCTTCTTCTCGTCGCCCGCGGTCCATTCGGCCAGTTGCTTCTTGCTCAGCGCCAGCGCGGTGTCAATCTGGCCGGTGGCCAGGTAGACCAGGAACTGCGCCTGCGCGTCCTTGCCCGCCGCTTGCAGCCACTCGTCGGGCTTGGGCACCTCGGGCAGCGCCACCTTGGCCAGCGGGTTGGTCAGGGTCGGGTCGTCCTGACAGCGCGTGAACAGCACGCCCGGCCCCGGCCCGCCACCCAGCCGCAGGGCCGCGGCGCAGCGGTCGATGGCCTTCTTGAGGTTGTCCGTGTCGTAGTCGCAGCAGACGTAGCCCAGCTTGGCCACGCTCTGCAGCGCGGCGGTGTCGCCGGCGGCGCCGAGGATGTCGGTCCAGGCGGCCCAGGTGTCGTTGCTGCGCAGCGCGGCGGGCAGCTTGGCGATGAAGTTGGCCATCTTGGCCTTGGCTTCTTCGTGCTTGCCCATGCGGCCCAGCGCGCGCGCCTCATACAGCCCGGCGAAGTGCAGCAGGTACAGATCGCCCGGCAGCTTGCCAAGATACTGCTCGAACTTGCCCTGGGTGACGGCCAGCGCCTTGGGGAAGTCTTCCTTGAAGCCGTTACCGGAGAACAGGTAGCCGGTGGACAGATGGAACGTCGCCGCGGCGTGGTACCAGGGCACGCTGGGATACAGCTTGAGCACGCGCTGGCACAGTTCCTCGCGCTGGGCCTGGGTGGGTGACAGCTCGACGAGGCAGGCCATGGCCTTGTCGACCACGGTGCCGGTCATCCATTCGGCGTTGGGATTGTCGACCAGAAACTGCTCGCACAACGCCAGCGCGGCCATGGTCTGGCCGGTCGCGCGCATCTGCTTGACCTGGGCGTCGATCTTGTTGACCGTGTCCCAGGTGCCCGGCAGGGCCGTGCGCGGCGCCTGGGCCAGACTGGGCGACAGTGCGCAGACCAGCGCGCACAGACCGAGTACGACACGACGAGCGTGACCAGTGGTCATGCCAAACCCCTTTCCCCGGTGGCACATAGCCGACCATTGTGCTAACCCACAGCGAGGCTAGCATACGGATCCGGGTCGGATCAAGTGAGTTTGGGGTGGCCGGAGTTACATTGGTACAGCGGCGTGGATGTCTAGTACCGTACTGCCATGCCCCCGGCGCCATGCACCAGGGCCGCGACTTCGCTGGCCATCTGCATCATGAAGGCCAACTCGCTGGCCACGGCGACGAACCGCCAGCCCTCGGCCACGCGGCGCAGGGCTGACTCCGTGTCGCCGACATGCATGCCGGGCGCGATGCCGCAGCGCTGGGCGGTAGCCAGCAGATGGGCGATGGCTTCGGTGTAGCGCGGGTCGTCAGACTCCAGCGCGGGGGTGATGTGCAGGGATGACATGAGGTCGTTGGGCCCGACGAACATGGCGTCGATGCCCGGCACGGCGAAGATCGCCTCGCAGTTCTCCACCGCGCGGATGTGCTCGGCCTGGATGACCACAAGGATCTCGTCGTTGGCCCTTGCGTAGTAGGCGCTGGGCTCGGCGCCGAAGTTGAGGGCGTGGAGCGCGCCGCCCACGCTGCGCCGGCCCAGCGGCGCGTACTTGGCCGCGGCCACGGCCTGCTCGGCTTCCTCCACGGTGTTGACCATGGGGAAGACGATGCCGTAGGCGCCCGAGTCGAGCGCGCGCTTGACGTCGGTGGGGTCGTTCGAGGGCACCCGCGCCAGCGGCACGCAGCCGGCATCGGCCACGCAGCCGAACATGATCGAGGCGGTCTCCCAGTCCACCGGGCTATGCTCGATGTCCACGGTCAGCCAGGGGAACCCGGCGCGCGCCATGAACCGCGCGGCCATGGGGCTGGCCAGCGACAGCCACGAGCCCACGCTCGGCTGGCCGGCCCGCAGAGCGGCTTTGACGGGGTTGGCACGCATGGTCAGATCTCCTTGAGGCGCAGGTTGACCGCCGCGAGCACGGCGGGATTGCAGACGGCGGCGCCCGGCTGGCCGCGCCACAGCTTCAGGATGTTGTCCGCGGCCATGGTACTGGTGGCGACGGCGGCCTCGGTGGCGTTGTAGGCCGTATGCGGGGTGAGCAGACAGCGTGGCGCATCGCGCAGCGGGTCGTCGGGCGGCAGCGGCTCGCGGCCGAACACATCGAGCGCCGCGCCGGCCAGGCGGCCCTCGCGCAGCGCGCGGCACAGGGCCCGGTCGTCGATGAGCGCGCCCCGGCCGGTGTTGATCAGGTAGGCGCTGGGCTTGATGAGCGACAGCGCGGCGGTGCCGATGAGGCCGCGCGTCTCGGGCGTCACGGCGGCATGCAGCGAGACGAAGTCGCTCTCGGCCAGCAGGTGCTCCAGCGACACCAGCTCGGCGCCGTCGGCCGTGGTGCGGTACGGGTCGTAGGCCAGCACGCGCATGGCGAAGCCCGCCGCGCGGCGGGCCACGGCGGCGCCGATCTGGCCGTAGCCGACCAGGCCCAGAGTCTTGCCATGGACCAGTGGCCCGGTGAGCTCGGACCACAGGCCGGCGCGCACGGCGGCCTCGCCTTCCACTATCCGCCGCGCGGCGGCCAGCAGCAGCGCGAAGGCGTAGTCGGCCACGGCTTCGGTGGTGGTGCCAGGCGTGTTGCAGACCACCACGCCGGCCGCGGTGGCGGCGTCGAGGTCGATCGAGTCGATGCCGATGCCCCAGCGCGAGACGATCTTGAGCCGGGGACAGGCGGCGAAGACGCTGGCCGTGTAGGCATCGACGGCCGCGATGACCGCGTCGATGCCGTCCAGCAGCGGGATCAGTTCGTCGGCCGCGTAGGCGCCCGGCCGGGGCGACGGCGTCACCGCGAAGCCCGCCTCGCGGAGTGCCGGCTCACCGATGTGGCCGTGATGCCAGAATGCGCTGGCCGTGGCCAGGACCTGGTGTGCTATCGGAGTGCTCCGTTGACCGCTGGCGCGTTCGGCGCTGGTGGCACGGGTCCTTGTTACGCGGTATGATCGTGCGCGGCAGCCCGTACGGTGCCGGGGACGACATCAGACATGGCGCAGAGCATCCACGAACCAGCGCGCGAGATACCCGTTCGCGGCGAGTACGACGTCGTCGTTTGCGGCGGCGGCTTGGGCGGCGTGGCCGCCACGGTCGCCGCGGCCCGGGCCGGCGCGCGCACGCTGCTGGTCGAGCGGCACAGCTTCCTCGGTGGCGTGGCCACGGCCGGCATGTGCTGCAGTATCTTCAACACGTTCTACACCGGCGGCGAGCCGCGGCGGCTGGGCACTGGGGGCATCGCGCTGGAGGTGGCGGACGCGCTGGCGCAGGCCACCGGCTACGGCCAGCGCTGGCGCGGGCACAAAGGCCACATCATCTACGACATCGAACGCGCCAAACTCGTGCTGCAGGAGCT
>JACRKZ010000078.1 GCA_016235455.1 Armatimonadota bacterium | reverse complement strand
TAGTGGCGCTCGCAGACCACATCACGGATCAGCACGCCCTTGTTGGTCACGCCGGCCTTGGACACGCCCAGGTAGATGCCGTCGCCGCCGCTCTCGGTCAGCTTCAAGCCGAGCACCTTGATGTTGGTGCTGCTGAGGATGGAGATCGAGTGGCGCCATTCGGCCTTCTTGTACTGCGCTGGATCGTCATAGTCGGCGCGCCACATGCGGAACGTGGCGCCGTCGCCCGACAGCGTGACGTTGTCCACCTGCGACAGGGTCACCAGGCAGTCGCCGCCGCCCTTGAACTGCCCGCGACGAGCCTGCAACTCCACGCCTGGCGCGAAGGTGACGGTGGTGTTCGAGCGCGGCCGCAGGCCATCGACGATCCAGGGCAGGCCGACGTTGTCGACAATGATCTCGCGCGCGCCCGAATCGAGCGCGGCTTGCAGCGGCGCGGTGGCGTTGGCGGGGTCGAAGCCCCACCAGCTAGCGTGGGCGACCTTCTGCCGGCCGGCCTTGACCGCGGCGACCGCGGCGGGTTCGGGTGGTGGTGGCGCGGCGAGCGCGGCGGTCAGGGCGAGTAGGAGGCCAGCGGTCCAGCGGTACATGGTTTGGCTCCAGCGCCTGACCCATTCGCCGTGCGTTCCTCTGCGCCTCTGCGTCCACGCGGTTCAGTACAACAACCGCAGAGGCGCAGAGACGCAGAGAAAGGGGCGGTCAGAGCCGAGGCACGCCCTCGTAAGGGGCCATCAGCTCGGCGAAGGTCATGCCGTTGAAGTCATGCAGGCAGCGCGGCTCCCCCAGGCCGGCGTCGGTCACGTCCGTGGTCCAGAGACAGCCGGCGGCAGCCCAGACGATTCGGTTGCGATCCCAGTCAGCCCAGGTCCAGTCGGGTTGCTCGATCCGCTCGTCGGTCTCCGGCTGCCACAGCGCATACGTGGCCTCGTGGTTCATGTGCCATGGGCAGCTCAGCTTGAAGGGCGCACTGATCCGCTCCAGACGCCACTGGCTGGCCGTTTCGCGCCAATGCACCTTTTGTCCGTCCCAGTTGTTCGGCAGCTGACGGTCAGGTCCGGGCGTCCATCCAGACCGCTCCAACCGCGCCGCCCAGTGACCGGGATCCTGGGCCTCTGCCTCGTCGACTCGCACCAGGCCCGAGGCCGCAGCCGAAGTCACCAACCCGCTGCCAGCCCATGGCATGGCGAAACGCCGGCTATCGACGAAGTAGCCGCCTCGGCCCCATCGCCCGTTGTTGCCGCAGCACACGATGGCCGTGAAGTAGGGTACGCGGGCCATCGCGCAGTAGGTCTCACCCTTGGTCATGGCCACGTATATAAAGTGCCGCCCATCCGGCGACAGATCGCAACTGTCCTCATACACCCGGCGCTTGACCCACTGCCCGACCTCGAACGTGTCGTGCTCGCGGTCCCAGGCGATGAGGCAGGCCGCTCGCGCTGGACCACGCCGCAGGATGACGCCAACCGGCGCCTCGCGCGCCAGGTACACATGCAGTCGTGGCGGTACTTGCGTCATGGGTCCACCCCCCTTAGGCCCTCTGTGCGCTCTGTGTGCTCTCGTGGTGAGTCAACCACAAGAGGACACAGAGGACACACGGACATAGCTACTTCGGCGCCTCGGCCGCCGGCGGCAGGGGCTCGGGCGGCTTGACGCCCAGGAACTCGATGGTGCCCTCGCCCGCCGTGCCGAGTTGCCAGCAGAACAGCCGCTCGATGGCATAGGGCTTGGAGACCCAGAAGGAGACCTTGCTGCGGGGCACATAGACGAGTCCGCCCAGACGGCCGGTGCCCCACAGGGTCGTCTCCTTCTCGCCCAGGCTAACCACGCAGACGCCCGCGAAGTCGCCTTCCTTGGGCGCGGCGATGGCGATGCTGCCCCAGGCGCCGACGTTGAGCCGGCCCGGCTGGTCGCCGCCGAGCACGATGGTCACGCCCTGGCCGACGACGGTGCCTTCCACCGAGAAGTCGCCGTCCTGGCAGTAGTAGACGCCGGCATCGAGCACCGCCGTGGTATTGCCGGCCACGGTGATGCCGCCGATGTAGACACCCGGCCGGCCGCGGATGGGCGTGCGCGAGTCGACGCGCGTGGCCTGCCGCGAGGCGATCTGGGCCGGCGCCGGCCACTTGCGGTCGGCCAGCGGGTCGCCCATGGGCTTGATGCGCACGGGCAGCGGGTCGGTCATGCCCTCGAAGCCGTCGGCCGCGCTGCCGCAGACGCCGATCAGGCCGTTCTCACAGCGGATCTGCGCGCCCCAGTTGTCCAGCGCCTTGTTGCTGTGGCTGTTGATGACCCATGGCCCGTAGCGCGAGACCACCGGCGTGCCCTTGATCCAGACATTCTTGTCCTTGGCCGGGTCGAGCACCATCACCGTGGGCAGGTTCGGGTCCAAGCCGGCCGCCGCCGGTGCCGCCGGTGTCGCCGGTGGTGGCGCCTGGGCGGCGAGCGGCAGCGCTGCCCACACGGCGAGCGTGCCGACCATGGATACTCGTACGAAAGCGCGCATGACATGGCCTCCAGTGAGCCGGTCTGGCAACGAGCCAGACTCAACATCAGGTTAGCTACCTGGACTTGGCGGCGTCAAGGCCGATCCCATTGGCCTCGGTTCTGCTATCATCGGAGCAGCGTGGGTCCTGCCCGAAAGCGGCTCCCGTCGCAAACTAGCAGCCAGTCGCCCCGGCGGGCGGCTCGACTGAGGGAAAAGCGCCATGTCTGAAGCGACCGCGGGTGTGCAGCTGGTGACCATCACCATCGATGACCAGGACTATCAGGTGCCGGCCGGGATGGCGCTGATCGACGCCATCTCCAACTACACCGATTTCCACATGCCGCGCTTCTGCTATCACGACCGCCTCGACCCCGTGGGCATGTGCCGCATGTGCATGGCCGAGGTGGAGGCGCGCGGACGTTGGGCCAATGTGGCCACCTGCACGCTGCGCGTGGCCGACGGCATGAAGGTCCGGGTGAAGAGCGAGGCCGCCCAGAAGGCCCGCCGCATGGTGCTCGAGCTGCTGCTGGTCAACCACCCGCTCGATTGCCCCGTGTGCGACAAGGGCGGTGAGTGCCTGCTGCAGGACCAGACCATGGCCTATGGCCCGGACGTGGCCCGCACCATCGACTCGCGCCGCCGGTTCCCCAAGCCGCTGCCCATCTCGGCCGACGTGTTGCTCGACCGCGAGCGCTGCATTCAGTGCGGCCTGTGCGTGCGCTATGTGGACGAGATCGCCGCCGAGAAGACCATCATGCTGGTCAACCGCGGCGGCTCGACCCAGGTGGCGCCGGCCGCCGACGGGACCTACGACAGCCATTTCGCGGGTAATACCTGCGACATCTGCCCTGTGGGCGCGCTGACCAGCAGCACCTTCCGCTTCGCCTCGCGGCCCTGGGAGATGCAGCGCAAGCCGGTTCTCTCGCCATGGGACGCCTGCGGCACCAACCTCTGGCTCGACGTGCGCGAGAACGTCATTCGCCGCGTGATGCCGCGCGAGAACGTGGACGTCAACGACCTGTGGTGCAGCGACCGCGACCGCTTCCACGCCACCGACTGGGTGCTCAGCCCCGAGCGGCTGGATGTGCCGCTGGTGCGCAACCCCGACACCGGCCAGCTCGAGCCGGCCAGCTTCGACGACGCCCTGGCCGCCGCGGTCGAGGGTTTCGCCAAGGCGCTTGGCGCAGGCCAGACCGTCGGCACCGCCGTCGGCACGCACCTGGGTCTGGAAGAGATGGCCGCCGCGACGCTGTTTGGCCGCGAGGTGACCGGCGGACCGGTGGCCTCGGCCAACTCGCTGGCCGCTGCCCGCGCCACGCTCGGCGCGGCGCCCACGCTGGCGCAGTTGGAGAATGCGCGGGCCTTCCTGGTCATCGGCCAGCCCGCCAATGACCTGCCCATCGCCTGGCTGCGCATGGTCAAGGCCATCCGCAAGAAGGGCATGCCGCTGTACACCATCGGCTGCCGCGACCTGCATCTCGGCCTGGCCAGCAGCTTCGACCTGGCCTGTGAGCCGGGCACCGAGGGGCAGGTGGTCGAGGCGCTGACCGCGCGGCTGCTGGGCGAGAAGCGGCATAACCTCAAGTTCATCCGCGGCGGCTGCAAGGGCTTCGCCGACGTGCGCGAGCAGTGGTCGGCGGAAGTGCCCGAGGGCGTCGACGCCGAGCGGCTGGCCGCGCTGGCCGACCGGCTGGCTGGCGCCGGCGACCTGGTGGTCTTCGCCGGCTGGCAGGTGGATGCCGCCGCGCGTCAAGCCGCCTGGAACCTGTCGCTCCTGCTGGGCACGCCCGGCATGGAGGCCGGCGGCTACCTGGAGCCGACGCTCAACGCCAACCTGCGCGGCGCGCTGGAGCTGGGCCTGGCCGAGCCCGAGGCGCTGTGCGCGCCGCTGGGCGCGCTGCTCGTACTGGGCAGCGATCTGGGTGCTTCGTCGGGCAATCCCTGGCAGGCCGTGCGCGACCGCTGGCTGCCGTCGGGGCTGGGTCAGCCCGTGGCGGCGCGCGCGCCGTTCGTGGTGGTCAGCGAGCTGTTCATGACTCAGACGGCGCGCTCCGCCGATGTGGTGCTGCCGGCCTCGTGCAGTTTCGAGCGTCCGACCACGGTGGTCAACTACGAGGGCCGCGCGCAACACGTGCCGGCCGCCGTTCGACCGATCCTCGGCGTGCGCAGCGACCTCGACATCGTCAACGTCATCGCCGCCGGCGTGGCCGAGCGGCTCGGCAAGGCGTGGGCCGAACTGACGCCCGAGACGGCGCTGGCCGCGGCTGGTGCCCTAGCCCCGGCGTTGGCGCCGCTGGCCGACGGGCTGCCCCATGGCGGCTTACTGCTGGCCTCGCAGCCGGCCGATGGGCGCTACCACTTCATCGGTCGACCTCGGCCCGAACCGACCCCAGAAGGATAGACGGAATCGTCGGCGAATGAGCCGACATGCCCGATACCCCTCCAGCGGTTAAGCTGTCCGGTCTACGTCTGCGCGCGCTTCTCGTAGGCGTGCCGCTCGTCGTCTTCATGTCGCTGGTCACTGTCTACGGCGACATGGTCGTCGGGTCGGTGCAGATCGGCATCCTCCAATTCGCGCCGGCCGCCGTCGGTGGCCTGTTGGTGCTCGTGGCGCTGTCGCGACTGGTGCGCTGGGCTCTGCGCATCAACCTGCTGGCCTCGGGCGACCTGTTCCCCATCTACGTGATGATGCTCATCGCCGTGCTCATGGGCTCGCGCGGCACCATTGAGAAGCTGGTTCCGCCGCTGGTGCACCTCAACTACATCGCTACGGCCGAGAACAAGTACATGGAGCTGTTCGCGGACTTCACGCCGCAGCACCTGGTGGTCTACGACCCCCATGGCGCGCCGCTCCAGCGCATCACCCGCGACTACTACGAGGGCAACGCGCGCGTGCAGTGGCGGCGCTGGGTCGGGCCCATCCTGTCCTGGTCGGGGCTGCTGGGCCTGCTCTACTGCGCGTTCTTCTGCCTGTCGGTAATTCTGCGCAAGCAGTGGGCCGATAGCGAGAAGCTGGTCTTCCCCCTGGTGGCGTTACCGCTGATCATCCTGGATGACGACCAGGCCAAACCGTTCTTTGCCAATCGGTTGACCTGGGTTGGCGCGGCTATCCCGGCGGCGGTGATTCTGATCAACGGTCTGCACGCCAACATACCCGGCGTGCCCGAGCTGAAGCTGCGCTGGGTGCTCAACGACTACTTCACCACTCGGCCCTGGAACGGCATCTTCTACACGCCGGTGAACCTGTCGTTTGCGGCCATCGGCTTCTTCTACTTCCTGTCCAGCGACCTGCTGCTGAGCCTGTGGCTGTTCTTCGCGATCACCCGCATGACCGATGTGGCGGCGGTGCAACTGGGCTTCCAGCCGACGGTCATGCCGCAGTATCCGACGCGCCTGTACATCGGCTATCAGGTGGCCGGCGCCTATCTGGTGCTGGTCGTCTACCTGATCCACAGCGGCTGGGGCCACTACAAGCCGGTGCTGCGGTCGGCCCTCAGCCGGGCCAGGTCCTATCTGGCGGATGGGCCGGACGACGAGATGATCCCCTTCCGGCTGGCGGTGTGGGGCCTGCTGCTGAGCTTTGTCGGGGCGGTGCTCTGGTGCATCGCGGCCGGGCTCGACCCGTGGCTGGCGGTGACCGAGCTGGGCGTGTTTGTGTTCATCGTAGCGCTCGTGCTCACCCGCGGCACGGCCGAGGCCGGCCTGCTGCAGACCGAGGCCAGCTTCCGGCCCATCGACCTGATCAAGATGTTCCGGCCGCAATGGTCGCTGGGCTCGCGCAACCTGGTCATGATGGCCATGCTGGACACGGTGCTGACGCGCGACATGCGCGGCCTATTGCTCAGCACCTTCATGGACAATCAGAAGCTGGCGCGCGAACTCCGCTACCGGCCGCGCGCGCTGGTGCTGCCCATCGCGCTGGCCATCGTCGTGGCGCTGGTCGCCGGCTGCTACTTCTTCATCACCACCAGCCATCAGATGGGCCACATCACGCTCTATGGCTATCCGCGCGTGAACGCCGAATGGCAGCTCAAGGAGGCCGCCGGCGCCATGGAAGCGCGGCTGCCGATGCCGCCCGGCGCGGGCCTGGCCTTTGGCGCGGGCGTGGTGGTCTGCGCGGCGCTGGTGGTGCTGCGCACAACGCTGGTCTGGTGGCCGCTGCATCCGCTGGCCTATGCGGTCAGCGCCTCGTGGACGCTGGTCGTGTTCTGGTTCCCGGCGCTGGTCACCTGGGTCATCAAGGGCTTCATCCTGCGTAGTGGCGGCATGAAGCTGTACCGGCGCTGCATGCCGTTCTTCCTGGGGCTCATCCTGGGCACCTTCGCCTCGGCCTTCTTCTGGACGGCCCTGGTGCTGGTCGGGCGCTTCCTGGGCTACATGCCCCAAGCGCCGGCCATGGGGTTCGACTGAGGCGAGCCGACGGGGCCGCGCGCGTTGCCCGGTCCACCGCGCCGTGCTAGACTGCGCCCATGGTACCGCTCCTTGCCGCCTGGCTGGCCGTCGTCGCGGGTGCAGCGCCACCTCCGCCGTTGCCGGCGGCTGGGTGGGTGCGGCTTGACGCCCTGGTCGCCGCCGATAGCGCCTGGGCGCGGGTCGACGGGCTGCGGCTCACCGCGACGCAGTTGCGGCTGGCCGCGGACCAGGTGGCGCCGTTGGTGTTGCCCGAACTGCCGCCGACCCAGGTCAAGCTGCCCGAGAACGAGGGTCCGCGCGACGAGGATCTGTCGCGGCGCGCCGCGGCCATGGAGCTGCAGATCCTCCGCGAGTCCCATTTGTCGCAGATCGCCAGCGCGCGCCGACGGGCCCTGGCGGCCAGTCTGCCCGCCTTGCAGCGCGAATGGCTGACGACTCTGCGCGATAGCAAGCTGGCCAACCTGGCGCGTTCGACCGGGCTGTCCGAGGCGCAGGGCGCCGAGCGCATCAACCTCGACTTGCAATTGGCCGCGGTGGCCGGCGCCGAGGCCATGCCCTGGGACGTCGAGCGCAACGCACTGGACGCCGCCGAGGGCGCCGTCGCCGCGCTGTGGCGGGCCGATCTCGAGGACGGCGCCACGGCCTGGTTGCGCGACCGGTTGGCGCGGCAGACGGCTGAACTCGACGCCATCGACGCCGAAGCGGTGGCCGTCGCCGAGGGCGATGTCGCCGCGCGGCGAGCCGAGCAGGAGGCGTCCGCGGCGCTGTTGGCTGCTGCTGCCGCCGCCACGCCAGACAAGGGCTTGGGCCCGCTGGCGGGGCCGCTGCTTGACCTGTCTGTCTGGCGCACCGAACTGGCCGCCGCGCTTGCCGAGGGCGAAGCCGCCCGCGGGCGCCGCGCGGCACGCTGGCGTCTGGCCGCCGACAGCTGGGAGCAGCACGCGGAGCATTTGACCCGAGACCTGCGCGCCGATTTGGCCACGCGGCTCAGCCGGCGGTTGGGCGCGCTGGCGACCATGGCGCAGGTGCGTATTGAGCTGGCGCCGACCGGCGGGCTGCCCGACGTGACCGACCTCGCGGCGGTCTGGCTGGCGGGCTCAGAAGAGCATCCCGAGTGGCTGGTGCCGGCTCTGCCGGCTGCGTCCGATCCCGATGGAAAGAGACCATGAGCATGACGTTGAGCGAAGTGTGCGAGCTGGTGGGCGGCGAACTGCGTGGTGACGGCGCGCTCGTGGTCGAGCGCCTGGCCGCGCTGGATCAGGCGGACGAGGGCAGCCTCGTCTTCGCCTTCGACCCCGCCGCGGTGGTGCAGGCCGAGGCCAGCGGCGCCGGGTCGGCGGTGGTGCGCACGGGCTGCCAGTGCGCGCTGCCACACATCGTTGTACCCGATGTGCGCAAGGCGCAGTCGGTGTTGCTGCGCGCCTTCCAGCCGCCGCGGCCCGCGCCGACCGGCGTCCATCCCACCGCGGTGCTGGGCGAAGGCGTGGTCGTCGGGTCCGACCCGAGCATCGCGCCGTATGCCGTGATTGGCGCGGGTACGGTGCTGGGCGCGCGTGTGGTGATCGGTGCGCACACGGTCATCGGTGAGCGCTGCGCCGTGGGCGACGACACCATCCTCAAACCGCACGTCACGCTGTACGACGGGGTCCGCGTGGGTGCGCGCTGCACCATCGACAGCGGCGCGGTGGTGGGCGCCGACGGCTACGGCTTCACCCACGACGGTGGCCAGCACCAGCTCGTGCCGCAGATCGGCGGCGTGGTCATCGAGGACGAGTGCGAGATCGGCGCCAACACCTGCATCGACCGCGCCACGCTGGGCTGCACGCGCATCGGCGCGGGCACCAAGATCGACAATCTGGTCATGGTGGCACACAACGTGCGCACCGGCCGGCACTGCCTGCTGATCAGCCAGGTCGGTGTCGCTGGCAGTACCACGCTGGGCAACGGGGTCGTGCTGGCGGGCCAGGTGGGCGTGGCCGACCACCTCGACATCGGCGACGGTGTCATGGTCGGGGCGCAGTCGGGCGTGGCCAAGAGCGCCGCGCCAGGCCAGCGGCTGATGGGCACGCCGGCGTTGCCGGGCATCGAGTTCCACCGCATGATGGCAGCCCTGACGCGGCTGCCCGACATGATGCGCGAAGCGCGCCGGGCCGAACGCGAGGCCCGCGCGGCAGCGGGGCAGGAGTCGGGCGGGTAGCATGAACTTGCGTCGCGTGGTGGCTCTGGTGCTGTGTGGCTTGGTGGCTCAGGCCTCGCGGGCTGTTTCGACCAACCGGGTGACGGTCGACAGCCGCGGCACGGTGCGCTTCGGCGCGTGCGTGCTGCTGGGCAAGGGCTCGACGGAGCCGATCAAGGACTCCTGGATGGTGGTGGGCGACACGCCCGAGGCGGCGCTCGCCTATCTGCGTGCCGAGCGGCACGCCTCACGCGCGGCCCTGGCCCGGGCGGAGAAGCTGATCCGCGCCGAACTGACCAGGCCCTACATCGCTGTCGAGCCGACGCCGGTGGCGGTGCCGCTGGACGAACTGATCGAGGTGCCGGTGCTGGGCACGGCCATAGCGCGCGGCTTCCGCATCGCTCGGGTCGAGCCACCCATCGTCGACGCCGCGCCGACCGAGGACCAGGCGGCGCTACGCATCACCGGCCGTCTGCCGGGTCGCGCCATGATCACCATCACGCGCGACGGGCTGAGCCTCGATGTGCCCCTGGTGGTGGTGCCGCGCGCGGCGCGACGACTGAGCGAGATCAGCCTGCAGGTCACCGGCGAACCCACCGCCGACCAGTTGGCGCAGGCTGCCGCCGCTATCGCCGAGCCGCTCCTGGAACGCCCGCCGGGCACGCGGCTGACTGTCACGCCGACCGAGCCGAGCGCCCTGCGCCTGCGCGCCTCGGGCGGTGACGCGGCGCCGACCGACGACCTCGTGGTGTACCGCACCGAGCGCGTGTCGTTCGAGCACAACGCCGCCTCGCGCGTGCTGCCAGGTTGTGGGAGCGCGTCGGGCTCGGTGGTGGCGCCCGGCCTGCTGGGCCGCATGGCGGTGGTCACCGAGGCCACCTACCGCGCCGTGAGTTGGCAGGTGAACAGTTCTGGCGAGCCCCTGGCAATCCAGGCTCGGCTGGCCAACGCCGGCGGCGAGCCGGCGCGCGTCTGGATGAACCTGGCGGCCACGGGGCCGACCGACAACGCCATCTGGGCCGGCCACAAGGCATCGCGCGAGTACTTGCGCGCCAAGCTGGCCGAGGCCGGCGTATTCGTCACGGTGCCGCCGCGCTCTGTCTGGGTGGTGTGCAGCCGCGAGGCCAAGAGCGGCCAGGGCGTGGGCTGGCTCGGCGACCTGCGCCTGGTCAGCGGTGCCGATGTGGAGTGGCAGGTGTTGGCGCTGCCGCCCGATAGTGCTCGGCTCGGCCCGCAGCCGCTTCCGCCCGATTCCCAACCGCGCGAGCCGGCACCGCTGGTGCAGGCTGCCTTTCCTGAGCGGCTGACCGAGGTGATCACTTCTGATGACGCGACCCGCGTGGTCGAGACGACTTGCGGCGAGGCCGAGGGTACGGCGGGCGTGCGCTACCGCTTCACGCTGCTGTTGACCAACCCTTCGGGCGTGGCCACGCCCTGGGGCGTGGCCATCTCGCCGGTCGCTGGTCAGGCGCAGGTGGCGTTCGAGGTCGATGGCAAGCTCGTCGAGACACCGTTGCTTACACCGGACGGCCCGTTCGTCTGGATCCAGCCGCTGGAGCCTGGAGAGCAGCGCGCGGTGCACCTGAGCCTGGTGTTGCCCACCGGCAGTTCGCTCCCGCTGCGCCTGCGGGTCGGGCCGTTCGCGCTGATCGCGGCGCCATGACCGCGCCCGAACGCGCCGACCTGACCACTTTGGCCGCCGACCTCGGCGCCGACGTGCAGTTCGACCGGCCCTTGGCCGAACTGACCACCTGGCGCATCGGCGGACCGGCTGACGTCGTGCTCCAGCCCCACACCCGCGCCGCCCTGCGGGCGGCCGTGGCCTGGTGCCGCGACCGACACTGGCCGTGCCGGCTGTTGGGCAACGGCTCCAACCTGCTGGCGCCCGACGACGGCGTGGCCGGCGTGGTGGTGCATCTGGCCAACCAGATGGCCGAGGCGCGCTGGGACGGCACGCGGCTCGACGCAGATGCCGGCTGCTTCCTGCCCAAGCTCGCCCGCGAAGCCGCCGACCGCGGGCTGAGCGGGCTCGAATGCGTCGTGGGCGTGCCCGGCACAGTGGGCGGCGGCTGCGTCACCAACGCCGGCATCCCCAGCGGCACGCTCGGCGATGTGCTGCTCGATGTGGATGTGCTGCTGCCCGACGGCTCTGTGCGGCGACTGACGGTCGACGAGATGGCGCTGGGCCACCGCGAGAGCGTCCTGCGGCACGAGCCGTGGCTGGCGCTGGGCGCTCGGTTCGATCTGCGGCCGGACGAGCCGCAGGCTGTTCGCGCGCGGCTGAGCGAGCATCTGGCCTACCGCCGGCGCACCCAGCCCCTCAGCCTGCCCAGTTGTGGCAGTGTCTTCCGCCGGCCGGCCGCAGGCTTCCCCGGCGCGCTGGTCGAGGCCGCCGGCTGCAAGGGCCTGCGGCGTGGTGAGGCGCAAGTCAGCGAGCTGCACGCCAACTGGATCGTCAACCTCGGCGCGGCCAGAGCGGCCGATGTGCTGTGGCTGATCGACACCGTTCGTGAGCGCGTGCGGGCGCAGAGCGGCGTCGAGCTGGTGCTCGAAGTCCAAATCTGGTCCGCCGATCGGTAGTTGCCCGATCCGGTGGCTCAGCCCGGTCCGACCTCCACCTTCACTGCTTCCACCTTGCCGCCAAACGTGCCGGGCGCCTTGTACTGACCCACGGCGCCGACGGTATCGCAGCCGACCTCCAGCGCGTCCTTGGGCTGCTCGGGCAGCAGGCCGCCAGCCTTGCCTTCGGCGACCACGCGGCCGCCCAGGCTGAGCGTCAGGCCGCCACCGCGCACTAGCGCCAGCGTGGCCTGCTGCCGGCCGGCGGGCAGCGGCTCGGCGGCGGTCACCACGGTCAGCGCGCCGGCGCGGCGCAGGGCGGCTTCCAGCCGGCCATCCTTCACATACAGCGACCAGCCGTGGTTGTTGCCGCCTTGGGCGACGATGACGCCATCCTTGCCCTGCGCGTCGAACGTGGCAGTGACGGTGAACGGCCGCCGGGCCACGCTCGGCGCCTCGTCGTCGACCAGGCGGTCACCTGACTTGAGGTCGAAGCTGGTGCGGCTCGCCGCCGCCGGCTGGCCGTAGGCGGGTTTCCACGGCCAGGGCAGCGCCTTGGTGCGCTTGGCCCAGCTCTCCCAGGCAGCCGCCATTTGGGCCGCCCGGTCAGGCAGCCGCGTGGTCAGGTCGTCGAGTTCGGTGCGGTCGGCGTCCATGTTGTACAGCTCCCACGCGCCGCCCGGCGACTTGGCCACCAGCTTCCAGGGACCCACGCGTAGCGCGCGGTTGCCCTCATGCTCCCAGAACAGCGCCTCACGGGCGATGGCGCGTCCGGCGAAGGCGGTCACCAGGCTGCGGCCCTCGGGCGCCGGCACGGGCTTGCCCGCGCGCTCGGTGGGCGGTTTGGCGCCGGCCACATCGACGCAGGTGGCCCAGATGTCGATGAGGTGGCCGGGCTGATGCTCGAGTTCGCCTCCGCGGCGGATGCCTCGCGGCCAGTGCGCGATGAGCGGCGTGCTGATGCCACCTTCGTGCACCCAGTGCTTGTACTCGCGGAACGGCGTGTTGGACACGTTGGCCCAGGCCTGGCCGTACGACTCGAAGGTGTCCGCCGGGCCGGGCATGACCTGCGGGCCGCCCAGCACGGGCCAGCCGTCGCGCGTCTGCTTGGGGCGGCCGTCCAGGCGAACCGCGTCCTTGGCCATGGTCGGCAGCGTGGGTTGCGTGCCACGCCGCTCGTTGCCGCCGCGACCGACGGCCTCGGCGCAGGCGCCGTTGTCCTGCATGAACAGGATCAGTGTGTTGTCCAGCGCGCCGCTGGCCCGCAGCGCCTCCACCAGGCGGCCCACGGCGGCGTCCATCATCTCCACCTGCGCCGCATAGACCTCCATGCAGCGCGCCTCCCACGCCTTGTCGGGCACGGCCTCCCAGTTGCCCACCGTCGGCGCCGGCCGCCAGTCGGCGTGGACGATGCCCAGTCGCCGCAGCCGTTCGAGCCGGGCCTGGCGGATCGACTCATAGCCGCCGTCGTAGCGGCCCCTGGTGCGTGCCAGCGCCGACTCCGGGGCGTGCAGTGGCCAGTGCGCCGCGGTGAAAGCGGCATACAGGAAGAACGGCGTATCCGGCGATTGCCTGGCGTGCTCGGTGATGAACCGCGCGCCCTGGTCGCCTAGCGCGGTGGTGTAGTAGAACGGCTCGGCGGGCTGGTACTCGGGGTCGGCGCCCGCGCTGATGTGCTGATTGTCGCGGCACAGCGCGGCCGGGTCGTAGTAGCTGCCGGCGCCGGCCAACGTGCCATAGTAACGGTCGAACCCGCGCTGCATGGGCCAGGCGCTGCGGTCGCCCTCGGGGTTGATGTCGTGGCAGACATGCCATTTGCCGACCATGTAGTTGCGGTAGCCGGCCCCGCGTAGGGCCTCGGGAATGGTCACCGCGTCGGGACTCAGTTGCCCGGCGAAACCGTCCAGGCCCTTGGAGTCGACCATGTGCCCCACGCCGGCCTGGTGCGGGTAGAGACCGGTCAGCAGGCTGGCGCGCGTCGGGCAGCAGCGCGCCGTGTTGTAGAACTGCGTGAAGCGCAGCCCGCCCTCGGCCAGCTTGTCCAGGTTCGGCGTGCGGATCTCGCCGCCGTAGCAACCCAGGTCCGAGAAGCCCATATCGTCGGTCAGGATCAGCAGGATGTTGGGCTTGGCCGGCGCGGACCGAGCGGCGCGGCCACCCAAGGCCGCGGCGGCCGACGCGGCCAGGCCCGTGCGCAGGAACGACCGGCGATTGACTGGCATGACATGACTCCGGGGGCTGAGTTGGCTGTGCGGCCCGCCGATCCTGCCTGTGCTATGCTGGCGCAGGTGAGGAGCCTGTCCATGACCAGCGCGCGCGCCGCCGGCATCGATGTCGGCACCAACTCGTTTCTGCTGCTGATCATCGAGAGCGATGGGCAGGGCGGCGAGACCGTGCTGCTCGACCGCTCCGACATCACCCGGCTGGGCGAGGGGGTCGATGCCGAGCGCCGGCTCCAGCCCGAGCCCATGGACCGCTGTGCGGGGCAGTTGGCCGAGTACATGCGGCTGTGCACCGAGCACCGCGTGAGCGCCGTGTCCGCGGTAGGCACCAGCGCCCTGCGCGACGCGACCAATCGCGACGAGTTCTTGGCCCGCGTCGAACGCGAATGCGGCCTGCGCATCGAGGTCATCACGGGCGAGCGCGAGGCCGAGTTGACCTATGCCGCCGTCGCGCGGCAACGCCAGGTCGCCGGCACGCTCGCCAACGTCGACATCGGCGGCGGCAGCACGGAACTGGTGCTGGGTGAGGGCGGCCGCATTGCCTCGCGTGTCAGCCTCGATATCGGTGCCGTGCGGGCGACCGATCGGGCCGGCCAGATGAGCGATCCGCCCACGACGGCCGACCTGGCACGCCTGCGCGCCGTGGCCGACGAGGCTCTGGACCAGGTGCCGGCGGTGCAGGCCGAAGTGTGCGGCACGGGCGGCACCATCACCACGCTGGCGGCCATCTGGCATGGCCTGACCACCTACGACGCCGCAGTGGTGGAGTCGACGCGGCTGACGCCGGCCATGGTGGACGCGTTGACCGCACGCCTGGCTGCGCTACCGCTGGCCCAGCGGCGCCAGGTGCCCGGCTTGCCAGCCAAGCGTGCCGATGTCATCCTGGGCGGCTGTGTGGTGCTGTCGGCCTTGATGGCTCGGCTGGCGGTGGCCGAGATGGGAGTGAGTGCTGGTGGCTTGCGGTATGCTCTCGCGCGCGAAGCGTTGTGCTCTGTGGCTGGTGCGGGCGCTGACGCCACTGCTGATGGCGATGACGCCGGCCGGGGCGCTCCGCCTGCCGGCTGACGCGCGCACCCAGCCCATCCATCCCGGCGCCACCTCGTTCCGCATCTGGCGCGCCGACGGACCGTTGGCCATCTACGGCTTCGTCTGGGACCGCTCGCAGAAGCTGTTGGCCCCGCGCGTGACCGTGGGCAACGACCTGGTTCCCGGCCTGGAGACCACCAGTCGCCAGGTGCTGCGCCTGGCCAACCAGCAGTCCACGCCCGTGGCGGCGGTCAACGGTGATTTCTTCATCATGAGCGGCCCCGGGCAGGGCGCGACCATCGGGCTGTGTGTCAGTGACGGCGAGTTGGTCGGCCTGTCCTATGACCGGCCGGCGTTCGTCGTGCGTGGCGACGGCAGCTACATCATCGGTCCGGTGGCCTCGTCCCTGCGCCTCAGCGGCGGCGGGCTCGACGTGCTGGCCACGCGGGTCAACAACAGCCGCGGGCCCGACTGTCTCACCCTCTACACACCCACTTGGGGCGCGGGTACCAGCACCGGCGCCGACGGCGTCGAAGTGGTGCTGCGCTGGGCCGAGGCCAAGGTCAGCCGGCTGACGCCTCGCCTCGACACCTGGGTGGAAGTGGCCCAGGCACCGGTGACCGGAGTCGGCAACCAGGCCATTCCGCCCGACGCCATGGTGCTGAGCGGCAGCGGCGTCTTCGCCGCCAAGCTGGCCAGGTTGACCGCCGGGCAGCGACTTCGCCTGGAGGCGCGCGTGACGCCGGCGGTGACCATCAGCGAGGCCGTGGGCGGCAGTGAAGTGCTCCTGGCCGGCGGCAAGACCGTGTACGGCGGCGGGCCCAACGAGCCGCGCCACCCGCGCACGGCCATCGGTTTCGACGACCAGCAGGCGGTGGCGGTGGTGGTCGACGGCCGGCAGGCCGGCCATAGCATGGGCATGACCTTGCCCGAGCTGGCGCGGCTGATGGCCAGCTTGGGCTGCCGCGAGGCACTCAATCTGGACGGCGGCGGCAGCGCCACCTGCTGGGTGCGTGGTGAAATCCTCAACCGGCCCAGCGACGGGCACGAGCGGCCCGTGGCCAACGCGCTGGCGCTGGTCAGCCGCGCGCCGGCCGGCCGCGCCAGCCGCATTGTGCTCGACCCACCCGGGCCCTGGCGGCTCACGCCGGGCGCCAGCCTGGAGGTCCGGGCGACCGTCACCGACGACCGCCTGAACCCCGTGCCAGGCCGCACCGTGGATTCCATGGCGCTCGACCGGCCCTTGGCAACGGTGCGGCGTGGGGTGCTCACCGCCGGCGGCAAGCCCGGCTCGGGCACGCTCACCGTCACCGGCGGCGGCCTGTCCGCGCGGGTCGAAGTGACCGTGATCGACCGGCTCACGCGGCTCGAGTGCCAGCCTGCACGGCTGGCGCTGGTGCCTGGCGAAGCAGCCAACGTCGCCGTCACCGGTCGCGATGCCCAGGGCCGGACCGTTGTGGTCGATGCCGAGGCGCTGCGCTGGTCACTGCCGGCGGCGGCCGGATCGGTCAGGCGCGGCGTGGTCACGGCTGGGGCGGAAGGCGGACGGGGTGCGCTGCTGGTCGAAGGGTTTGGCGCGCAGGCCGAGGTGCCCGTGGTCGTGGCGGCGCCGGTCGCCGTCGAGAGCTTCGACGGGCCCGGCGCGGTGGTCTTCGACGCCATCCCCGACAGCGTCACCGGCAGTGCGGTGAAGGTGCGGGGCGAGGGCGCCGGCGCCTTCTGTCGGCTGACCTACCATCTAGGCGCCGGCGCGGCCACGCGCGCGGCCTACGTGCGGCTCGACCGGCGCATCGATCCCGCGCTGGCCCTGCGGGCGCGGGTGCGTGGCGACGGCAAGACCGTGTGGCTGCGCGCCGTGCTCATCGACGGCAACGGCCAGCGCAGCCTGCACGACCTGTTCTCGGGGCGGCTCGGCAGCGGCTGGATTCCCGTCGAGTGCCGCCTGCCTGATGGGCTCAAGGCGCCGCTGACCTGGCACAGCGTCTACGTCGTGGCCACCACGGCCGAGGCCAACGCCGATGGCCAGGTGGACTGGGACCAGCTCGAGGTGCTGCGCGCCGGCTCGCGCTGATCAGCGCAAGTGTGCCTCGAACCAATCCAGCGCCTCGTGACCCTCGATCCTCATGCCGTCGGCACCAGCCACATCGCGCAGCCAGGTCTCGGCCTTGGCCGCGGCCAGTTGCCACTCGACCCGAGCCGCGCGGCAGCGCACCCGCAGCAGCGCCAGTGCGAGGAAGGTCGCCTTCACGCGCGGGTCGAGGCAGACGACCTCCAACTCCGCCGCGGCCTCGTCCTCCGGCTGCGCCAGCGCGACGACGTCGGCCCACTCAAACGCGCCGTCGGGCAGCTGCGCCATGAGCAGTTGCAGGTGCAAGGGCTCGCCGCGCCGACGCGCGCGCCCGCGGGCGGGTGGCGGCGGCGCGCTGGCGCAGAAGGCCACCATGCCCGCCGGCAACTCCGCCATGGGCATGGGCGTGGGCATGGGCATACGCGGCTGCAGCGGCTGGACCGCGTCGCCGCCCCAGCCGTGGGTCAGCGCTACCGGCACGCGCCGCAGTTCGGCCGCCTCGGTGGTGCGCTCGCCGGGCGCGCGCTCCTCGACCGCCACGAAGCTCGTGGCGCTGGACGCCAGGCCGTAGGCCAGCGCCAGGTCGCATACCTTGCGGCGCCGCGAGGCGTCGCGCCGGCCGGTCTGAGCGGAGCCGCCGGCCACGCCTTCCTCCAGGTCGCGGAGCGTCGCGCGTGCCCACAGCGTGCTCAGCAGGGCGCCGGGCGTCGGTGCGGGCAACACCACCATCTGCGTGCCCAGCCCCTCGGCCATGAGGGTCAGCACTGGCGGCACCCCGCGGCCGCGCACATACACCGTGATGGCCTCGCCCGCGTAGACCGCCGGCAGCTCGCGCGGCGCGCTGGCCAGGTCGTCGGGCAGCAGCGTCAGGTGTTCCAGCCGCGGCGACGTCAGCCGCGCGAACTGACGCAGTACCTTGGGTTCGATGCGCTCGCCCGGCGCGATGAACTCCGCCGCGCCGCCACCGGCGCGCGCCACGCCCCGCACCAGATGCTCGCTTGGCCCCGCGCCGATGCCGAAGGCGAACAGCCGGGTGGTGGACCGATGCTCGGCCGCCAGAGCGATGACCTGGTCCTCATTGCTCACCTCGCCGTCGGTCAGCAGGACCACGACACGCTGGCGGTCGGTATCGACCGGCAGCGTGAGCACGGCCTGCAGCGGCGCGAGGATCTCGGTGCCGCCCATGTGCGCGTCGAGCGACTCGACCCAGCGGTCGGCTTCCTCGAAGGCGGGATGATCCCAGCGCCGCGGCCGCTCGAACAGGGCCACGAAACCGCTGCCGAACCCGACCACGTTGAACGCGTCGGCCGCGGTCATCTGGCGCAGACACAGCCGTAGCGCGCGCTTGGCCTGGTCGATGCTGTCGCCAGCCATGGATCCCGAGCAGTCGAGCACGAAGATCACCTCGGCCGGCCGCGCAGACTGCTCGAACGCTGGCAGCAGCGTTACCGCCGCGGTGATCGCGCCATCGGCGCCCACCTCCGTCACCCCGCCGGCGGCCTGTCGCATCGACGGCTCGATGAGCAGCACGAAGTCGCGATCCATGGCCGCGTCCTCGCCGCCGAGGGTGACCAGCGCGCGCGGCCCATCGTGCTCCACGCGGATGCCGTGGCTGGGCGACGAAACGGCCTTTACGCCGCCTGGCTGCTCCACCGACACGCTCAGCGTGAGGCGGTAGGGCAAGGCAGCGGCCAGCGGCGGGTTGACGCGCTCGTCACCGGGCTGGCCAATCTCGACCTCGTGGTCGAGCGGCACGTAGCGCGGCGCCACGGTGGTTGGCAACAGGAAGCGCAGGGCATCACCCTCGCGGGCCAGTTCCGCGACGTAGGTCAGCGTGATGGCCGCCTCGGCGCCCGGCGGCAGATTGCCGACCGACGCCGTGAACACGTTGGGCCGCTCCTGGTCAAGCAGAAAGGCGCCATGTCCGGCCATCAACGCATCGTCGTACTGCTCGAACGCATCATCGCGCTCGGCGATGCGACCGACGATGTGGCGCTCGCCGACCGTTGCCTCGAATCCGCACAGCGCCGCACCTTCGTCCAGCGGGAAGACATAGACCGCTTCGATCGGCTGCGCCTCGTCATTGCGGTAGCGCTGGGTGAGCCGCACCCGACTGGCCGCGCCGCGCACCTCGGCGGCCACCTCGACCCCGACCAGCGGCACGGCAAAACCGCTGCCCACACCGCGCAGACCCGATTCCAGCTCAAGCATGACCCTCTCCCCGCTCGTCCAGCACGCTCCGCACCGCATCTGCCAGCCGGCGCATGGTCTCCACGCTCAGGCTCGCCTCCGCGGCAACCGACAATTCGACACCAGGCGCCAGCTCGATGCGCGACCAGACCCGCGCCGCCGGCCGCACCGCCGCGGGCGGCTCGGAGGGCTGACCCGTGGCCAGCAACCCGGCGATCGCCTCCAGAGACACGCCCTGCTCCTGCCAGCCGCGAATGCGCAGCAGCGTCGTCAGGTGCTCCGGCCCGTAGTGATCGCCGCGCCCGCGACCGGCGGGCGCCGGCAGGAGCCCGCGCTGCACGTAGTAGCGCACCGTCCGTCGCGACACGCCGCCGCGCTCGGCCAGCTCCGCTATCGATAGCACCGCCTGCTCGTCCATGCCGTTATTGTGACAGTTGATGTCGCATTGTCAAGTGTCAATTTGACGGCGGGTCCGTGACGGCCTAGACTGCAAGCCTGGAGTCGGTAGATGAGGGTAGCGCTGGATGCGACGCTGCTGGGCGCGCGCTTCTCGGGCGTGGAACGCGCCGTGGCGCAGCTCATCGCGGCTCTGGCGCGCGTCAGCGGTGACGAGGTCGAGGTGGCGGCTTATGTCGGCCGGCATTTCGATGCCTATGCCGAGGCCTTCCATCCCGACGGCCTCGACCCCACCGGTCGCCTGCGGCTGCGGCGGGCTGATCTGGACAACCGCAACCGCCTGGCCCGGCTTTGGTGGCAGCAACTCGTGCTGCCCAGGCTGGTGCAGCAGGCCGGCGACGACCTCTTTCATGCTCCGGCCTACCTGTCGCCTGTGATCACCAGCGTGCCCAAGGTGGTCACGGTCTACGACCTGATCAGCCTGGAGCAACCGCACTTCGCCACCCGCGCCAACCGGCTCAACTACCGGCTCGTGGTGCCGCCGGGCCTGCGCAGTGCCCAGGCCATCAGCGTGCCGTCGGAGGATGCGCGCGCGGCGGTGGCCCGCCTGCTGCCTGGCGTCGTCGCGCGGTGCCGGCTGGTACCGCTGGGCGTCGAGCCGCGCTTTGGCCAGGCCGACGAACTCGATATCGCGACCGTGCGCGAACGGTTACGGCTGCCGGAGCGTTATCTACTGTGGGTTGGCAATATGGAGCCCAAGAAAAATGTGCTGGTGCTGCTCGACGCGCTGGCCCGGCTGGCCGCCGACGGTCGCCGGGTGCCGCGGTTGGTGCTGGCCGGCGCGCTTAGCTGGGGCACCCACGAGGTGATGCGCGCCTTCCTGGCCCGTGGCCTACAGACGAAGGTGCTGTTCCTGGGCCGCGTGCGCGACGAGGAGTTGCCGGCGCTGTATGCCGGCGCGACGGCTTTCCTGTTCCCGTCGCTGGTCGAGGGGTTCGGCCTGCCGCCACTGGAGGCCATGGCCGCCGGCGTGCCGGTGGTGGGCTCGACCTGCGGCGCGGTGGCCGAGGTGGTGGGCGACGCCGGTCTGTTGGCCGACCCGGCCGACAGTAACGCCTGGGCCGAGGCGATGGTACAGGTGACTGAGGACGACGATTTGAGAACGCGATTGGTGGCCAGGGGCCGCGATCGTGCCGCACAATACACGTGGGACCGTACCGCGAGGCTGACGATCGAGGTGTATCGCGAGCTGACCGGGCAGGGGTAATGACGATGGCGGCCAAAGACGAGAATCGTGGACAGCGGATGTGGGCTGGTGGCACACCGGCCTTTGACGAGCGCTCCGGGCGCTATAGAGGTATGGGTATGGCTGTGGACAGCGCACTGAAGGCCAAGATTGAGGCCTGGATCAAGGCCACCGGCCGCAACGAGTTCGGTGATCCCGACGGCACCATGTATGCTGGCGGCACGCCGCTCTTCGATGAGCGCACCGGCAAGACCAAGGACCGCTTCGAGCACATCGCCGAGAAGCATCCCGAGGTCAAGGACTGGGAGGCGGATCGATGACCCCACGACTGCGCGTCACCAGTGTTCGCGGCCTGCTCAGCTTCCTGTGGCGGGCGTTTGGCTTCATCGGCGCCGTGCTTGGCCTGCGCCGTTGGTGGCGCACGCTCACCAACAGCGACGAGCCGCGCTCCACGCGCTTGACGGCCGCGTTCTTCCTGCTGGTCATGGCTACGCTGCTGGTCCTGTCCCTGTTCCGCCCCTATGGCGGTCGGCACCAGGCCAGTGCGCCGAGCGCGAGCGCTAGCGCGTCGGCCCAGGAGCTGGTGGTCGATCTGCGCGACGACCTCAGCCGGTCCGCGGTCAACGCGGTCGGCCGCGAGTACGGCGTCGAGTTCGTGCCCAACAGCCCCGAGGCGGTGGACGAGCGGCTGATGCTGGCCGACGTGAGCAAGCTCAGCGCCGCGCGCCGCGCCGCGCTGCTTGACCGGCTGCGCGCCGACTCACGGGTTGAGGCGGCCGACGAGAACTTCGAGATGCAACTGATGGGCTGGCGGATCGCCGCCGCGTCGCCCGCCCGCGGCCAGGTGGCCGAGGTGACCCCCAACGACCCGCGCTACCCCGAGCAGTGGCACCTCAACCTGATCGGCATGCCGCGCGCCTGGGAGAAGTCCACGGGCAAGGGCTGCGTGGTGGCCGTCATCGACACGGGCTGCGCCTTCGAGAAGAAGGACGACATCCCCGCGGCGAGCGACCTCAAGGGCACCCGGTTCACCAAGCCGTTCGACTTCATCACCAACACCAAGCGCGCCTATGACGACCATGGCCACGGCACGCATGTCGCCGGCACCATCGCCCAGGCCACGAACAACGGGCACGGCTGCGCGGGCGTGGCGTACGACGCGACCATCATGCCGCTCAAGGTGCTGACCCAGTACGGGTCGGGCACGGTGGCCGACATCGCCAACGCGGTGGAGTACGCGGCCAACAACGGCGCCAACGTGATCAACATGAGCCTCGGCGGCCCGCGCGCGGCGCAGGTGCTGGCCAAGGCCTGCCGCTACGCCAACCAGCGCGGTGTGACCATCGTCTGTGCGGCGGGCAACAGCGGTCGTGAGGGCGTCGGCTATCCCGCCGCCTATCCCGAGTGCATCGCGGTGTCCAGCGTTGGACCCGACGGCAATCTGGCCTTCTACTCGTCCTGGGGCGAGCAGGTCTGCATCGCCGCGCCGGGCGGCAACTACCGTGGCGAGGCCGAGAAGCACCAGGGCGTGCTGCAGAACACCGTGTTCAACAAGCAGGACGTCTTCGAGTTCTGGCAGGGCACCTCGATGGCGTCGCCGCACGCCGCGGGTGTCGCCGCGCTGATCTGGCAGACTGGCGTCAAAGGCCCGGCCGGCATTCGGGCCAAGCTGCGCGACACGGCCACGCCCAAGGACGATGCCAAGAAGTACGGCGCGGGCGTGATCAACGCTGCCGCCGCGGTCGGCGCCTCGGCGGCGTCCGCGACGGTCCAGCCGGCACGGGTCAGCAGCCAGCCGACCTATCCGGTGCCCGCGCACGGCCCGTTGGCCTTCGCCGTGGCGCTGTTGGCGTTGGCGGCGGTGCTGCTGCGCCAGGCCCGGCGTCCGCTCTTCTGGCTGGGCGGCGCGCTGCCGGTACTGCTGCTGTGCTGCGTGGCCACGGGCTTTGCCGGCCGCTTGGTGACCCCGGTGGCAGGCACGGCGGTCTGGCCGTTCCTGCTGCTGGCCGGCTTGTTCGGCGTGCGCGGTCTGCGCGGCGTGCTGATCGGCGTGTGCGCGGGCTGGTTTGCCGGTGCGGCCGCCGTTGGCCTGCTGGGCTGGGGCCCGACGCCGTGGCTGCTGGCCAATGCCGCCGTGGCCGGGCTGCTGGGCTGGATGGCCGCGCGGGAGTAGCTGCGCACCTCAACAACAGGCGAACCGAGTCGCGACGCCGCGAGCGATGGCTCACCAGCCGCGCCCGCGGCGTTGCTGGTTGGGCGCAAGTCAGATGCCCGCATGTCTGGTAAGGGCGTCACGATAGAGGGCTGCGGCCGGCTCGCCGTTGCTCTCACCCTCACGCCCGACGCCCCACGCCGCGCGTCACGGCCCCCGCCGTTGGTGCCACTGGCATCACCCATCGCGAGATGGTACGATACGTTCGCGCTGGGGATTCCCCCGAGCCGAACTGGGCGGCTCCACCCGAGCGCGGCAAGGAATCGCACATGGGCACGAAGCCCGACGACGGACCCGCGACCGCGGGCCTGCCTGCCGGAGCGTCGCTGGACGTGGCGCGCGCGGTCATGCAGACCAGCTTCATGGGCATGGAGATGGCGCGCACCACGTTGCGCCGGCACGGCCATGGCGGCTTGTCGGTGCCGCAGTTCCGGCTGCTGATCACGCTGCGCGAGTTGCCAGGCCTGTCGCTGGCCCAGGCCGCCGAGCACATGAACCTGTCGCGCCCGGCCGCGTCGCGGCTGGCCGACGGCCTGGTGGGCCGCGGGCTCGTCACGCGCGAGACCACCGCCGATGACCGCCGACGCGTGGCGCTCGGACTCAGCGACGAAGGCCGGCAGCTGTTGCACGGCGTCGATGATATGGTCGTCGCCGCCGTGGCCGACATGCTCGGCGGCCTCTCCGTCGACGAACAGGCCATCGTTACCGCCAGCATGGACGTGCTGCGCCGCGTCTTCGCTGCTCGCCTGGATGTCGACACGGTGCCCTTCGGCCGTGCCTGACCAAGATGTCAAAACTGTCATCTGCGCTCGGCCGCCCGAGCGCACCCACGGCCTATAGCTCCGTTCGCGGAAGACGATAGCAGAGTCAACTGTTGTTGAATGCAACAGTTGAGGCAACGAACGGAGGAATGTGATGAGCGTTTCGTCACTCCAGCAGTCGACCAGTTCCGCGGAGATCTGGCGTCTGTTGCAAGCGCAGAGAGTCTCGGGCACCGGCAGCACGAGCGGCACCCGTGGCAGCAGCGCGTCGGTGGGCGGCGCGGGCGGCCCCGACCGGGCCGAGTTCTCGCAGATGGCCCAGCGCATGGGCAACCTGAGCAAGCTAGCCGAGTCGGATCCCGACAAGTTCAAGTCGATGACCGCCGACATGGCCACGCAGATCAAGGCGTTGGCCGACCAGAGCACCGACGCGACCGAGAAGTCGCGCCTGACCTCGATGGCCGAGCAGTTCACCAAGGCATCGGAGAGCGGCGACGCCAAGGACCTGATGCCACCACCACCGCCACCGCCGCCCAGCGGCGCGAACAACGGTCAGTTGTTCTCGTTTGACACGGGCGACCAAAGCAGCCTGCTGTCGGTGTTGAGCGGGGAGTCGGACGACAGCGACGGCACGTCGAGCATCTCGGACCAGATCAAGAGCTTGCTCGACAAGTTCGACGAGGCGGTCGCCAACGCCGTGCAGGGCACTAGCAGCGACGACGACTCGACCAGCACGGCGTCGACCAACAGCAACCTCGCTACCCAGTTGGCGCGGTTGTTCAAGGACTTCGACAAGTCCGTGGCGGGCGCGGTCTCCTGACGGAGGGCGTTCGGAGGGGCGCCGGTTCCATCGCCGGCGCCCCGTCCACACAACCGTGCCGGTCATGGCACCGCGTTGGCCATAGCCGGACCCGGTGGTATGATGCCCTCAGTCCACCCTGGGAGGCGACCCGATGGCCCAGAAGCCGGCGTTGACCGCGCGCTTGTTCTCAGTTGACCAGTATGCGGACGATGAGGCCCTGGCCGCCGCCCTTGCGGGTCACGGTCTCGGGTTGACGCCCTTCGAGGCGCGCCGTGTGGCCGAACTCCTCGGCCGCAACCCGACCTTCACCGAGCTGCATCTCTTCAACGCCGAGTGGAGCGAGCACTGCTCGTATAAGTCGAGCAAGCCCACGCTCAAGGAGTTCCTGCCGGTCACCGGCCCGACGGTCATCCAAGGACCCGAAGAGGACGCCGGCATCCTGCTCCTCGGCGACACCGGCGACGGCGACCGCTGGGGCATCGTCATTGCCCACGAGAGCCATAACCACCCCAGCCAGGTGTTGCCCACCGAAGGCGCGGCCACCGGTATCGGCGGCATTGTGCGCGACGTGGACTGCATGGGCGCCGACGTCATCGGCGTGGCTGACCCGCTGCGCTTCGGCGACCCCAACGGCGCCAACCGCGACCGCACGCGCTGGATCGTCGGCGGCGTGGTCGACGGCATCTGGCAGTATGGCAACGCGCTGGGCGTGCCCAACCTCGGCGGCGACATCGTTTTCGACCCCTGCTACGACGACAACTGCCTGGTCAACGTGGTGGCCCTGGGCCTGGTGCGCGAGAGCCGCATCATCCACAGCCGCGTGCCCGAAGAGGGCCGCACCGAACCCTACGACCTGATCCTGGTGGGCAAGCCCACCGACGACAGCGGCTTCGGCGGCGCGGCTTTTTCCTCGGTCGTCCTGGATGACGACGCCGATGAGTTCAACCGCGGCGCAGTGCAGGTGCCCGACCCCTTCCTCAAGAACGTGCTGTTGCTGCACAAAGCCAACGAGGCCGTGCGCAACGCGGCCTTCGAGGCCGGTGTGCCGGTGGGCATGAAGGACCTGGGCGCCGCGGGCATTGCCTGCTGCTCCTCGGAGATCTGCTCCAGCGGCGGCTTTGGCGCGCTCATCGACTTGGACCGGGTGCCCGTGGCGCTGGCCGACATGCAGGCCGAGGTCATTGCCTGTGCCGAGACCCAGGAACGCTACATCTGGGCCGTGCCGCGCACCTTCTCCGACACGGTGCTGCGCATCTACAACGAGGACTGGTCGCTGCCCGACATCTACGAGGGCGCCCGCGCCGCGGTCATCGGCGAGGCCACGGTCGAGTTGCGCTACACGCTGCTGCACCATGGCGAGATCGTCTGCGATGCCAACATCATGGACGTCACCGAGGGCATCTTGTATGAGCGCGCCGAGGAGCCGCGCGGCTGGGACGAGGCCGAGCCCGAGTTGACCTTCCCGGCCAACCTGGGCGACGTGCTACTGCGCTTGCTGGCCAGCCCCAACCTGGCCTCGCGCGAACCCATCTACCGCTTCTACGACACCGAAGTGCAGGGCGCGGCCGTGTTGCGGTCGGGCGAGGCCGATGCCGGCGTCATCGCGCCGGTGCCGGGCACCAAGTTCGGCGTGGCGCTGAGTGTCGATGGCAACCCGCGCTACGGCCGCATCAGCCCCTATGCCGGCGGCGCCACCGCCGTGGCCGAAGCCATCCGCAACGTCAGCGCCGTCGGTGCCACGGCGGTGGGCATGACCGACTGCCTCAACTTCGGCAACCCCGAGGTGCCCACGGCGTTCTGGGAGTTCCGCGACAGCGTGCGCGGCTTGAGCGACGCCGCGCGCAGCATCGAGATCAAGGGCCAGCCCGGCTGCCCGACGCCGTTCGTGTCGGGCAATGTCAGCCTGTACAACATGTCCGCGGCGGGCAACGCCATCGCGCCGAGCCCGATCGTGGCCTGCATCGGCGTCATGGACGACTACAGCCGCGCGGTCACCGTGCAGCTCAAGGCGGCCGGCAGTGCGCTGCTGCTCATCGGCGCGCGGCGTGATGAACTGGGCGGCTCGGACTACTACCAGGTGGAACTGGACTGCCACGGCGCCCACGTGCCGTCGGTGGACGGTGCGCGCGAGATGGCCCAGAACGAGGCGGTCATCGACGCGATCAGCGCTGGCCTGGTGCGCGCCAGCCACGACATCTCGGGCGGCGGCCTGCTGGTCAGCCTGGCCGAGATGGCCATGGGCGGGTGGTGCCACGGTACGCTCGGGGCCAGCCTGGACGTGTCGGCCGTGCCGTTCGCTGGTGAGCCGGTGCCGGCCGACCGCGAGCGCGTGGCCAAGCTGTTCGGCGAGACCAGCGGCTTTGTGCTGGAAGTGGACCCGGCCAACGTGGCCGCGGTGCAGGCCTTGTGCGCCGAGAAGGGCGCTGTCTGCGCGCTGGTGGGCCAGGTGACCGAGGCGCCGACGCTGACCGTCACGGACGGCGCGGCGGTTCTGGCGCAGGTGGCCATGAGCGAGTTGGTTGAGACCTGGCGCGGCGGCCTGACGGCAGCGCTTGCCTGAGCGATCAGGCGGCGCGCAAGCGAGGCTTGGGCGGCAGTTCAGGTCGCTCAGGCGCCGACGGCGCGACGACCGCATGGTCGCGCCAGCCGCGCGGATCGCGTTGGGCGGCACGCATGCTGGCCGGGTCGGCCGGCAGCAGCAGGCGTTGGCCCGGCAACAGGTCGGGCCCGGAGAGACCGTTGATCTTCTGCAACAGCCAGGTGCCAGCACGGCGGTCGCCCTGGATGGGCAACTGCCCGGCGACGCGCCACAGGCTGTCGCCCGGCTGCACGATGTACGCCAGCGCCTGCGGCGGCTCCGGCTTGCCGCGGCTGGCCGAGGCGGCGGCCGCGGCCACCAGCACCAAGGCCAGCAGCCCGCAGCGGAACACCCGCCGCCGTGCCCGTCGTCGCGAGCGGGTCGCGGTACCCGTTATCTGCCTGCCCGACATGGTTGCCTGCATCGCTGGTCTCCCCGCCAGCCCCCCGCCGGGTCGGCGAGAGGCGAACGCTTGTTTGTATGACCATTATAGCGAACAGGTGTTTCTAGTGACACCCCAAAAACGAACGGAGTTTCGCAAACACCGGTTCGCGGCGCCTGCCAGGCGGCTCGGCGGCAGGTTGGGGTGGTCTAGGCCCGTAGCAGAGTCCGCGAGCGACTGGTTGAGTTGTCTATCGACCCACTATGGGTCCGTGCTTACTGGTGTCATGTTACAATCAAGTGAGGGTTCAGCCTGTTTCGGCGGACTCTCGTGGAACCGGGAGGGTTGAGCCGTGGCGCAAGCGTGTTGCGGACCTAGCGTGGCGGTCATCCAGTTCCCTGGCGGGAACTGTGAGACCGAGACGGCGCGCGCCTTGGCGGCGGCCGGTTGCCAGCCGGAGATCTTCCGCTGGAATCGCCGCCCAAGCGAGCTGGATGCCTTCGAGGCGATGGTCATCGGGGGCGGATTCAGCTACCAGGACCGCGTCCGGGCCGGCGTCATCGCGGCGCACGAGCCGATCGGTGCCCGACTCGTCGAACTGGCCCACGCCGGCAAGCCGATTCTCGGCATCTGCAACGGCGCGCAAATACTTGTTGAGATGGGGCTGGTGCCCGGATTGAGTCCGGACGCCGTCGAGATGGCCCTGGCGCCCAACAAGATGATGCGTGATGGGCATGTGGTGCGGCGCGACTACTACTGCATTTGGACGCACCTCAAGCTGGCCGCTGCGCCCGAGCGCTGCGCCTGGACGCGGGTCTTTGGGCCAGGCGCGGTGATCGCCATGCCGTTGGCTCACGGCGAGGGCCGGTTCACCGCGTCGGATCCGGGCCTGTTCGATACGCTGGCCGCCAACGACCAGATTGTCTGGCAGTACTGCGACGAGCGGGGCACCGTGGACGACCAGTTCCCCATCACGCCCAACGGCTCGGCGCGCGCCATCGCCGGATTGTGCAATCCCGCGGGCAACGTGCTGGCGCTGATGCCCCATCCTGAGCGGGCCAGTTGGCTGAGGCAGGTGCCCCAGGACCTGCCCGGTCGCTACGGCGCGGAGCGCCGCGCGGCGGCTGGCGACTTCGAGGCGCTGGAGGGTGCCGGCCCGTCGCGCGGGCTGTTTGGCTCGGTGGTCGAGGAGGTGCGCTCATGAGCATCGCGGTGGAGTTGACCGTCTCGCTGAAGATTCCCGATGTGACCGCGCTCACCGCGCGCCGCGCGCTACAGGGCCCGATGGGCTATGGCGAGGTGTTGGGCGACCTGACCCGCGCCGACTGGTGGCGGCTCACGCTGGACGTGGCCACCGAGGAGGCGGCTTTGGCGCTCGGGCGCGAACTGGCCGAACAGACGAATGTGTTCGTGAATCCCAACAAGCATGTGTTCCGCGTGGCTCTTCACGCGGCGGGCCGCGACCCGCGCGGTGGGCTCACGCCGGTGAGCGTGCTGACCGGTTTTCGCGACGAGGCCAAGGCCGCGCTGGCGCTCGACGCCTTGCAGGGCCGGCTGGGCTATGGGCAGAAGGTGATGGGTGTCGAGCTCGGCACGCTGTGGACCTTCTGGCTCCGGGAAGCTGATGTGGACCGGGCCAAGGAGCTGGCGGCGACGATGACAGTCACCGAGAACCGCCACAGCGGCCTGCTGGCCAACCCGCACTCGATGTGGTGGCGGCACCTCTGAGGTCGAGCCCGCGGCGGCGAGCCTGGTGCTGCGCCGCGGCTCAGTCTTGCCCCACCACGCCGAGCAACTGCTCAAGGCGATGGCGCAGTCGAGCCAGCGCCTTGGAGCGGAACGAGTTCTTCGTGTCGTGCAGCACCTCGACGGTTTCGCGCAGGGCGTCGACCAGGTCGGTCTGAGGGACCGCCGCGGCCATCTCGGAGCGCACCTGACCCGGCGCCAGCCGACCGGCCTGGGCCTGGATGGCACCGAGTTGGGTGGCGGCCGAGGCCACGGACCACAGCAACGCCTCCAGCCCAGCGTCCACCAGGGCGTCCTCGTCGCCGGCCAAGGGGGCGAGCCGCGTGCCAGCGTCCTGCACGGCTCGCCACAGCCGGCGCACGTGGACGGCAGCTTCCATCTCGGCCGCATACACATCCATGCTGACGGGCTTGAGCAGGTAGGCGCGCACGCCCAGTCCGACGGCCGCGCGGGCCGTGTCGAACGACGGGCTGCCGGTGACGATGAGCACGGGCAATCCGGGCCGCAGGGCTTGCGCGCGGGTCACGAGCGCCAGTTCGTCGTTGCCCGGCATGTCGATATCGGAGATCAGCACGTCGTAGTCACGGTCGGCCAGGAGCGCCATGGCGCTGTCGGCGTCGGGCGCGGTCTGGCATTCATAGCCGAGGCGAGCGAGGCGCAGGGAATCCGTGCTACGCACTACCGGATCGTCGTCGGCCAGAAGGACCAATCCACCAGAGGCCATGCCAGTGCTCCCGAGCTGTATGGAAAGCAGGTTGCCCCAAAGTGTAACACACCCAAGAAACATTGGGCCTGAAGCGGGGCTTGGCGCTACCGATGACTCGTTCTAGAGTACGCACTGGTTCGCACACAGACAGTGCGATCATCCTAGCGGGCAGAATGTAGATAGGTCTGCAAGTTGGGGTGTGACGCAAGCCGGGAGGCATCAGCCTCCCTGCCCGTCACACCCCTTTTGCTTTTTGGGCCGAGGAGAGGACACAGAGCGATGCGTAAGGCAAGGGGTCTTGGTGCGAAAGTAGCGCTCAGCACGGCGTTGAGCCTGGTGGGTCTGACGATGGTGCTGGTGTCGGTCTCGGTGGTCAGTGCCTGGCGCACGGCGCGCACGCAGGCTGTTGCTCAGGCGGCCGAGGTCGTGCATGCCGAGGCGCAGGACATGGCCGACAGCCTTGGCGCCCCGCTCAAGACCGTGGCCACCGCCGCCCACATGTTTGGCTCCGCCATCAACGGCGAAGGCACGAAGAAGCTGACGCGCGAGGACCTGTCGGTGCAGCTGGGCGAGGTGATGAAGGCCAATCCCACGTTCAACGGCCTCTACACCAACTGGGAGCCGAACGCGTTCGACGGCCGCGACAAGGAGTTCGCCGGCAAGACCTATGGTTACAAGGACGGCCGGGTCAACGTCTACTGGATCCACAACGACAGCGGTCAGGCTGTGCGTGAGGACGAGCCCGACAGCCTCAGCGACGACTACAACACCGAGGTGGGCGAGACCGGCACGCGGGCCGGTGAGTACTACCTGGCGCCGCGCGAGCGCAAGCGCAACAGCGTCGTCAACCCGTACTGGGATGACGTGGCCGGCAAGAAGGTGCTGATGGCGTCGCTGTGCGCGCCGATCCTGCGGGGCGACGCTTTCGTCGGCATGGTGGGCTGCGACGTCGCCCTGAGCGACCTGCAGAAGCTGGCCGACGAGGCTAATCTCTACGACCACCGCGGCCAGCTGCTCCTGGTCAGCAACAACGGTCGCGTCACGGCCATGTCCAAGCGGCCCGATGTGGCCGGCAAGCTGCTCAAGGACGTGGCGCCCACGCTGCAGCCGCTGTTCGAGGCGGCGCTGGCTAAGCACAGCACCCATCAGTTTGCCAGCCGGCAGCTGCAGTTGGCCGAGTCCTTCGACGTCGGCGGGACTGAGCAGCCCTGGGTGGTCCTGGTGACCGTGCCCGAGGCCATCATCACCGCTCCGGCGCGCTCGCTGGCCTTGTGGCTGAGCCTGGTCTGCGCGGTGGGTATGGTCGTCGCCGTGGGAGTCAGCATGCTCCTGGCGCGCGGCATCGCCCGACCGGTGCGGACGGTCAGCGACACGCTGGACCACTCGACCACCCAGGTCAACGAGACCGCCAACCTGCTGACCGTGGCCGCCTCGCGCCTGGCCGACAGCGCCGCATCGGCCGCCGCCAGCATCGAGGAGACCTCGGCCTCGGTCGAGGAGATCGGCTCCATGGCCCGCTCCACCGCCGACCAGGCGGCCGAGGCCGACCGCATCATGCGCGAGGAGGCCGCACCGAACTTCGGCGCTATCCAGGACCGGCTGCAGACCATGTCCGTCGCCCTGGATGAGGCCGTCGACGCCAGCCAGCAGACCGCGCGCATCGCCAAGACGATCGAGGAGATCGCCTTCCAGACCAACCTGCTGGCGCTCAACGCCGCCGTGGAAGCGGCCCGCGCCGGCTCGGCCGGGGCCGGCTTCGCCGTGGTCGCTCAGGAGGTCCGTTCGCTGGCCCAGCGTGCCTCGCAGGCCAGCCAGCAGGCGGCCCAGGTCATCGGGACCGCGCAGGACCGCATCCATGAGTCCAACGCGCGCGGCCAGGAGATGGCCGAGGCGTTGAGCATCAACGGCACCATCGCCCAGCGCATCGCCGCCACGGTGACCAGCATCGCGGGCGCCGCCCAACAGCAGACGGTCGGGCTCAAGCAGATCGGTCTGGCCATGGGCCAGCTCGATCTGACCACCCAGTCCAACGCGGCCAACGCCGAGGAACTCGCTGCTGCCACCGATAGCCTGCACCAGCAAGCCGGGCTACTCAGCGACGCCTCCACGGTGCTGGCGCGCGTGGTCAACGGCAGCACCGACCGCAGCAACGGGCACTACCCGGCGCTGGCCAGCAGCAAGGGCACCGAGTTGGTGCCCGCTGGCTGGTAGGCCCGGCAAACTGGACCTTCGCATCACCTGGTGAGCACAGGGGAGCTGGCGAACGCCGTCGGCTCCCCTGGCTTCGAGGAACCCGTCCTATGATCTGGCAGGCATTGAGTCGTGTCGAGCGCTCTTGGCGGCGTCTCGTCGACCGCTTCCTGCCGCCGGTGGCGACTGGGCGGGCTGCCGGGGAGGCCGACAGTTCGCGACTACTCGTGTCCGTGCTGCTCATGGTGTGCCTGGTGTTGGTGGCGCTGATCGCGGCCTGGCAGCTCGAGCGGCAGCGCTCCCACGTGTCCGATGCGCTCATGCTGTGCTTGTTGGCCAGCTTCGGCCTGGCCCTGCGCCTGGTTGGCCGAGGGCGCGCGCGCCTCGCCGCGGCGTTGGCCCTGACATCCAGTTGGGCGGTGCTCTGCGCCTCGGGCGTCTGGGCCTTCGGCCTGACCGATGTGGCCTTGCCGGCCATGCTCCTGCCGGTGATGATCGCGGGCCTGCTGCAGCACTGGCGGGCCGTGGCGCTGCTCTCCTCGCTGAGCATCGCCGCCGCCTGGTGCATGGCCTGGGCGCAGGCGGCGGGCATCCTGACACCGCGCGCCGCGCTGCCCTGGCCTGCCGCGCTCGATCTGAGCGGCTTCCTGGTGGTCGGCACGGGTCTCATCCTGGTCTACGGCGACCACCTGCGCGGTCAGCACGACCGCTTGGCCGCGGAGCAGCTCGAACGGCAGCGCGTGGAAGCCGAGCGCGAGGCGCTGATCGCCCAACTCGCGGCCTCCAACGAGGCGCTGGAGCGCTTCGCCTACAGCGTGTCCCACGACCTCAAGAGCCCGTTGGTCACCATCACCGGATTCGCCAGCAGGTTGGGCACCGACCTGTCCAGCGGCCGCGCCGATCGCGCCGAGCGCTACCTCGACCGCATCAGCCACGCCGCGGGCCATATGGGCTCACTGCTTGATGAGTTGCTCAAGTTGTCGCGTGCCGGCCGCGTCCTCCAGACGCCGCAGCCAGTCGACCTGGGCGACGTTCTCACGGAACTGCGAGCCTTGCTGCAGACCCGCCTGGAGGCGGCCGGCATGGCGCTGCGCGTCGACGGCTACCTGCCCGTCGTGCGCGGTGACCGGCAGCGGCTCCTGACCGTCTTCCAGAACCTGATCGAAAACGCCACCAAGTTCACCGGTGGCCAGGCGCAGCCCACCGTGACCATTCGCTGTGTCGAGTTGGATATGTCGGTGAACCAGGCGACGTTCGCGGTCACCGACAACGGACAGGGGTTCGATCCCGCGGAGGGCGAGAGGATCTTCGGCGTGTTCCAGCAGCTTCGACCACAGGATGACGGGCTCGGCATCGGCCTGGCCTTGGTGCGCCGCATCGTGGAGGCCCACGCGGGTCGCATCAGGGCCGAGTCCGATGGCGTTGGGCAGGGCGCCTGCTTCCTGGTGACGCTACCGCTGCCATGCGCCGACGAGGTGGCCCTGTCATGAACGAGCCACAGATCCTGCGGGTCCTGGTCGTCGAGGACAACGCCGATCACGCTGAACTCATCCTCGCGGCCTTGGGCGAGAGCCCTGTCAAGGTGGTCGTGGCGCATGTCAGTGATGGGCAGGAGGCACTCGACTACCTGCATCGTCGCGGCGCGTGCTCGGCAGCCGCTGGTGAGCAGCCGCCCGACCTGGTGCTGCTCGACCTGGGCCTGCCGCGCATCGACGGGCTCGAGGTGCTGCGCTACATTCGGGCTACCCCGCAACTGCGCGCGCTGCCGGTGGTGGTACTGACCACCTCGTCGAACGACCGCGATGTGCTGGCCGCCTATGCGCACCACTGCAACAGCTACCTGCTCAAGCCCACCGACTGCGGCTCGCTGTCAGAGCTGCTGGCCACGGTGCTGCGCTACTGGACTGCCTGCAACTGTCTGCCCGAGGCCGCGGCAGGAGAGACCGGCTAGCGCCCGAATGCGTGGCGGCGGAGTGACGGCATGAGCTACGGGCTGGTCAGCGAACTCGACTTCCTGACATTCTGCAGTGGCCTGGCTCTGCTGATCTCGGCTGTGCCCGCGCTACGAGCCGCCCGGCGCGGCGGCGAGTCGGCGGCCGCCTGGCGCCTCTACGCGGGCTTCGCGGCGGCCAGTGGCCTGGCCGACTGGCTTGTGCTGGCCCGGCAGGCCGGGGCGCCGGGTCCGGCCGTCGGCGGACTGACCGCGACGCTGCTGACCGCGGCGCAGCTGTCGCTCTTCGGTCTGTTGCGGCGCGCGCAGCGCCGGGCCGGCCGACCGGCGCTGTCGGCGCTGCTGCCGGGAGTCGGCCTGGTGCTCGCCGTCGTCGGCGCGGTGCTCGGCCACGGCGACACCTGGCTGCGCTGGGCGTTGGCACTGCCCGTCTCCGTGGCGGCTGCGGCGGGCGTGTGGCGGCTGGCGCCGATCAGCGCCGGAGCCCGGCCCAGCGACCGGCTAGTGGCCCTGGCCCTGGTCGGCCGTGCCGCGGCGCTCTGCGCTCCCTCTGGCGCGGTGTCCGCGCTGCTCCTGGGCGGCTCGGCGGCCATGCTGCTGGTCGGCGTCGGCCTACGCCTGGCGGGGCGCGGCGGCCCGTCAGCGCCTGCCACGCGGCGGGCCGACCTGGCGGTCGTCGTGGCCGTGGCCACCTCGGCTCTGGCCGGCTGGTTCAGCGCCAACCACTATGAGCATCGTCTGGCCGACGATCTGCACGGTCGGCTGCTGCGCCAGGTCATCTACCTGGCGCGCACGGTCAGCCCCGATCAGGCGCGCCAACTGACCTTCACCGCGAACGACCGCGACTCCGCGGCCGACCAGGAACTGCGCGTGCAGATGAAGCAGTACAACCGCGCCTTCGGGCTGTGGAACACGTACAGCTTCGCGCGGCGCGGCGACCACCTGATCTTCGGTCCCGAAAGCCTCGAGCCCACCGATCCCATGGCTTCGCCGCCGGGCACGATCTACGAGCGGCCAGCGCCACCGTTCTGGCAGGTGCTCGACGCGCGTCAGGCGCTGGCCTTTGGCCCTTACCAGGACGAGTACGGCACCTTCCACTCGGGCATCGCGCCCGTGCTCGACCCGCGCACCGGCAATGTGGTCATGGCGGTCGGCGTGGATATGCAGGCCACGGAGTGGCAGGCGCAGATCCGCCGCGGTCGCGCGGTCGCGCTCCTGCTGTCGGCATTGATCACCACGTTGCTGCTGCTCGTGTGGCTGGCCAGCGACACGCTGCAGCTGCGGTCACGCCGGCGCGTGTTGCTCACGCCCGACGCCATGTCCGCGGCGCTGGCCGGCGTGGTGTTGACTGCCTTGGCGGTGTGGATGACCCACGGTGCCGAGGAGCGCCGCCGGCAGGCGGGCTTTCGGGGCCTGGCCGAAGCCCAGGCCCAGGTGGTGGCGCAGTTGCTGCGTGACTCCGACAACGCACTAGGCGATGCGGCTCACCTGCTGGACCAGTCCGGCTCGCCGCAGGCGGCGGCCTGGGCCGGGGCGCAGATGCCTCTGCTGGTCGGCCGGGGCGGTCTGCGCGAGCTCTGGCTCGCGCCGCGGCGCGCCGCCGACGGGCACTTCGTCGTGGCGCGGCAGGCCGACATCGCGGGCTCGGGGCCAGCGCTCGACGTCGACCTGTCGGCTGAGCCAGGCTTGCGCGACGCCGTGGCGCAGGCGCTGCGCTCGGGCTCCGGTGCCGCGTCTGCGCCCGTCGATGGCCGGCTGGCCGCGGGCCGGGAGGGCACGCTGCTGGTGGTCCGCGCGGTCGGTGGTGGCGCGGCCAGAGCAACGGCGCTGGTCGTCGGCGTGCTCGATCCCCAGCAACTGCTGCACCACGGGCTGGCCTTGACCAGCTACGACAGCTCGCAGGCCCGAGTGGGACTGGCCGAACTGGCCGACGGCCGCGAACGCATGCTGGCCTGGCACCCACGCGACAGCGATCTGGCGCGCAACGCGCTGGGCAGTGCCCTGAGCCCGAGCCGGCCGGACCGCGCGGCGGTCTTCCCCGTGTTCATGTTCGGGCGCACCTTGGCCTTGGGTGTGGCGCCAAGCCCGGCCTTCGACGCCCGCAATCCGCTCCGCGCGGGCTGGCGCACACTCTTCAGCGGCCTGGTCGTCACACTGCTGCTGACCTTGCTGCTGCATGGCTATGGCGCTCGGCGCGACGAGCTTGAGCGGCTCGTGGCGTCTAGGACCGCCTCGCTGCGCGACTCCGAGGAGCGCTTCCGCAACATCGTGCAGGCCATCCCCGACGCCATCTTCATCGCCGACGGCCAAGGGCGGTTCGTCGTGGTGAACGATGCCGCCTGCCAGCAGCTGGGCTACACCGCCGCCGAGTTGCTGACCATGCGCGCCGCCGACATCGTCGAGCCAGCCTATGCGCAGCGCGCCGAGCAACGCCTCGCGCTCATGCGCGGCGATGCTGGACTGTTGGAGAGTGCCCACATCCGCCGCGACGGCAGCGTCGTGCCGGTGGAGGTGGCCGTCATGGGCCTCGATTTCGGCGGCCAGCCGTGCCTGCTGGGCATCGCCCGCGACGTCACCGCACGGCGCGCCGCCGAGGAAGCGATGCGGGAGAGTGAGGCACGCTATCGCCTGCTCTTCGAGACGGCCGGCAGCGCCATCTTCCTAATGCGCGGCGATCGCTATGTCGACTGCAACGAGCGCGCCCTGGCCATGTTCGGCTGTGCCCGCGGCGATGTCATTGGCCACCGGCCGCAGGACTTCTCGCCGCCCGAGCAGCCGGGCGGTCGCGTCACCGCCGAGCTGGCCAGGTCGCTGATCAATGCCGCCTTGGGCGGTGAGCCGCAGGCCTTCGCCTGGCGGCATCGGCGGCTCGACGGCCACGAATTCCACGCTGAAGTGTCGCTGACCGCAGTCGATGTCGGGCCCGAGACGCTGCTCCAGGCCATCGTCACCGACGTCTCCGAGCGCGTGCGGGCCGAGGAGGCGCTGCGCCAGAGCGAAGCCTATCGCCAGCGTGTCTTCGAGGGCTCGCTGGTGCCCATCGTGGTCATGGATGCGGTCACGCACGTGTTCGTCGACGCCAACCCCGCTGCCGCGGCCATCTACGGCTATGCGTCGCGCGACGAGGTGGTGGGCAAGACACCGGTCGATGTCTCCACGGCCACCCAGTACGACGGCATGGACTCCGCGGAGATGGCGCGATTGCGCTGCGAGCAAGCGCTCGCCCAGGGCGGCGTCGTCTTCCAGTGGCGCCATCAGCGGGCCAGCGGTCAGACATGGGATGCCGAAGTCCATCTGCAGCGCTTCGACGCTGGCGATCGGCCGCTGCTGCAGTTCACGCTCCAGGACATCAGCGAACGGCTCGCCGCGGAGGAGGCCCTGCGCACGAGCGAGGCCAACCTGAAGCTGATCACCGACAATATGAGCGAGACGGTCTGGACGATGGACCTGTCCGGCCGTTACCTGTTCATCAACCCGGCCATCGAGCAGCTCACCGGCTGGACGCCAGCCGAGTACCTGCGCCTGACCATGGCCCAGACACTGCCGGCCGAATCGGCGGCCTTCTGCCAGCGCGTGATCGCCGAAGAGTTGGCCCTGGCGGCCGCGCCCGACTACGACCGGGGCCGCGTCGTCACCTTCACGCTCGAGTGCCAGCGGCGCGACAAGGCGCGCTACTGGGCCGAGATCTCCGCCTGCCTGCTGTGGTCGGCCGAGGGCCAGCCCAACGGTATCGTCGGCCTGACCCGCGACATCACCGCCAAGCGCCGAGCTGACGCTGAGCGCGAAGCGCTCATCTCGCGCCTGGAGCAGTCCAACGCCGAACTGGAGCGGTTCACCTACACCGTGTCGCACGATCTCAAGAGTCCGCTGATCACCATCAAGGGCTTCCTGAGTTGGCTCCGCGCCGACTATGCCAAGGGCCGGACCGACCGCATCGAGAGCAGCATGGACCGCATCGCCAACGCCGCCGAGCACATGGGCCGGCTGCTCGATGAGCTGCTCGAGTTGTCGCGCATCGGCCGGTTGGGTAACGCGCCCACGGCGGTCAGCATGAGCCAGTTGGCGCGCGAGGCCGCCGAGCTGGTGACCGCACGGCTCGAAGTGGGCGGCGTCGTCGTCGACATCCAGCCCGATCTGCCGACGGTGATCGGTGACCGACCGCGGCTGCTGGAGGTCATGCAGAACCTGCTGGACAACGCCGCCAAGTTCATCGGCGAGCAGGCCTCACCGCGCATCCGCGTCGGCAGCGAGGGTCACGACCCCGAGCTCGGCTGGCCGCTGTTCTACGTGAGCGACAACGGCCAGGGCTTCGAACCGGCCTACGCCGAGCGCATCTTCGGCTTGTTCGATCAGCTGGATCCCAAGCGCGAAGGCACCGGCATCGGGCTGGCCATGGTCAAGCGCATCATCGAAGTGCACGGCGGGCGCGTCTGGGCTGAGTCGGCTGGCGAAGGCCAGGGGGCGTGCTTCTGGTTCACACTGCCGCCGGAAGGCGGAGCGGCATGACCGCCAGCGTGACCCGCCTCGTGCTCAGCCACCTGGGGGCTCCGCAGGGCCTGCTACGCCTTGGCCTGGCCGCCAGCGCCAAGCCGCAGCTGCCGGACGTCCGTGCCGCTGGCCAACGCGTGCTACAGGTCGCGCAGTATCCGATCGATAACACTCTCAAATCCGCCTCGCCGGGGCACGTGCTGTGTGTCAGTATTGCGTGCATAGGCTGCGACGGCGCGTCGGGCTGGCCGGTGCCCGAGGCTCAAGATGAGTGCGTCGGCCGTGGGCCAACGTATGCGGAGCGCCAGTCCGTGCGCTTTGGCCGGCTCGATCCCACCCAACCGGGGGCAGGACTCGGGTTGGCCCTGGTGCATCGCATCCTTGAACTGCACGCGGGCCGCTTCTGGGCCGAGTCGGCAGGACTGGGCCAGGGCGCCAGCCACTGCTTCACATTGCCGCCGGCGCGCGCGAGCGCCAAGGGAGAACGAGTGTGAGCGAGCCGCTGCCGCCGTGCGTGCTGGTCGTCGAGGACAATCCCGACCACGCCGAGTTGGTCATCGCCGCGCTGGACGAGCACCCCGGCGGGCTGCTCATTGAGCGAGCCGCCGATGGTGAAGAGGCCCTGCGCTACCTGCGGGCCTCGGTCGGGTCGACGGAAGGCGACACGGCCCACCGCCCGGCGCTGGTACTGCTCGATCTGCGACTGCCCAAGGTCGACGGGATCGAGGTGTTGCGTCAGATGCGCGAGGACGACCAACTGCGCCAAGTGCCGGTCGTCGTCCTCACCTCGTCGTCGGCGTCGCGCGATATGAACCAAGCTTACTCTCACCACTGCAACAGCTACCTGGTCAAGCCGCTGGGCTACGGCGAGCTGACCGAACTCATGGGCTGGGTGCGGCACTACTGGACCGAGTGCAACAAGACCCCGCGCGAACCCTGAGCGAAAGGACCTGGCCGTGGCCGCGAGCGCTGAACTGGGCCGAATCCTGTTGCTGGAAGATGAGGCCGCGCACACCGAGCTCGTGCTCGAG
>JACRKZ010000135.1 GCA_016235455.1 Armatimonadota bacterium | reverse complement strand
GCGAGAACCAGCAGGTAGTGCTGTTCGAGTATGCGAACGGCGTCATGGGCTTCGTGGCCAGCGGTGCGCCGGGCGCCGGTCGGCCGATTGGCACGGTCAACCGCATCCTCGGCAGCAGCGGCATCATCGACTGGGGCTTCGGCCACGGGGCCAAGGGGGCCATCCGCTGGCGCAAGTACGGCGAGACCGAGTGGCAGTATCCCGACACCAACGGCCACAGCATTCACGGCCCGGACTTCATCGAGCGGGCCGTCGCGGACGTCATCGACTGCCTCAAGACCGGTCGCAAGTGCATCCTCGATGCCGCCAACGCGCTGATCGCCACGGAGATCATCTTCGGCGCGTATGAGTCCAGTCGCCAGCGCGGCCGCATCGACTTCCCGCTGGACCCGTCGGTCGGCAATCCGCTGCGCGACATGGTGGATTCGGGCGACCTCAAGCCAGCGCCGAAAGAGGCGTAGCGACGCCGGCCATCTGAGTTGGGCCGGAGGCCGCCACAGCGAACTGGACAACCAACACGCGATGGTCGCCACGGCGATCATCATCAGCTCAAGGTGGAGGGTTCTGACCATGACCTGCCCGACCCACAGCCGCCGCTTCGGCTCGGCCGCGCCACTGTTCGACCCCTTGGCCGGCACGGTGGTACGCGAACCGCTGAGCGCCGGCGGCGGCTGGTGGGCCGGCGCGCCCGGCGCATTCTACGACGACGCCACCGGGCGCTTCTACCTGACCTATCGCCTGCGCGGGCCGCGGCCCATGCGCGGCGCCGTCTCGCGCATCGCGGTCAGTGACGATGGCATCCACTATCGCGACCTGCTGGAGCTGCGGCGCGAGCAACTCGGCAGCGACAGCATCGAGCGCTGTGCCATTCTGCGCGGTCTCGACGGGCGGTGGCGGTGGTTCATCAGCTATGTGGACCCCGCCACCAGCCAGTGGCGCACCGACCTGGTGATGGGCGACAGCCCGGAGCAGTTGGACGTCGAGCAGCGGCAGCCGGTCTGGACCTGCGCCGATCTGCCGGGCATCGAGGGCGTCAAGGACCCGTACATCTGCCTCATCGGCCGGCTCTACTACCTGATCAGCAGCATTGGCCTCACGGTGGATGTGGCCGCCGAGCAGAGCGGCGACAAACACGCCACGGGCGACATCTTCAACACCGGGCTGACCATCTCGTCCACGGGCCTGTCGGTCAGCAGCGACGGCGTGAGCTTCCGCTGGCTGGGGGTGACCGATGCGCCGCGCGGCGCGTGGGACCCGTACTGCTTGCGGGTCAACAGCCTGCTGTGGACGCCGCCGGTCTTCACAGCGTTCTACGACGGCAGCGCCAGCGTGGCGGAGAACTATGAGGAGCGCTGCGGCCTGGCGCAGAGCTTCGATCTACGAGCCTATGAGCGGGTGTCGACCGACGGTCCCATCCTCACCGTGCCGCACGGCAGCGGCTCGGTGAGGTACGTGGACGTGATCACGGTGGGCGAACGGCTCTACTACTACTACGAGATGACCCGGCCCGATGGCGCGCACGAGCTGCGCGTGTCCGTGGTCGATCAGCGGTAGAGCACGTAGCGCACGCTGCCCGGCCCGATGCCGTCGGTGATCAGCACGAGCTGGTGCGTGTCGGGCCGCGAGTACATGACCACCATCTCGTGCTGGTCGGCCGTGGCCACCGTGGCGCCGTCCAGTCGCTTGAAAGTGAAACCGAGCGTGCCGGTGGCGCCGCTGATCACCCGCCAGGTGCCCGCCTCGTCGTAGGTGTGCGTGGCGTCGGTGCCGATGGACACGGGCAGCGACGAGGTGACGGCGAAGGTGCCGTCGGTGCGCAAGCGCCAGCGCATGGTTGCCGCCGAGGGCACGGTGACCGAGCCGGTCTCGGTGCCCGTGTAGCTGGTGACCGTCCAGTTGTCCGACAGCGCGGTGACGATCGCCGCGGTGTTGCCGTCGTTGCTGCCGGTGTCAATGATGTCGATCAGGCCCAGCGCGCTGCAGCCGCACAGACTCAGGACGCAGAGCGACGCCGCGATCCAGGCAATCCATCGTCTCATCGGTTCATCCTTGGCGGCTCTTGCGGCGGCCACCGTGCCCACTTACAATCCCGCTATGGATGACTTTGCCGCCCATGCCGAGGGCCGGCTCAAGGCTGCCGGCTATCGCCTGACGCGCGCCCGTCGCGTGGTCGTTGCCGCCTTGGCCCAGGCCGACCGCGCGCTTTCGCCCTATGCCATCATCGAGCGCCTGCGGGCCACCGAGAGCGGCGCGCCGCCCGACGTGGTCACAGTGTACCGCGTGCTCGACCTCCTTGAAACGTTGGATCTGGCCCACCGTGTTCATACCGTCAACGGATATGTGGCCTGCAGCCGGCTGCGCGTCGACGGTTGCCACCATCATCCCATCATCTGCGCCGGCTGTGGGCGCATCGCCGAGATCGACGGACACGCCGTGGAGCCGCTCACCGAGCCGCTCGGCGCCGATGGCTGGACGATCACCGGCCATGTCCTCGAGTTCAGCGGGCTGTGCCCCGAGTGTGCCGCCGCCCGGTGACCGTCGTGCCTCGGGAGAGGTGTTCCTGTGTCGTCCCAACAGCACCGCTACCGGCTCAAGCGCAACCTCTTCTCACCCCGCGTCGCGCTCAGCGCGGGTCCGCGTGGGCTGACCGAGCATCTGCGACTGGGTCGTTCGCGCACCACGCCGTGGACTCGGGTCACTGGCGTCCGCTGGCTGCGCCACGGCGAAGCCGAGGTGCGCCTGCGCGACCGGCGGCCCATCCGCCTGCCGCAGGGCACACCCGACATCGACGCGTTGGTCGCCGCCATCGAACAGCAGGCCGAGGACTCGCAGCGGCAGCGCGAGGAGGTGGGCATTCCGCACAACCTCATCCGCGGCTGGCTCGAGATCGGCGCCCGTGGCGCCTGGTCGCACAACTCCAACTATCTCGCCGCGCTCGGCGGTTTTGGCCTGGGCATCGCGCTGGCGGTCGTCGTCTACAGCGCGAGCGCACCGCTGCTGCAATGGCTGGGCTGGTCGGCGGTGCTGGCACTGCTGAGTGTCGGCTGCTATGCGGTCAGCGGACGGGGCACCATCCTGAGCGCCGACGGCCGGAGCCTTTCCTGCCAGGTCAGCGGCCGCGCGTGGGAGGTCGAGTGGCACGACATCCGCGCGGTACATGGTGAGATACGACCGGTGCTCGGGTTGCTCGACCTGGCCACGGTTCGGCTGGCCACCAACCAGGGACCGCGCCGCTTCACCGCGCTCGCGCGCGGGCTGGGGCCGCTGCTGCGCACGCTGGAGCGGACCGCGGAGATCAACGGCGCTGCATTCCATGCCGCCGGTGACGAGCCCATCCCCGACACGTCGCTGTCGCCGGCGCGCCTGACTGACGAGCCGGCCGAGCGCGGGCTGAGCCGCGCCGGCCGGTGATCGCTAGTCGCGCGAGACGAACGGGAAGAGCAGCGCTCGCTTCTCGTCAGTCAGTGGCGCGCCATACTCGGTGATGGCGAAGGCCTCGGCGTGACGCACGGCCGCGCCGGCGGTCTGCCCATACAGCGCGATCAGTCGGTCGCGGAAACGGTCCGCGCAGCGCTCGGCCAAGGCGGCCATGCGCTGTGCACACCAGGCCAGTCGCTCTTCCGCCGACTCGGGCACCTCGTAGCGGCCCAGCCAGGGCAGCCACTCATAGAACTGCGACACATGGCAGTCGGCCATGCGGCCCTTGAGGCCGATGGTCGCGTCGACGCCCACGACGACGTCGGGCGCGAAGGGCTCGGGCTTGGAGAACCCGTCCTCGAAGTGCATGATTACCGGCATGTCATATAAGGCTGGCACATCGGGGCACAGGTTGGGTACCGTAAGCAGGAACGACGCGTCCTGCACGAGCTGGCTGGTGTAGCGATGGTCGGCGTGGTAGTCGCCGGGCCGGTGGGTCAACAGCAGGTCGGGCGCGAACTCGCGGATGGCGCGGATGATGGCTCTGCGCTGCTCCAGGCCAGGCACCAGCTCGCCGTCATGGAAGTCCAGGCACACGTAGTCGATGTCGATGACGGCACCGGCTGCCTTGGCTTCGGCGGCGCGCCGCCGCGCCAGGGCGCCACCGCCTTGCTCGTGATGGCCGGCGTCGCCGTTGGTGGCGCTGACCATCAGCACGGCCATGCCGGCCTGCCGCCATAGCGCGGAGGTCGCGCCGGCGCGGAAATCGCAGTCGTCGGGGTGCGCACCGATCATCATGACGCGCGCGGGTCGGTCCATGGACATCTCCGGCGCTCTGATTCGGCGCCGCCCGCCGCGCTCCTGTTGATCGGCCCCAAACGAAAAAACGGCCCGCAGCTTGCGCTGCGAGCCGTCTCTGTGATAGCGGGGACAGGATTCGAACCTGTGACCTGCGGGTTATGAGCCCGCCGAGCTACCGGACTGCTCCACCCCGCGTCAACACCCTTACTATATGCCAGACTCACGGATTGGTCAAGCAAATGCCTGCGGGCTCCGCCGCGCCGGGCGCGGGACAGGCCCGGCGCCGGTAGTGCCGGTGCGAGCTGGGGCATGCCCGCATGTGACATGCCGTTCATTGTTTCGCCCTAAGCACCGAGTTTACCGGTCGATATCCCACTGAACCGTGGTCGGAACGCGATCGCGGTCAGGGAGAGCGATCAGCATGTTCAAGGGCGCTTCACTACGACGACGTATCGGCGGCGGGTTCAGTGTGGTACTGGGCATCGCCATGCTACTCGGCCTGGTGGCGGCGGCCAACATGCGCCGCGCCAGTTCGCAGGCCGCGCGGCTGGCCGGTGAGCAAGTGCCGCAGGTGATCAGCGGCAACACCATCGAGCGGCATGCTCGAGAGCAGCGTTACGCCATGCGCACCTACTCGCGCACCGGCGACGACAAAGACTACGCCAAGGTCGAGGCGGCGGGCGCGGATCTCGACAAGTCGCTGGGCGAGGCCGGCAAGCTGGCCGGGACCAGCGCTGGGCTCCGACAGCTCAAGTCGGGCGTCGACGCGGCCCGGGCTGCCAGTGACGCCTACAACAAATGCGCGGCGGACACTAAGGCCAACTGGTCAGCCATCAATCAGGCCAAAGCCGACATCGCCAGTTCCGGTGCCACGCTGACCAAGGCGTTGGTCGAGTGGCGCACGGGCCAATGCGGCAAGCTGGAGACGGAGATCGCCTCGGCCGCTCCGGCCGACGAACTGGCCAAGCGGGCGGGCAAGCTGAAGACGATGACGCTGGTGACCGACACTGTGGGTGCCGCTACCACCGCGGTCTGGAAGGCGCTGGCGGAACGGTCCAGCGACGAATTGGTGGCCCAGGCCGCCAACGTTGAGAAGGCGGCGCCGCAGATCGACAGCATCAAGGCGGTGACCAGCAAGCCGGCGGACATCAAGGACCTGGACACCATCCGTGGCGGGCTGTTGACCTATAAGAAGAGCATCGACGCCATCGTGGCGGCGTTGGCCGCGCAGGTCGAAGTCGACAAGGCGCGCGGCGTGGCCGGCGACGCCTTGCTGGCCGCGGCCCAGAAGATGTCGGAGACCGGCCTGACCGAGGCCAAGGTCGCCGCCAGCAGCACGAGTGTGCGGCTCAAGGGTGCGCTGAGTGTGCAGATCATCGGGCTGATCGCCGCGCTGTTCCTGGGTCTGGCGCTATCGCGTTCGATCACCAACGACACGACCAACAGCATCCAGACGGCCATCACCGGGCTGACCAGCAGCAGCGACCAGGTCACCTCGGCCTCGGCGCAGCTGAGCGACACCAGCCAGTCTATGGCGGCCGGTGCCAGCCAGCAGGCGTCCAGTCTGGAAGAGACATCGGCCTCGCTCGAGGAGATGGCCGCCACGACCAGGCAGAACGCCGAGAGCGCCGCGCAGGCGCGGGCCATGGCCGAGCGTGCGCAGCGGGCAGCGACCACCGGCGACAGCGCCATGGCGCGCATGGCCGGCGTCATGGGGAAGGTGCGCGAGTCCGCCAACCAGACCGCGGCGATCATCAAGACCATCGACGAGATCGCCTTCCAGACCAACCTGCTGGCGCTCAACGCGGCGGTCGAGGCGGCCCGCGCCGGTGACGCCGGCAAGGGCTTTGCCGTGGTTGCCGAGGAAGTGCGCAACCTGGCCCAGCGCAGCGCCGAGGCGGCCAAGGACACGGCCGCGCTGATCAGTGAATCACAGGAGAACGCTGGGGCAGGCGTCGCCGCCAGCGACGAGGTCGGCAACATCCTCAAGGAGATCCTGGCCAGCGTCACCAGCGTGGTGCAGTTGGCCAGCGAGGTCGCCTCGGCCAGTGACGAGCAGGCCCAGGGCATCGGGCAGATCACCTCGGCGGTGACCCAGATGGACCAGGTGACCCAGTCCACCGCCGCCAGCGCCGAGGAATCGGCGTCGGCCAGCGAGGAACTGAGCGCGCAGGCCGTGCAACTCCGTGACATGGTGCTGATGCTGGTCGGCGTGGTGGAGGGCGGCACGGGCAGCACGCACGGCGCCAACGTGCGCATGGTCGGCGCGTCGCGGCCGGCGCCCCGCCTGGCCGCACGCCGCCCGGCGTCGGGTACGCAGGTGGTCCACCTGTCAGAGGATGACTTCTAGACTCTCGACAGACCACACCACGCGGGCCGGGCCACCGTGGCCTGGCCCGCGCCCATTTTGGGGGCTACCCGCCCGGTGGCGCGGCCTTGAGATGCTCAGGCCCGATGACCTTCACCGTGGACACGCGCGTGGCGCTCACGCGGTCGGTGATCTGCCAGACCACCTTCTTCTCGGGAGTGACCTCGAACAGCATGGCCCGCGCGACGCCCGCGCCGCCGGCTCCGCAACAGACCGAAACCAGCGTGTTGCCGCTGGCCAGGCGGATGGCCTCCGAGATGTGGGTGACATTCATGGCCGGCGGGAGCTCGGCGGGCAGTAGCGTCCAGATCAGCTGCCCTTTGGCATCGAACTCGACCACCTTGGCCTTGGGATGGTTCCAGCAGCCGACCAGGACGTTGCCGTTGGGCAGCACGAAGGGGCAGTAGGGGTACTCCTGGTCGATCTCGCGCAACAACTTGCCGTCGCGGCTGTAGGTGCGGAGCTTGTGCGAGTAGCACTCGGCCGCCACCAGTGAGCCGTCGGGCATCAGCCGGATCTGGCGCATGGTGGTGTGGCCCGACGGTGGCGTGAGGACGTTGAAGGACTTGATCCGTTGGCCCTGACGGTCGAACTCGGTGATCCGCCCGAAATGGCATTCGGCCAGCAGGAAGTGGCCGTTGGTCAGCGGCTGCACGGACATGATCTCGTCGTCGAAGGCGAAGTCGAACACGGTGCTCTGGTCGGGGTTGATCAGGCGCACGCCGCCCTTGCCGGCGGTCAACGGCGAGGGCAGATAGGCCGCCAGCACCGTGCCATCCGGCATCGGCCAGACGTCGATCGGGCTGATCTGGGTGTAGTACCAGTAGGGCTTGCCGGCCGCGTCGTACTTGGTGATGCGGTTGAGGCCCAGGTCGCCGGTGATGAAGGCATAGCCCGGCCTGACCGTCGCGTCGGCGTCGAGGCCGGGTTGGGCCGGGTCGACCACCGGCTGCGCGCCGAGAGCACCGCTGAGCAGGCAGACCAGTGCCGCACACCAGGGGATGGTTCGTCTCACGCTGTGTCTCCGAGATCGCTCGTCAGGCCTTGAGGACCATGACCAGGACATCGTACAGCGCGTGGGTCCACACGGCGACGCCAAAACCGCGCAGGCCATAGAGCGAGGCCAGCAGCAGACCGGCGACGAAGCGGAACACGAAGCTCTGGATCTCGAACGTGTCGCCCAGATTGCCCACGTAGTGGAACGCGGAGAACACGAACGAGCTGACCAGCGCCGCCACAAGCCATCCGGCCAGGGGCGCGGCCTTGCCCGTGCGGATGATGAGCACGGCCAGTCCGCCCATGACGACGACACGGAAGAACAGCTCTTCGTAGATGCCGGCGCCCAGTGCCATGGTCAGGTTGAAGACCACGCCGCCCTGACCACCACCGATCTGTAGCAGTCCTTGTGGCAGCACCGCGGCCATGATGCGGTTCACCGCCACGCCGAAGAACAGCGCGTAGAGGCTGCTCTCGACGAGCATGGCGAGGAAGTAGCCGGGGCGCAAGCGGCCGCCATCCTGGCCCGCATAGCGCCGGCGATGGCTCAGCCAACAGCCCAGTCCGCCCGCGGCCAGCAGCACGGCCAGCAGGTGTTCGCGCGAGCCGCCGAGCAGCGCCGTCAGCGGTTCCAGCAGGCTGCTCATCACCGCGTCGGCGCCGTTGACGACATTGCGGCCGCCAAACACCCAGATCAGCAGTTCGTACGCGACGAGCACGGGTAGGGCGAAGACGAAGCCATACCACGGACCGCGGGTGACGGCGAAGTAGTGACGCAGGCCACCGGCGGGCGGTGTCTGGCGAGGCTTTTGTTCAGCGGGCTCCGACATGGCCGATCATCACCCCAAGCGTGCGCAGCGCCACGGACAGGTCCATCCACAGCGAACGGCTGCGGATGTACTCCAGATCATGGCACAGTTTGCGTCGCACGTCATCCAGGCAACGATCGTAGCCCTGGCGCACCTGGCTCAGCCCGGTGATGCCGGGGGTAACCACATGCCGCAGGTCATAGCCGGCGATCTGATGAACGAACTGCCGCACGAACTCGGGGCGCTCGGGCCGCGGGCCGATGAGGCTCATCTCGCCGCGCAGGACGTTGATGAGCTGGGGCAGTTCGTCGAGCCGGGTGTCGCGCAGGAAGCGCCCGACGCGCGTGACGCGGGGGTCGCCTTCCTGGGCCCACACCGCGCCGGTCGAGGCTTCGGCATCCGAGCGCATGGTGCGGAACTTGAACATGGTGAACAACTCGCCATGCCAGTCCTCGCGCCGCACATCGAGTTGCACGACATTCTCAAAGCGCCGCAGCGCCTTGGCGGCCACGCGCCGGTTGCGGCCGACGCGCACCTGACGGAAGAGCACCGGACCCTTGGTGTCCAACCGGATGGCCACGGCCACCGCGACGAACAGCGGCCACAGGGCGAGCAGTGCGATCGAGGACGCCACGAGGTCGACCATGCGCTTGACCATGGCATAGGCACCGACGCGCGGCAGAACCACCGCCAATGGGGCCTCAACCACATGCAGATGCGCCGCTGATGCGGTGTTCTGCTCAACTCGCTCGGCTCTGGTGTCGTATCGCTTCATCCGCTCGTTCCAGCCCATCCGCGGGGTCGCTGCTCTCCGGTGCAAATGCCGTGCCAGATATGGCCCTTTTTCACTATTTTGGCCGCCGGCCCGAAACTTCCGCTCAACCGCTTACCGCCCTGCTGTTCTTACCACAGTGTAGCCAAGACTGGCTATGGCGCCAGTGCTTCCTCATGGTGCTCCCGTCTCAATGGGCCGTCCGCTACGTCCCGCTAGCCATCTTGTTGCCGATCTGTTGCCTCGGCGCGGGGCAGGTGCGCCGTAGTTTTCAGCCAACGTGAGTCTGATAGGCTCATTTGGGTGATCGGAGTGGTTGGCATGAACCGAAGACGGCGCGTGGCGATGTTGCTGGCGGTGGTGGTCGGCCTGGCGGCCTGGGTGGGGGCCCAAGAGTCGGCGCGGCCGGTCGCGGTGGCCAACGGTGGCTTTGAACAGGGCGGCGCGCAGCCCGCCGGATGGGCCCTGTCCGGCGGTCAGGGCAGTCACACAGCGGGCGATGGCGGCGGCCGCGCGGTGACGGTGAAGGGCGACGGCAAGGACAGTAACTACTGGCGATCTGACCCGCTTGAGATGAAATCAAACAGCGTCTACCGCGTGGCCTTCCGGGGGCGCGGTCTGGGCGCTTCGGGGGGCACGGCCATCAGCGGACCGGTGTTCGCCAACTGCGATCGTGGCACGCTGTCGGAGGCTTGGCAGACCTACGGGTCGGTGTTCCGCACGCCGCGCGACCTGCGCCGCGACGAGTCGTGGCTGCGCTTCGGCCAATGGCAGGTCAATGGGCAGCTGGCCTTCGATAATGTCGAGGTGACGCCGGTCCAGCCGGTCTACGCGGCCCACGAGTCGGGGCTGGCCTTGGGCGAAGGCGAGCGACTGCAAGGCAGTGCTTACTCGTTCACGGCGCCGTACGGCGGGGAGTCGGGCAACGAGAGTCGGCCACTGGTCGATCAGCGCTGCTACTACAACACCAACCGCTGGGCATTTGGTGCTGACAGCGATGTGGTCTACCGGCATCAACTGCCGCAGCGGCTGCAGACCAAGGCCACGATCGAGGTGACCGTCGGCTGGTACGCCGGCGGCGAGTTGGTGGTGCAGGCGGGTGTCGACGGCAAGACCTGGCGCGACCTGGGCACGCTTGACGCGCTCAAGTCGGCGTCGTTCGACGTGCCGGCCGACCTCTTGCCCACCGAGGCGGTGTGGGTGCGGCTGACCGCGCGCGCCAAGCAGAAGGTGGGCGCCAACAGCGATCCCGGCTCGTTGCAGGTCCATGGCTACACCTATCGCGCCAATGTCAGCGGCCCAGCGCTGGACTGGTCCGGCGCGACCCGGTTCGTCGCGGTGCGGCGCACGACGCCGGGCCTGGACCTCAAGCTGGTCTCGCTCGGCGAGGGTCTGCCCGGCGGGCGCAATGCCGTGGCTGTGGATGTGGCGCAGGCCCCGGCGGGCGCCAGCCTGGTGGCGGAAGTGAGCGACGAGCGCGGCCGCGTGGTCGACACCTCGCCGGTCACCGCGCTGGCTGTCGGCCGGCGGGCGACGCTGCCCTACAAGCTGCCCGACGCGGGGACCTGGGTGTTGCGCCTGCGCAGCGCGGCCGGCTACGAGGCGGAGACCACGCTGTCCGTGGCCGAGTTGCACCGCAGCGGCTATGGCGAGGTGGTCCCGGGCTCGACCGAGCAGGTCGGCCTGTGGTGGTGCAGCTCCGGCTGGAAGGTCAGCCGCGGCCGGCCGCTGCCTGCCGCCAAAGGCAGCGCGGTGACCATTCGCGCGGCGCGCAACGAAGCCGAGGCCGCCCAACTGGTGATACGGCCAACGCGCGATCTGCGCGGCCTCAAGGTGGTGCCCGGTGTCCTGCGCGGCCCCAACGGCGCCACGCTGCCCGCGGACCGCATGGAGGTGCTGCGGGCGCGCTACGTGGAGGTGCGGCAACCGACCGATGGCACGGGCACGCCGGGCATGTGGCCCGATCCGCTGCCGCCGTTGGGCGCTGGCCTGGATCTGCCAGGCGGCTCGAACCAGCCGCTCTGGTTGCGGGTCAAAGTGCCCGCCGCGCAGGCCAAGGGCGTCTACCGCGGCACCGTGGCGCTGTCGGCCGAGGGCTGGCAGGCGTCGGTGCCGGTGGAGGTGGAGGTGTTCGGCTTCACGTTGCCCGACACCATGACCTGCCAGACGGCGTTTGGCTTTTCGCCGCAGAATGCCTTTGACTACCAGAAGGTGACCGACGCGGCGCAGCAGCGACTGGTGCTGGACAAGTACCTGCGCAACTACAGCGAGCACCACATCTCGCCGTACAATCCCGCGCCGCTGGACGGGCTGAAGGTGAGCTGGAAGGGCGGCGGCTCGTGGCAGGGCGGCGAACGCGACACGGCCGAGAAGCATGGTGGCCAGTACAGCCGCAAGGTGGTCGACGCCAGCCCCAACCAGACGTTCGCCGCCAACTACGAACAGCCGATCGCCATCCCCGCGGGCGGCGTGAAGCTGTCGTTCTGGTACAAGACCAAAGACACCGGTGCGCAGGCGCTGGTGACCTTGGGGCATCGCGACGCCAACGACGCCTGGATGTCGGGCCGCAACAACGACATGCCGTTCACTGGTGACGGCACCTGGCAGCACTTCGAGCGCGACATTCCGACCTTCCCCGAGGGTGCCAAGGCGTTCACCGTGGGGTTGTGGGCCACGCTGTGGAGCGAGACGGGCGCGGCCACGGGCACCACCTGGTATGACGATCTGGCCATCACCGCGTTGACCGGCGGCAAGGTGCTGCTGACCGCCGACTTCGAGGCCGGCATGAAGCCCGAGGATCTCAAGCCGACGTTCGACTTCACGGCCTGGGACAAGGGGCTGGCCAAGGCTTTCGACGAGTACCACTTCACGGGGCTGGCGGTGCCGGTCCAGGGCCTGGGCGGCGGCACGTTCTTCAGCCGTGTGGAGCCCGAGTTGCTGGGTTTCCGCGCCGGCACGCCGGAGTTCGAGGCGGCGTTCACGGCCTACTGGCGCGGCATCGAGGACCATCTGCGGGCCAAGGGCTGGCTCGACAAGACCTATACCTACTGGTTCGACGAGCCGGACCCCAAGGACTACGAGTTCGTGATGGCCGGCATGAAGCGCCTGAAGCAGGCTGCGCCGGGCATCCGCCGCATGTTGACCGAGCAGGTGGAGCCGGAGTTGGTGGGCGGGCCCAACCTGTGGTGCCCGATCAGCAACGAGTTCAAGCAGGCGCCGGCCGACCAGCGCATGGCGGCGGGCGACCAGTTCTGGTGGTATGTCTGCACCGGCCCCAAGGCGCCCTACTGCACGTTGTTCATCGACCATCCCGGCACGGAGCTGCGCACCTGGCTGTGGCAGACCTGGCAGCGGCGCATCAGCGGCATCCTGGTCTGGGAGAGCACCTACTGGACCAGCCCGTCCGCCTATCCCACCACGCGCCAGAACCCGTATGAGGACTGCATGAGCTGGGTCAGCGGCTACGACACCGCGGTCGGCACCAAGCAGGCCTGGGGCAATGGCGACGGCCGGTTCGTCTATCCGCCAGAGCTCGCGGCGGGCGCCAACCCGGCCGCGACGGTGCTGGACGGGCCGGTGGACAGCCAGCGCTGGGAGATGCTGCGCGACGGCATCGAGGACTACGAGTACCTGGCCATGCTCAAGCGCGCCGTGGCCAAGCTGCCGGCCGCGCAGCGGGCACCCTACGAGGCGCTGCTCACGGTGCCGGCGGCCATCACCACCGATGCCGTGACGTTCACGCGGGACCCGGCGCCCATCGAGGCCCGGCGGCTGGAGGTGGCGCGCGCGCTGGAGCGAATCGGTCAGCCATGAGATGCGCCCTGGTCGTGCTGTTCGCGCTGTCGGCCCTGACCGCGGAGCCGTCGGTGTCTGGTGTCTGGCGCTATCGTCGGGCCGACGGCACCAGCGAGGTCCTCGAGCTCATCGCCGGCGGTCGCTTCGTGTGGCGTGACGACGCCGGCGCGGCGGCGGGCGAGATGACGCTGAGCGACGGCAGCCTGCGTCTGCGCGCACGTAGCGCGGAGCGCCTGCTGGGCTGCCGGCTGCTCGACGAGGGGTTGGAGTTGGCCGCGCCCGCGGCCGATCCGGCGGCCGCCATGAGTGGCGACCTGGCGCGTATGGCGCCGCGCGTGGGCATGCCCGCGGTTATCTGGCGCCGGCCCGGCTGGGTGCCCGACCCGCCGGAGATCAGCGTGCGCGGCGCCGCCGATCTGGCCGGTGGCTGGCGCCTGGAGAGCGCGCCGGGCCGCGTCGATCGGCTCGACCTCGGCGCCGACGGCTTCTTCACCTACACCGGCCCGGGCGGGCTGATCGCGCGCGGCCATGCGACCTGGCGAGCCGGCGTGATCGAACTCGTGGCCGACGGACTGACGCGGCGGCTGGCGGCTCGCCTGCGGCTGAGCAACCGGGCCTGGACTCTGCTGCTGCGCCGCATGCCCGACGACCGACCCGAGCCCACGGGCGACCTGGCTGAGATGCCGCCGTGCCTGTCCGACCAGGCCATCTGGCGCCGTGACCTGGAGCCGCCCGCGGCGCCGCTGCTGCTCGGCCGTTTCCAGATGATCGGTACGTCGGGTCTGGCCCACGCGCTGACCTTCGGTGCCGACGGCCGCTTGACGATCGAGCGCGGTACGCGCGTGCTGGGCACTGGTCATTGGCGGGTGGACGGCCTGCAAGTGGTGCTGACGGTGGCCTCCGACGGCGGGTTCGACGAGGTGCGCCACTGGGCAGCGCAGCGCCTGGGCTCCTCGCTGCTGGTCTGGCGCGCGCTCGACGACGCCGTCGGGGATCGCGCGCTGACGGCCGAGGTGCCGCCGGTCGAGGGTGAGCTGGCGCGATACGATCTGGTGGCCGCGCCGGCCAAGGAGTAGCGATGAACGCCCTGGCTTCGGCACTGCTCGCCGCACTGGCCGTGGCCGCACAGGCCGCGCCGCAACCCACGACCTGGACGCTGGCCACCGCGGACACCGAACTGACCCTGGGCCTGCGCGACGCGGCGCTCACCGTGACCAGCCTGCGGCACCCGGGGCAGCGCTGGAACTGGCTGGCCGCGCCGACGCGCGTGCCCCTGCCGGCCGTCGGCACGGCGGTCTGGCGTTTCCGCGGCGCCGCCGAGGACCGCACGCAGGGCCAGGTGCTGACGCTTCGCTTCGACAGCGCCGAGCCGGCGCTGGAGCTGACCTCGGTGTGGCGCGCCTGGCCCGGGCCGGGGCCGGTGGAGAACGAGGTCACCGTCGTCAACCGCTCGGCGGGCGATGTGGTCTTCCCGGCGACGCTGGCGGCGGCTCAGGTCGCGTTGCGGGCCGACGGCGCCGTGACACTGCATCGCGCGCGGAAGACCAATGTCGGCGTGGGCGAGGTGTTCGTCGACGAGATTGGCGCCAACGCGGCGTATGCCACCGACAACTCGATCATCCCGTTCATCCTGCTCGGCGTCGGCGAGAAGCATGGCGCGTACTTCGGCTTCGAGTGGGAGTTAGGCGGGTTCCGGGTCAACTCGGGCGCCAATCCGCGCGAGTTCGGCGTGGCGGTCCACCCGGTCACCGAGAACGTCACGCGCGCGCCGGGCGCCACGTTCCTTGTGCCGTCGGTCTACTACGGCACCTACCAGGGGGATCTGGACGACGGCTCGAACCGCTTCAAGCGCTGGTTCTGGAACCACAAGATCACGCGCAGCCTGCACGACCACGCCGATGAGCCGTGGAGCGAGGTCTGCATGCAGGACATCACGACGCCCAGCGGCAGCGCCGGCGTGGTCGGCGGCACGCCCCAGAGCGTCTACGACCGGCTGGCCGCCACCGGCGTCGAGTGCGTCAAGATGGACTTCTGGGACGGCTCGGGCCAGGGCTGGTACACCAATCGCGACTGGATGTACCACCGTGAGGTCTGGCCCAACGGCTTCGACTTCGCGGCCAAGGCGCACCGCGCCGGCCTCAAGGCATCGCTCTACATGGGCGGCACTTACAACGACGTCGACCTGACCACCATCGCCGGGCGCGATGCCGAGCTCGAGGCCGTGCTCAGCCGCTACGACCAGGGCTGGTTCGACATGTGGCGCACCGACCTCTACACCGCGCCGCGCGAACCCATGCCGCAGACCTACGAGGGCGTGACGAACTTCCTGCACATCCAGGACCGCCTCATCGCCAGCCGGCCCGGCTACCGCTACGAGAACTGCTGCAATGGCGGCACTTACAAGGGCTTCGCCATCTGTCGGCGCATGACCTACTGCACGATGAACGACGACGACCACAACCCGTGGCGGACGCGCACGACCTACTACTCGAACAGCTATGCCATCAACCCCGTGCAGCTCAAGTCGGACATCGGCGCCGGACCCGACCCGACGACGCTCTTCCGCTCGGCCATCATGGGGCCGATCCTGACCTGGGCCTTCGACACGCCGCTCTATCGCGAGCACATTGCGCTGTACAAGCGCAAGCAGCGGCCCATTCTGCGCGGCGCCAACGTCTACCACATTCTGCCCATGGCTGACGGCGCTAACTGGGACGGGCTGGAGTTCTACAACCCCGATATCCGCCGGGGCTCGGTGTTCCTGTTCAAGCCGGGCGAGGATGTGCCCGACAGCCGGGTCATCCGGCTCAAGGGCCTGGAGCCCAAGGGCGTCTATACACTGACTTTCCAGGACCGCAAGCCGCTCAATTGCGTGCGCACCGGCGCCCAGCTCCGGACGAACGGTATCTACGTGACCGGCATGACCGGCGCCAACGCCTCGGAGATCATCTGGATCGAGGAGACGCCGAAGGCCAAGCTGACGCCCGAGCCGGCGGTGCCACGGGCCGTGGTGCCCAAGCTCACGTCGCTGCCGCTACGCGCCGACCAGCAGCTGCCCGAGGCGCTGCGGCAGGGCCTGACCTTCTGGGTGGATGCCAACCAGAACGTCGGCGCCGATGCCACCGGCCATGTGCAACTGTGGAAGGACGCGCGCGACACGGCGCCCAGCGACACGCACCCGCGCGCGCGGCAGTGGAGCGCTCCCGCGCGGCCGGTGCTGGTCACCGGCGGCGCCGAGGTCAACGGCCTGCGGCTGGTCGATTTCGGCAAGTCTGCTCGGCGATCTGGAGCACTGCGACTTCCATCCGGCGGACTACGAGAAGCCGCCGGCGATCTGGTTCTGGTCGGGCCAGACGCTGGGCCAGCGTGGCACGCTGTACCTGGACGGCCAGAAGGTCGACGCCACGACCACTCGCGTGTCGACCGGCACGCGGGTGGCCTCGATCATCGTGCCGAGCGGCGCGGTGGCCTCCAACTTCCTGCGCGACCGCGGCTACAACGTGGGCGGCGGCCGGCTGGGCGAGGTGCTCATCTACTCCGCGCCCTTGGCGGATGAGGCGCGGCGGCAGGTGGAGCAGTACTTGATGCGCAAGTGGCTGCCGGGGAAGTAGGGTCGGCGGAGGCGGCGCTGGCTCTCTGAGGATCACGGCTTTGGGCCGTGCGCCGCCGGCTCGCCAGGGCTTTGCCTCAGCGGCGACGCTGGCGCCGCCGTGCTTGTGTGGCCGCCGAGGGTGTAGCGCTCTAGGCTACCGCCCAGGACGCCAGCGCTCGGGCGCAACGAACAGGTCTGGTCCAGCCAGGCGCTCAGGGCTCGTGCCGTCCATGGCCATGCGCCACAGCTCTGGCCCCCGTCGTTCTCGTCTGAGGTAGTAGATACGTGCCGTCGCGACGTTCAGGCGGGGTCGCTCCAGAGCGCTTCGGCCGTCGGTCAGTCGGTGGCCTCTGCCGTCGGCGAGAGCGGCGAGCCAAATCTGCGGTTTCTTGCGTCCGCCCGCGCTGGAGTAGGCGATGTGCCGGCCGTCAGCGCCGACCGAGGGCTGCCAGCTGCGGCCGTCGCGGCTCAGCCGGCGTGGTTCGGCGCCTGGGTCGACCAGCCACAGATCAGCGCTGTGGTGCCTGTCGCGGACCGTGGCGTCGTAGACGACGGTGCGTGTGTCGCCCACGAAGCCTGTCGATCCAGCGTCCAGATAGACGCAGTCGGTCAGGCGCTTGATCGCCAGCGTAGTCCGATCGAGTTGGAAGACGTCCCAACCGGCCGCTCTGTCGGGCCGCTCATCGGCTTCGCGGTAGCGGATGAAGACCACAGCGGCGCCGTCGGCTGAGCAACGCGGATAGAAGTCCCGATGCCGGCCGTCCGTGAGCCGCACTTCGTGGCCATCGGCGACGCGGAACCAGATGATCTCCCGGTTCGCGCCACGGCCAGACCTCTTGCGGCTGAAGACAATCCCATCGTCGCCCGGCCCGAAGGCGGGGTGAGACTCATCCGCCTTGCTGCGTGTGAGCGGTGTGACCTGGTAGTTGGTCAGGTCAAGGTCGTACAGGCGCCTGCCGCCGTCCGATCCGCCGGTGAATACAATGTGTCGGCCGTCGCTCGACACATCGTACGTCACGGACATGGCAACGCTGTTGCTGCATCCTGACACGGCCAGGCTACTCAGCATCGCCACAGTGAGCGAGATCGCCAAGCGACCCGGCCTGGTGCGCGGTCGAACACCGGTCGCGCTGCAGTCGCACGCCTCTGGCGCCATGGCACTACCCCTTTGCCGAGTATGCACCGAGGACGGCGGCAGTGCCAGCCCGCCACTGGGCACGCGGATCCTTGGCGGGGCGGGCTTCCGGCCCCAGCATCATCGTGAGGTCGGTGTGTGCCGACGTCGGCAGCGGGCGGCGGTCAGCCAGGCGACCCGCCCTCACACACACCGCCGGATCAGCGGCAGCAACTGCTCCGCCACGTTCGACTTGCTCACGAACTCGGTGGCGCCGGCGTCCTTCATATGGGCGATGGTGTGCGGGTCGTCGGACATCGACAGGCCAATGACGACCGTGCCGGGCAGCTCGCGGGTGATCAGGCGACAGGCCTCGACACCGTCCATGCGGGGCATCCGGACATCCATGACGACCACATCGGGCCGCAGCCGGCGGGCCTGCTCGAAGGCTTCCAGGCCATCAGCCGCCTCGCCCACCACGAGCAGGCCGTCGTGGCCGAAGAGGACCGCGGCCAGCCCTTCACGCACCACCTGGTGGTCATCGACCAGCAGCACCCGGATCGGCGGTGTCGTCTCGTCGGCCGCGGCCGCGGGTGCGCTCTCGCGCGGCAGCGGGGAGTCGACGGGCACGATGAGGGTGGCGCGGGTGCCTGTGCCGGGCTGGCTGTCGAGACGCAGCTCGCCGCCCAGCAGGGCGATGCGCTCCCGCACGCCAAACAGACCAAACCCGCTGCCTGGCTGGCCCGCCGACCATCCGGGCGACAGGGCAAAGCCGCGACCACGGTCGACGACGCTGACCTCTATCTGCCCGTCGGGTCGATAGGCCACGCCGACCTGTGCGGCGGTCACATCGGCGTGTTTGACCACGTTGAGCAGCAGCTCGCGGACGGCCTGGAAGAGCAGCACTTTGACAGACTCCTCGATGGGGCCGACGGTCGGCGGGACGGTCAGCTCGATGGTCAGGTCGTGGTTGTCGCGATAGGCGTGGGCCAGCCACTGCAACGCGGCCAGCAGGTCGCCGAAGTAGAGCGCGGGCGGCGCCAGCTCCGCGGTCAGCCCGCGCGAGGTGGTCAGCGCCTGCCGGAGCAGGTCGTCCAGCCGGCCCGCAGTGGACCCCAGCGGCGAGTCCGTGAGCTGGCGGCGCAGCATCTCGGTCTGGAGCTGCGCGGCGATCAGCACCTGCTGCAAACCATCGTGGAGCAGCTCGGCCACGCGCTTGCGCTCGCGCTGCTCGGCCTGGCCCAGTTCGCCGGCCAGTTGGCGCAGGGCTTGTGCCCGCTCCTCGGCCTCCGCGGTGCGCGCGGCCACCCGACGCTCGAGCGTCTCGTTGAGCTGGATCAGCGATTCCTTGGCCCGCATCTGCTCGGTGACATCCTCGGCCACGTAGCTGAACAGGGGGCGGCCGGCGTCGTTGTCGCCCAGGTAGGCCACCGTCGCGTGGAGCCAGCGCGGCCCGGCCCGCGTGGGATGCTCATAGTCGAACTCCACGGGCTCGCGACGGACCTGGCTGTGCCGGCAGCGGTCGAGCCATGGTCCGTTGATCTCGGGCGCCGCGAAGGAGCGGCCCGCCAGGTCGCGGCTCGTCGTGTCGAAGAACCTGGCCGTGGCGGCGTTGGTGTGCACCACCAGCAGTTCGTCGCCGGCCAGCTCGGCGACGCCCATGATGAACGTCGAGCTGTCGTAGAAGCTGCGCAGGGTGGCCTGGCTGGCCTCCAGCGCCTGCTGCTGTTCGCGCAGGACGCGGGCCGAACCGGCCGCGGCCTCCAGCTCCGACAGGTCGCTGGCGGTCAAGCAGACCTGAGGGCCGGTCTCGGTGACCAGCGGGCTGGCGGCGAACTGGCAGGGCACGGGGCGGCCATCGGCGGCGCGCAGAGTCAGTCGGCGCTGCACGGGTGCCTGCCGCGCGTCGGCCAACAGGCGCCGCAGCGGGTCATACTGCGGCGGCGCGGCGAACGCGGTCAACGGCTGGCCCACGATGGCCGCCAGCGGCGAGCCGATCAGCTCGCCGAAACGAGGGTTGCAGAAGAGGATGGTCGCGTCGACATCCACGGTCAGCGCCGCTTCGTTCATCGTCTCGATGATGGTGCGGTAGACGCGGTCGGCGCCGTCGAGCGTGAAGACCTGCTCGCCGTGCGGCCCGCTGACCAGCAAGGCATCCACATCGCCGGTCCGGATGGCCTCCAGCGTCTGCTCGGCCTCATCGAGGCGCGCGGCGAGCCGCAGGTTCTCAGCCAGCAACTCCGCCCTGGCGGGTATGTCGCTCGCGGTTTGGGCCATCAGACAAGCTCCTTGGCCCGGCGGCCCTGGTTCAGTCGGCTCGTGGACGCAGATCGAGACCGGCCAGGAGCCGTTCCTCGTTGGCCATGCTGCCGATCATCCGGCGCAGAGGCAGCGGCAGTTGCTTGACCAGCGTCGGCGCGGCGACGATCTGGCCATCCCTGGCCAGCGCGGGATGCCGGTAGATGTCGATGATCTCCAGGTCATATCGCCCGGCCAATCGCTCGCGGCAGATCGCTGTGACGCACCGGATGGCCTCCTCGGAGCGCGGTGTGATGCCCGACACGTACAGCTTGAGCACATAGTTCCGCGCAGCGCCGCTGGGTGCCTGCCAGTCATCTGGGTCGGATGGATTGTCGTGCATGGGGTGGCTGCCTTCTCAGGGCCGGCGCGGTCGCAGGTCGAGACCGACCAGCAGTCGCTCTTCGTTGGCCAGATCGCCGATGATCTTCTTGATCGGCTCGGGCAGCTTGCGCACCAAGGTGGGAATGGCCAGGATCTGGTCGTCGACGGCCAGCCGCGGGTTCTGCACCAAGTCGATCACCTCGATGCTGTAGCGGCCGGCCAGGCGTTCGTCGCACAGCCGCTGGAGGTTGTCGAGAGCGGCCACGGCGCGTGCCGTCCGGCCCGCCACATACAGTCGCAGGTCCCAATGCTCGCCTGATGCCGCTGTCGGGGGCAGGTCGTCGACCGGCCCGTGCTGCGTGCCCATCATGGCTTCACCTCGCCGTTGACGTCGGTCTGGCGCGCGCTCTCCAGCGCGGCGCGCGTGTCGGCCGTCGCCTGGTAACGCCACTGCTCCTCGTCGGCCATCAGCCGTAACTCGTCGGTCAGCGCCGCCGCTCGGGCCTGCAGCGCATCCACTTCGGATTGCACCTGCCGGCGCTGCTCGGCGATCTCGGCCTGGCGGCGTGCCGTGCGTTGCTGCGCGGTGAGCACCTCGGCCCGGTCCCGCGCCATCTGCTGCAGGCGGGCCGACCCGGCCAGCACCTCGCCCGGCCCTACATAGGCATCGGTCAACTGGATGCCCTCGCTGGTCAGCAAGAACTCGCGCACCTGATTGGAGTGAGCCATGCCGCGGCTCTTGAGCACATAGAGCAGGCGGTTGCGCTCGCCGCTGGCCTCGAGGTTGCGCAGCAGCACCCAGGTGTCCATCAGCGAGGAGATGTTGACTTCGGTCCGCTCCGTGGCCTCACCGCCGCTGGTCAGGCTGGTGAACAGCGCGGTCACGCCCAGGGTCTTGAGGTGGTCGATGACCCGCGTGAGCATGGCCTTCACCTCGTCGGTGACGCCCATGCTCAACAGATTGGTGACCGGATCCACCACCACGGCCGCGGGGTGGAACTCGTCGGTCAGTTTGTGGAGGGCCACCAGGTGCTGTTCCAGCCCATACAGAGTGGAGCGCACGGCGTGGAAGTGCAACAGGCCGGCTTTGACCCACGGCTCCAGGTCGTAGCTGACCGAGCGCATGTTGCGCAGGATCTGATGGGGTGATTCCTCGAACGCCAGGTACAGGCAGCGCTCGCCGCGCCGGCACTGGGCGTCGACGAAGGCCGCCGCCAGGCTGGTCTTGCCCGCGCCGGCGGTGCCCGAGACGAGGATGCTGCTGCCGCGGAAGTAGCCCTTGCCGCCGAGCATCGTGTCGAGCCGCTCCGCGCCGCTGGGCACGCGCTCGTCGCTGACCTCGTAGGCCAGCCCCAGCGAGCTGAGCGGCAGCACGCTCAGACCGCGCTCGTCGATGGTGGTCGGGTACTCGCTGGTGCCGTGCGCCGAGCCGCGGTACTTGACCACGCGCAGCCGGCGGGTGGCGATCTGGTTGGTCACGCGGTGGTCGAGGAAGATGACGCAGTCGCTGATGTACTCTTCGAGCCCGTGGCGCGTCAACGTCTGAGCGCCCTGTTCGGCGGTGATCACGGCCGTCACGCCCTGGTCCTTGAGCCAGCGGAACAGCCGCCGCAGCTCCGCGCGCAGAATGGCCTCGTTGGGCAGCGCGGCAAACAGTGCCTCCAGCGAGTCCAGCACCACGCGCTTGGCGCCGGTCTGCTGGATCATGTAGTTGAGGCGCAGGAACAGGCCCTCCAGGTCGTACTCGCCGGTCTCTTCGATCTCGCTGCGCTCGACCTGCACATAGTCGATGGCGATCAGCTTCTGCTGGACCAGATCGGCCAGGTCGAACCCGAGCGAATGGACATTGTCGGTCAGCTCGCGCTGGGTCTCCTCAAAGGCCATGAACACGCCCGGCTCGCCGAACTCGCGGACCCCGCGCACGACAAACTCCATGGCCAGCAGCGTCTTGCCACTGCCGGCGCTGCCGCAGACCAGGGTCGACCGGCCGCGCGGCAGACCGCCACCGGTGATCTGGTCGAGCCCACGGATGCCGGTCGGGCATTTGGCGATGCCGGGGGGCGTCATCACTGCGCTGACGGAATGCTCAACCATGGCCGGTCCTTCTCCCCATCGATCACTCACCCGCCGGGCGTTGTCGGTCCGCACGAACGCGTGGGCCTTGAGTGCACTATATCGCGCGGCTCCCCACCGTCGGGGGCCTGCGGCGAGAGTGAGCGGTTCCTGGGGCAAAGATACAGACATGCCCTGATGCTTTGGGCCACCGGTGGTGGCAGCCGACGGCCGAGTCGCGCCTGACGGGGTGATCGTCTACAATGCCGCGCGAGGTGGGTTCACTCATGCGGTCCATCGTCTGCAGTCTGCTCCTCGTCGCGGCCCTGACCAGCGCCGCGCGGGCGCAGGTCTGGGTCCTCGACATCGACAAGCTCGACCACGCTGAACGCGTCGCTGCCACCGCCATCCAGGGCCTGGCCAACCGCCAGGGGCCACACGTCTACCTGCAGCCGGGCGGGTCCAATCCGTTCATGATGCCCAAGCGCGAGGCGCTACCGGCGGCGCTGGCCAGCATGAGGTCGGTGGCCGACGACTGGATGGCGTACTGCCGGCGCGTGCACAAGCTGACGTTCGAGCCGGTGGCCGACCTGGCGGCGCTGCTCGGCAAAGTGAGCGGCGTGGTCAAGGGCGCGGTGCTCTATGACCCCGGCTACCCCGGCGATTTCGAGGTCGGTGTGACCCAGGCAGGGCTGCTCGATGCCGTGCCCGTGACCGCCAAGCTGCGTCAGAGCGTACCGGCTCTGACGGCGTTGCCGGTGGTGTTCGACACCACTGTTGCCCATGGGCAGCCCGAGTTGGCGCGGCAGTCTTTCGACCTTAACCCCGCCGAGTGGGCCGGTGGTCAGGTGACCGTGACCCGCGAGGGCGATCTGGCGCGCTTCGCCCTGAAGGGCGACGCCACCGAGCCCTACTCCGCGGCGGCCCGCCGCATCGAATTGCCGTTCCACGCGGTCAGCGGCAAAGTGGTCATCGAGGTGCCGCGAGCGGAGGGCCAGTGGTCGTTGAAGATCTCGCGGCCCGGCGCGGGCGACGAGGTCATCCAACGCGATACCGACGCCACGGGCCGCTTCGAGTTCGACTTGAGCACGGTGCCCAACTGGCAGGGCGAGCGCGAGATCAGCCTGCACCTGTGGATCATCGGGCGCGGCAAGAGCGTCTGGGTCAGGTCCGTCCGCGCTGAGCTGAGCGGTGGCGCACAGGCGCCCAAGGAGCCGCTGTACGACTGGGCGTTGACCAACCTGCTGCCCCGTTGCTCACGCGACGGCCTGTACTCCTACTGCGAGGCCATCGACGACTTTGCCCTCGATGTGGCGGTCGCGCAGCGGCTGTTCGTCTACGACCTGAGCCATGCGCTACCCGAGACGGTCCATGAGGACTACGTGCGCGAGTGGCTGGAGAAGAGGCCGGGCGGGCTCCACCCACCGGGCGCCAAGCAGCTCGACCGCATCCTCGCGCACCCCAAGCCGCTGAGTCCGGTGTGGGGTTGGGGCAAGCCGAGCGAGCAGTCGTACCTGTTCCGTGTGTCGCGCGCCGGCCTGTTCGTCGAGTGCGGTCAGGTGCCCAACCTGTCGTTCCTGGCCGCGCTCCGGCCGGCCCGTGCGGCGTTCCGCCAGCGCCACATCACGCCGGCCGAGGTGAAGCTCGAGACCAAGGTCTACGTGGCCTTCATGGTCAACGAAGGCGACACCGCCAAGTGCGCCGGCTCGCTGTACAACGGCGGGAGCTGGCTGCAGGCCGATCGCGGCAAGCTGCCCATCAACTGGGGCATGTCGCCATACCTGTGCGAGCGGTTCCCCGCGGTCATGCAGCGCTTCTACGCCGAGGCCACACCCAACGACTGCTTCTTCATCGGACCCAGCGGCTATGGTTACGCGGCGCCGACCTTCCTGCCGCCCGCCGTGCGCAATCTGTTCGCCCAGCGCACGCGCGATGGCGCCAAGCTGGCCGACGCGCCCTTTGCCGACCTGTGGTACTTCTACCCGCTCAATCCGGAGGCCGAGCGCCTGCGTTGGCTGGCGAGCATGGGTCTGCAGGGCGTCTCTCTGTGGCACAAGGATCAGCGCGTGACCTACCCAGAAGGCTGCCCGCCGTTGGTGCACAGCAACCACTACTACGAGGAAGGCAGCCCGGGTCAGTTCGTCGACAAGCTGCGGCGCGAGACCGACGGGGTCCAGGGCCCGTGGTTCACGCTGCTGTACGCCGGCGATCCCTCCTGGTTCGCGGGGATCGCCCGGCTGCTGCCGCCCGAGCGCTTCAAGGTGGTGCGGCTGGACGAGCTCTACCAGGCGTCTCGCCTGGCTCGCGCGCAGGTCGAGGGCAAGGTGGTGGCGCCGGTCAAGTGATGCCTGCTTGACGGACGCGGTCTAGTGCCCCTGATCCCAGACCAGATGCACGGTGTGGTCATCGGGCAGCACGCGCGCCACGGCTTTGCCGGACAACGCGTCGAGCAGTGGCTCGCCAAAGGCCGGCCGGCGCCAGCCGCGCAGCAGGGCGATGTCGGCCTCCTCGCCGAGAAGGACGAGCGCCACCAGATCCGAACGCGTGGCCACGGCCGTGGCCGCCACGGAGGCCTGCTCGGCGAGCGATCGCAGGCACAGGCCCATGAAGTCGACCGTCGGCTCCAAGGCCGCCGACACGCTGATGCGCGGCCGGCGCGCGGGCGGAGTCTGGGCGCGGCCCTCCTGGGCCACGCGCAGCAGGTCGGCGCCGTAGCGGTCGATCTGGTCGGGTCGCAGGCCACGGATGTCGCGCAGTTCGCGGGTCGACTTGCGCGGGCGCATGGCCAGTTCCGACAGCGTCTCGTCACGGGCGATGCGGCCGACCGGGATGTCCATCTCGCGCGCCGTGTACTCGCGCCAGGCGGCCAACGCCTGCAGCGAGGCCAGCGCCGGGCCAGACAGGTTGTCGAAACCGCGCACACGCATGTACTGCTGCTCGGGGTCGGACGGGGCGAAGCGCGTCGGCTCCTCGAGCTTGGCAAACTCCTCGCGCGCCCAGCTCTCGCGGTCCAGCTCGGCCAACCGGCCGCGTTGCGCTTCATAGACCGGCACCAAGAGGCGCACATCGTCCAGCGCGTACTCAATCTGGCCCGGCGTGAGCGGCCGGCGCAGCCAGTCGGTGAAGCCGTGGCCGGCGGCCGGCGACTTGCCCGTGATGCGTGTCACCAGGCGGTCGAACGAGATCTGCTCGTCGCCACTCAGCAGTTGCGCGGCAACCTGGGTATCGAACACCGGCGCCACCGGCCGGCCATAGAGCCGCGTGAGGATCTGCAGGTCCTGGCCGGCGGCATGGAACACCTTGACCACCGCCGGGTCGGCCAGGATCGGGCCGAGCGGCGACAGATCCTTGACAGCCAGTGGGTCGACCAGCGCGGCCTGTGTCGGCGTGCCGATCTGGACCGAGCCGAGGCGCGCGTAGTAGTGGCCCTCGCCGACGAACTCGGTGTCGATGAAGATGGCGGGCTCGTCGCACAGGGAGTCGACGAACGAGACGAGCTGGCTGTTGGTCTGGATGAGCATGGGGCCCATTGTAGCGTGGATCCACCGCGGATCGCGATCCGCGCAGGTGCCGAGGGTCGAACTGGCGAATAGCCCGGCTCCAGTCCAGTCACGGAGTCGGCACTATGGCGCACAAGACCTACAACGGCGAGTACTCGGGTGAGCGGCTGAGCCGCGTGGCCTTCCCCATGGGTGGCATGGGCGCGGGCACCATCTGCCTGGAGGGCAGCGGCGCGTTGTCTCATGTGTCCCTGCGGCATCGACCCGATGTGTTCAATGAGCCGCTGATGTTCGCCGCGGTGTGCATCAAGGGCGAACGCCACACCGCCCGCGTGGTCGAGGGCCCGGTACCCACCTGGAAGCTCTACGGCACGCCCGGCGCGGCCAATGGTCTGGGTGGCACATCATTCGGTCTGCCGCGCTTTAGAAGCGCGACCTTCCGCGCGCGATTTCCGTTTGGCGAGGTTGCGCTGAGCGACAGCTCACTGCCGCTGACGGCGACCATCACCGGCTGGAGCCCGTTCGAGCCCAACGACGCCGACAACGCCAGCCTGCCCGCGGTGGGGCTGGAATACACCTTCACCAACACCAGCGGCGCACCGCTGGAGGCGGTCTTCTCGTTCAACGCGCGCAACTTCATGTCCGTCTCGGGCAACCCCTCGGCGGTACGCGCTGTCGAGGGCGGGTTCGTGCTGTGGGGTGGGCCGGGCGAGGGCAAGCCCCACGACGAGGGGGCCTTCTCGGCGACCGTGAGCGAGCCCGACACGTGCGTCGACTGCGCCTACTTCCGCGGTGGCTGGTTCGACCCGCTGACCATCTTGTGGCGCGATATTCAGGCTGGTCGCTGTGAGAACCGCGCGCCGTACAGCGACGGTGCCGCCTCGCCGGGCGCGTCGCTGCAAGTGCCGTTGGCGCTGGCCGCCGGCGAGTCGCGCACGATCACCGTGCGGCTGACCTGGTATGTGGGCCAGTCGACCCAGCGCGCCGAGGGTGTGCCAGACACCGACCCGGCCTACGTGCCGTGGTATGCCGGCCGGTTCGCCGACATCGAGGCCGTCAATGCCTACTGGCGGGACAGCTACGCGCGGCTGCGCGCCAACTCGCAGTGCTTCGCCGACTGCTTCTATGACTCGACTCTGCCGGCCGAGGTGGTCGAGGCGGTGTCGGCCAACCTGGGCATTCTCAAGTCGCCGACGGTGCTGCGCCAGAGCGATGGCCGGCTGTGGGGCTGGGAGGGCTGTGGCGACCGCGACGGCTGCTGCCACGGCTCGTGCACCCACGTGTGGAACTACGCACAGGCCATCCCGCATCTCTTCCCGGCCCTGGAGCGCACGCTGCGCGAGACCGAGTTCGGCCCGTGCCAGGACGAGCGCGGCCATCAGGGCTTTCGCGCGGCATTGCCTATCCGCGTCATCGGGCACGGCTTCCATGCCGCGGCCGACGGCCAGCTCGGCGGCATTCTGAAGGTCTATCGTGACTGGCGCATCGCCGGCGACACCGAGTGGCTGCGAGGCCTGTGGGCCAGCGTGCGCCGCAGCCTCGACTACTGCATCGAAGCCTGGGATCCCGAGGGCCGCGGCTGGCTGGAGGAGCCACACCACAACACCTACGACATCGAGTTCTGGGGACCCGACGGCATGTGCACCAGCTTCTACCTGGGCGCGCTGCGGGCCGCGGTGCTCATGGGCGAGGCGCTGGACGACGACGTGGCGCTGTACGCGGAGCTGCTCGCGCGGGGCATCGAGCGCACCGAGACCGAGCTGTACGACGGCGAGTACTTCATCCAGAAGGTGCAGTGGACCGGCCTGCGCGCGCCCGACCCGACCCAGGTGTCCAGCTACGGCGGGGCCTACTCGGCCGAGGCGCTGGCCATCCTGGCCAAGGAAGGCCCCAAGTACCAGTACGGCCTGGGCTGCCTGTCCGATGGCGTGCTGGGCGAGTGGATGGCGGCGGTGTGCGGTGTGGGTCAGGTGCTCGACGCGGACAAGGTGGCCAGCCACCTGGGCGCGGTGCATCGCTACAACCTCAAGCGCGACCTGAGCGACCACGCCAACCCGCAGCGCCCGACCTTCGCCTGTGGCGACGAGGGCGGCCTGCTGCTCTGCTCGTGGCCCAAGGGTGGTGAGTTGGCGCTGCCGATGGTCTACTCGGATGAGGTCTGGACCGGCATCGAGTACCAGGTGGCGTCGCACCTCATCCTCACGGGCCAGCTCGATGCCGGGCTGGAAGTGGTGCGCGTCTGCCGCGACCGCTACGACGGCCGCGTGCGCAACCCGTTCAATGAGTATGAGTGCGGCCACTGGTATGCTCGCGCCTTGGCCAGCTATGCGCTGCTGCAGTCGCTCAGCGGGGCGCGCTACGACGCGATCGATCGCACACTGTACCTGAAGCCGGCCCTGGAGGGCGACTTCGCCTGCTTCCTGAGCACCGCGACGGGCTACGGGCTGGTCGGCCGCCGTGATGGCCATCCGTTCGTCGAGGTGCGCGCGGGCAGCATCGATGTGCACGCTATCGTCACCGAGTGAGTAGTAGCTCGATATGAGCGGATCGGGGCTGGGCGTGCCACCCTCGGGCGGCCCGACCAGCCCCGAAGCGCGGAGTCTCGTGATGCGCCTGGCTAAGCTGGCTCGTTGCTGTGCTGTCGTCGCCTTGGCCCTGACCTCGGCGCAGGCCGCCAATCCGGTCGACTTCACCTTGCCCGCGGCGGTGGGCGGGCCGCCGTTTGTGCTGGGGCACCAGCGCGGCCGGGTCGTGGTGCTGCACTGGCTGCTGCGCGGTGACGTCACCGAGGACCGCAACGAGATCCGTGACTACCTGGCCCTGGCCAAGACCATGCCCGGCGTGGCGCATGTCTTCCTCAAAGCCGACAGCGGCGACGTGCTGAACGACTGGGCCAACCGCCTCAGCGCCGTCGCCAGCCGGCTGGTCTTCCGCGATGCAGACTACGCCGTGGCCAAGCAGTTCGGCCTGGTCGACGACTATCGCTACCGCGGCCAGACCTCGGTGCATCCGGCGATCATCGCGCTGGATTCCGCTGGTGAGGAGATGTTCCGCTACGAGGCGCGCGATGCCGCCGACCGGCTGCCCATCAAGGAGTTCCGCGCGCGGCTGTCCGATGCGCTGCTGATCAACAAGGTCTTCCGCGAGCCGCGCGGCGACGCGTTGTCCGACGGCCTGCTGCTGTCGCTACGCGAGCCGTTGGTGCTCCGCGAACTCGCGCTTGACGCCGACCAGCAGGCGGCCGTGGCCAAGGTGCTCGACGCCTGCGACAGCGCGCTCTGGAAGCTGCGCGATACGCAGTTGGTCAAGCCCGATGCGGCGGCCGAAGCCTGGGCGCTGGTCGACCAGGTCGAAGTCGACGTGCGCCAGGTGCTGCGCCCAGAGCAGCGCATTCGTCTCGACCAGATCGCCGCGCAGGCGCGCGCGCTCGACGCCTTGCTGGCGCCGCGCGTGGCTGAGCAGCTCAAGCTGACCGCCGAGCAGCTCAAGCGCATCGGCCAGATGCGCGCCGCCACGCGCGAGGGCGAGCGGGTCATGCGCGCCAAGGAGGCCGGCTCCGCCGGGCTCGACGCGCGCGTCACCGAGTACCTGACCAACCAGCGCAATCGGCTGCTGGCCCTGCTCGGGCCCGAGCAGAACCTGGCCTACGGCCGGCTCGGCGGCAAAGCGTTCGACTTCTCCAGCGCCCACACGCGCTTCGCCAAGGCGCCCGAGTTGCGCGGCGTGACCAATTGGCTCAATGGCGAGGCCACCACGCTGGCCGCGCTGCGCGGCAAGGTGGTGGTGGTGCAGTTCTTCACCGTGGGCTGCGTGAACTGCGTGCACAACCAGCCGCCGGTCCTCGGCTGGCGCCAGCGCTTTGTGGGCAAGGACGTCGTTGTGCTGGGCATCCATACTCCCGAGACCGAGGGTGAGCGCGACCAGGCCAACGTGCGCAAGGGCCTGGACGAGCAGAAGGTGGACTACCTGGTGGCCGTGGACAACGACAAGGCCAACTGGGATGCCTGGGCCAACCACACCTGGCCATCGGTCTACCTGATCGACAAGGCCGGATATGTGCGCAGTTGGTGGTATGGCGAACTGAACTGGGAAGGCGCCGGCGGCGAGAAGCTGTTTGGCGATCACATCGCGGCGCTCCTGGCCGAGCCCGCCGACGCGCCGTAGCCCCGATTGTGTCGCGGACAAAAGCATCCGCGGGTCCCATAACGATGCATCGCAGGCCGGCCAAGGCCTGCGTGCCGAGGAGGGACCACGAATGTTGGGGCGACTGTGCGGGCTGGTCTGGGTCTGCTGCGCGCTGTTGGGGGCCGCCGGCGGGGCGTCCGCGCAGGCCGGCGACGGCGTCTATCTCGACGACGGCTACACCTGGTTCTCGCTGACCAGCCATCGCGCGGTGCGCGGCGGCCAGCCGGTCAGCGACGGCTGGTCGCTGCTCAGCAACCTGCGGGCCTGGGGGCCCATCCCCAACCGCAGTGCCTTCAAGGTCGTCGTTGAGCCGCCGGGCGGCAAGGTTGGCGTGTACCAGTTCCAGGGCCAGGTCTATCCTGACGCCAACGGCAAGAACGCCTGCCTGGTCATTGTCGGGCTGCGCAACACTGACGTGGTCATTCCCGCCGTGGGGCTGGTGCCGGTCAAGGTCTACCTGATCAATGGCGACACCGACGAGGAGACGTTGCTACGCACCTACACGCTGGATGTGCGCCGGGTGGCGCGCTTCTCGGGCTCGGGGTCCAATCCGTCGCCCGATGCGCCGGTCTATTACCTGGCGCGCGGCGGCGAGGTGCTGGCCAGCATCATCCATCGCCGCTGGCCGCGCGATCCGTCCTATGTGTGGGACAACAGCCAGCGCTACGACCACAATGTGGTCGAAGTGCTGTTCACCCATGCGCCCGAGCTGTTCGACAATCCAGCGCACATGAGCCATGCCGTGGTCACCGTGGACGGCCAGCCGCTGCGGCTGGCGCACGACGAGGTGGTCGGCGGGTTCACCAGTGACCGACAGGAGCGCGCCGAGGCGACCAGCGTGCCCGCGTCGAAGACCGGCCCCTTGGACCGCACCGCCTTCGCCAGCCGGCAGTACTACGTGGTGTTGCCGTTGACCTGGGGCAAGGACGGCGACCGCGGCCGGCGCGCCGACTGGACCGCGATCGACGACCATCCCGGCGCGTGGGAAGTGACCTGGGTGCAGGGCACCAATGTGCTGCGCACGTGGCGCTTCCGCGTCCAGCCTGACGGCCACATCGCCCAGCATCCCGAGGAAGCCGCCGGCCTGCAGTTGGCGCCGGCCAACTTCTGTCCCGACGCGACGCTGTGCGAGACGGTCATCCCCGGTGGCGGGTCGATTCTCGATGCGCGACTCTCGCCCGACGAGGCCAAGCGCGGCGCGTTCTATGGCCGCGCCTGGACCACGCCCGACATGCAGGCTTCCGCGGCGCGAGTGCCTGATCGCAACACGGCCGCCGGCGTCGGTGGGCCGGCCGCGACGGTGACCACTGCCGCGGGGCCCGCTGGCGCCGCGCCGACGCCGACGGCCGCGCCTCGGCTGGATGCCGCGGGCCTGTGGCTGGAGGTCAAGACGCACGAGGACACACGCGACGGCAAGCCGTATGCCAAGGGCTGGAGCCTGCACGGATCGGCGCGGGTCCTGGGCGATGTCGGCCCGCGCGACACCTTCCGCGTGCGGCTCACCGTGCCGGGCAAGGAGCTGGGCGGGTTCCTGGCCAGCGCCGAGCGGAGCCAGCGCGGCCTGGCGGTCACCTTCCCGCCGATCAACCCGACGCTGTTCACGGCGACCGGACCGGTCGAGGTCGAGCTGTACCATCGGTCGGCGGCTGGCGCGGAGTCCCAGGTGGCCGTGCAGCACATCGTGGTGGGCAAGGTCACCCGCGTGCGCGGCAGCCGCAACACGCCGCAGGCCGATGCCGAGCACTACTATCTGGACCATCACGCCGATGCGCTGTCGAGCGCGCTGCTCAAGATCGACGGCCGTGACCCCGCCTACGACTTCGCGCCCAACACCTCGCGCGACAACGCGCTGAACATCGTCTGGCACCTGTCGCCGACCGACGCGGGCTGGCATCTGGCCAACGAGGGCTACTGCCGCATCAGCGTGGACGGCCAGCGCCTGACGCTGACCGACGACAAGGTGCGCACCGGCGTCGAGGCCAACGCGGTGGTGACGCACAGTTCGTGGGCCAAGCCCGACCCGCGTGGCGGCGCCGGGTCCTACTTCGAGGAACTGCGCTTCTGCCGGCTCAGTTCACGCCTGCCGGTGACCTGGGGTGCCGAGAAGGCGCCAGGCTATGTCGTGCTCGAGGATCATCCCGGCCGCTGGGAGGTGCAGTACCTGCACCAGCAGCGGCCCGTGCGCACCTGGCGTTTCACCGTGAACGCCGATGGCAGCATCGCGCCGCACCCCGAGCAGGCCACGCTGGCCATGGCCGCCGACGGCATGTTCGTCGAGACGGAGATCCCTGCCGGTGGTAGCTTCGCCGATGCGCGGCTGGTGCCCGCGGCGGCGCAGCGCGGGCGGTTCGGCGGGCCTTGGGTCAGCGCCGAGGGCAAGTCGCTGGCAGCGCGCGTGCCGAGCAAGGGCCAAGCCGCGCCGTAGGCGTGGGTCAGGGTACCGCATCCAGGTTCGCCGGTCGCGCCAGTACCAGCGTCGCGGTGCTGGCGCTGACCGTCGGCAGCACATCCTGGGCGAACGACAGACCACCGGTGCCGCGCCGGTTGAAGTCGCCCCAGAACACGAAGTTGAGCTTCATCTCACCGATGGCCAGGTCGAGAAGCTGCTGGGCCGTCGACTTGCCGTCGTACGAAGCCCACTGCGCCGAGAGCGCCAGCGGCATCTGCCCGGCGTTGGCGCGCAGGATCGGATAGCCCCAGATCGTGTTGCCGGGTAGCAGATCCGGTCCGCCCCAGCCGACGCCTTGCTCGCGCGCCAGCTTGGCCAGGTCGGTCAGCCCTTGGCTGCCGCGGTAGGGGTACCAGTTGCCATACTCGATGACCGGTGTGCGGGGGAACGCCTGTCGACTGGCCACCACGAGCCGCCTCATCTGGGCATCGTAGGCCGCGGCATCGAAGTCCTCGAAGCCCGGCCCCTTGCCGCTCATCGCGGTCTCGGTATGGACGAATCCGGCGAAGTCGGGGTCGGCGTCGAACCGTTGACCCAATGCGGCCAGCAGCAGCAGGTAACGGTCCATCACTCGCGGCAGCCAGCGCTTGGTACGCACCACGCGCGGCGGCTCCTGGCCACGGGCCTCGCGGGCGATGCCGCCACCGTACTCCGGCGTGAGCAGGTAGTCGGGCACGGGCATCAGCCGGCCGTCGAAGGAGTTGTCCCACACCTCTAGGACCAGCCGCTGGCGCTGCGCACGCAGGTAGGCGAGGTCGGCTTCGATGGCGGTGAAGTCGTACCGGCCCGCCTCAGGCTCCAGTTGCCGCCAGGTGACGATGCGCTGGCCGCCCGCGAAGCTGGGCTGATCCTTTATCTGCGCCCAGCGCTCGGCCTTCTGGGTGAGCGCCAAGGTCAGGTAGTGGCCGGGGTACCACTTGGTCAGCGCAATCGGCTGGGCAGGCTGCGCGACGCAGCACGCGGATGAGCAGAGCGCTGCCACCATACACAGGCGCCAAGGCACCATGGCCACACCTCCAGCGGCTTCCCGCTTGCGCTGTTCCTTGGCTCGCGGGTCGACGGATCCTTCCTGCCTCAGCCTTTGGGTGTCATGTTTGGCTCGGCGATCTCGATCCGGCCTCGCCCCGTCTCGACGGCCAGCGAGGTCGGCGTGACGGTGACGCGGTGTTTGTCGCGCGTGGCCCAGTCGAGTTCCGTCGTGGTGCCGCGGCGGACCGCGACCGGCGGCACCTCGCCGGTGAACGGCACGAGCGCCCAGGTACGGGTTGCAGTGCCGGTGAACGGCACGGTGTAGAGCACGGCCGGCGCCGGCCGCAGGCGCTCGAAGCCTTCGGCGATGAACCCGAGCACCTCGGGTTCTTTCTGGCCCAGCACGATACGCGGCGCGGCGCCCGCCTCCAGCGGCACGACGGCCAGCCGCACGCCCTTGGCGCCGGCGGCGCCGAGCACGGTGCCGTCGGGTAGCGCCTGCGCGCTCGGTGCGTCGAACAGGAACTGCGCCTCGGCGACATGCGGCCTGGCGTCGGCCGCGGCCAGATCATCGACCACCAGCCAATAGACGGGCTTGATGAACAGCACGCGCCGCCGATGCACCACCGACTTGTCGGGCGGCGTGCCGTAACCGGCGGTGTGGCTGTCGCGTGCGTAGTCGAACAGTGTGTTCGTCTGGAAACCATGGGTGTCGGCCGCCGCGGCCCGGTACTCGGCGCGGTCGGCGGCACAGTTCTGGTCGCGGCCGTCCACGCGTACGGTGCTGTGGGCGCGTGTGCTCAGCACATAGCGGCGCCAGGCGCTGGTATCGTAAGCGTAGATGCCCGCCTCACCCAGCAGCGGCTGGCCGTCGGCCTGGACCAGCAGGCCCAGCTTGTCCTCGTGTTGATGCCCCGTGCCGAACGGTCCTGCGCCAAACAGCAGCCAGCGCGCTTGGGCGGACCAGTCGGAGCGCATGACCACCCAGCCCGCCCAGGGCATGGCGAGCGACGTCTCGGCTGGCGGCTGGCCCGCGGCGCGGTTGGATTGGTACCAGCGCAGCGCGGCGTTGTTCGGGAACAGCTCGATGCCATCGGCCATGATCCCCAGCGCGGTCGCGGCGCCGCTGTCGTTGAGGGGCGGATAGCGCAGGTCGGGGCTGGCGATCTTCACGTAGTACTCGAACATCCGCTCCAGGCCGCGCACGTAGCTCTCGGGCAGCGTGTCACCGTTGGCGCGCGCCAGGTAGAGCACGCCCAGGAAGTTGGACAGCGAGACGCCATGGTAGCCGGGCGCCAGTTCCACCTGCGCGCCATCGGGGTAGACCTGGTAGTCGAGTTCGCCGGCCATCCGCCGCGCCGCTGTGTCGCGCCAGAGCGCGGCCTCGCGGAACTCGGGCAGCATGACGCCGAGGTGGTACAGCCCGTTGGACTCCATGCAGCCCCAATTGCTGCCGTGCTTGAAGTGCGCCGGTGCCATCAGGTAGTCGGCATGGCGCAGGCAACTGGCGATGAAGGTCAACAGCGTCTCGTCGTCCACCACGGGCGACCGCTTGAGCACCTCGAACGACTGGAACCAGCTCTGGCCCATGCGGATGCCCGCATCCAGTGAGAGCGCCCCGTGGGAGGTATCGTCGTACGGGCCCTCGATCCACTTTGGCTCGATGATGACGGGCATCTTGGCCACCCAGTCACGCACCTGGTCGCGCCACTCGCGGGCGTACTTGTCGTCTTTGGTGGTCAGCCAGGCCGAGGCCAACCGCCGCCACTCAAAGTGCCGGTTGAGGGCAATCGCCCACTGGTCGTAGTTGAACGGATCGGCGTTCCAGACGACCTGCCCAGCGAAGGTGTAAGCCGGGCAGCCGGCCAGCCGGTAGGTGCGGGCCAGCACCTCGTCCGCCGCGACGATCTCCTTGTCGGTGGCCGGCGTCAACGGCCGGCCCAGCACGGGCCGGCGCCGCTGTCGGTAGTGAGCCGCCAAGGCGGCCTCGGCCTCGGCCCGCCGTCCCGCTCGCCATGCGGCGCGCACCGCCGCCAGCTCGGCCCGGTCGAGGTCCAGTCGCTCGAACAGGCGCGCCCGCTGCCCCTGCTCGTCGATGGCATTGACCACCACATCGCGGAGCCCGCCGGTCTCCATCGCCGTGAAATGTGCGCAGCCCCAAGCCACGCCCAGGCGTACCGTCTGGCCGGCCAGGCGTGCCCAGTTCCCGGTCAGCACGGCTGGCTCGGCCGTCGTCCATTCGGCCGCGTCATCGCCCTGACCGCGGATGGCCGTGGTGGCGACCACGCCGGGCAACGCCGCCCAATTAAGGCCGGCAGCCCGCGCTGGCTGTGTCGGCAGCTCTTCCCAGGCGGCCTCGGTCACCGCGAAGACGGACAGGCTGCCGCTGCGCTCGGGCAACGCACAGGCGGTGCGATAGGCCAGTTTGACCTCGACTTCGCGGGGTGCGGGGTCGGGCACGGTCCAGCGACGGGCCAGGAGCAGGAAGCCGCGACAGCGACCGTCGGCCGGCTCCTGCCAGGTGACCTCGGGCCTGTCTCGGTCGACCCAGTTCACTTGCCAGGTCGGCAGGTAGCCGGCCGCGGTCCACTCGGGCGTCTGGTCGGCCTGCTGGGCGTACCGCACCTGCCAGGCGCCGGCATCGGCTTGGACCAGTGAGCACAACAACGCCAGGATGGCCATGTGAACGCTCCCAGTGCCGAGTGTCGGCGACTCGGCCGGTCGCGTCAAGCCATCCTCACTTCGCCCACCGCCGGGCAGTGCGCTCAGGCCTGGACCACGTCCGTGGGTATGGGTGTACCGTTGCAGCCCATGGTGTACGCGTAGGCTTCCTTGAGCTTGACGTTGCCGCTGTCGGTGTAGACCAGCAGGCGCTTGCCGTCGGTGCGCACCTTGACCAGTCCGAACGCGGCCCGGCTGAAGGCGAAGAAGCGGTCGCGCGCGGCCGCGTCCTCCACCAGACCACCGGCACCTTCCTTGTGGTGCTCCGGCTGGACGTACCCTTCGACCTGAAAGAACGCGACCAGCTCGGTCACCAGGATCAGCGGCGTGTCGATGCGCGAGCAGCGGCCCAATGCGCCGACCAGCGACGCGCGCGGATGGATGTACTCCTGCGCGATGCTCTCGTCGCCCGACGAGACCACGGACACGACCGGGCTCACCGCCTTGAGGAAGTCGATTGAGAAGTCGGCCGAGCCGTGGTGTGGCACCTTGAGCACCTCGGCCCGCAGTTGCGCCGGGTCGCGCACCAGCTCCAGCTCGGCCTCTTGGTTGAGGTCGCCGGCGAACATGAAGCGCCAACCGCCATAGGTCATCCTCAAGACCACCGAGTGACCGTTGATGGTGTGCGACGCGGACGGATTGGGGAACCGCTGACCCGTCGGCTGTAGCGGCTCGAAGTCCAGATGCACACCATTGGGTGGCGTGCCCAGGAAGGGCAGGCCCGTCTGCCCTTCCACCGTCGTGGTGATCGGCCCCAGCACCTCCATCTTCAGCCCGTCCGGCAGGAAGCTGAACGCGCTGTTGTCACCGCGCTCGATCCGGCGGACATCGATGGTGCCACGTTCGCTGTAGCGGGCCAGCGCCGCCTGCCAGGCTCTGAACGGAGCGTTCAGCTCGGCCGGGTCCATGGACCGCAGATCGTCGCACAGGTCGACGATGACCGGGCCCTGCGGGCCAGCGACCGTTGGCCCCAGGAGTTGCGTCTCGCCAACGCTGTGCCCGTCCTTGGTCGACGGGCGCTTTACCAGGCCACTGTGGTAGACGCGCTGCGGGTGGATGCGGAGCCGCTTGCCCGGTTCGTGATGCGTCTCCGACTTCTGGATCTCCACCAGACCCGAGAAGTGATCGCCATCGCCATGCGTGACGACGATGCAGGCGACCTCCAAAGGCGTCTCGGCCGTGTCTCGGTAGCGCCCGGCCAGGTACCGCGCCAGAAGCTGATTCTGGCCACCGTCGATCAGCATCACCTGGCCATCAGGCGTCTCAATGACGGTGGCGTCGCCCTGGGCCACATCGACGAAGTTCACCTTGAGCACTCGATTGTCAGACCTGGGTTTGGTGATGTCGCTCGGTCGCAGGCCGCGGGGCACCTTGATGTAGCCGTCGACCTGCTCGGCCTTCAGGCTCCGATCGGGCTGCTCCACGAACCGGTGCGTACGGATGACGACGTGGTCGTCAGCGTCGGCGACCCATGTGACGTAGTCTCCCCAACCCATCGTGCGGATGAAGCCCTTGCCGGTCGGTTGCTCCCACACCCGGGCCAGGTCGACATTGATCACTCTCGATTCCATGGTTGCCTCCTTGGTGGTCAGAACACGACACTTCAGCCCTCACGAGCGGCCTGCTCGGCTGTGAAGGCAACGCCGTCCACCTTGAGCCTGCCGGCGTCGCGGATCGGGCGCTCGAACGTCCCCTCGACCACGAACTCGACCTCGGGTGGCGATAGCTGGGGCATGGCATTGATGGCCAGTCGGTAGTCCACCTGGTCATCCACCATGTGCACTTGGTAGTGCGGATTGGTCTTCACGGCCCGTCGGCAGGCGATCGGGCGGCCCTTAAGGACGCCGTAGTCTTTGAGTGGCATGTGATCCTCCCTGGCGTAGACAAGGCCTGCCGGCCTTCCATTCTTCTAGGAATGTAGTCTGTTCAGGGCGTCAATGCAACTGAGATTCTTTTTGAGTTGGCGAATGTTACGAGTATCGGGCAAGGTGGGCCGGTGTGGCGTGCTACGCATGCCAGCGCCGCCGCCCAGCAGGGGGCCTACTGGGCCAGCCGCGCCTCCCATGGCTCGCCGAGTACCTCCAGCGCGCGCGCCAAGCGACCGTCACTCACCAGCTTCTGTGCCAGCGCCAGGCGCGGCGCGGCGACGGCGCGCTGGGCCTCCGGCGCGGCGGGCAGTCTGGCTGACAGGGCCGTCAGGCGCCCGGCCAACGACTCGCGCACCGGCCCGGTGCCGCGCACGGCGCCACCGGTGACGCGCAGGCCGCCAGCCGGCGACCACAGCGCCACCAACCCGTAGGCTGGCAGCTTGATCGTCGCGCGGCCGTCAGCGACGGGCAGCTCGGTGCCGGTCACCAGGTCGGTCAGCTTGCCCTGGCCCGCCACGCTCAGCACCAGTTCCAGCGGCACGGCCAGGCGGTTCTGGGCATAGGCCCATTCGCCATCGGCGCGGCGGCAGGAGCGCACGCGCACGGGGTCGGCCAGGCCCGGCACCTCGGCAAATGGCGCCGCCGGCAACTGCGCGAAGGCCACGGCCCACGGCGCGAGCTGTGGCTCGATGCCCACCGTGCCGATGACGAAGCCGCCTTTGGTCAGCGTGGTGACATCGGCATTGCCCAGCGCCGCGGCGTAGTTCTCCAGCGCATACGGCGCCGGCGGCACCGGTGTCGAGACTCGCCAGCCCAGCTCGGGTTGGCCCCAGGCGCGCAGGCCCGGCAGGCTCTCGCGGCCGATGTCGTCTTCCCAGTACTTGTCGTGGAGTTGGATGCCATAGGGCACGCCGAGCCGGGCGAATGGCTCGTAGACCGACGGGCTGAAGCCGAAGTCGCGGTAGACGCGCGACTCGGGTCGCGTGTTGCCGTGCGCGCGTTCCCAGCGGTAGAGGTTGGGCGACAGCGTGTACATCAGCCGCAGGCCCGGGATGCGCGCCAGCAGGGCCGGGTCGGCGCCGTACTCACGCATCTCGGCGATGTAGTCCACCTGCTCGGGCGGCGTGTCAGGCGGGAAGTCGGTCTTGTCGATGGAGCTATAGGGGTTGACCGACAGGCTCAGATCGCGCCGCGCGGCGCGCAGGATGCCAGCATACTCGCCCCACTGCGCGGCGATACGCTGGGTGCGCCAGGCGATCCAGCGGTCGCGGTAGCGGCCGGTGAGCTGGCGATAGGCGCGGTTGGCGCGGAACGGGTCCTTCGGGTCAAGGCCCAGCGAGAGACCCGTGTCGCGCTCGAAGCCGCGCAGGTTGATGTCGTTGTAGCCGGTCTCGAGCGAGCCGAACCACAACAGCGAATGGACCGGCAAGTGCAGGCAGAGCCCGCCGAACGCGGGGCTGTCGGCGTAGCGGCTGGCCAGTTCGGTGACCAGCCCGCGCAGCGCGCCGTGCACCTGCGGGTCGAGCGGGTTGTAGTTGCTGGCCGTGCCATGCCAGCCGGTGGTCTTCAGCCCGGCGTTCCATTGCACGGTGACCGGCGTGGCCGCGCCGGCCCGCACGCGGTCCTCGTTGCTCTCGGCGCCGGCCAGGCTGGGCACGTCGTGGACGTTGAAGGTGACCAGCAGCTTCAGTCCGCGACCCTCGAAGCGCGACAGCAGGTAGCGCAGGAAGTCTTGGGGATGCGGCCGGCCCGAGTGCGTTCCGGGCCCCTGGCTGGCCGTGGGGAAGAGCGGCCCGTGGTACCAGACCGCGGGGTAGTACAGCGTGTTGAGCCCCGTGGCCTCCATGTAGGCGACCAGCCGGTCCGCCACGGCCGCGAAGCTGGGGAAGGACGGTTCGCCGCCCAGGTTCATGTGCAGCACGGGGTCTTCGTAGTACAGTCCCACGCGCCGCGGCTCAGCCCCGCGGAAGCGCGGCTTGGGCGCCTGCAGCGCCGCCGGCGGGCCGCTCAGCTCGTAGACTTTCAGGCTGGCGACCGCCGCTGGCCGGCCAGCCTCGGCGGTCATGAACACCGCCGCGTCGTCCGCTGCGCGCGGCCAGAAGTAGGCCGACTGTGTGCGCATGGCGCCGGTGGTCGGGTACTCGTCGCCCGACAGCGTGCCCGTGGCCACGTCGTATTGGCTGCGGTTGAGGATGACATCGACGGTGCGCGGCCTGTCGTCGGGCCAGACCCATTCCAGCCGGTGCCAGGCGCCCAGGTTGGCCAGCCGGAGCCGCACGGCGAAACGGCTGCCGCGCTTGGTGCCCGCCTCGCGGTAGCGGCCGGCGGCCGACTCCACGACGCGGCTCGCGCCGTCATCGGCGAGCAACTCGTCGCCCAGCGCCGCGGTCAAGTCAATGCTCTGCACCAGTTTCTCGCCGGGTGCCGTCGTGACCACCGGCGGCGGCGTCTCGCGCAGGTAGCAGAAGGCCGACGGGCCCGGCACGCGATCGGCCGGGGCCACGCTGACCAGGTACGCGCCCGGCTGCGACTCGCGCAGCGGCACGGTCACGGTGCGCGTCTCGCCCGCCGCCAGAGTCACACCGGCCAGCGCTACCTCGTCGGCGCGGCCGTCGTGGGCGATGCGGGCCCGCAGGTCGCGCACCGGCGCGGCCGAGCCGTTGGTCACCTGCACGACCAGCGCGCGTGTGCCGGGCGCGAAGTAGGGCTGCGCCGTCGCCGCGACCACCGGCGCCAGCCGCGCATAGGCCGCGGCCACGTCGGCCGGCCGCAGTGCCCGGTCGTAGATGGTCAGGTCGGCCATGGCGGCCATGGCTGGCGCATTGCCGCCCCAGCTGCCAACCCAGAAGAACGGCCGAGGCTTGGGTGTCCAGCCGCGACCCTCGCCGAACAGGTTGCCCGCGTCGGACATGGGGCGCATGGAGCGGCCGTCGACAAAGGCCTCATGCTCACCGCGCGTGACATCCCACGAGAGCACCAGGTGGTGCCAACTGCCGGCCTCCCAGGCGTCGGCGCTGGCGCTGATGTTCGCGTCGGCCGGGTCGCGCACGTCAAAGCGGAGTTGCCGGCTGTTGCTCCAGAACCACATCCAGCGTGCATCGCCGCCGACCGCCTCGGGCTCCGGCTCGCGCACGAAGTAACGGTCGGCTGGCGCGTCGGCGGTCGACCAGTCAGGCCGGACCCACACGCTGATCGCGCCGCGGTCGTGCGGCAGGTTGGCGCCGCCGGGGTACTCGAGCACCGCGCCGGGGCCGAAGTGGGCAGCCTTGCCGAACGGCGAGTCGACGAAGGTCACCTTGTCCGTACGCCTCGGCGCGGCGCCGTTGGCGGCCAGGTCGGCCTGCAGATCGCCGATCAGGCTGGCGTGGAAGACCGGCTTGGCCGGCGTCGTGTCGACGGTGGGTGCGGGTGGCGGCGGGACCACGGCTGCCCGGGGCGCCGGCGTGCGCGTCAGCGTGCCGGTGGCGAGCTGGGCCACCTGCTCGTCGCTCAACATGCGGTCGAAGACCACCAGATCGCGGTAGTCGCCCAGTGCCGGCTGCCAGTCGGGCCCGCCCAGGAACAGCCAACGCGACTCCGTGGGTGTGAACTGGTAGTCGGCGCTGCCGCGCTTGCGGCCGTCCAGGTAGACTCGCGTGCCCACCTCGGCGTCCCAGGTGACCGTGATCTGATGCCATGCGCCGGGCGTCAGTGCGTCGGCGGGGAAGGTCACGTAGCGATCCTCGGGTGAACGCAGGTCGAATCGGATACTGCGCTCGTACTTCCACAGCCGGAACCCGTTCTCGGTCTTGGGGTCCATGGGCCGGTCGTCACAGACGATGGCGCGCCAGGTGACGTCGTCCGCTGACCAGGCGGGCTTGAGCCGCAGGGAGAGCGTGCCGCGCGCTTTGCCGACGTTGCCGCGCGCCGACCAGCCAAGCACGTCGCGTCCGCCGCGCAGGGCCCAAGCCGCTCCACCGACGGGGTCGTGGTGGGCGGTGCCGGTGGCGATGCCGGCGCTGGTGACGGCGTCGATGCTGGTATCGAGCGGCACGGCCAGCGTGACCAGCGGGCCGCCTTGGGGCGCGGCGAGGAGCAGATGGAGCAACAGCGTGAGCATGGCACGACTCCGGCGTGGCCGGATTGTAGCAGAAGCCGAGGAGGTCCGGTCGCGCCGTCGGACCTCCTCGGCTCGCCAGGCTACGGGGCCTTGGGCGCGGGCTTGGGCTGCGGCTGGTAGCCGTCCACCGCCGAGGCCAGATCGCGACGCTGCCAGACACGGATGTAGTCCAGCGGGAAATCGCATGGCAGCTGCTTGTCGTCGACGCTGTTGTTGTCCCAGCCGCCATGCACCATGTCGATGATGAAGTTCTCGGGCACGCTGCTCACGCGCGGGTCTTCCCAGCGCAGCACTTCCACGCCGTTCGCATAGTAGACGGCCTGGCCCGGCAGCCACAACAGGCCCGCGGCGATGAAGCCGTCCTTGTCCGGCGCCACGTAGACCACCGGGCTGCCCGAGGACTTGTGCTTGTCGCCATAGCCATCCCAGTGCATGGCGATGTTGTAGCGGTACGGTCCCCAGCGCGTCAGGTGCTCCCAGATATCGAACTCCATGCCGCCGTTGCCCGTGTCGGCCCGCTGCCACTGCTCGCCGACATTGGCGCCGCGGTCGGGCATCATCCACACCGCCGGCCACATGCCCGGCGCCGTGGGTGCCTTGAGGCGCGCCTCGAAGTAGCCGTAGCGCTGCACCCACTTGCCATAGGTGTCGAGGTAGCCGCCAGCATACGGCGACTCCTTCTCCTTCGGGTCGTCGTTGTGGTGCCCGGTCTGCCTGGTCTGGCGCAACCGCACCAGGCCGTCCTTCACGATCAGATTGTCCTTGCTCCAGTGGCTCACCTTGTCCCAGTAGTTCGGGCCGTAGATGTTCCAGGTCTTGGCGTTGATGGCGGTGCCATCGAAGTTGTCGTTTAGCGTCGGCACCCAGTCGCCGGCCACCGGCGGGCGCGTGCCCACCCAGGCGGGCAGCGCCATCGGCGTGGCCAGAGCCTTGACCGACACCACCGTCAGCGCGGCGTCACCCTCATGCGTGGCGCTGATGCGCACGGCGCTGGCGGCATCGCTGATGAACCGCGTGCCGGTGTTGGGCTCCAGTCCGGGCGCCTTGCCGTCGGCGGCGATCGGCTTGATCTTAACCGGCACCGCCGGCATGAACGGGATGACCAGATCGGTCTGCGCACCCGGCGCCAGGGGCTTCGCGGCTACCGCGGGGTCGGTCGGGCCGGGATCACTGAACACCTGCGCGCTCGGCGTGAGCGGCTTCGTGCCGCTGTTCAGGACGACCACCCGCACTTCGCAGGCGCGGCGCAGGTCCCAGCGGTACAGCTCGGGTTTGATGGCCACCCACTGCTCGCCCTTGGCCGCCGGCAGCGCAATGGCCAGGCCAGCCTTGTCGACCTTGGCCGTGGCGCCGCCCTTGAGTTCGAGCTGCTTGGCCGGGTCGAGGCCCACCCCGCCACCGAACAGGAAGCCCTTGACCGGCTCCGTGCGCAGCGACTTGGGGTCGACCGGCGGCTTCTCGCCCGCGGGCCCGGCGGCGATGATGTACTCCACCCGCAGCACCTGCGGCGCGTCGGTCTTCTGGCTGAACATCAGGATGTTGTTGACGGCGTTGGTCCTGATCGGGTAGGTGGCCTTCTGACCATACGAATGACCGAAGATGACCTTGATGACCGCCGATTCGCCTGGCTTGAGCCAGGCCTGCTCGCAACTCCAGGGGTTGGCCTGCCAGTCGCCTTCGTTGTCGACGCGCAGCGCGATGACCGTGTTCTTGGTGCCCAGGTTGGCCACCTTGGCCTCGAGATGGCCGTAGGCGGACAGGTCGAAGACCTTGCCCTCGGGCTTGAGGCTCACGCCCGGCCAGGAGTCCTTGCCCACGGCGGCGTTGATGATCAGCCCGGGCGCCGCGGCGTCGGCGCTGGCGGCCACGGTCACCTCGTCTGACGAGGGCTTGAGCCGGTCCAGCGGCAGAGCCTTGGGGTCGAGCAGAGTCAGCGTCTTGCCGGCATCGGCGGTCTGCGCCAGGCCGGCGCATAGGGCCAGCAGCAGCGCGCACAGGGGTAGTCGAACTCGCGCCATCAACGGAACTCCGGCCGTGCCGGCGCTGACGATGGGCCATCTCAGTACGGGCAGGCGGCTCGGAGTCTATGCCGACGGACTCGCGGGGTCAAGGCTGCAACGGTCAATGCGGGCGAGTCACGCCGTGGCGACGTGCGGCGTGGGGCGTGGGGCGTGGGGCGTGAGACGTGGGAATGCGCGCCCGGGCACACAAGGCGGTCATGCCTGTTGCCCACGTCCTACGTCCCTCGTCCCTCAGTTGCGCCACCACAAACTGCACCCACCCGTGCCCGCCAGCATCCGCCCTTTGGCGTCGAATGCCAGGCAGGCGATGTTCGGCAGGGCCAGGTTGTCGGTGATATCGTGCCAGGTCGCCCCGCCGTCGCGGCTCTCGTGCACGCCACGGCCCAGGGGCTCATCGTGGTACGGATGGTCGTTGGTGCCCACCACCACATGCTGTGAGTCGCGCGGGTCGACCGCCACGCAGGCGACGAAGCGGTCGGTGAACAGGCGTTTCCAGCTCGCACCGCCGTCGGTCGAGCCATACAGCCCGCCGGGCCAGAAGGTGGGCGCGATGTACTCGTCGCGTGCGGCCACATACAGCCGACGGGGGTCGCCGGGCGCTGTCGCCAGGCCGCGCAGCGAGGCGGCGAACGGCGTCTGGTCGAGCCGCTGCCAACCGGCTGGCGCGCGCTTCCAGACGCCGCCCGGCTGGCCCTTGGCACCGTCGGTGATGGCCAGCAGGCCGTCCGACCAGGCCAGCGCGGAGACCGGCCCGGTCAGGCCGGCATCGTCGCGCTGCCAGGCCGAGCCGTCGG
>JACRKZ010000134.1 GCA_016235455.1 Armatimonadota bacterium | reverse complement strand
CGGCCGCCACGGCTGTTGGGGAAGCCCGACGACGCCGCGGCGACATCGGCGAAGGCTTGACGCGCAAAAGCCGCCGCGTCGTCGTCGCCGCTGCCGTACTTGCCCACGCGGTGCAGCACATACTGGCGCAGTGGCTCCTCGTCGGCCCAGTTGTCCGCCAGGATCCGCAGCATCCGCTCGAGCGGCACGCGCGCTTCCTCGAACACCACCCGCCGCAGCGCGAAGAGGGAGTCGATCACCGTGCCGATGCCGCACAGGTCCACGGCGCCGCTTGAGTAGCGCGCGCCGCCGGCCACCACGTCGCGGGCGTTGGCGATGCAGTCGTCCAGCGTGGCGGAATGCAGCGGGCAGGGGTTGTACTGCCAGCCGTCGGCCTCGTTGACATTGCGGCGCGCCACGAGTTGGCCGACGATGGTGCGCAGGTTGGTCAGGAAGGCCTGGTACAGACCATCGAAGCTGGTCGCGGCGGCGCCATTGACCAGCGAGACGGCTTCGGATCGGCAGAACTCGGTCCAGCGCTCCGGGTACAGCGTGGCCTCCAACACCCGCGGCAGGCTGAAGAACATGGCGCCGCGGTTGTGGATCTCGCAGTTCTGAAGGATGTTCTCCTGGCAGCCGCCACCCACATACAGCCGGCAGTCCTTCAGCGCCTTGCCCGCGGCCACATTGGCCGCGATCACCACCTCGTCGTTGTAGACGCACAGAGCGTTGGTGCCGAGCGCCACGAAGTCGGCCACGGCGCGCCGGTATGCTTTCGGCGCACCGGGGGAGAAGCGGGCTTGGAGCTTGGGGTTGAGCAACCGCAGCTCACCATAGGCCCGCAGGATCAACTGCGTCACCTCGTTGTAGACGGGCACGCCCTCGGCATCGCAGCCACCGATGAAGACGGTGGTCGAGGTCTCCACGTGGTCGCCGGGCTCGGTCGCCGCGTCGAACGCCTCGCTGCCGAACTTGGCGTCGCAGATGGCCAGCCAGGCGCTGGTCAGCTCGTAAGCCTGATCGAGGGTCAGCCGTCCAGTCGCCAGGTCGGCCGCCAGCAGCGGCCCGCAAAGCCGGTCCACCATGCCCAGCGTGCTGACCGCCATGCCCTCCAGCGAGCCCACGGCCTCGCGCACGAAGAGGATGGCGCAGAGCCCTTCGTGGTAGGTCCGGGGCGCCTCGCCCGGCACGGCTTCGGCGCTGTCGGCCAGCCGCAGCAGGTTGTCGCGCACTTCGGCCTCGCGTGCCGATGCCGCCATCGTGCGTGCCCGCTGGGCAAACCGTCGGGCCAACGTGACCAGCGCGCGGCAGCCGGCGATGGCCGCCTCCAGGAAGGCGCGCTGCGCGTCGTCCGCGGCGCTTTGCAGCCTGGCCTCGGCGCGGGCCGCGATGCCGTTGAGCCCTTCGCGGAAGAGGTTGTCGTAGCCGATCGTGTGGTGGTCCAGGTCCACATCGGCCATGCCGTTGAACAGCACCAGGCCCTGGTACGGTCCCTTCCATGCGGCACAGCGCTGCTCGAAGGCCTGACCCTCGGGCGACCGCCGCAACCACGAACCCAACCCGCCAAAGCCCCACTCGCGCCGATGCCGGCCCAACGCCAACTCGAAGAAGAACGGACAATGGGCGAACACCACCGGCTCCGCCAGGTTGGCCGCGACCTCATACAGCGCCGCCTTGCGCTGCCACGGCAGCCATTCGGGATGCGCCTCGCAGCGCCGTTCCAGGGCGGCGTCCAGAGCACTGATATCGGCTGGGCCCTGGCTATAGAAAGCGTCAAGCTCCGCGCGGAAGGCGGCCGGGTTCCACGGCATCTCTCTCTCCCCAATCCGCCCATTGTGACAGAGCGACGCGTTTGCTGTCACCCGCAAATCACGCTCAGTCCATCCCAAATCGCACGAAGCCGCGCGTGGCCACATCGCCGAAGCCGATCTGCTCCAGCCGGTCAAGCGGATCGCCGCCCATGTGGTTGAAGAGCAGCGACACGGTCCGGCAGCCGCGCAGCGACAGCGCGCCGGCCGGCGCGACAAAGCGGTTGTGGGCGAGGATCACATTGCGGCAGTCGCTCAGGCTCAGGCGGCCGTCGATCTCGTTGTCTTCCAGGCGGATGTTGGCAATGACCGGCTCCTTGGCCGGCGCGCGCTGGCCGTCGCGCCCTTCGATGTTGCATTCGAAGCTGGCCGCCAGTTCCGGGTTGCCGCGGCCGATGCGCAGGCGGCAGCGGCGGATGATGATGTCGCTGGGCAGCGGGCCTTCGAGTTGGTCGCCGTAGAACCAGGCCAGCGCCGTGATGTCGCTGTCCTCCACGGTGACCGGCGACTGGAAGCGGCAGGCATTGAGGATGACGCAGCGGCGAATGACCGTGTGCGGGTTCGCGCTGGACTGGTTCCAGACCACATCACCGCGCGCTACGTCGGGCAGTGGCCGGTCGAGCGTCAGGCGTAGCGGCGTCGCGGGCCGGTTGAGGTTGGTGGTGTCGCGTGGCTGCTCCTCGACGCAGCGCACCACTCGGACCGCCTCGAACCGGCGGCCCAGGCCGCAACTGTAGCCGCCCACCAGATCGCCTGGCTCGAACGGCACGAAGCCCAGCGGAAAGGTCTGGTGGATGCGGATCTCGGTGGGTGAGACGGCTTCGTCCACGCGGGACGAGTGCGTGGCGAGGTTGAAGGCGTCGTCGTTGGTGCCCTCGATGTGGCAGTCCTCGAAGGTCAGATCCGCGTAGTTGGCCTTCACGTGGAAGCCGTCGCGCCAGATGGAGGTCAGGCGGCTGGTGCCTGGCCGCGGGCGGAGGTCGACCTGGCGGAACGTCACGCGCCCACGGTTGCGCGCGACGTTGCAGCCAAACAGCGGCCCCGACCAGAGGTTGAGCGATTCGCACAGCACATCGGTGTTCTCTTCGATGGCCACCACCGGGCTGGCGCCGAAGCCGACCATGCGATGCGCGATGCCGCGTACCGGCAGGCTGATGCGTGTCTCGCCGGGCTTGATGCGGCTCCAGTCGGCGCGCGGCTCGCGGTAGACGCGGACGATGCGCTTGGCCAGGGCGCCTGGGCCGGCATCGACACAGTCGCGCACAAAGAAGTGCTCATGCACCAGGCTATGCGGTCCGCGATGCCAGAGCATGGCGAAGTAGGCCTGCTCACGGTCGCCGGTCGGCCCGCCGAACGCCGGCATGGGGAAGGCGTCGTCCACGCGCACATCGACCCAGCCGGCCTTGGCGTCCGCCCCGACCACCAGCCCGTCGGCGAACGGCAGCGGGTCGTAGTCGAGGTTGAGCCCGCGCAGCGTGACGTTGGTGCAGCCGCGGATGTGCGCCAGACGCAAGTGGGGCGCCAGCAGCAGCGTGCAGCCGCCGCCGTCGACGGTCAGATCACGTCGGCCGACCAGCTCGATGACCCACGTGGTGGGCGAGGTGGCGATGCGCAGCGTGCGGCCGGTGGGCAACACCAGGCTGGCGCCCGGCTCGGCGGCGTTGAGCGCCGCCATGGCGCGGCCCAGAGCCGGGCCGTCGTCGGTGGTGCCGTTGGCCACCACGCCGTAGTCGGTGGCCTGCAGGACAGGGCCCGCCGCCAGCAGATTCGCCGCCATCAGCCACATCAACATTCGCTGCTCCCAGCACGCACCAGACACGCCTCAATCGCCGCGCACGCGTTGGCCACACCATCTTCGGCGGCCATGGTCCGCGCCACCTCCGCCGCGCGCGACAGGTAGGGCTCAGCCATCAGCAACGCCAGCTCCGCCTTGGCCCGCGGCAACGAGAAACGCGCGCGGGGGACCATGCGGCCGACACCGAGCCGCGCGATGCGCGAGGCGTTGTCGGGCTGGTCGTGGCTGAAGGGCACCACCAACTGCGGCTGCCCGGCGGCCAGCGCCTGGGCCGTGGTGCCCACGCCGCCCTGGTGCACGATGGCCGCCGCCCGCGGGAAGATGAGCGAGTGCGGCGCATAGTCCACCCGCAGCACGCCCGGCGGCAGGCCGGGCAGTTGGCAGCGTTCGCCGGCCAGCAGCACCGCGCGGCGGCCCAGGTCGACCGCGGCTTGGGCGGCGACAGCGTAGAACTCGCCAGGGTCGTGTACAGCGGTGGAGCCGAGCGTGAAGACGATGGGCGGCTGGCCCGCCGCGAGGAACTCTGTCAGTTCGCCTGACAGCTCCTGGCCGGGCGCCAGCCGGTCGTGGAAGCAGAAGCCGCTGGCCGTGGTATGGGGCGGCCAATCGGGCTGGGGCGCGGCGAGGCAGGGCGAGAACAGCGCCAGGTTGCCAAACGCGGAGTACTGCCCCTCGTAGATGGGGTCGGCGGTCATTGGGGCCAGGCCCAGTTCGGCGCGCAGGGCAGTGATGGGCCGGGTCCAGGAGCGGGTGGTGCGCCGTGCCAGCCGCATGACCACTCGGAACGCTCCCGGCGAGAGCTGACGCGTGCCCAGCAGTGGCGCCAGCGGCGGCAGCAGGGAGGCGTCGCAGGCCGAGAACAGGCTCAGGGGCGCCAAGGCGCAGCCCATCCACGGCCGGCCGAGCGTTTCGGCCACCAGTGCCACGGCAAAGGCCAGCGGATGCCCGACCAGCAGGTCGGCCTCACCCGCGCCGGCCAGCAGGTCGTCATAGGAGTGGCGCAGGTACGGCATGGTCAGCTTGGTGATGACGAACTCACTGCCGCGCCGCAGGTCCACCGCCTGCCGGATGAACTCGTCGATGTTGCCCACATCGCCCAGGTCCGGGCGGACGGCGATGAAGTCGAGACCCTCGGCCTCCACCTTCTCGCGGTACAGGCCGCTGGTGGCGACAGCCGGGCGATGGCCGCGCGCCTTGAGCCCGACGCCGAGCGCGAGGTAAGGGTGCAGATCGCCGAGCGATCCAAACGTGCACAGCACAATGCGGGCAGAATGGTTCACAAGCGTCATCCCGGTCGCATACCATAGCATGACCTAGGGAGCACTTGCATGATCGGTTCGATGGCTGTCCTGGCTCTGACGGCGCTGGCCGCGCCGGCTGATGTACCCGTACCGGCCGGCTACCAGCTGGTGTGGAACGACGAATTCGACAAGGACGGTGCGCCCGACCCGGCGCGCTGGGGCTACGAGGTGGGCTACGTGCGCAACAACGAAGCGCAGTACTACACCAAGGAGCGCAGCGAGAACTGCCGTATCGAGGGTGGCCGACTGGTCATCGAAGGTCGCCGCGAGAAGTACGCGATCCCCGGTGCCAAGGATGGCAAGCAGGCAGACTACACCGCCGCAAGCATCAACACGCTGGGCAAGGCCAGTTGGACCTATGGTCGCATCGAGGTCCGCGCCAAGCTGCCGCGAGGCAAGGGTGTGTGGCCGGCGATCTGGATGCTGGGCGACAATATCGAGAAGATCGGCTGGCCGGCCTGCGGCGAGATCGACATCATGGAGTTCGTCGGCCATACGGCCGACAAGACGTACGCCACGGTCCACTGGCGCCTGGACGGCCAGCACAAGTCGAGCGGGGGCAACCTGACCGTCAAGGAGCCGTGGGCCGACTTCCACACCTACCGGGTCGACTGGACCACCGACGGCATGGACTTCTACTTCGACGACCAGAAGGTGCACAGCTACAAGGTGTCGGCGGCCGATGAGAAGGGCGAAAACGCCTTCCGGCATCCGCAGTACCTGCTCCTCAACCTGGCGCTGGGCGGCTCGTGGGGTGGTGCCATCGACGACAGCATCTTCCCGCAGCGGTTCGAGGTGGACTATGTGCGAGTCTATCAACGCCCCTGAACCCGTTGGCCGGCGCGCCTTTCTGGGCACCGCCGCCACCGCTCTGCTGGCCGCCGGCCGCGCTCGCGGCGCACCGGCGGCCGAGCGGCCCAACATCGTCTATCTGCTGATCGACGATCTGGGCTGGCGCGATGTGGGCTTCCACGGCGGGCCTTACGCCACCCCCCACATCGACGCGCTGGCCACCTCGGGCGCCAAGCTGGAGCAGCACTACGTGCAGCCGCTCTGCTCGCCCACGCGCGCCTCGCTGCTCACGGGGCGCTATCCGATGCGCTACGGGCTGCAGGTCGGCGTGGTGCGGCCCTGGGCCAGGTACGGCCTGCCGCTCGAGGAGCGTCTGCTGCCCCAGGCGCTGGGCGCTGTGGGCTACCAGACGGCCATCTGCGGCAAGTGGCATCTCGGCCACGTCTCTCGTGACTACCTGCCCACGCGGCGCGGGTTCGACCATCAGTACGGTCACTACATGGGCGCCATCGACTGCTTCCGGCACGATCGCGACGGCGGCTTCGACTGGCATCGCGACGACCGGGTCTGCCGCGACGAAGGCTACTCCACCGACCTCGTCGCCGACGACGCCATCGCCTGGATGCGGGCCCGCGACAAGCAGCGGCCGTTCTTCCTCTACCTGCCGTTCAACGCGGTCCACGCGCCGCTTCAGGCGCCCCAGGCCTGGCTGGACAAGGCCGCGCACCTGCCGCCTGGCGACCGTGCCTTCGGCGCCATGCTCGCCGCGCTCGACGCGGCCATCGGTCGTGTCATCGCGGCGCTGGAGGCCGAGGGGCTGCGCGACAACACGCTGATCGTCTTCTCGGCCGACAACGGCGGCCCGCGGCCCGGCAGCAACGGCTCGCTGCACGGCGCCAAGGGCAGCGTCTACGAGGGCGGCACACGGGCAGCCGCTTGCGCCTCCTGGCCCGGGCACATCCGCGCCGGCAGCACGGTCGATCAGCCGCTGCACGTGGTCGACTGGTATCCCACGCTGATCGGGCTGGCCGGCTGGTCACTGACGCAGCCGCTGCCGCTCGACGGTCGCGACATACGCGCCTGCCTGACCGACGGCGCGCCGAGCCCGCACGAAGAGATCCTGCTCAACACCGCGCCCAACGGCGGCGCGCTGCGCCGTGGCAACTGGAAGATCATCGTGGGCAACCCGCGCGACGCCGACGAAGGCGCGGGCAACCGGGTCCGCGCCACCGACGAGCTATACGACCTGGCCACCGACCCTGACGAGAAGGTCAACCTGGCCACCCGGGAGCCGGCGCGGCTGGCCGACATGCGGGCGCGCTATGAGGCCTGGGCCAAACAAGCGGTGCCGTCGCGGCAGCGCAAGGCCGAGCCTGGGTACAAGGCGCCAGCGGTGTGGGGCGAGTAGCGCGCTCAGAGCTCGTGCCCGCAGTGCGGGCAGACCGCCGGCTGGCCCGCCGGCTTGGCCATGTGCTCGGTGAAGCCGGCGGCCAGGATGCCCGCCGGCAGCGCGAACAGGCCGATGCCGAGGATGGCCACCACCGAGGCCAGCATCTTGCCTGCCGGCGTGATCGGGAAGACATCGCCGTAGCCGACGGTGGTCAGCGTGGCGACGGCCCACCACATGGCCGAGATGATGCTGGGGAACTTGTCGGGCTGTGCATCGTGCTCGACGTTGAACACCAGCGTGGCGGTGATCAGCAGGAGGGTCAGCCCCAGGCCCAACGCCACCAGCAATTCCTCGCGCTTGGCCAGCAGCACATCGCGCAGGATGGTCACCGAGCGCAGGTAGCGGGTGAGCTTGAGCAGGCGGAACAGCCGCACCAGGCGCGCCAGGCGCAGAATGCGCAGGTCGCCGGGCAGCAGCAGCGGCAGGTAGAACGGGGCCACCGCCAACAGATCGATGATGGCCATGGGCGTGCGCAGATAGCGCCAGCGCGCCCGCCAGCCGTCGCCCAGCGTCAGCAGCCGCGGCGAGAACCAGAACCGCGCGCCATACTCAATGGTGAAGACCAGCATGGAGATGTCGTCGAAGCCGCGGACGAACCGCTCGGCACCGGCCGACAGGCTGGGCTCGGTCTCCACGATGGCCACGAGCACATTGGCGCCGATCAGCGCCAGCAGCAGCGCCTCCAGCCAATCGGGGAAGATCTCACCGGGTCCGCGACGGCCGTCGAAGCGAATCATGTCGGGCTCCAGCCAGGAGGTTCGCGCGGTGGCCCGCGATTCCTTGGCGACGCTGGCCACTTGGCGGCCCGCGCGGTTATGCTAGAACGGAAGCGGGTCGCACGGAGACGGTCATGGGACTGCTGAGACGGTCGGTAGAGCTGGGCATGGGCGCGCTGCTGTTGACCAAGGAAACGGCCGAGCAACTGGTGCGCGAACTGGTGGAGGACGACAACCGCGACCCAGGTCAGGCCGAGACGCTGTCCGCCGAACTCCGCGGCCGCGCGCAGGCGCTGCGTGACGAGTTCACCGCGGCGGTCCGCGAGGATCTGGACCAGGCCATCGCCGCCGCGGGGCTGGTGCGGCGCAGCGACTACGATCAGTTGGCCGCGCGCGTGGCGGCGCTGGAGGCCGATCTGCGGCTGCGGCGCTCGGCGACGTTGCCTTTCGAGTCGACCAGCGAGTTCTGAGAGTCGGGAGCGCAGATGCCAGCAACCGTGACCGAGCGGATCCGCAACGCGGGCCGGATCAACCAGATCCTCACCGTGGCCATGCGTTACGGCTTCCAGCAGATCGTCCAGCAGGTGCAGGCCGCCCGCCGCGGGCTGCTCAAGCGCATTCGGCCCGTGGAGGGCGCGCCCGACCCCAAGCTGGGCGGCCTGGGCACGGGTGAGCGGCTGCGGCGCATGCTCGAAGAGCTCGGCCCGACATTCGTCAAGCTCGGCCAACTGCTCAGCACGCGGCCCGATCTGATGCCGGCCTGGGCGGTGGAGGAGCTGGTCAAGCTGCAGGACCGCCTGCCGCCGATGAGCTTTGAGTTGGTGCGACTCACGGTGGAAGGCGAGCTCAATGCGCCGCTGGAGCAGCTCTTCGCCGAGTTCAGCCCACAGCCTCTGGGCTCGGCATCCTTGGGCCAGGTGCATCGCGCGGTGCTGCACACCGGCGAGGTGGTGGCGGTCAAGGTGCAGCGGCCGGGCATCGACCGCACCATCGAGCGCGACCTGAGCGTGCTCAACGACCTGGTGGGCATGCTCGAGAGCCGGGTGGCCGTCGGCGCGCGCATGAAGCTGGCGCGCGCTGCCCAGGAGCTGTCCGAGCGGCTGCGCGACGAGTTGATCTACACCATCGAGGCACGCAACGCCGAGCGCGTGGCGCAGACGCTGTCGCCCGAGGACGGCGTGCGCATCCCCAAGGTCTACTGGAACCTGACCAGCCCGCGCGTGCTGACCTGTGAGCTGTTCGAAGCCGTGCGCTTCACCGAGCCCGGCGGCCCGCCGGCCGCGCTGCGGCCGGAGCTGGCGCGGCGGCTGGCCCGGTTCGCCCTGCGCCAGATCCTCGTCGAGGGCTTCTTCCACGCGGATCTGCATCCGGGTAACCTGATGGCCTTCGACAACGGTGACCTGGGCGTCATCGATTGGGGGCAGGTGGGCCTGCTGTCGCGCCGCATGCGCGAGAGCCTGGACGAGATCTTCGTCGGCCTGGCCACGCGCGACACCGAGCGGCTGACCGACGAGATCGTGCATCTGGGCCTGACCGAGGACAACGCCGAGCTCGAGGGCTTCCGCTACGACCTGAGTCGGGCGCTGGACCGCTACTACCATGTGCCGCGCAGCGACTACCCCCTAGGCAGCATCCTGCGTACCATCATGGATCTGAGCTACGAGCACAACGTGCAGTTGCCGGCCGAACTGCCCATGTTGATCAAGGTGCTTGTCGCCGTCGAGGGCACGTGTCTCAGCCTCGACCCTGAATTCGACCTGCGGCGCGAGTTTGAGCCGGTCGCGCGCCAGGTGCTGGGCCGCCAGCTCAGTCCCGAGCAGTTGCTGCGCACCATGTTGGCCAGTGGTCGGCAGCTCTCGCGGTTGGCCCAGGCCTTCCCGCGGCAGATGACCACCATCATGGACCGCATGGAGGCCGGCACACTGGCGCTCAAGGTCAACACCGATGTGGAGGAGCCCGGCCGGCACCTGGGCCAGATGCTCAATCGGCTGAGCCTGTCGGCCATCGTTGGCGGCTTGATGGTGGCCGGCGCGCTGGCCATGCCGTACAGCCCGGCGCTGGGCGTGGGCACCTTCTGTGCCGGTGTGCTGGCGGCCATGGCGGTGCTGTTCGCCATCCTGCGCGGCGAGCGGCTGTAGCGCCGGCGGGTTGACGAAGAATCCGGCTGACACTGACGGACTCCAACGGTGTTCGGAAACCGGACTGGCCAGCCAACCCCGCATTGGACCGCCAAACCTGCTGGCAAGCGGCTTGCAGGCTAGGAGTCGACTCGGTCACCACGCCTGCTTGCCGGACCACAGGGCTCGCGCTCGGCTGATGGTGACGAAAGGATAGGTTGTGCCATGAGCGTCCGCAATCTCGACGCGCTCTTCAACCCCAAATCGGTGGCGGTGATTGGCGCGTCGAACCGGCCCGGCTCGGTGGGTTCGGTCGTGATGAAGAACCTGCTCGCCGGAGGGTTTGCCGGGCCGGTAATGCCGGTGAACCCGACCAGCCAGGCCGTGTCGGGGGTCCTTACCTACCCCGACGTTAGCAAGCTTCCCGTTCCCGCCGACCTGGCCGTCATCGCCGTTCCGCCCAAGGCGGTTCCGGGGGTCATCAACGAGCTGGGCAGCCAGGGCACCCGCGCCGCCGTGGTCTTGACCGCAGGCTTGAATTCGAACACGAACGCCGCCGGCCAGACCCTGCAGGCCGAAATGACCGAGATCGCGCGCAAGTACCAGTTGCGCATCCTCGGCCCCAACTGCCTGGGCATGATCGTGCCGGGCATCGGCCTCAACGCCAGTTTTGCGCATGTCGACTGCCTGCCCGGCCGCATCGCCTTTGTCAGCCAGTCGGGCGGCCTCGCCACGGCCGTGCTCGACTACGCCAAGAGCTACGGCATCGGCCTCAGCCACTTCCTGTCGCTGGGTGACATCTGCGACGTCGACTTCGCCGACACCATGGACTACCTGGGCTCGGATCCCGAGGTCAGCGCCATCCTGCTGTACATCGAGTCGATCGTCGACGCCCGCGCCTTCATGAGCGCCGGGCGCGCCGCGGCCCGCAACAAGCCGGTGGTGGTGGTCAAGTCGGGCCGCTTCGAGGAAGGCGCCAAGGCCGCCGCCTCGCACACCGGCGCGCTGGCCGGCGCGGACGACATCTACGACGCAGCCTTCCGCCGCGCCGGCATGTTGCGCGTGTTCGCCATCGACGAGCTGTTCGACGCCGTGCAGACGCTGGCCCGCTCCAAGCCGCTCAAGGGCGACCGCCTGGCCGTGCTGACCAACGGTGGTGGCCCGGCCGTGCTGGCCGTGGATGCGCTCATCGAGCAGGGCGGCCGCCTGGCCGAACTCAGCGAGTCGACCATCAAGGCGCTCAACGAGAAGATGCCGCCGACGTGGTCCCATGCCAACCCCGTCGACATCATCGGTGACGCCAACGGCGAACGCTACTCGCAAGCCCTCAAGGTCCTGCTCAAGGACAACCAGGTCGACGCCGTGATGGTCATGCACGTGCCCACCGCCGTGGCCAGCGTGACCGAGACGGCGGCCGCCACCATCGAGTGCTGCAAGAGCGCCACGCGCAACGTGCTGACCTCGTGGATGGGTCAGGACACCGTGCGCGAGCCGCGCAGGATGTTCAGCGATGCCGGGCTGCCCACGTTCTTCACGCCTGACCGCGCCGTGCGCGGCTTCATGCACATGGTGAAGTTCAACCGCAACCAGGAACTGCTGATGCAGACGCCGGACTCGGTGCCCGAGGAGTTCACCCCGGCCACCGCCACCGCGCGCCTGGTCATCCAGTCGGCCATGGCCAGCGGTCGCGACATGCTGACCGAGGCCGAGGCCAAGGCCGTGCTCGCCGCCTATGGCATCCCCATCGTCGAGACGCAGATCGCCTCCTCGCCGGTGTCGGCGGTGACCGTGGCCGACAGCATCGGCTACCCGGTGGCCATCAAGATCCTCTCGCAGGACATCACCCACAAGTCGGACGTCGGCGGTGTGGCGCTGAACCTGGAGAACGGTGAGGAAGTGCTGGCCGCGGCCAAGGCCATGAACGAGCGCATCGCGCGACTCATGCCCGAAGCGCACCTCGGTGGCTTCACCGTGCAGCACATGGCACGGCGCCCCGGCGCCAAGGAGCTGATCGTCGGCGTGAGCTGCGACCACGTCTTCGGCCCGACCATCATGTTCGGTCAGGGCGGCAAGGCGGTCGAGGTGATCGCCGACAGCTCGGTCGGTCTGCCGCCGCTGAACATGGCGCTGGCCCGCGCTCAGGTCGAGCGCACGCGCATCGCCAAGCTGCTCAAGGGCTATCGCGACGAGGCGCCGGCCGATATCGACGCCATCTGCCTGACACTCATCCAGGTCTCGCAGCTCATCACCGACCTGCCCGAGATCGTCGAGCTGGACATCAACCCGCTGTTCGCCGACGCCAAGGGCGTGCTGGCCCTGGACGCGCGCATCGGCGTGGCGCCGGCCACCACCACCGGCCCGGCGCGGCTGGCCATCCGGCCCTATCCCAAGGAGCTGGAAGAGAAGGTCAACCTCAAGGAAGGTCGACCCATCGTGGTCCGCCCGATCCGCCCGGAAGACGAGCCGGCGCACCATGTCTTCATCGGCAAGCTCTCGCCCGAAGACATCCGCAGCCGCTTCTTCGGCTTGGTGCGCGAGTTGCCGCACAGCCAGATGGCCCGCCTCACGCAGATCGACTACGACCGTGAGATGGCCTTCGTGGCCACCGGCCTCGACGACCGCAACATGCCCGAGACCCTGGGCGTGGCGCGCGCGGTCCTCGACATCGTCGACCGCTCGGCCGAGTTCGCCATCGTCGTGCGCTCCGACCTCAAGGGTCAGGGCCTGGGCCGCACGCTGATGAACAAGCTCATGGCCTACGCCAAGCAGCGCGGCATGACCGTCATGACCGGCCAGGTCCTCAAGGACAACGTGGCCATGATCGCCATGTGCGAGCGGCTCGGCTTCGTCAAGCACGACATCAAGGACGACGACTGCGTCGAAGTCCGCCTGGACCTGACCCAGGCCGGGTAGGCACGACCCAGCAGCGTCGACGGAGCCCTTCGCCCTCGCGGCGGAGGGCTCCGTTGCCATTTGCGCCGCGCTCGCGCCAGTGGGGCAACGCTAACGATTGCCCTTGACGCGCGGCGTCGGCTTGGGTAGGCTGTTAGCGGCTGGGGCGGCCATCTTTGGGTCAGGAGATCGTCATGTTCTGCTCTGCGCGGATTTGGGCCTGCGTGGCTGTGGCTGTCCTGCTGGGCGCGTGTGCCCCCAAGACGCCACCGGCTTCGCCAGCGCCGGCTGGTGCCGCCAAGCCCGCCGCCGCCGGCCCGGGGGCCGGCGCGGCCAAGGGCGACCGGGTCATCCGCGTGGTGCGCAACGTGGGCAGCCGCGAAGGGTTCCAGAAGCACTGGGACGCCTGGAAGGCCGCGTTCGAGAAGGCCAATCCCGGGTGGACCATGGAGTTGGTCAACGTCGGTGACAGCGCCGGTACCGAGTTCTACCAGTCGCGCATCGCCAGTGGCGACCTACCCGAGGTCATTCAGACCTGGAACCTGACCAAGCACCTGGCCGACAACGGCCACATCGTGCCGCTGCCCGACGACTACTACACCAAGTTCGGGCTGCCGCTGCCCACGCCGTACAAGGGCAAGCGCTACGCCACCATGGGCGGCCTGCAGGTGCTGGGCATGGCGGTCAACCGTAAGCTGTGGGCGTCCATCGGCGTCACCGAGCCGCCGCGCAACTTCGACGAGTTCGCCGCCGGGCTGGACAAGCTGGCCGCCCAGGGCGCCCGGCCACTGACCTACGGCGCCAAAGACTGGTGCGCGTCGGTGCCGCTGACCTTCCTGCTCCACGCCAACCTGTACCCCTATACCACCGGCGATCCCGAGCCGGACAAGCCTTCCTTCACGCTGCTGCGCGACCAGGGCAAGGCCACCTTCGCCGCCGATCCGGTGGCCAACCGGGTGCTGGAGAAGGTCATCGGGCTGGTGGGCAAGTACGCCGGCAAGGGCGTGCTGAGCGACGGCTACGACGAGGGCAAGCGCGACTTCTACGGCGGGCAGTCAGCGACCTGGATCATGGGCTGCTGGATCGGTGGCGATCTGGAGCCGAACAACGTCTCCGCCGAGGTGGCCTACTGGCCGCTGCCCTCGGTTGAGGGGCGCGCGCCGATCTTCGTCACCAGCTCCTCGATGCAGACCGGCTGGGCCATCACCACCTCGGCGGTTGGCGAGAAGCAGGCCAAGGCGCTGGCCGTGTGCGAGGCGTTGTACGACCCGGCGGTCTACCAACTGTGGCTCAACGGCGAGGCCATGCTGCCCACGGCGACCAAGGTGGCCGGCGTGACCGGGCCCAAGACCGAGCATGTCGCCGCCAAGGGCTTCGTCGCCGACATGGCCGCCAACGTCAAGAAGTACGGCACCACACGCGGCGGGTACCGCTCGCTCGAGGACCAGTGGCCGCAAGGCTTTGAGGACGCCTGCATGAGGCTCATGCAGACCGTGCTGACCGGCGAGAAGGACGTGCCGAAGCTGCTCGGCGAGTTGGATAAGGCGTGGGACGACGCCCGCAAGTCCAAGTGAAACGCCGCCGTCGCGAGTCGCTGGTCTCGCTGGTCTTCTGCGGGCCGGCCATTGCACTGTACCTGGCCTTCGTCATCGGCCCGGCGCTGCTGGGCTTCGCCTACGGCCTGACCGACTGGAGCGGCTGGTCGGGCGGCGGCCAGGCGAGCGATCTGGGCGCCGCGCTGGGCGGGCTGGCGCGGCTCGACGGTGGCGCGGCGCGCGCCGGCTGCGAAGCGTTCCTGGGCGCGAAGTTCGTGGGCCTGGCCAACTATGCCGAACTGGCCCACGACCCGGTCTTCGCCAACTTCCAGAGCGTGACCGCCTTCCGTCGCAGCGCGCTGGGCTTCACGCTGTTCGAGACGCTGCTCATCGTGCTGACCTTCACCTTCGGCGCGATGGTGCTGGCGGTGCTGCTCGACCGCGTCAAACACCGCGTGGGCCTGGTGCGCGGCCTGTTCTTCTACCCGTTCGTGCTGTCGCTGCTGGTCAGCAGCCTGTTGTTCCTCTACCTGGGCAACTACCGCGAAGGCGCCATCAACAAGGCGCTGGCCTGGATGGGCCTGAGCGCCTGGCAGCAGGATTGGCTCATGTCGCCCACCTGGGCGCCGTGGACCATCTTCGCGTTGGTGGCCTGGACCAGCATGGGCTTCTTCACCACGCTCTACCTGGCCAATCTCCAGGCCATCCCCGAGGACCTCTACGAGGCCGCCGCGCTGGACGGCGCCGGGCCGCTGGCGGTGTTCCGCGCCATCCAGTTCCCGCTGCTCATGCCCACGGTGCTCACCAACTCGGTGCTGGCGCTGATCAATGGCATCAACCTGTTCGGCCAGGTGGTGGTCACCACCCAAGGCGGGCCGGGCACGCAGACCTTCACGCTGGGCTACTACATCTATCATCTGGGCCGGCTGAATAACCGGCAGGGCTATGCCTCGGCGGTCAGCTTCGTGGTCTTCGTGCTGCTGGCGGCCATTGCCATCGTGCAGGCCACGGCCCTGCGGCGCAGGCAGGTGGAGCTATGATCACGCGTCGCCGCCGGCAACAGCTGTATGACCTGCTCATGCTCGTCATCGGCCTGATCTTCGTGGCACCGGTGCTGCTGGCGCTGCTCAACTCGCTCAAGTCCAACGCGCAGATCATCGCCTCGCCCCTGGCGCTGCCCCGGCCGGCTACCACCGAGAGCTACCGCTTCATCTTCGGCGGGCTGCATCTGGCCCGGCCCATGCTCAACAGCCTGCTCATGTCGCTGGCGGTCATCGGCGCCATGGTCACGCTCGGACCGATGGCCGCCTACGGGCTCAACCGCCGCGCGATGCGCTCGGCGCCGTTCTGGCGCGCGTTCCTGCTGCTGGGGCTGACCATCCCCTTCCAGGCCATCATGATCCCGCTGGTCAAGCTGTTCCTGATGGTCGGCCTGGCCAACACCTGGTGGGCGCTGTGGCTGCACTACGTGTCGTGGGGCCTGCCGCTGTGCATCTTCATCTACTCGGCCTTCATCGTCACCGTGCCCGTCGCGCTGGAGGAGGCCGCCGCCATCGACGGCTGCGGGCCGTTCCGCCTGTTCTGGCGGATCATCTTCCCGCTGCTTTGGCCGTGTACGCTGACGGTCATCATCTTCTGGGGCCTGTGGATCTGGAACGACTTCATCCAGGCCTTTGTTATCATGGGCCCCGGCCGCGGACAACTGGCCTTCGTGCAGATGTACGCGTTCATGCAGGATCAGTACGTGAAGAACTGGGGCCATCTGTTCGCCGGCTCGGTGGTGCTGTCGCTGCCCATCACGGCGGTCTACGTGGCCATGCAGCGCCAAGTGGTCAAGGGCCTGACCGCCGGCGCGGTGAAGTGAGACCATGGACTACAGCATCCGCCCGCTGACCGCCGCCGACACCGCCGCACTGGCCGACTTCTACCGCTCGCTGCGGCCCGAGACGGTGTACGTCTTCGGCCCGTTCCAGCCGGTGGATGAAGCGGTGCTGGTCACCTTCCTGGCCGGCAGCCATCAGGTCAGTTGGGGTCTGGTCAACGCCGCCGACGAGATCGAGGGCCATGTCTTCCTGCGCGCCCTGAATGAGCCGCCGCCCGAGTTCGGCATCGGCCTGCGCGAACGAGTCCATGGCCAGGGCTGGGGCCGCCGCATGATGGCCGCCGCCGTCGACTGGGCCGACGAGCACGACCTGCCGACAGTGCGGCTGTCGGTCTTCAAGATCAACTCCCGCGCGCGCGCGCTGTACGAGAGCTTCGGCTTCGTCACGCTGCGCGACCACACCTGCCACGAGCCCGACGATAGCTTGTACTGCGAACGACAGCGACCCCCGCGCTGATCTATACTGGCGCCCGGAGACACGGCATGGGGCGCTGGTGGTATGTTTCGTTGCTCTGCGGTGGCATCGCGGTGGCAATGCCACCCGACGACGTGCCCTGGCAGCCGCTGTTCGACGGCCGCTCGCTGGCCGGCTGGAGCATCAAGTGCGTCCGGGCCGACGAGGGCAAGCCATACATCAAGCTGGTCGACGGCACCGTCGAGATCAACTCGCTGACCGACGGCGGACACAACTACGTCTGGCTGCAGAGCGACGGCGAGTACGGCGACTTCGTGTTTCGCTGCGCCTTCCAGGCCTTCCGCGAGAGCCCCGGCAACACCGGTGTGCAGGTGCGCAGTCGCTACGACGACGAGGCGCGCTGGATGGACGGTCCGCAGATCGACGTCAACCCGCCCGGCCCCTGGCGTACTGGTATGGTCTGGGACGAGACCCGGGGCAACCAGCGCTGGCTGTGGCCCGAGATCCCGAAAGGCACCTGGGTCGATGAGAGCCAGGCATTGCCCGGTGTGCCGTTCTACTACAGCGACCAACCACCGGGTTGGAACCAGCTCGAGATCACGGCCATCGGCACGCGGCTGAGCGCGCGGCTCAACGGCGCGCTCATCATGGCCTGGAACGGCGCCGGCGTGCTCGACGACGCGACCCATCAGGCTCGGCGCGTCGGCCAGCGCGGCCACATCGCCCTGCAGCTGCATACTGGCGACAAGCTGCGCGTGCGCTACCGCGACATGGCTGTCCGCGACCTGGACCACCCGGTCGCCGCGCGTGACCGCCGTCCGCTCGACCCGACCTTGAGGTGATGCCATGAACACCATGCTCGCCGCCGTGCTGCACGATTTTGATGATCTGCGCCTGGAGCAGGTGCCGCGACCGCGCGCCGAGGGCATTGGCGAGGTGGTCGTCAAGATCGCCGCCTGCGGCTTCTGCGCCACCGACTACAAGGCCATTCGCGGCCTGCGGCGCAATGTGACCTTCCCCTTCATCCCCGGCCACGAGCCCAGTGGCGTGGTGACCGAGGTCGGGCCGGGCGTGACCCGCTTCCGGGTCGGCGACCCGGTCATCGTGGCCCCGTCGGGCTTCTGTGGCCATTGCCGGAACTGCCGGCTGGGCCGCACGCACTACTGCGACCAGGCCTGGACCACCGGCGGCGACGGTCCGGACGATGTGCGGCCTGGCGCGTTTGCCGAGTACATGAAGACCGAGCAGTGCAGCCTCTATCACAAGCCGCCCGAGGTGTCCTATGCCGCGGCGGCGCTCACCGAGCCGCTGTCTGGTGCCTGGAAAGGCGTCATCCGGGCCAGCGAGCTGCGGCTGGGCGAGGATGTGGTGATCATCGGCGTCGGCGGCATCGGCCTGTTGTGCGCCATGGTGGCGCGCGCGGCCGGCGCTGGTCGGGTGGTGGCCATCGACCCCAGTCCGTTCGCGCGGCGCCATGCGCTGGCTTGCGGCGCCACCCACGGCGTCGACCCCGTGGTGGCCGACCCCTACGAGCAGGTCTACGACATCATGCCCAACGGCCCCGACCTGGTGGTCGAGGCGGCCGGGCCCATCCACGCGGTGGAGCTGATGGTGCGCCTGCGCCGCCGTGGCACGCGCTGGAACGTCTTCGGCATCACCACCCACGAGACGTTCGAGCTCGATGGCGGGCTCACGCACTTCCTCGAAGGCCGCATGGACGCCAGCTTCGGCACCAACCCCGAGGCCATGATCCACGCCATCGACCTGATGACGCACCGGCTGGTCGACCCCGAGCGGATCATCACCCATCGCCTCACGCTCAGCGAGATCGACGAGGCGGTCGAGATCATGGCCGGCGGTGACCGCAACAAGGTGCTGGTGTGCCCGACCGAGTGCGACTGAGGACGTCTGTCATGCCCCCACCGCTGCTGCCCGATCCCAGTGAGTTTGCCGGCCGTGTGGCGCTGGTCACCGGCGGCAGCGCCGGGCTCGGCGAGCATCTGACGCGGTCGCTGGTGAGCCTGGGCTGCCACGTCGTCTTCTGCGGCCGGCGCGACGAACTGGGCCTGCCGCTGGCCGCGGAGCTGGGCGAGTTGGCGCACTGGGTGCGCTGCGACCTGGCCGAGCCCGAGCAGATCCGCGCCCTGGTGAGCGTCGCGGCCGAGTTGACCGGCGCGGTCGACTACCTGGTCAACAACGCCGCCCAGGACCCCCGCATCGGGTTCGAGGCCATGACCGTCGAGCAGTTCGACCAGCTTGTCGCGACCAACCTGCGCAGCTACTTCGTGACCACGCAAGCCGCGCTGCCGTACCTGCGCCGCGGCGAGGGTCGGGCGGTGGTCAACATCGGCAGCACCAACTATCTGTTCGGCAACGCCGGTATGACCGGCTACGGCGCGGCCAAGGCCGGCATCTACGGCTTCACCCGGTCGCTGGCGCGCGAACTCGGGCCGGAGGGCATCCGCGTCAACCTGCTGTCGCCCGGCTGGATCATGACCGAGCGGCAACTGGCCGAGCATGTCAGCCCCGCCGACCAGGAGTCGCTGATCGAGCACCAGTGCGTCAAGGCGTTGATGACGCCGGCCCATGTGACGCCGGTGACGTTGTGGCTGCTATCGGCCGCGGCGCAGGCCATGAGCGGCCAGCAGGTGGTGGTGGACGGTGGGTACTGGCTGCTGTGACGTGGCCCAGACCCGTGCCGGTGCGCCAGGAGTCACAGCGCCGGCAGGCTGAAGGCGATTGTCGTCCCGCCCAGCGTCGGCTCATCGACCCAGATCTCGCCATCCTGAGCCTCGACCACCTGTCGCGCGAAGGCCAGGCCTAGCCCGGCTCCCGCGGGCCGGTCGTTCCCGGTGACCTTGGCGAACGGGTCGAAGATGCGCTCGCGCCAGTCCTCGGGGATGCCGGATCCCTCGTCGCTCACGGTGAACACCAGGCGGCCCGGCGCGGTGTGGGCGCCCAGCGCGATGCGGCCGTGGCGTGGGCTGTACTTGATGGCATTGCCCAGCAGGTTGACCAACACTCGCGTGGTCAGCTCAGCATCGGCCAGCAACCGGGCGTCGGGCAGACCGTCGGCCACGATCACCGTCAATCGCTCGGCGGCGGCCCAGGGGTCGATGTCGGCGCGCGCGGCGGCCACCAGGTCGGCGGCGGTCACCGGCCGCAAGTCGGGACGTAGCTGGCCGGCCTGCAACTGGGCCAGGTCGAGCAGCGAGTTGACCATGGTCAGCAACCGTCGGGCCGACGCCAGCGAGCCAGCCACCAGCGCGGTGTCGCTGGGCGCGCCGGTCTGCGCCGTGAGCTGCAGTCCGCCGAGCGAGGCGATCAGGCTGGTCAGCGGTGTGCGCAGGTCGTGCACGACGTAGCGCAGCATCTGCTGGCGCTGGTTTTGAACGGTGCGTAGCCGGCGCAAGGCGATGGCCACGAGCAGGTTGGTCACCGCACCCGCCACCGTGCGCCAGACCATGATCGGCCCCGGCAGGAGGAACAGCAGGTCGGCATGGGCCCAGACGATGCCGCCCAGCAAGGCCATGGCCACCGCCTGTCGCACGCTGCCGAACCAGGCGGTCAAGCCCACGGGTACCAGGTAGAACACGCCGAAGTCGAACTCCGGCCCGGTGTGGTAGTCCACCACCCCCAGCGTCAGCATGAACGCCAACGCCAGCATGGAGACCACGCATCCCGACCAACGCCATTGGGTGAACTGCCGGTAGGACACCGCTGCTAGCTCCTTCGCGCCTGCTGCAGCCATAGAGGCAGGCTGAGCCCGATTGGTGACAGTATACCCATACGCGATGGCCGGCCATGCGTGACGGGGTTGTCATGCG
>JACRKZ010000142.1 GCA_016235455.1 Armatimonadota bacterium | reverse complement strand
CAACGACTTCGTGGGCATGGGCCTCGTGCACGACCCGAAAGACCCACGCGGCGCCTACTCGCCCGCGCCGGCCTACGGCGCCATGGCCGCCATGGTGCGCCTGCTGGCCGGGGCGCGGTTCGTCGCCCGCGAGGCCGAGGAGCCCTACTCGCGCACCTATGTCATGCGCTTCGACCGCGGCGGCGAGGAACTGCGCGTCTGCTGGGCCGCCAACCTCAGCCGCATCCGCCTGGATGGCGCCGACGGGCTGGTCAAGGTCGACCTGATGGGCAACCGCTCGCCCGTGGCCACACCGGGCGGCGTAGTGGAGTTGGCCGTCGACGACACGCCGTTCTACCTGCTCGGCCGCGTGGCCAAGGTGACCGAGGGGCCCGGCCCGCTCCGCGTCGTAGCGGATTCCGCGGCCGACTTTACCACCAAGGCCCAGGGCGAATCGGGCTGGCACTACGGGTACTTTGATGCCAATCAGGGACAGTACCAGCCCGCCGCCTTCCAGCCGTTCGAGGCCAAGGCCGACCAGTGGGGCGAGCAGTGGGCCGGGCCGCTGCCGTTCCTCGGCGCCAGCGCCGACACGCTGCACCCGCAGGTGCGCGGCGGCAAGGCCGTGTGGGCCATCCGCCGCTGGGTGTCGACCGTCGCCGGCCAACTGGTGCTTCGCGGCCAGTTCGAGCGCGACCGCCAGGGCGACGGCTGCACGGTCTTGGTGCTGGTCGACGGCAAGCCGCTCTACGACCAGCCCATCGGCGGGCCGACCACGCCCACGGAGCGGCGCTTCGAGCTGCCCGTCGACGCCCAGGTGGGCACCGTCATCGACTTCGCAGTGACGCCGGGACCGGCCGGCAACCTGGACTACGACGCCACGGGGTCCGATGTGCAGGTGCTGCTCAAGCGGTGATGTTGAGCCCCACTGAATATCAGCAGATGACGCAGATGTCGCGGCCGGACGGGCCGGGCATCCGTGTAGTCCGGTAACTGCTCAGTCGGTCGTGGTTGGTCCTCGAAGGGCCATCGCCCCAACGTGGCACCGGCATCTTGCCGGTGGACCGACCAGCTCCGCGCGCGCGAGCACCAGCCACCCCGCGCCTACCGGCGGGGACGCCGGTGCCACCAGAGCCGACAGGACTCGCGCCCGCCGCACCGAACCCACCTGCCGGAGACCGCCATGCCCGCGTCGGCAGTTCTGGCTCATGCTCTTTGCCCACTTCCCCGACACCACCGTCGAGGAGACCACGCAGTCGCTCTACGACCGCCTCGTGCCCGGCGCGCTCGACTACTACCGCCGCGCCTCCTATGGCCGGCTCACTCTGAAGGTTGACCGCGTCGACCGTTGGCTGCCCACCGACCGCACGTCGACCTCCGGCGACTACGACTGCTCCCGCTTCGACACCCACCGGCGCTACGTGGCCGAGATCATCGGAAAAGTCGACAATGAGGTCGATTTATCCGACTATGACGTCGTGTATGTCGTCGGCTCCCGTGCGCCGGGCGTGCCGAACTCGCCGACGCTGCTGTGCCCCGCGGGGGAGGGCGTCCGGGCCGATGGCCGGGAGATTCGTTTCGCGGTGACCTTCGGCAACGACATCCGCGGGCGCGACTGGGGTTGGCAGACGCTGGTGCATGAGACGGGTCATCTGTTCGGGCTGCCTGACCTGTACCTCTACGAGAAGACCAATTGGCATCGCGCCTCGGGCGCGTGGGACCCGATGGGCCTGCAGATGCCCGGCTGCCACCATCTGGTCTGGCACAAGATCAAGCTGGGCTGGCTGCGCGAGGACCAGGCGGTGGTGCTGCGCGAGGGCTCGGGCAGTGTCGACCTGACCTCGGTCGAGACCGCCGACGGCACCAAGGCCGTGGTGTTGCCCATCGGCGCGCACGAGGCCTATGTGGTCGAGGCACGGCGCCACGGCGTGGGCGACGATGACCCGCTGGGGCTGCTGCTGTACCGCGTGTCGTCCGAGACCGCCCGCGGCGAAGGGCCGATCCGCGTGCTCCCGGCCCGGCCCGACGACGGCAATCCCGCCTGGAAGCGCCTGTTCGAGGTGCTGTACAGCGCGCTGTGGTTCGACGGCACCGTGCTCGACGACACCGAGCACCGCGCCAAAGTGGTCATCGAGCGCCGTACCGACGAGGGATTCCGCGTGCGCGTCGAACGGTAGACCCGATGGGAGCACGATCCATGCGCCGTTGGCTGCTGCTACTCGGACTGGCGCCCGCGCTGGCGCTGGGCGTTGATGACTTCGCCTTCTGGCAGTTCAGCGACACGCATGCCCCACTCTCTGCCAGCGGCGTGGTCATCGGCGCCGCGCGCCAACGTGTTGGGCAGGGACTGCCCAACACGCCGCCGCCCGCCTTCGCCATCGTCACCGGCGACCTGACCGAGTTCGGCCAGGGCGAAGGCTGGGCCACGTTCAGCAAGTGGTTCAGCGGCTGGCCCGTGCCCATCCGCTTTGTGCCGGGCAACCACGACAACACCTGGTGGCTGCTGCGGCCCGCGCTGCAGGAACTGCCCGGCGGCCTGCCCTGGAGCTTCGATCACGGCGGCGTGCATTTCGCCGGGCTCGACTCGGCTGGTCGTGGCGACCCGCGGCCCGGGTTCAGCCTCGAGGAACTCGACTGGCTCTCGGCCGATCTGGCCAAACTGCAGCCGGGGATGCCGGTCATCCTGGCCTTCCACCACCCCCTGTCGGGCAGCGAGTGGGCGAGCCCGGCGGACTACGAACGGCTGCTTACCCGCCTCCAGCCCTACAACATCGCGCTCATGCTGGTCGGCCACGGCCACGCCGCGGCGCGGCTGAAGTTCGGTGACTACGACGCGGTCGAAGGCGGCTCGACGTTCGACAATGGCGCCAAACCGGCCTCGGCGGGCAACGCTGGCTTCAATGTGATCAGCATCAAGGGCGGCATCCTGCGCGCCGCCTACCATCGGAACACCGACCTGGCCACCGAGCAACTGCTCATCGAGAAGCCCTTGACGGCCCGGCCGCCGCTGCCCGCGGCGCGGGTTGAGGGGCGGGTCGAGGGCAATGCCGTCCGGGTGACACTGACCGTGCCGGGCGGGCTCACCGCGGGCACGGTGGCGCTCGATGGCGGCAAGCCGGTGCCGGTCAACGACGCCGGGCAGGCGATCATTCCTCTGGCCGACGCCGAACCGGGCCAGCACCTGCTGCGCGCCGAGGCCAAGATCGGCGACCGCGTCTGTCTGGCCAGCGCCGACCTGCTGGTGCATGTGCCCGGCGCGGCCGGGGCGCGATGGCGCGCGCTGCCGGGCGGCTCGTTCCGCGCCGTGCCGGCGATGGCGCCTGGGCGGGTCTATGTGGCCTCGCTCGGCGGTCAGGTCAGCGCGCTTGATCTGGCCACCGGCCGCACGCTGTGGCAGACGCGTCTGCCGGGCGAGGTCATCGGCGGCCCGCTGCTCGCCGGCGGACGCGTCATCGTGCCCACCACCACCGGCCTGCTGGTCGCCTTGGACCCGGCCGGCGCTATCGCCTGGCGCTACGATGCCAACGCGCCGTTGACCGCCACACCGACGCTCGCCGCCGACCGCCTGGTCATCGGCGCGGCCGACGGCTCCGTGCACTGCGTCGGGCTCGACGGCAAGCCGGTCTGGCACCGGCCCGTGGCCGACTACAGCATCGAGTCGCCGATTGCCGCCTCCGGCGGCCGGCTGTTCCTCGGCGCCTGGGACACGTTCATCCGCGGCCTCAATGCCGCGGACGGTGCCGAGCTGTGGAAGGCCGTGTGCGAGGGCTCGACCAACCGACCGGCGGCCAAGTACTACAGCCCCGCCGACGCCGGCCCGACGGTGCTGGGCGACCGCGTCTTCTGCGCCGATCGGCACTATGACCTGACCATCGTCGACGCGGCCACCGGCGCGCGCATCGGCACGCGGCCGGGCGTCGTGTCGACCAGCCCGGCCGCCGACGGCACGGGCGTGTGGGCCAAGCTGACGGACAAGGAAGGCCCGGCCCTGGCCCGGCTGGACCGCGACGGCAAGGTCGTCTGGCGCTGTGCGGTGCCCGCGGGCAGCCTGCCCTCGGCGCCCGCCGAGGGCCACGGGCTGGTCGCGGTGACCAGCAACACCGGCCTGGTCTCGGCGGTGTCGGCGGCCGATGGCAAGCTGCGCTGGCAGTACCGCGTGTGCCCCGGCTACTATGTGCCCGGCGCCGCGGTGGCCGAGGACGGCACGGTGGTGGTGGCCGCGGCGGACGGCAGTGTGACGGCAGTGGCGGGAGGCTGATGATGGATGACCTGCGTTTCGCGGTGGTAGGCCTGGGCATGGGCATGGTGCGCGCGCAACAGGTGGTGGACACGCCCGGCGCGCAACTCGTGGCCGTGGCCGACCTGCAGCCCGACCGGCGCCGCAAGGCCGAGACCAAGTGGCGCTGCCGCGCCCACGACAGCTTCGACGACCTGCTGGCCCACGCCGACGACATCGACGTGGTCTACGTGATGACCGAAACCGGCAACCACGCCAAGATGGGCATGGCCGCGGCCCGCGCGGGCAAGCACGTCATCAGCACCAAGCCCATCGACATCACGGTCGACCGCGCCGTCGAGTTCTGCCGCGTCTGCGACGAGTGCGGCATCACGCTGCTGGTCGACTTCCAGATGCGCTACACGAGCGCGCTCCAGCGCGCTCGTGCGGCCATGGCGCAAGGCGCGCTGGGCCGGCCGCTGTTTGGCGAGGTGAAGCTCAAGTGGTGGCGTGGCGAGGACTACTACGAGGGCTGGCACGGCACCTGGGAGCTGGACGGCGGCGGCTCGGTGATGAACCAGGCGGTGCACTTCGTCGACGCGCTGACGTATGTGCTGGGCGACGTGACCGAGGTCTTCGCCTACAGCGGCGTCCACGCCCATGTCAACTGCGAGACGGAAGACATGACCAACGCCCTGATCCGCTTTAGCAACGGCGCCGAGGGCCTCATCCACACCACCACGGCCTACCCCGGCCGGCAGCACGACCTGGTCGAGATCCACGGAACACAGGGCGCGGTCGGCTTCGACCTGGAGCATCTGCTGCGCTGGGAGTTCCAAGAGCCCGCGCAGCGGGCGGCTGCCTGGAATCCCCAGACCGGCGCGGTGGACGGCGGCGACGCCGGCCCGTATGAGCCCGAACTGACGCTGCCGACGGTGCCGGCGGGCGCCGTGGCCGACATGGTGGCGGTGGTCCGCGACGGCGCCGAGCCGGTGGGGCCGGGCTGGTCGGGGATCCGCTCGGTGTCGATCATCGAGGCGATCTATCAGTCGGCGCGTGAGGGTCGGGCGGTGGCACCGCGCAGCGTCCTTGCCTGAGAAAGCACCCTGACCCACCCTGATGGGCGAGGAAACCACCATGAGCGTCAAGACCATCACCGCCATGCTATCCGTCGCCGATGTCGACCGCAGCCTGGCCTTCTATGTCGACAAGCTCGGCTTCACCCAGACCGGCCGCATGGCCCATGACGACGGCCCGGCGTTCTGGGCCAACATCGAGCGCGATGGCCAGCACATCATGCTGCACGCCGGCCACGACCACGATGCCGAGGGCAACGACATCCCGCTGCAGCGCGCGCCCGATGGCCACCGCGATGCCGGGCTGTACATCTACACCGACGACATCGCGGCGCTCCATGCCGACCTGGTCGCCCGTGGCCTCGACGTGCCGGCGCCGGAAGCCAGGTTCTACGGCATGAAGGACACCCACGTCTTCGACCCGGACGGGTTTGCGGTCCAGTTCGGCGAACCCACCGACGAGGTGCCGAGCGGCGACTGCGGGAGCGAGTAGTCCTTGATCCACAGATGACGCAGATTACACAGATGGAGCGACTGGACCGACCTGATCTGTGTAATCTGCGTCATCTGTGGATCTACTGGGGCTCAGCTCACGGCTTGGCCGGCTTGGGCCGGGGCTCGCTGACTACCGGCCAACTCGCGCGCGCCGGATCGGCGTAGAGGCCCATCTGGTCAATGGGGAGCGCCTTGAAGCCCAGCGCGAAGGCCGGCGAGGTGGGCTTGAGCCGGAAATCGAGCTTGGCCGCGTCGACGAACTGCGGGTCGGCGTCGAGCAGGTTGTTCTCGAACTTGAGGTACGGCTTGGCCTTGCCCTCGCAGCCGTCCCACTTGCCGCCGACGCAGATGTTGCGGGCGATCAGATTGCCCTTGGGCGCCATGGGCTCATCGTCCAGCATGCCGGGCAGCGTCGGGTAGCGCGTCGACCAGAGCGGCGTGGTGTAGGGCATCTCCTTGAGCTTGGCGGTCAGGTCGTCCTTGCCATAGGCGCGCCAGCCCAGGCCGCGCGCATCGATGGCCACGGCCGGCGTGCAGTCGACGAAGACGTTGTTGGCGATGTTGTTGTCGCGCCCACCACCGACGAACGCCGCGCGCGGCACCTGGTAGAACAGGTTGCCGATCATGTCGCACGAACTGAAGTTGTCGTCGAGGTAGATGCCCATGCAGCCGCGGCCTTCGTGGCCGTAGATGTGGTGCAGGTAGGTGTTGCGCACCACGTTGCCGCGCATGGACCAGTTGCGGCCGGTGTAGATGGCGCCCGCGTCGTTGGATTCGTAGCAGACGCTGTGGATCTCGCAGAACTCGATGGTCTGGTCGTTGCCGCCGAAGCCGATGGCCATGTGCGGCGCATCGTGGATGAGGCAGTGCGAGGCCTTGTTGCCCACGCCGTTGAGCTGCACCGCCGGCTTGTACATGCGGTTCCAGCGGCTATACGCCCAGATGTGGCAGTTGTCCACCAGGTGGTCGCCGCGCGTAAGCGTGGCGCGGTCGCCGCCGTTGAGCGACACGCCGCCGTCGCCCGTGGCGGTGATATCGCAGCCGAGCACCTTCACGCGATGGCCGCCGTTGGCCGACACGGCCCACGAGCCCAGGTTGCGAATGGTGCAGCCGCTGACCGTCACGTCGTCGCAGTTGTTCAGCACCAGGCCATGCCCGCGGCTGCCCTCGAAGGTCAAGTCCTCGAAGCTGACCTGCTTCAGACCTTCGGCCGTGACCAGGTTCTGCTGCACGGTGACCATGGCTTCACCGGCAGCCGCGGCGGCCGCGGCGGCCGGGTCGGTCGGCGGCCAGAAGTAGAGCAGGCTGTTGGCGCGGTCGACATACCATTCGCCCGGCTGGTCGAGTTCGCACAGAGCGTTGAACACGTAGAACCACTGGCCCTTCCGGTAGCCGTAGTTGTGCCACGGTTCGGCCAGGGTGATGCGCTTGGCGGCGACGTCGATGCTGGCCACGGCCTGGCGCGCGTCGGCCCAGTCCCAGTACCAGTAGCCATGTGCCATGAGGCCCTTCTCGGCGGACCAGCGCTCCAGCCGGTCGCTATCGGTCGTGAAGATGCCTTCCTTGCTCCCTTGGCGCTCGGTCTTGGTCGGGCCGTCGGCCGAGACAATCTTGAGGAAGCCCTCGTTGGGGTAGCGAGCCAGGGTCATGGCCCGGCCCCCGAAGAACAGCTCCATGCCGGGCGAGCCGCCGGGCGCCGCCAGATCCGTGACGCCGGCCGCCTTCAGATCGGCCACGACCACCTTGGCGCGTGCCGCGGGATCCAGCCGCCCCAGCACGGCGGCATCGGTCACGGGCCGCCAGCCCCCGAGCCGCTTGCCACCCAGCAGTCTGGTGCCGCGTGCGCCGCGATAGACGATCGGCGCGGCGGCGGTGCCGGAATCCTGCGCGGTGAAGGCCAGCGGCCGCGCCAACTCGTAGGTACCCGCGGCCACGGTCACCTCGGCGCCATCGGCAGGCTTGGCCGCGCGGATGGCATCGCGCGCGCGTTCGATGGTGGCGAACGGCGCGGCCTTGGTGCCGGCGTTGGTGTCGCGGCCGGTCGGCGCGACAAACAGGTTCAGCGGCGCCAGGGCGAGCAGCGCCAGGAGCGTCGGGGTGAGCATGGTAACGATCTCCGGTGCGGCATTCGCCCACCGTCCATGCGTTCCTGCATGGATTACGCGCGATCTATCTCTTCGCGAGCCATCGCCACCCACCGCGCCAGCCGGCCCGGCTCGTTGTGCAGCGTGTGCACGTCCTTCATGATGATCTCGAGCCGGCAGCCGCGCGCGGTGGCCAGCGTCTGCCGCAGGTCGGCGCGGATGGCGGCCTCGTCGAAGCGGGCGGTGCTGATCAGCGTCGGGTTGGGCTTGCGCGAGAAGACGTAGTCGCGGCCCAGCAGCTCGGCCATGGCCTCCTGGTTGGACCAGGGCGAGACCGACAGGCGCGCCAGGTTGGGCAGGCGCCGCAGGATGTGCCAGCGGCTGTCGACCGGCTCGCAACAGCCGTAGTAGACCCGGCCGAAGCGCTCGGCGAGGGTCTGTTGGTAGGGGAAGACGAACTCCTCGAACAGCGCGGGGCTGACACCGACCGTTTCCTGCGACTCCAGCAGCACCCACAGGTCGCGCGCGCGCGCTGGCCCGTCGGCGGCCAGGTCGGCGGTGTAACCCTCGGAGCCCGAGCCGATGTAGTCGTTCTCATTGTTGAGCGTATACAGGCCCTCGGCTTCGAGCCAGGCGGAGAAGGCCAGGTGGTCGTCGCGCAGGAAGGCCATCAGCCGGTGCAGGCCGGCGGGGTTGTCGTACATGGCCAGCATCAGGCCTTCGAGGCCGATCAGGTCGATGGCCACCCAGGTCATGCCCATGGTCCAGTAGAACCCGCCACGCAGGCGCACCGGCAGCAGGCCGTCGAACACGCGCTCCAGCCGCGCCTTGGCCGCCAGCGTGGCGTCGCGGTCGACGCTGAAGGTGCGCGGGCGCAGTCGGTGGAAGTCGCGATCCAGGTCGGTGATGGGCGCCTCCCACGAGCGCGAGCCCATGGTCTGGGCATCGCCGCCCTGGTGCACCACGGCCTGCACGCCGTAGTCGCTGGTGGCGACGTGCCAGCCGACGTTGAGCACCGGCTCGACCACGTGGTCGTCGCGCAGCTCCTCGAAGCGCAGGATCTCGCCGCGCAGGCCGGCTTCGACGCCGCGGGCCCAGCCGTCGGCGCATTCGAGCGTGGGCACCAGGGGCCGCTGGGCGTCGCGGACGCCGCCCGATTCGGCCAGCACCATGGGCCGGCTGTCGCCGCCGGCATCGTGCGCCAGCCAGGCGCGGCGGCGTTCGACGTTGACGGGGTCGTGGGCGATCTCGGCCTTGCGCGCGGCGAGGCGCCGGAGGATGTCGAGGTCATGGGTGGAGAGGGTGTCTGCCATGGGATCTGCCTGTGGCGTGCATTGTAGCGGATGGTGAGGGCGAGGCCAGGCGTCGTTGGCGGCAGCGAGCTACTCCTCGCCCAGCCCGGCGATCATGCGCCACTCGGCGCGGCTCAGGAAGCTCTCGGCGGCGTTGGCCTCCATCTCGGCGAACAGCGACCATGGCACGGTGAAGCTCAGGAGGTCGTCACCCAGGGTCTTGCGGATGTGGAAACGCGCGGTGATGTCGATCAGGCCGACGACCGCGCGGGGGTTGGGCTGCGCGGCCTCCCAGAAGGGGAACAGGCCGAGGCTGGCGCAGGCCGCGCCGAAGGGGATGCGCACGTTGTCGATGCCCGGTCGCGCGTAGTTGGCCAGGACGGTCAGCGCCGAGAGCTGGTTGGCGTTGACCAGGAAGCTGACCAGCGCCGGCTGCTCGCCCTCGGGCAGCGAGTCCAGCGGCGCCAGGTAGACGTGCGTGCCCTCGGGCGTGATCTGGGGGATGTGGGTGCGATACTCCTTGACCAGTTCGCGGTCCTTCACGTAGCCCTCGCCGTGCTCCAGCAGCTCGGTGAAGTGCCGCGGCGCGCCGCCGGCCCGCATGCCTGCCACCAGAGCGCGACCAGCCTCGGTGTCGGCATTGCCCGCCGAGAGGAATCCGTAGAAGCAGTCGGGGCCGCCGGGGAAGGCGTCGGTCAGCGGGTAATCGAGCCCCAGACCTTCGCGCGCGGCGATGCAGCCCAGGCTGGCCTGGCCCATGACCACCCGCTCGCCGCGAGCCGCCCGCCAGAGGACGTGCATCAGACACTGCGGCCCCTTCTCCAGCACGTCTTCGGCCGGATCCGTCAGCCAGCCCAGCGCCAAGGCCGGGTACTTGGGTCGCAGGAACGCCTCGATCTGGGTCGCCATTGCTTTCGCTCACTCCCTCCAGGCCGGCCTCAGCCCGCGCCCGACATCGTTTGACCGAAGGGTAGATGGGTCGTCCGCGCGAGTCAACCGAGAACGGCTCCGCACCAGGCCTGGTCTCAGAGCGTGGGGAGCAGTTCCAGCAGCCCGCCGGGATAGACCGGCGGCGTCTCCGGCCCGATGGTGTCGAGGTCCAGCCAGATCGCGTTGTAAGCGCTGCCATCGCTCTCGACGGCGTCAAACTGCGTGACGCCGTACCGTGCCTCGTCGCACAGCCGCGCGTCGTACACGAAGACGATCTCGTGACCCTGGGCACCGTCGTACGTGAACAGGTTCTCCAGCACGCCCAGCAGCCGGGGCGCGGCGATCTCCGCGCCGAGCTCCTCGCGCATCTCGCGGCGCAGGGCCTGCTCGCTCGTCTCGCCGAACTCCACGCGCCCGCCGGGCGGACGATAGAACATCTGCTGCTTGGTCGGGTCCCAGGCGTCACCGACCAGGATGCGGCGGCCGTCGCGGAAGACGCAGATGGCGATGACTCGGAGGTAGCCGGTGCTGGGATCGGAGGCCGTGCCGTCAGTGGTCATGGACGATGCTCCTTGGTGTGGTCGGATGGAACGGCGCTCAGTGCTCTCTACGACTGAGTCCCCGGCTGGCGTCGACCGGCAGATCCGCGCGCGACAGGCCGTGCTCCATGTCGTCCCGAACCGCGTCCTGCCGCGCGGCGCGGGCGGCGGCGACGTGGCGCGCGGTGCTCAACACGGGCTCGAAGACGTCCTCGCGTGGCACGCGCAGAGCCTCGCCATACTCGAACACCAGCACGAGTGCAGTGCCATGGTCCTGGACCGACATCAGTTCCAGCCAGGCCTCGCGCTGCGCGGTGGTGCCCGTACGGACCTCGATGCCCTGCGCGTCGGCCAGCACGGTGACCGGCAGAGCGTCGGCATGCGGGTGGTCTGCCTGACCGAGGCGCCCGGCTGACCACACAGGTGACAACCATCCGCCCAGCCACCGGGCACAACCCGACAGGTCCACGCCAGACGACTCGGGCGACCACGGCGGGGTCCAGAACTCAACCATCCGCCCGATGGCCGAGATCAGCGCGAAGGCGAGGATCACGATCAACGGCACGGCCGGCCCAATGCCGTGCAGGACGCCCAGCAGCCCGGTGACGCAGCCGTAGACAACAACCGCTACGACCGCTGCGGCCGACACGACGAGGGCTACCGCGCCCGCGGATAGCGGCGGCGCGGCGGGCCGGTCGGCGTGAGGTGGCGCGGGGCTGTGCGTGGCTTGCTCGAACCCGTCCAGCCACCGGGCGATCTGGTCGGGCGTCGGCGGCCAGGCGGGTTGTTCGTGGTGCATCGTCAGCCCCTTGGCATCGAACGCTCGTCGCGCTCAGCGGGTTCCTCGGCGGCCAGGCGGCTCAAGCCGCGGTCGGCCGATCCGTGCAGCCCTGCCGGCGACAGGCCGCGCTCCTGATCAGCATCCACCAGCGCCGCCAGCCGCTGGCGCTCGTCGACGATTCGTTGCGCCACGGCGATCACCGGCTCCAGGGCCCCACGCCTTGGCAGCCTGAGCCTGCGCCCGCCGTGCAGGACGATGGCCGCGATGCTAGCGTCGTGTTCGACCCTGACGATGTCTGCGTAGGCCAGGCGAACCGTCCGCTCGCCCCGCGAGAACACCATCGCCTCATCGGTTGCCACGATGCCCGCAAGGTCGACCAGGGGAGCTTGGGCCGGTGCGACTGACGTTCGACGGGCACCAGACGCAACGGCGATGGCTACGAGCGCGACCGTACTGCCCATGGCCCACCACCGCCCGGGCGTCACGGCACCGGGGCACAGCAGCACCGCGATGGTAGCGAGGATGGTGACGGCGAGCAACCAAGCCGTGCCGTTGGCTCGCCTGCCGACCCGTCGGTCGAGATCCTCGTCAGCCACAGCGGCGATCCGTAGCCACTGGCTGGCCAGCGCAGCATCCGGGACCCACGTATTAGCCGGCACGCGGGCGGCAGGGCACGAGGTCTCGCGCAACCGGGCAATTCGCTCGATCACGCGCAGGACCGGCTCGGTGTGCTCGTTCGCGGGCAACTGCACTGACTGGCCGTCGGCCAGATCCACCAATGCCACGCCATGTCGCCGCCAAACGCCGACCACATTGGCCCAGCACACCGAGCGGCTCTGAGGTAGCCCGTCGAAATGGACGGATTCCGAACCGATGGTGATCCGCAGATGACCCGACCGCGCCGCAGCCGGGGGCTCAACAATCGCGGCCAGCCACGGGCTCGGGCCGGCGTCGTCGCGCGAGCGCCCGCTCCGCCGTAAGTCGGTCACCACGGCGCCCTCAGCGGCCAGCCAGTGGCAGAACTGCGCGGGGCCGACCGGCCAGCGCGCAGTTCGGTGGGTACCACACGGCCGTTGTGTCACCGACTTGCCCTCACCGCGCCGCCGGTGACGCTCAGCCCGCGCTCGGCGCGCTCGTCGTGCTCCGGCCGCGTGACTTCGCGCCGTAGCGCCACCGGGCCAAAGTCGTCCAGCCAGGACTCAATCTGTTCCGGCGTCGGCGGCCAGGCGGGTTGTTCGTGGTGCATCGTCAGCCCCTTGGCATCGAACGCTCGTCGCGCTCAGCGGGTTCCTCGGCAGTCATGAGGCTGATGCCCCGGTCGGCGCGCTGGTCGTCATCGGGTCGCGACAGACCGCGTTCCATGCGCGCTTGCAGAGCGTCGTCCTGCTCGACGCGGGCGGCCATGATGCGCTGGGCGACGCTGATGACGGGTTCGAGCCCCTGGTCATCTGGCAAGCGGATGACGACCCCATCCGACCAGTGCAGTACCGTCTCGCCATCGTCCGTCTCGACGCGAGTGAGGGAGCTCCAGGGCAGGCAGTGATGGTTGCCGGCACCGTGCACGGACAGCGTAGCCGGGCTGGCGGCCAATCTGGCACGCCTCCGGCCGCGCTGGCGCTTGGCGGGCGCGCGATTGCTTGGCTCGTCACCACCGACTTGGCCAACAGTGGCCGCCACGGCGAGCACGACATAGCTGATTCCCATGACAGCGGTCACCGTGCCCAGGACCCGGTCTCCGGATGCCGCGGCCGCCCACCCCGCCAAGGCGGTCGCTACTGCAATCGCCGCCGACAGCTGTAGGAGCGCAACGCGCGCCCGGGCACGCTCGCTCGTTGGTCTGGGGCGCTCGAGCCAAGCCCGCTCCCACGGCTCGCGCGGGCGAAGCGGTACAAACCACGCGCCGTCGAAGCCACCCAGCCAGGCGCCGATCTGCTCGGGCGACGGCATCCACGCCTCGCCATCATCGCGCTGCCCTGGTTGTCCCATGCCCCCGGCTGCCATGGCCGCGGATTCGGCGCGAGGTACGGGTCTCCTCGCGGGGCTGGTCTGGTTCGTTGTCCCGGCTTTGGCCGGATGGCGACGCCGTCGGGCATGTCGGGTCTGCGACCCGATGCCAATCTGGAGATTGGCGTGCCGGCACCAGCGGCACTGACCGACCCATGAAAGCGCCAGCCGGCTGAAGCCGGGACAACGAACCCGCGCCCGAGCCTAACCGCCGCCGGTGACGCTCAGCCCGCGGTCGGCGTGCTCGTCGTGCTCGGGGCGCGACAGCCCGCGCTCCAGGCGCGCCGCTGCGGCCTGGTCATGCGCGGCGCGGGCCGCCACCACATGGCCAGCGGCATGGAGCACCGGTCGCAGCGCCGAGGTTCGGGGTAGGCGCAGCGCCTCGCCATACTCCGAGCACAGCAGGGCGTCCTCGCCGTGGTGCTGCACCTCCACCAGCTCCTCCCAGGCCAGGGTCTGCTCGGAGCCTTCGGTGGCCAGGCGGATCCCGCGGGCATCGGCCGAGACCGTGGTCTCGACGACGACCGGCATGTCGCCCCACTGGGCCTGGACGGTGTGTCGCGCGCGCGGCAGCACCTGACCCCCGCGCGCGAGGATGACGCTGTGTACGCGCGGCGGCAGTAGCGTGGCTGCGGCCAGGACGAGCATCACGACACACCACACCAACTGGGCCCGGCCCAAGCCCGATGCCGCCAGCGCCAGCAGCAGCAACAGGCCGGTGACCAGCACAAACCCAGCGGCCAGGTAGGAGCCCATCGACGCCGTGCGCCTGGCCAACTCGAACTCGGGCAGCGGCAGCGACTCGCGCTCGCGTGGCGTGAGTTCGCGCCGCAGTGCCACCGAGCCAAAGTCGCCCAGCCAGGACGCAATCTGTTCGGCCGGCGGCAGCCAGGCGTGATCGTGCTCTGCTTGCATCGGTCGTCGCGGTCCCCCATCATCCATGGCCGACGGTTCGGCGCGCGGCGCGGGTCTCCTCGCGGGGCTGGTCTGGTTCGTTGTCCCGGCTATAGCCCGATGGCGCTTCCGTGGGTCGGTCAGCGCCGCCCGTGCCGGACCGGTACGCTCCCGCGTGGCATCGGCCAGAGGCGCAGCCGGCGGCCGACCGGATGGCGACGCCGTTGGGAATGTCGGGTCTGCGACCCGATGCCAATCTGGAGATTGGCGTACCGGCACCAGCGGCACTGACCGACCCATGCAAGCGCCAGCCGGCTGAAGCCGGGACAACAGACCCCGCCTGGGCCTATCCGCCGTCGGTGACGCTCAGCCCGCGGTCGGCGTGCTCGTCGTCCTCGGGGCGCGATAGACCGCGTTCCATGCGCTCCAGCGCCGCCTCGTCCCGCGCCATCTGGGCCGCGCGCGCCGCCAGGACACGTTCGGCGATGCTTTGCACATTGTCCAGCAACTGACTACGGTACCGCGCGGGCCTTGGGACGTGGAGATCGCCGGAGCGGTGGTAGGTCAGCACAAGCTCTTTGGCTGCGCCACGCACGGCAACGAGATCCGCCCAGAGTCGTCGCCCGTCATAGACGCCGTCAAGCAGCGTGAGCGCTGTGCCATCGGCTTTGAGCGTCACCCATCGGGAACGCGGCGGATCGGACCTCGTCGCATCGCCCCAACCTTGCGCTTGCGGCGATGTGTTCGCCCACAGAGACCGGGCCACGATCCACACCGCCCATCCGGCCACCGAGGTCAGCCAAAGGCCCGCAGACTCCATTCCGGTGCCGACAATGAACAGGCCGAGGAGGGCACCACCCGTAGTGCCCCACACCCACTCGCCTCTTGCCATGCCTTGCCCAACGATGGGCTCACGGCGTACCGCCGGCGGCGCCCCCGTAGGCGATTCCACATAGTAGCGCTCTCGGCGACGCCGCCGACCTAGCCAGCCCTCAATGACCGCCGGCGC
>JACRKZ010000020.1 GCA_016235455.1 Armatimonadota bacterium | reverse complement strand
CACGGTCACCGTTGCCGCGCGCTCCGGCGCCGCCGCGCCCAGCCGACGCAGCACCGCCGGGTCGAGCTCCACCTGCCGCGTTCGCGGCTCACGCGCGCTGTTGTACAGCAGCACGCGGTTGGCCATGAGCGCCACCCACACGCCGTCGCGCGCGCTGTCGAAGCGCGGCAGGACCGGCTCCGGCAATGGCTTGGCCTGGCTCAGCAGCGCCGCCGCGGCCTCGGCGAAGGCGGACGCGTTGGGCAGGTCGGCCGGCAACCGCAGCGTGCCGCCACGACCCAGGCGCCGCACGCAGGCCGCCAGTGTGGCCCGGTCCAGGTGCCGAGCCAAGACCGGTCGCGGCGCCGTGTCGGGCTCGGGTTGGCCGGCCTGCCACAGCTTGAACCAGCGCACCGCCAGACCCAGCGTGCGGCTGTCGGTACTGCCGTCGACCTCGCTGGGCCGCCACGGCGCGGTGGTCACCGTCACCTCGGCCACGCGCCGGCCAGCGAGCAGCGCGGGCGACAGCGTGGCGCGGAAGACCGAACTGCGCGTGGGCTCGATATCGCCCACCTTCTGACCATTGACCAGGACGCTGCCGGCCTGCGCGAAGCGCTTGGGGTGCAGCGCGACGGCGATGGCCAGCTCGTAGCTGCGCGTCGGGTCGACCGGCAGCAGCACGCCGGCGCGGGCGCCGGTCCAGCGCTTGCGGATGACGTTCGGCTCGCCGCCCCACTCCCAGTGCCCGCTCTCGGCAAAGCCCCAGTCGCCCACCAACAACGGCTCGTCGCCCTCGGCGCCGATGTCCACCCGGCAGGCGGGCAGCGGCGTCCCTTGCGCGGCCATGGCATCCTGCCAGCGCGGCGCCGCGGCGCGGTCGGCGAAGAGGTCGTCGGCCGACTGGCCCTCGACGGTCTCCACCGGCCCGCGGTCGGCGGCGATCAACCAGCCGCCGGCCTCGACCCAGGCGCGCAGCCGCTCCAGCACGTCGGCCTCGATGACGTTGCCTTCGGGCATGAGCAGCGCACGATAGCCCCGCAGGAAGCCGGCGCGCACCAGCCGTTCATCCAGCAGGTCCCAGTCGAACAGGTCGCGGCTGGCCCCGCAGGCGTCCAGCAGGTGCTTCGGGTTGTCCTGCCCGGGCCGGAGGCGATGGTCGGTGGTGGGCAGGAAGTACGCCACCTCGGTCAGCGAGTGCCGGCCCTCCATGTACCCGCCGTACCGCGCGAAAAGGTCGGTGGCGCCCAGGTAGTTGGCTGGGTAGTCGAAGTACTCCGTGGTGCCCGAGCTGGCGTCCTTGAAGATGCGTTCGACCTCCTCATCGCGGCTCACCTCGCTGGGTGGCTCGGTGACCAGCGGCGTGCCGTAGTGCTTGGCGGCGGTGGAGAAACGGCGATAGAAGTACGGCGGCAGCTTGCCGTGCGTCGAGCGGACCGTGTAGCGGTCGGCCTTTGAGCGCGCCACGTACTCGCTGTAGTCAGCGCCGTTGCGCAGCTTCTCGCTGCCGAAGCCGATCTTGATCTCATGCGGCGTGTTCGGGTAGTAGCGCCGCGAGATGCCCACCGCCCGGCCGGCGAAGTCGGCCATGCTATCCAGGTACCAGGCTGAGAAGTCCAGCCAGCGGCGCCGCGCCTGGGCCCGCTCGGCTGGCGGCAGCTTGGCCAGCACGTCGAAGGCCGGTCCGTCGGTGGCTGTCTCGGCGGGATAGGTGATCTGCTCGGCCGCCGTCCACTGCGTGCCCCAGCGCTGGTTCAGCCGGGCCAGATCGCCGGCCTGCGCGGTCATCTTCCGCGCGAAATCGGCCCGCGCCATAGCGTCACCGCACCACCAGCCCGGCCCCTTGTACGGCGCGGGCACCACCCAATCGGCCATGCCGATGGGATAGCCCACCTCGCCGTAATCGGTGACCATGGCGACGTAGATCTCCTTGACCCGGTCGCCCATGCGCGCATGCAGCGCCCGGTAGTAGCGGTCGAACAGCGCCTCGGTCTTGGGCGACCAGATGGACGGCGCGAAGGTCGTCTTGCCGTCGGCCAGGTTGACCAGCGGCTCCCACAGCTCGCTCTCACGCGCCCAGGCCGGCGCGAAGTGCAGCCACGGGTAGATCGCGTACTTCATGCCGCGCTTCTCGAGTTCGGCGGCGTTGTTCTCGTAGAACTCCCAGCGATACTGGTCGCGCACGGGCTCCAGCGGCAGCCAGCACTGGTAGTCCTCGACCACGCTGATGCCGGCCTGCTCGTGCCAGGCGTCGAACTGCGTCTGCGGGCCCGGCTCGGGCCGCTTCTGGCCACGCGCCTCGGCCATCAGCAGGTCCACCGACAGATTGCCCACCTTGAAGGGGATGGTCGTCCGGCCGACGCGTGCGGTCACCATGGGCAGACCTCCACAATCGCCATATGGCGCCATCGTCTCGGGGCCGAGCACCTTGGCCGGACCGTCACCCGCCCGCCACGCCGCGCCGCTGGCCAGCAGCAGGTTCGACGGCTGACCGCCCCGGAACTCCGCCAGCTTGACCAGCACCGGGCCAGCGGCCGACACGCTCAGCGTGTTGCGTCCGACCACCAGCCGTTCGCGCACATCGGCAATCGTCCAGCGCGCGGTGCCCGACCCGCTGGCCACCTGCTGCCCGTTGAGCCGCGCGGTGAACGCGCCGTCGCACAACACCGCCAACTGCGGCAGCACCGGCCGGCGCGTCAGCCCGAACGCGGCGCTCAGCTCGCCACCCGCCAGCCACGAGGCCGTGGCCACGGGCGCATCGACGCGTCGCAACGCAAGCGCGTCGACATAGCACAGATAGGCCTGGTCGCTGGCCCTCCGCGTGTCGCAACGCACGGTGATCGCGGTCGCCCCGGCCGGCAACTGATAGCGCCCGGCGCTGACCCAGCCGAAGATCTCGCCCGGCCCATAGCGCTGCGTGACGGCATAGCCGGCCAGATCGCGCGGGCGACACTCGCCGACCTGCACCGAGAACGGGCTGAGCCCCGCGGCGGCGGCCTCGGGTCGGGTGGCGGCCAGCAGCACCTCATACCACCCAGCCTGCGCGACGGTCGGCCGCCAGGTGGCATGGTAGCCGCCGGCTGGGGCGGGGTTGGTGGTTTGGAGTTGCAGGATGGCCGAGCCGTAGCACGGCGCGAAGGCCGGGTCGCGACCGACGGTGGTGAAGTTATGATCGGCGGACGACTCGCCTTCGAGGAAGACGTCACCGGCGGGTGGTGGTGGCGCGGCGAGAGCCGCTGTTAGGGTCAGGAGCACAAGCAGCGCGCGGGTCATGGGGCTCTCCGCGACCGGCGTTGGTGACGTTAGGCCCGAATCCTGCCGACGGGCGCGCTTGTCACGCTCAGCCCACCAGCGGCACCCCATCCAGCGTGCCCAGCACCACCAGCTCCAGCAACTGCACCCCGCCATCGGCCAACTGACCATTGCGTTCGCGCACGTCGATGGTGACCTCGCGGCTGGCCGTGCCGAACTGCGCCGCGCGGGCACGGAGATGCGCCACCAGCAGGTCGGTCGCGCCGGCTTGGGCTTCGGCCAGCGTGCCATACTCGCCTCGGCCCAATGGGCTGACCAGCACGAATCCGCCGTCGGTCTCGGGCTGGATGCGCACCGTCTCGCGGATCGTCACGTGGCCGGTCACCGCGCCGACGGCGTTGGCCACCTCGGCGTGCGGCGGCACGATGACGCGGCCGCCGACCAGCGCCGCCGCCGCCGGCACGAAGGCTTGGGCTGGCGCGCCGATGCCCACGATGGGCCGCTTGGCCGTGAACGACAGGTCGAACTCGCGCCGCGGCTGACGGCGTTGGGTGACCAGCTCGGTCAGCAGCGCGGCCAGCAGCGGATGGTCGTCGGCACCAGGATCGCCCAGTGTCAGCGACAGCTCGCGGCGCACAATGGCCATCGCCACCAGCTCGTGGAAGGTCGACTCCACCCAGCGGCAGAAGGTCTCGACATCCTTGCCGCAGAACCGCGCCAGCACACTCGCCCCCAGCCGCGCCGCCTCCACATCGTGGCGACTGTACCGGCCCAGCACATGCAGCACGTCGGTCGGCGTCAGCGCGCAGCGGCGGATGGTGCCCCATTGCTCCAACCGCTTGGTCGGCAGCAGTTCCAGCGCCATGGCGCCGAGCTTGGCACGCAGCCAGCGGCGCGAGCGCGGACCATCGGCCAGCACGGTCAGCAGCGCCTCCTCGCGGTCGGTCAGTACCGCGCGCGGTCGCGGGCCGGCGATGCGGAACCACTCCACATGAAGTTGAGACAGCGGATTCTCGACCGCCAGCGCGGCGATCTCGCGCAACTCGACGGTCACCGCGGGGTGGCGCTGGGCACAGAACGACAGCGGCTCCACGCGGCCCGGCCCGATGCCGATTTTCAGCCCGCCTTCGAGCAGATGGATCTGGCTGTCGCGATGGTCTCGATCGGCCGCTGCCGCGCCGCCGACACCGCCAGCAGCGAGCCGTCGCCACGCACCACATAGAGCGGCGCGCGCACGCCGTGCTGCGCCAGCACGCTGGCCACCGCGTCGAGCAGGCGGTTGATGACCGGCATTAGCCGCGCGTTGAGCACCGCCGTGTGGGCGCGGCGCACGAAGTTCAGCCGGCCGGTCAGCTCGTGGCCGCAGACCACCGGCAGGCCCGAGCGTTCCGCCGCCAGCCGCGCCACGAGTTGCTCGTGTGCCGGGTTGGAGGCGCCGCCGTAGCCGCTGACCGCAATGGCCTCGACGCCTTCGGCCAACAGCTCGTCCACGGCCGCCAGCACCGCCGCCTGGTCCACCGGCTGGCGCTCGGCGCCGTCGATGGACAGCTTGCCCGGCACGATGCGCAGCGGGCGCGTGGCGATCATCTCGGCGGCCTTGGCGTCGACCGGCATCAGCAGCAGGCCGACGCTCGCGCCGCGGTCCTCGACCAGCGCGTTGGTGGCCAGCGTGGTCGACAGGCTGACCACGGAGACCTTGCCCAGCAGGTCGCGGTCGAGCGCGCCCAGCGCCTCACCGACGCCGATCATCAGGTCCTCGTGGGTGGTTGGCGCCTTGGCCTTGGCCACCACCGCCTCCACGCCGAAGTCCAGCACGGCCGCGTCGGTGTACGTGCCTCCAGCGTCGATGCCCAGGCCGTAGCCCGTGCGCTGCGTGGGCGCGGCCTCGTCGCGGAAGACGAAGCGGCCGGGCTCGGCGCCGCTGCCGGGCTGCTGGCCGGTCAGGCCCGTGGGCACGGCGGCGAAGATGCGCGCATCGTGCGTAGTCACCACGCGATGGCCCGGCGGCACGGTCAGGAAGCCGGCCGGGCTGTGCGGCCCGTCGACCAGCGCGTGGATCCAGTCGAGCCGGCCGCGCAAGCGCTCGTAGCGCCAGCCGCTAGCCGCCGACAGCTCCCGGGCGTACTGCTGGTAACGCTCCGGGTCGCCCAGACCGTTGTCGATCAGCGCGATGCGTTCGTAGTTGCCGCGCCAAGCCTCGAGGAAGGCGACGATCATCTTGGCGTTGTCGGCGCCGTAGCTGTCCGACCACTCCGCGAACTTTGGGTGCTGGTCGGGCCACCAGCCATCGGCCACCGACTGCAGGCGCAGGCTGTCGGGGTGGACCTTCTGCTCGAACCAGCCGGGCGTCAGGTAGAGCGTGCCTGGCGTGGCGCGGAACTGCTCGCGATAGGCCTCGGGCGAGCCCAGAAAAACGGCCACGCAGTCGTGGGCGCGGGGGATGACGAGCGGCACATCGCGCGCGATGAGGCCTGCCGCGCCGCGCCCGCAAAGCCCGTAGAGCAGCCCGATGGCCTCGTAGCCGGTGGCCCGGTCGATGGACTCCTGCAGGGCCAGATGCAACTGGTCGGGCCGGTCATGGAGGCCGGCGTCGAGCAGTTCCACGTCGAACGGCACGGTCGTCTGACCGGCCAGCGCCTGCAGTTCGCGTTCAAAGACGCCGCAGGCGATGATGCGGACGGGCATGTTGGTACCGAACCTGGCCTAGGTGATGCTGAGCACGGTGCGGAACCCGACGAAGTCATAGGCTTCGCTGGGTCCGAAAGCATGGCGCACCGTGGCGGCCGCGTACTCGCGAATGTAGTTCCAGGCACCGCCCCGACAGACGCGGTCCAGGCCGCTGGCCGGGCCGATGGGGTTGCGATTGGAGCCGTTGACATAGCCGCGCCGGTCGTAGCGGTCGATGCACCATTCCCACACGTTGCCCAGCATGTCGTAGACACCATACGGGCTGCGGCCCTGGGGGAAGGCGTCGACGGCGGTGGTGCAGTTGGCGCGCAGCCCGGCGTTGAGGCAGGTGGGATCCCAGCGCTCGCCCCACGGGAACAGCCGGCCATCGGCGCCGCGCGCCGCCTTCTCCCACTGCGCCTCGGTGGGCAACGACTTGCCGGCCCAGCCGGCGTAAGCATAGGCGTCGTACCAGGTGATGGTGACCACCGGCTGGTTGGGAGTGCCCAGGCGCTTGTGCCGCTCACCGTTGTAGCCACGCACCCAGTGCGCGCACATGCGCGGCGTGTGGTTCAGTTCGCGCGTCACGCTCGACAGATGCTCCGCGGGATAGCAGTTGCGGTGGTCGTCGGTGGCGTTGATGAACTCGACAAAGCCCTGATAGCGCTCGTTGCAGATGGGATAGACGTCGATGTAGAAGGCATCCAGCCAGATGTCGCGCGCCGGCTGCTGGTTGGGCTCGCCCTGGTCGGAGCCGCGCACAAACACGCCGGCGGGCACCAGCACCATCTCGGCGCCGTCGCCGCGATGGCGGACTCTCAGCGGCAGGCCCGTGCCGACATCGAGATCGTCGGTCAGCGGCTCGACCAGATCCAGTACGGACTGACCGAAGCCTGGCTCATTGCCGGTGCGCGTATCGCCGCGAGGCGTGAAGGCGGGTTCTAGACCCGTCTTGATCGTTGTCGTCGCCACTCTGGTACCTCTGGCGCGTCTCGGGCTCTCGCCGTCGACCGCGTGCTCGGGCTCGTCGGGGTCGCATAGCCACCCTACCCGGCGCACTGAGCCTATTCGCGGTTCGATGTCAAGTCCCTTCTCGGGACCGTAGATTACCTAAGCCTAACAGGTGCGCGCGCTACGCCGACTCGTCACCGTTGACTCCCCGCGCCAGCGCTGCCACACTGCCCGGAGCATCATCTGGGAGGCATCCGGCCACATGCATCGTCTCGGCGGCCCGCTCTTGAGCGTGGACAACCTGCACGTCTATCATGGCGCCATTCACGCGCTGCAGGGCATCGACTTCGTCATCGAGCGCGGCGAGATCGTCACGCTCATCGGCGCCAACGGCGCGGGCAAGTCGTCCACGTTGCGCTGCCTGTCGGGTCTGCTGCCGGCCGCCGAGGGCAGCCGCATCATCTTCGACGGCCGCGACATCACGAATGCTCCCGCCCATGAGATTGTCGCCATGGGCATCTGCCAGTCGCCCGAAGGCCGGCGCATCTTCGCCGAGATGAGCGTCGAAGAGAACCTGTTCATGGGCGCCTACAGCCACCGTACCGTGGACGCAGAGCGGCTCGAGTATGTCTACAGCCTGTTCCCGCTGCTCGCCGAGCGACGCGCCCAGCGCGGTGGCACGCTCAGCGGCGGCGAGCAGCAGATGCTGGCCATCGGCCGCGCGCTGATGACGCGGCCGCGCCTGCTGCTGCTCGATGAACCCTCGCTCGGTCTGGCACCGCTCCTGGTGCGCGAGATCTTCGGCATCATCGCCACACTCAACCAGCGCGACGACGTGACCATCCTGCTCGTTGAGCAGAACGCCAACCAGGCGCTGGCCACGGCACACCGCGGCTACGTCATGGAGACCGGACGCATCACGCTGAGCGACCAATCGGCGGCGCTGCTGGCCAACGACATGGTGCGCCAGGCCTATCTGGGCGAGTGAGGCCAGCGCATGGGTTACCTGATTGGCGCCTTCCTGGCAGCCCTGTTCGGTCTCAGTCTGGTCCCTGGCGACGTGACCGCGTTGGAGACGTCGCTGGCCGAGCAGTCGCGGGCCGGTCGCGTCAAGGTGTCGGCCGAGGTGCCCGCGGCCGGTCATGTGGGCGATGTGGATACGCTGCGCATCGACATCCACGACGTCGACGTCAAACGGATCCCCGTCGAGGCCCTGCTGCCAGTCCCCATCCCACGGTCGCCCAAGGCCCGCATACAGCGGCTCGTGGTGGTGATCACCCAGGCTCATCTGGACAACACGACGGCCTCCGAGGTGCGCTTCGAGGCGCGTGACCTGGCCTACGACCTGGTCACCGCGGCCGTCGGCGGCGAGCTGCGCGTGACCACCGTGGGCCAGCAACTGGTGCGCGTCGTCCTGCGCAATGGCGACCTGGACGGCCTGGCCAAGGCGTCCTTCCCCGAACTGCTGGACACCAGGATCACCTTCGAGGGCGGACGGCTCTTCGCGCGCGCCAAGGTGCCGGTCATCCTGGCCGCCTTCCCCGTGGCCATCAGCGGCACCGTGGCCATCGAGGGCGGCACCAAGGTGGTGCTGCGCGATGCCGCCATCGACACCGGCCGCCTGCAGCTCGCGCCAGCCATGAAGGACACCATCGCCGCGCGGCTGAACCCGCTGATCGACTTGGAGAAGAGTCTCGGGTTCCCGCTGCCCGTGACCTGGCACAGCATCAAGGTCACCGACGGCCAGTGCCAGCTCGACGGCGAGGTGTTGGGCGTGGCGGAGCCCGTGCAGCGGTCAGAGTTCCAGCCGAGGGCGCGGTATCTGCGGTAGTCGAGCCAGGCAGCCCTGACGGTCCACCACCCAAGCCGCCTCGCCCGCCGGCGCCACGGTCGCCAGTACTGGCTCGCCACGACTGCGCGCGTGCAGCCACGTGACCTCGTCGCCCGCGATCACAAACCAGGCCTCGACGCCCGACACGTCGCCCACCAGGGCCATGTAGCCCGCATCGCACCTGACGGCCAGGCCCGACGCGTCGAACGCCGGCAGCGGCTCGGCGCTGTGCAGCTCGAAGTGCAGCCCGGCCGCACTGAGCCGCCGGCGGCAGGTGGCGATGGCCACGGGGCCGGCATCGCAGCCCAGCCAGCGCCGGCCGAGCCGGCCGGCCACGGCCAGCGTCGTGCCCGAGCCGCAGAACAGGTCGGCCACCAGGTCGCCCGGCCGGCTGCAGGAGGCGATGATGCGCTCGAGCAGCGGCTCGGGCTTCTGCGTCGGGTAGCCGGTGCGCTCATGGGCCTGGTTGTTGATCGATGGGATGGCCCACACGTCGGGACACTTCTTGTCCAGCCCGGCCATGCGCTGCGAGGTCGCGGGCACCATCGGCGGCTCGAAATGCCAACGCGACGAGGCGCTGTACCACAGCAGCAAGTCATGCTTCTTGGCATAGCAGCGCGCGCTGGAGCCGCCCAGGCCGTAGTGCCAGATGACCTCGTTGCGGAAGCCAGGCGATCCGTTCCGCTCGCGGTCGCCGCGGCCAAACCGCTCGTCGCACAGCAGCGCCAGCAGCGGACCGGTGTGATGGTCGCAGTGCAGCCACAAGCTACCCGTGGGCGCCAGCAGCCGTTGCGCAGCCGCCAGACGGGCGTCCATGAAGGCGAGGTAGGCGTCGACGTCCGGCCAACGGTCGTCGTACGCCGCCGCACCGTGCTGATCGTTGACGGCAAAGGCCTCGCCGACACCGAACGGTGGGTCGAGGTAGATCAGGTCGACCTGGCCGGCGAACTCAGCCAGCCAGGCGTCGGCCACGGCCACGTTGTCGCCCCAGGCCAGGAGGCCCCAGCCGGCGCCGCGATGCCGCTCACGCCGGGCGAGCAAAACGGGTGAAGCCGACGGCACCAGGTTGGACCGGGCTCCGTCGGCTCCGTACTTGCCGCGCCATACCAGCTCGGGCATGAGTGCCTAGCTGTCGCGCAGGAACCGGGGAATGTTGAGGTCGTCGTCCGAGGGCGGCGTGCTGCTGGCGGGCGGCACCTCGTGTCGCTGCGGATCGTGCCGGGGCGCCTCGTGGCGCTGCGGCATGATGGGCTGCGAGACACCGGGCATGGAGCGGCCGGTACGCAGCGACGACGGCACCGCCACCTGCACTCGGCGCGCGCCGATGACGCCGTCCTCCTCGTTGAGGTCGAAGCCGGTGGCCACGACCGTCAGCCGCAGCTCGTCGGTCATGCGCTCATCGAGGATGACGCCGAAGATGACGTTGGTGTCGTCGACGCCGGTCTCACCGGCGATGCGACTGGCGGCTTCCTCGGCCTCGGTCACGGCCAGGTCATAGCCGGCGGTGATGTTGAACAGGATGCTCTTGGCGCCGCGGATGTCGCCCTCGAGCAGCGGGCTGCTGGTGGCGGCCTGGGCGGCCTGGGCGGCGCGGCCCTCGCCCGAGCCCACGCCGATGCCCATCAGCGCCGAGCCGGCGTCCTTCATGACCGCGCGCACATCGTTGAAGTCCAGGTTGATCAGGCCCGGCGTGGTAATCAGGTCGGCGATGCCCTGCACGCCCTGGCGCAGGATGTCGTCGACCAGACGAAACGCGTCGATCAGCGGGGCGCGCTTGTCGACCACGTGCATCAGGTTCTCATTGGGCACGGTGATCAGCGTGTCGACGTGCATCTTGAGTTCGCGCAGGCCCTCGCGCGCCACTTCCAGGCGGCGGCGGCCTTCGAACGAGAAGGGCTTGGTGACCACGGCCACGGTCAGCGCGCCGACCTTGCGGGCGCACTCGGCCACGACGGGCGCGGCGCCGGTACCGGTGCCACCGCCCATGCCGGCCGTGACGAACACCATATCGGCGCCCTCGACGGCCATCATGAGGTCGTTCATGTCCTCTTCGGCAGCGGCGCGGCCCTGGTCGGGATCGCCGCCGGCGCCCATGCCGCGGGTCGTACCATCGCCGATCTGCAGCCGGGTGTCGGCCTTGGAATCGGCAAGCACCTGGGCATCGGTGTTGATGGCGATGAACTCGACGCCTCGCAGTCCGGCCTCGACCATGCGGTTGATGGCGTTGCCGCCGCCGCCGCCGCAGCCGATGACCTTGATGCGCTCCACCGACTCCGGTGCCGGCCTGCTCATAGTCGCTTCCTCCTGCCCACGTTGAGACGATATGGTAGCAGACGGTGTGAGCAGGCGCAATTGGCAAGGGAGTCGGCGGCCGGAAGGAAATCGCCCTAACATGCCGAACCCGCGCGCAGGGAGGACCCGAGCTTGTCCGACTTCCTGTTTGGCCCCGATCAGCCGCCGCGCGCCGAGCCCAGCCCGCTGGCCGAGGCGCACCGCATGGTGGGCCTGGTCGGCGCCCGGCGCGAGTTGGTCATCGGCCTGTTCAGGCTGGCTGTCGACTGGCTCGACGAGGCCATGCTGCTGACCGCGGCGCTGGAGCTGATTGAGACGGCTGTGCCCGCCGAGGCCGGGTCGGTGCTGATGCTCGACCGGCGTGGGGGCGACCTCTACCTGGCCGCGGCGGCCGGCGCGGTCAACCAGACCGTGCGGAGCTATCGCCAACCGCTGGACGAGGGCCTGGCCGGGTATGTGATGGGCGTCGGCCAACCCGTCCGCATCAACCACGTCGACTTCGAGCCGGGCTGGCATCGGGAGGCCTGCGGGCAGTACGGGCTGGAGGTACGGCAGATCCTGGCTGTGCCCATTCGCGTCCGGCAACGGCTCATCGGCTGCCTGGAACTGGTCAACAAACGCGGCGTGCGCGAGCCGGCCTTTGGCCCCGATGACGAGCTGCTGCTGGCCGATGCCGGCGAGTGCCTGGGCATCCTGTTCGCCCTGCGCGGGGAGCGGCCGGCATGACACCCACACTCGATACCATTCTCACGGCCATGCTGGAGCGCCACGGCTCGGATCTGCACCTCAAGGTCGGCCGGCCGCCGCTGTACCGCATCAGTGGCGCGGTGGTGCCGTCCGAGTTCGAGCCGCTCAGCGACGAACAGCTGCGCTCGATGGTGCTGGGCATCATGTCCGAAGCCATGCGCGCCCGGCTGGACGAGGATCGGTCGATCGACTTCTCGCACAGCTTCGGCGACCAGGCGCGCTTCCGCATCAACGCCTTCTATCAGCGTGGCCAACTCGGCGCGGTGCTGCGCGCGGTGCCACTGCGCGTGCCCACGCCCGACCAGCTCTACCTGCCGTCGGCGCTGAAGGACATCGCCCTGTCGCAGAGCGGGCTGGTGCTGGTCACCGGGCCGACGGGCAGCGGCAAGAGCACCACGCTGGCAGCGATGATCGAGCACATCAACCAGAACCGGCAGGCGCACATCATCACCATCGAGGACCCCATCGAGTTCGTCTACACCGACCGCCGCTGCACCATCTCCCAGCGCGAGGTCGGGCTCGACGCGCCGAGTTTCCAGATGGCGCTGCGCCACGTGCTGCGGCAGGATCCCGATGTCATCCTGGTCGGCGAGATGCGCGACCCGGTGACCATCCAGACGGCGGTGACCGCCGCCGAGACCGGCCACCTGGTGCTCAGCACGCTGCATACCAACGACGCACCGCAGACCGTCGACCGCATCGTGGACAGCTTCCCCTCGGAGCAGCAGCGCCAGGTGCGGTTGCAGTTGGCCCAGGTGCTCAAGGCCGTGGTCAGCCAGCGGCTGGTGCCCATGGCCTCGCGGCCGGGCCGGGTGGTGGCGGTGGAGGTGATGACCAACTCACCGCAGGTGGTCAAGCACATCATCGACGGCGACACCATTCATCTGCATCGGGTCATCGAGGAATCGAGCAGCTTCTACCGCATGCAGACCATCAACCAGGCGCTCGGCGTGCTGGTCAAGCGCGGCCATGTGACGCTCGAAGCAGCGCAGGCCGCCAGCCCCGAGCCCGACGAGCTGCTGCGCATTCTGCGCGCCGTGGGCTATGAGTTGCCCCGCTGACGGAGAGCGGATGTGTTTGAGCTGACGTCGAGCCAGAGGATAGTCGCCCTGACGCTGGCGCTGACCATCGCCTGCGCTGGGCCGCTGGCGCTCTATCAGTTGGGTCGCCGCCACGCGCCGGCGCTGGCCTCCGACGCAACTGCCACCGGCAGCGCCAGCCCCGTGGCGGGCGCCCGCGTGCTGGTGCATGTGGCCGGCGCGGTCAAGCAGCCAGGCATGTACCGTCTCGCCGCCGGCGCGCGCGTCTCCGACGCCCTGGCGGCGGCCGGCGGCCGGTTGGAGAACGCGCGGCTGGACGACCTCAACCTGGCCGCGCGGGTCAAAGATGGGCTGCGACTGTATGTGCCGACCAACGACGAGCGGCGCGAGCAGGTGGTCGTGGCCACCGAGGACGTCTATGTCCACGACCCGCCCCGCCAGGCCGCCGGGCCGCTTGTGCCGAGCAGCAAAGACCTGCTCAACGCCGGCAAGTTGACCAACCCACCGGCCCGGAGCGAGCGCAAGGAACCACCCCGCGGCCGGGTCAACCTCAATACAGCCAGCACCAGCGAGCTTCAGACGCTGCCAGGTATCGGCCCGGCCATGGCGGCGCGCATCCTGGCCTACCGCGAGACGGTGGCCCACTTCCGGACCCCCGAGGATCTCCAGCAGGTGCGCGGCATCGGTCCCAAGACCTACGAGAAGCTCAAGCCCTACATCACCGCGCCGTAGCGGCTGCCCCCAAAGCAGTCCACAGATGACACAGATCACACAGATGAAGCGCAAGACCTGCGTTTGGTGCTGGTCCTGCGCGCCATCTGTGCAATCTGCGCCACCTGTGGATCTAGCTACCCGGCACTCAGATGTCGAAGTGCTTGAACTGCGGCAGGTGGTCCTTGTTCGCTTCGAACATGGCCTTGACCATGGCCTTGGTCTCGGCCATGGAGCAGACGGCCTGGGTCAGCGGGTCGAACAGGATCGAGTGGAAGACCAGGCTCGGGTCGCCGGTGATGGCGGCCTCGACGGCCATTTCCTCGCAGTTGGCACTGTTGTTGACCAGGGCCTGGAGCTGGCGCGGCAGCGGGCCGACGTGGACCGCGTTGAGGCCGCGGCGGTCGGCGTAGACCGGCACTTCGACGCAGCAGCCCGTGGGCAGGTTGTCGATCAGGCCGAAGTTGCGCACGTTGCCGTTGAACAGGAACGGCTCGCCGTCGCCGTGAATGGCGTTGATGATCGACGCCGCATACTCATGGCCACGCTTGAGGTTGACCGGCTCGGGATTCTCGAGCCACTTGAGGAAGTCGGTCTTCCAGTCGTCCTCGCGCCGCAGGTACTCCTTGAGGATGTAGGCGTATTCGCCGGGGTTCCAGCCGGTGCCGTTGGTGCAGTACTTCTCGATCAGGTCGGGCCGCTTGCGGAACCAGGCGTTGTACTCGGAGTTGTGGCCGCTCGACTCGGTCACGTAGTAGCCCAGGTGCAGGAACATCTCATTGCGCACCTGCTCCTCGTTGTAGACCTCGGGCCGCTCCATGGCCGCGAAGATCTGCGGGTAGGCGTCGACGCCCTTGACCCGGTAATCCACGTAGAAGGCCTGGTGGTTGATGCCGGCGCACAGGTAGGTGACGTCGGCCATGTCGGCGCCAATCCAGCGGGCCAGCATCTCGGCGGTGCCCTGCACGCTGTGGCACAGACCGGTCGAGGTGATCTTGGTCTCGCTCTGCATCAGGCGGCAGAGCATGGCCATGGGGTTGGTGTAGTTGAGCAGGATGGCGTTGGGGCAGACCTCTTCCATCGTGCGGCAGATGTCCATCATGGCCGGCGCGGTGCGCAGGAAGCGGAACACGCCTGCCGGGCCGCGCGTGTCGCCGACGTTGATGTCGACACCGAACTGCTTGGGGATCTCAATGTCGGTGCGCCACACCGACGGCGGCGCCGCCAGGATGGTGATGCACACTGCATCGGCGCCTTCCAGGGCCGCGCGGCGGTCGGTGGTGGCTTCCACCTTGGCCGGGTACCCACCCTCGCGCACGATGCGCTCGCAGGCGCGCTTGGCGTATTCGAGGCGCTCCTCATCAATGTCCATCAGGGCGATGGTGGAGCCCGACAGCGCGGGGAAGGTCAACAGGTCGCGGACCAGGCCGCGGGTGAAACCGAGGCTGCCGGCCCCGACGAAGGTAATCTTGGGCATAGTGCTACTCCTTGCCGCGCCATACGGTACCACGTTCAACCGCGCCGCCAACCCCCTTATCGGCGCCCGATTCGTTTCAGTGCGGCGACTTTCTTGCGGCGCTCACGGGCCATGCGCACGGCCGGGTGCCGTGCCGGCCCTGGTGGCGGGCGCAGGGGCATGTCGGCCAGGTCCACCTCGGCGCCCAGATGCGCGGCCAGCCATTCTGCGGTCACCTCGGCCTGCGGCACATGGCCACCTGGCAACAACGACAGCCGCAGATTGCCCAGCGCGCCCACCGCGCGGTAGTGCCGCTCGGCCGCGGCGAAGGCATCCTGCACCAACTCGAACGGCAGCACGGGATCGTCCAGCCCACTGGTGATCAGCAGCGGACGCGGCGCGAGCAGCGCGGCCAGCACCCCGTCGTCGAAGCGCCGCCACCAGCCGGGCAGGAACTGCTCATCCTCGGGCGAGTCGAGGAACGCGGTCAGCCGCGAATCCCGTGTGTCGAGCAGGCGTTTGTCGCGGTCGCAGAACCAACTGGCCACCACCACCGCGCGCGGCCGCGGGTCGAGCGCCGCCAGGAGCAGGGCCGCCTGTCCGCCGCGCGAGTAGCCCACGACGCCCCAGCCGTACGACGGCACCTGGTCCATCAGCCGCCGCAAGGCCAGCACTTCCAGGCCCAGCCACTCGAGGCCCAGCAGCCGTGCCTTGCGCGCCACGCGCAGCCGCGCGCGCCAGCCGGGGACCAGCCGCGGCGCGAGCAACCCGAAGCCGGCGGCGGCCAGCGTCTGAGCCAGCGGCGTGGCCAACAACACCTCGGGCGAGCCGTCGAGGTCGTGCAGCAGCAGCAGTCGCGGCCGGCCAGGCTCAGCCTCGACCGACAGCGCATCGTTGCTCACGCCCGACCACGGCGCATAGACCAGCCGCGTCACCGGCCGGCCGGCGATGGGCGGTGCCGACTGGCGGATCGGCGACTGCCCACCCGGGCCCGGCGCCGCATCCAGCCGCAGGCAGGCACACAGGTCGGCCTGCAGCCGCTCGGCGTTGTTGACCGAACGCGCCCGCGCCACACGCGCCAGCTCCGCATCGAGCCACGTCTCCCAACCAGGCGGCAAGCTGTTCATGGCCGGGCTTTCGCGCAGCGAGGACGCCGTTCCTCCTCGATCTCGGTGGTGCGGAGCCGCCCCACGGCGGCGTGCCGGGCCGATCCGAGCCTTAGCAGCGGCCGGCTTCGTTGCGATAGAATGCCCACCATGGACGAGACGACGCTACTGACCGCTGGCGACCTGCGCCAGCTCGGCTTCGACCGCGACGACACGCTCGCCGCCGCCGAGGCCGTGGCTACGCATCTGGCCGGACAGGGGCGCGGCCGGCCGCGCATCACGCGCGTGCTCCAAGCCTGCCTGCGGCAGCCTGAGAAGCACCTGCGCCACGCCGTCTGCGGCGAACTGGCACGACTGCTGTGCGGCCCGCGAACGTCCGCCGACGTGGGCGCGCTGCGTGCGGCGCGCGTGCCCAACCGCATCTGGGGCCAAGAACTGCTCGACGGCGCCACCATCGACCAGTTCGACGTGGCCTGCCGGCTGCCCGTGGCCGCGCGCGGCGCACAGATGCCCGACGGCCATGTCGGCTACGGCCTGCCCATTGGCGGCGTGCTGGCCACGCGCGGCGTGGTCATCCCTTATGCTGTCGGCGTCGACATCGCCTGCCGCATGCGCCTGACGGTCTTCGACGAGCCAGCCACGCTGACCGACCGTCGGCGCGACCGCCTGCGCAGCGCGCTGCTGGGCGAGACGCGCTTTGGCGTGGGCGCCGAGTTCGCTCGCGACCAGCGGCGTCAGCACGCGGTCATGGACGACCCGACCTGGCGGGCACAAGGGCTGCTGCGCGAGTTGCACGACAAGGCCTGGGCCCAACTGGGCACCAGCGGCTCGGGCAACCACTTCGCCGAATGGGGCGAGTTGACCACCGACGGCGTGCCGGAACTCGACCTGCCGGCCGGCGCCTACCTGGCGCTGCTCAGCCATTCGGGCAGCCGCGGCACGGGCGCGCACATCGCCGAGCACTTCACGCGGCTGGCCAAAGCCAGCTGCCGGCTGCCGCGCGAGGCGCAGAACCTGGCCTGGCTGGCCCTCGACAGCGACGACGGTCAGGCCTACTGGCAGGCCATGACCCTGGCCGGTGCCTACGCCGCGGCCAACCACGAGCTGGTCCACGAGCATGTCGCCGCCGCGGCAGGCCTGGAGGCGCGCTGCTGCGTGGAGAACCACCACAACTTCGCCTGGCTCGAAGAGCACGATGGCGAGCAGATGTTGGTCCACCGCAAGGGCGCTACGCCGGCCGGCGCGGGTGTGCTGGGCGTGATCCCGGGCAGCATGGGTGATGCCGGCTACGTGGTGCGCGGGCTCGGCCAGCCGGAGTCGTTGTGCTCCGCCAGCCACGGTGCCGGCCGCGTCATGAGCCGCAAGCAGGCCACGGCCAAGCTGACCCGATCGGAGCGCACGCGCTGGCTGGAGCGCGTCGGCGTCGAACTGCTGGCCGGCGGTCTGGACGAGAGCCCGCAGGTCTACAAGCGCCTGGAACGCGTCATGGCGCAGCAGCGCGACCTGGTGGAGCCGGTGGCCAGCTTCATGCCCCGGATGGTACTCATGGCTGCCGACGGCAAGAGCGAGGACTGAGGCCGCGCGCCGCGGGACACACAAAGACATCACCCTTTCCCGCAAGCGGAAAGGGTGATGTCCCTGGGTGCATCTACGGCGGCTACCCGCCGATGCTGTAGAACGTATCGAGCCAGTCGTCCCACGCGCCGTTGATGCCGAAGTCGGTCAGGCGGTAGGAGCTACGGATACTGACCCAGTCGGCGCTGGCCGGGATCCAGATGGCCAGGCCCTTGGAGTTGGCCAGGTCGGTGCCGGAGTGGCCTTCTTGGAGCATGGCCGCGCTCAGCGCGTTCTTGACCGTGTTGCCGGCCGCCAGCAGGGCAGCATCGCCGGTGCGCGTGTTGACGCGGTTGATGAAGTCGATCAGGTCGCGGTTGCCTTCGTACAGGCTGCTGCCCGAGCCATAGCGCTGGCTGTCGGTGCGGGCCAGAGCGATCTGGTCGTGGAACGTCGCGTTCTTGGCGGTCAGGGCCTGGGCGTAGTTGGTGATGGCACCGGTCAGTGCCTCGAGTTGCGAGCACTGGAAAGCCGACTGCGTCACCGAGCTGCGGCCGCCCACTTCGTTGACGTAGTTGGTCACGATGTTGCGGCACACCTGGTCGGCGGAGATGTCGGGATTGCTCACCAGTCCCGAGAAGATCAGGTGATACGGATAGCCCTCGCCCGGCGGCGACTCCTCGCTGCCGACCACGTAGTCGCAGGAGTTGCGCATCTGGTAGACGACCTCGGCCATCTGCATCAGCGAGGCGTCCATGGCCACCACGTCCAACGGCTGGCTGACCGCCAGTGCGTCGTCCATGTTGTGCGTGGCCAGGAAGCTGCCGCTGGTGTCGTCGTAGTTGATGCCGCGCTGACCCTGGGCCGAGCGATTGACCGGCCGCCAGCCCGAGCCGTGGTTCCACAGGTCGACCAGGTAGTGGTCGGCCGGGTAGTTGGTCTGGGCCCAGTTGACGAAGTCGCGCAGCGTGGTGGCCGAGCCCATGTCCAGCTCGCCCATGACCGTGGCGTTCCCGCCCTCGGACGGCAGCAGCGCCGAGGTCACGATGTTGGTGTCGGTGTCGTGCTGGATGACGAAGCGCCGCGCGTCGGTCCAGTTGCCGTTGGTGCTGTCGTAGCCGCGAATGCGGTCCCACAGCACGACGAAGGTCACCTCGTCGCTGGCGGGCAGACGCTCGAGCTCGTTGGCGTCGGCCACGGAGTAGGTCTCCAGGTCGTTGTCGCCATCCATGTAGACGATCACTGTCCACTTGCGCCCGCTGCCGCCTGTCGTGCCACCGGTGGCGCCGGCGAAGTTGGCCGTGCTGTCGCGGTCGGCGTAGACGGTGATATCGGTGGTCTGGCCCTGCATGGCCACGCGGTAGCGGCCAGCGGGCACATTGCCGAAGACGTAGGTGCCACCGGAGATGGTCGTGGCCACGGCATGGCCCACGCCGGCCTGACGCGTGTTGATCAGGTGGTACAGCGTGACGCTGATGCCCGAGACGGTCTGGTTGGACGCGTTGCGCACCGTGCCGGCGAGCCGGCCTCGGCCCGCGTCGCGGCGGTTGGTGCCGGGCAGCACGCCCGCCGACGAGAAGTCGAACGTCTCGTCGATGGCCGGTATCGTGGTGCTGGTCGAGCCGCAGGCGCCCAGTACCAGCGCGCCCGCGCAACACAACAGCCCCATCAGAACTCGTCTGGCTAGTCTTGCCCTCATCGATTCACCTCAATTGCTTCGCGCTGGGACCCTTCAACGAGTGTGCCGGCCTGGTTCTTCAGGGCCGTACTAGCTTGACGTCGGCGGCGCCGGTGTTGTCAACTCACACCCACAGGGCGGTCAGGTCGTCGGCGGTGGCCCGGACCGTACGGTCGTCGAGTTTGGTCGCGCCGGGGTACCGCAGATAGCCGTCGGGCGAGCAGTCCGGCAGCACGCGCGCCACCAGTTCATAGGGGCCGGGCCAGCGCACGGGCTCGGCCTGTTTGGCCCCGCGCGCGGCCAGGGCCACCTGCTCGCGAATCTCCTCATACACCTGGTGCGGCGGCCGATGCAGCGCCAGCTCGGTGTCCAGACTCTGCTTGGTGTCCACCGTCAGCACGCCCGGAATGAGCGCGCGCGCCTCGGCGTTGGCCAGGTCGTCGCCACTGACGAAGATCGTTGGCACGCCCATGGCGCCGGCCATCACGGCGCGGCAGCCGAGCTCGCCGATACGCTGGCCGTTCAGCTCATAGTACTCGACGGTCTGGCTGCTGTAGGTGTGAGCCAGCGTGGCGTGCGGCGTGCCGGCCATGGCGTGCTGGCCGATGACCACCTGCCCGACGCACTCGCTGTCCAGGCCGTAGGGCGCGCGGATGCCCGTGCCCCGTGAGATGAGCCAGGCCCGGTCGGAGAGCAGTCGCTCGTCGATGCCGCCGTTGCCATGACCGTCCCAGACGACGATCTGACCGTAGGGGTCGATGTCGAGCAGGCCTTGCACGGCGGCGTTGATCTCCAGGGTCAGCATGGTCATCGCGCCCAGCTTGCCGGGCGTCAACTCATTGACCCGCGTCTGGTCCCAGCGGTTGACGCGGCAGGCGCCTTCCAGGTCCGTGAGCACATACCACTTCATGGTTCTAGCCCTCGCTCAACGCCATGACTTCCGCGGGCGTGGCCGTGGCCACACCGACCTTGCGCACCACCACCGCCGCCGCGCGCATGGCCAGTTCCACCGCCTCGCGCGGCGCCGCGCCGGCGCACAGCGCCAGGTGGGTTGCCGCGATGGTCGTGTCGCCAGCGCCGGCCACGTCGCACACCGGCACCGGCCACGGCGCCACAAGATGCGTCTCGCCACCGCCCTGGTGCAGCATGGCGCCATCGCCGCCCAATGTCACCAGCGTGTGCCGGCAGCCCAGCCGCTCGCCGATCCAGGTCGCCGCGCGTGCCGCCTGGGCCGGGCTGTCGGGCGTGATGCCGCAGATCGCCTCAGCTTCGGAGCGGTTCACCGTGAGCAGGTCGACACCTTGATAGAACCCGGCCAGCCGCGGCTTGGCGTTGACCGCCACACGCACGCCGCGCGCTTGGGCCAGGTCCAGCAGGGCCGCAATGAACTCGGGGGTGAGCACGCCTTTGTCGTAGTCGCTCAGCACCAGGCCAGCGCAGCCGTCGAGCGCCGCCTCGACCTCCGCCAGCAGCGCCGCGGCCGGCGCGGCACCGAGCGCGTCGCGGCACTCCCGGTCGATCCGTACCACCTGCTGCGTGCCGGCCAGCACCCGCGTCTTGATCGTCGTCGGCCGATCGGCGTCGGTCACCAGGCGCACCGGGTCGGCGCCGGCCTCAGCCAGTTGGCGACCGAGCGAATGGCCCGCCTCATCGGACCCGACCACGCCGCAGACACCGACTCGCGCGCCGAGCGCCAGGAGGCACTGGGCCACGTTGGCCGCGCCACCGGGCACCTGCGTGACCCGCTCGGAGCGCACCACGAGCACCGGCGCCTCGGGCGACACGCGGTCGGCACGGCCCCAGACATACTCGTCGAGCATCACATCGCCGACCACCAGCGTGCGCTGGTCGGCCATGGCCGCCAGCAGCTCGGCCAACCGCGCCGCGGACACCTGATGGCCAGAGATCATTGCGTAACCGACTTCCCCACACTGGGATCGGGCAGGGCCGGCGTGCCTTGCTTGCCGCCGCCGTCGCCCTTGAGCAGCGCCGCCGCGTCGATCGTGCCGTCGACGGCCAGGGCGCCGTCGACGATGTTCACGTTCTGCAGCACCAGGCCCGGCAGCAGGCGGCGCAGGTCGAAGTTGAGGTCGCGCGCGATGATGCCGCTGACATAGGAGGTGGGCACGTTGATCTGACCCTCGGCGCCGCGCAGGGTCACGCCCGACACGAGCATCTCGACGGAGGCCGGCGGTTTGATGGCTGGTTTGGCCTTGGCCGTGGCGTAGATGCTGCTCTGGCCGGTCAGCGTCTGGATGACCGGCGAGGTGACCGCGCCCGTCAACAGCACTTCGCCCACGCCGAACTGCACCGTCACATCGCTGAACATGCGCGACGACATGGCTTCCTGGCGCACAAACTGCACGACGGCCTGCTCGCCCAGCGAGGCCTTGACGCCGATGCGCTCGGCGGAGAGCAGCTTGGCCTGCTTGACGCTGACCCGCAGGCCCGTGGCGTCGATGTCGAGCGATTTGATCTGTGGCTTGCCCTTGGTCTGGATCTCGCGGCCCGAGACCTGCGCGCCAAAGCCCATGCCCAGCAGGGCCTTGGGCAGCGCGTCGATGCCGAGCTTGACCTTCCAGCTCTGCGCCGCGCCGACCTCGCGTGTCAACGCCTGCTCGGCCTTGCTCGTGGCCACGCCGCGCAACACGAACAGGCCGCCGAAGACGAGTACCAGGCCCACGACCGCCGCGATGCCGAGCCATTTGCCCAGACCAGATCGCTTCTTGGACGGAGCCGTTTGGGATGCCTGCGCCATGGTTGTGCCTCCTCTTTCCCCGACCACACCATCGCTCATGCGGTGACGAACGTTCCCTGCGGCGAGCATAGGGTGGCACCGACGGCGTGTCAAGCGCGCGCAACGCGGGGCTCAAGGCGCGACAGGCAAGCGAACGGCGCCTGCCAGGTGCGCGCGCCGCGTCCCACATCGCGTCGCCCATGGTCTATACTGTGCGGAGAGGTGCGGCCCGGGCCAGCAGACCAGGCCGCCTGCTCGGAGGTGGTGGTGAACCTGCGGCGAGATCTGGCCGTCTGGCTGGTGCTGTTCCTGATCGTGGCGTTTGCGCTGCACACTGTGCAGGGCGCCAACCGCCGCCGTGCCGAGGGCACGCGCGAGTGGTCGGAATTCATCGCCGACGTGGGCCAGGGCAAGGTGACCAGCGTCAAGGTGTTCCGGCCAGGCGCCACGCTGTGGGCCACCTACACCGGCAAGGACGCACCGATCCGCGTCAAGGGCCCCGGCGACATCAACGTCATCGACCGCAGCCTCAAGGACGCCACCGCCAAGCTCTCGGGCATCCAGGTGCAGTATGCCGAGCCATCGCCCTGGGGCGAGTTCCTCAAGGTGCTGCTGTTCTACATCGCGCCGCTGACCATCGTGGCCGTGCTGCTGGTCATCTACTTCATGCGCTCGGTTTCGGCGAGCAACAACCAGGCCATGTCCTTCCGCAACTCGCGCGTCAAGCGCATGGCCGACCACATGCCACGCAAGACCTTTGACGATGTGGCCGGGGTTGATGAGGCCAAGGAAGAGCTGGCCGAGATCGTCGACTTCCTGCGCAATGCGGACAAGTACCGCAAGCTGGGCGCCGAGATCCCCAAGGGCGTACTGCTCATGGGCCCGCCCGGCTGCGGCAAGACGCTGTTGGCGCGCGCCGTGGCCGGCGAAGCTGGCGTGCCCTTCTTCCACATCAGCGGCTCGGACTTCGTCGAGATGTTCGTCGGCGTCGGCGCCAGCCGCGTGCGCGACCTGTTCGACCAGGCCAAGGCCAACCGGCCGTGCATCATCTTCGTCGACGAACTCGACGCCGTCGGCCGACAACGCGGCGCCGGCCTGGGCGGCGGGCACGACGAGCGCGAGCAGACGGTCAACCAGTTGCTGGTGGAGATGGACGGCTTCGAGCCGAACAACGGCATCATCGTCATGGCCGCCACCAACCGCCCCGACATCCTCGACCCGGCGCTGCTGCGGCCCGGCCGCTTCGACCGGCGTGTGGTGGTCGATGCGCCCGACCTGCGCGGGCGCAAGGAGATCCTCGACCTCTACCTCAAGGTGCGCCCGATCGCCGATGATGTCGACGCCGACCTGCTCGGCCGACAGACCGCGGGGCTGACTGGCGCGGATCTCTACAGCATCGTCAACGAAGCGTCGATCCTCGCCGCGCGCACGAGCAAGAGCAAGATCGAGGCCGAGGACTTCGAGGAGTCGATCCAGCGCGTGACCATGGGCCGCGAGCGCCGCAGCCGTGTGCTCAGCCCGGACGAGCGCCGCGCGGTGGCCTTCCACGAGTCCGGCCACGCGCTGTGCGGACACTTTCAGGAAGACTATCCCGCGGTCCACAAGATCACCATTCTGCCCCGCGGCACGGCCTTGGGCTACGTGATGCCCGTGCCCGACGAGGAACGCTTCCGCCACACGCGCGCCGAGCTACGCTCGATCATGGTCATGGCGCTGGGCGGCCGGGTGGCCGAAGAGGTCATCTACGGGCCGGACGGCATCAGCACCGGCGCCCAGAGCGACCTGGAACGCGTCACCGAACTGGCCCGCGCCATGGTCTGTGAGTACGGCATGTCCGAGGAGGTCGGCCCGCGCACCATGGGCCGCAAGCATGGCCCCGTGTTCCTGGGCCGCGACCTGGTGGAGGACCGCAACTACTCTGAGGAGATGGCGCATGTCATCGACAAGGAGATCCGCCGCATGGTCGACGAATGCTATGAGCAGGCGCAGGCCATTCTGAGCGAGCACGGCGAGCAGTTGCACCTCCTCACCGAGGCGCTGCTGGAGCGCGAGACGCTGGACGGCGCGGAGCTGGCCGAGATCGTCGGCCCGGGTCCCGAGAAGACTGGCACAACCGGCGAGGCCATGTCCGAGGATTGAGCGATGAGCGCCTACTGGCTGGGCAGATCGGTCCTCGTCACGGGAGCCAGCGGTCTGCTCGGCGGCTGGCTGACACCGCGACTGATCGAGCTCGGCGCGCGCCCGGTCTGCCTGATCCGTGACCAGGTGCCCGAGTGCGAGCTGGTCCGTCGGGGCACCATCGCGCGCGTGCGCGTGGTGCACGGCGACCTGCTCGACAGCGACCTGCTGGCACGCACCGTAGCCGAGTACGAGGTCGATCTGGTCATCCACCTGGCCGCGCAGTCCATCGTGGGCACCGCCAGGCGCAACCCCGCGGCGACCTTCGAGGCCAACATCGGCGGCACCTGGCGCCTGCTCGAAGCCGTGCGCACGGTGCGGCCGGAAACCCCGGTGGTCGTCGCCTCGTCCGACAAGGCCTATGGCAGCCAGGCCGCCCTGCCCTATGACGAGTCCATGCCGCTACGCGGCGAGTACCCCTACGATGTGAGCAAGTCGTGCGCCGACCTGATCGCCCGCAGCTACGCGCTGACCTACGGCCTGCGCACGGGCATCACGCGCTGCGGGAACCTGTTCGGCGGCGGCGACCTCAACAACAACCGCATCGTGCCCGGCACAATCACCTCGGTGCTGCGCGGCGAGCGACCCATCATCCGCTCCGATGGCCAGTTCGTGCGGGACTTCATGTACGTCGAGGACGCCGTGGCCGCCTACCTGCTGCTGGCCGAGAAGCTGGCGGCCAGCGCGGACCTGGCCGGCGAGGCCTTCAACATCTCCTACGAGCAGCCACTCACGGTGCTCGAACTGGTGGCGCGCATCCTCGACCAGATGGGCTCCGACCTCGAGCCGGACGTCCGGAACGAGGCGAGCGCGGAGATCCGCGAGGAATACCTGTCGGCAGCCAAGGCGCGCGAGCATCTCGGCTGGCGGCCCGAACACAGCTTGGATGAAGGGCTGGCGCGGACCATCGCGTGGTACGCGTCAGAAACGGTGTCAGGGACCGTTTCGGCGCGCGGAAACGGTCCCTGACACCGTTTCTGACGCGCAACCCCCTTGCCCTCAGCGCTGTCTTGGCGGACAATGCCGGCGATGTCCGACCCCCAGGCAACTCACAAGCCGGTTGTGGCTGGTCCATTCCTGAAATGGGCTGGTGGCAAGGCCTCGTTGCTGACCCAGTACAAGCGCTATCTACCGCCGCCCGAGCGCTACCAGCGCTACGTGGAGCCGTTTGTCGGCGGCGGCGCGGTGTTCTTCTGGCTGCAGGCGCACCACGGCCCCAAGCCCGCGCGGCTGGCCGACATCAACCGCCATCTGATCGGCACCTACCTCACCGTGCGCGACCGGGTGGAGGAGTTGATCGAGGCGCTGGGCGACCATCAGCCTGACCGCGAGAGCTTTGAGCGCGTGCGCGAGCAGGATCCCGACCAGCTCGACCCGGTGGCCCAGGCCGCGCGCTTCATCTACCTCAACCGCACCTGCTACAATGGGCTGTACCGGGTCAACCGGAGCGGCCGGTTCAACGTGCCCTATGGCAAGTACAAGAACCCCCGCATCTGCGCGCCGGAGCTGCTGCGCGCGGCCAGCGTGGCACTGGCCCAGACCGAGCTGCTGGTGGCCGACTTCGCCGCGGCCGTGGCCGACTGCGGGTCGGGCGACTTCGTCTACTTCGACCCGCCCTATGTGCCGCTGAGCGAGACCGCCAATTTCACCGAGTATGCCGACGAGGGCTTCGGCCTGGACCAGCAACGGCGGCTGGTCGAGCTGATCTGCCGGCTCGACGATGCCGGGGCGCTGGTCATGGCCAGCAACTCCGACACGCCCATCGTGCGCGAGCTGTACAAGCTGCCCGACTACATGTTCCCCATCCGGCCCATCACCGCGCGGCGCATGATCGGCTGCGACGCCACCAAGCGCGGCATCGTGGGCGAGGTAGTCATCGCCAACTACCCTCTCAAAGAGGCCAGGCACCCCTGATGGCCGCCAACACCGACCGGGCCTGGGAGCAGTTTGTAGACCACAACAAGCTCGTGCTCGACGGCCGGCCGCACCGCGTCGAAGCCGACCTCCTGCGCCGCCAGACCGGCTGTGAGCCGCGGCTGGTGGCGCGCTACGAATCGCCCGATGAGCTGCCGCGCTGCCTGCGGGAGGCGGGCTACACCATCCTGCCGCTGCGCCTCGGCGAGTACCTGCTGACCCGCGGTAATCTGTGCTGCGAAGTGCCCGTCATCGGCCGCACCGAGCCCCAGCTCACGGCACTGCCCTTCACGCTGGAAACGGCGGCCCGGGGCGAGGGCGAGTCGCAGTACATCGACCACGCCTACAACACCGGGCTACTGCAGCGCTTCGTCGGGGCGTCGCCGTTGTTCCTGACCATCCGCGGCCGCGAGCGCACCGGAGCCTTCAGCTTCCAACTGGGCGAGGTCACCGTCGACGTGGAAGGCGCGCAGATCGAGGTCGACGCGGGCTATGAGGGCGAGCGAGAGATCATCCTCGTGGAGGCCAAGATCGGGCGTCGTGCGCACCTCAACGTGCGCCAGATCTACTACCCTTGGCGGCATTTTGGCCAACTGCTGCCGCACAAGACCGTGCGCCCACTGCTGCTGACCTACGACGTGGCCACGACGCGCTACGAGCTGCACGAGTTCTGCTTCGACCAGGTCGACGACCCGACCTCGTGGCGCGTGCTGCGGTCAGCCGCGTACCGCCTCTATGAGCCCGAGCGCCGCCGCCTGGACGAACTGACCGACGGCAGCCGGCCGGTGCGCTCGGTGGTGCCGCAGGCCGACGACTTCAACCGGCTGGTACGCTTCCTCGAGGTACTGGAGTCGGGGCTCGACCAGCCGCGGGCGGTAGCGGCCGAGGTGGGCTTCACCGAGCGCCAGGCCGGCTACTACCGCGAGGCAGCGGAGTACCTGGCGCTGGTGCAACCGGGCAGCTACTGGCCCTCGCCGCGCGGGCGCGACCTGCTGCGCGCGGCGCCCAACCGGCGGCGCGAACTGCTGGCCCGCGCCGTGGTCAACTCGTGGGTGCTGCGCGACCTGGTGGCGCGCGGCGACATGATCACCGACCAAGCCATCAGCGAGGTGATCAGCGCGCTGACCTGGCCCGATGGCCGGCCACGCTACAGCGGGCAGACCGTCGAGCGCCGGGCTCGCACGATCCGCACCTGGCTGGGCTGGCTGGCCGAAGAGGTCGGCTGCTTTCGACGCGCCGGCGACGGCTGGGCCGCCGGCTAGCGCTCCCGCACTTGGCACTCGGGCAACTGCAACAAGCCCTTGGGCTCGATGCCATCGCGGCCGGCCTTGAGATAGCGATGGCCGTCCTGCTCGGCCACCACCAGATCCACCTGCCGGCCGTGCCGCAGCACGTAGAAGGCCCACTGCTCGGCTTCCATGCCGGCAATCGCCTCAGCCACGGACACCCGCCAGGGGGTGTTGTTCATGTTCAAGCCGCCAATCGCAGCAATGCACGACCACGGCTCAGTCTGACCAGTCTTCACAATGCAGCGCACCCGATGCCGCTGTGCCATGCCCGCCTCCTCAGGCCAGTGGATCTGAGGCCCTAAGTGTAGCATAGGGCGTATTGAGACCAACACTCGGTATCTCTTGCATTGGCCAGAAAGGTTTGGCGCGCCTTGGTTGATTCGGCGCAGGACGGTCAGAACAGCAAACGCTAGGCTCCAGCACCCGCTGGGAGACGCACCAGCAGCGCGGAGCCATCGAAATCCGCTTGTTTCATGGCTTCCACCATGATGGTCTCGACTCGGGTTGAAGGCAAGCTCCTCGTGCCCGCGCCGATCAGCGGAAAGGCCAGGGAGTCGGCGCCGTGCTCGCGCGCCACAGCCAGCGCGTTGGCCACGCAGAGCCGAACGGAGCGCTCGCTGGAGCGCCACAGCAGGTAGAGGGCGGCCACGTGGATGATGCCGCGG
>JACRKZ010000141.1 GCA_016235455.1 Armatimonadota bacterium | reverse complement strand
GTCACCGGCACAATGCAGCGCCGGTCGGCGTTGGCCACGGTTTCGCCCTCGCGCAGTTGCCAGGGGAGCAGGCTCCAGGCGTTGCAGTAGTGGTTGACCAGCACACGGCGGTAGATCTGGCTGCGGTTGCGCAGTGAGCGGTGCAGCAGGTAGCCGTTGAAGAAGACCACCGACCCGGCGGGCACCTCGACGGGCACCTCGGCGGATTCGTCGAAGCCGTAGCTCTCGGCCGAGACGTCGAACTCGTCGGGCCGGTTGTGCGGGCGCTGGGGATGGAGGTAGCCGGTGCGGTGCGAGCCGGGGATGACCCACAGGCAGCCGTTCTCGACCGTGGCGTCGTCCAGCGCCATCCACGCGCCGATCAGCGAGCGGTCGCGGGTCGGAATGTAGATCTCGTCCTGGTGCCAGGCCTGGCCCTGGAAGCCCGGCGGCTTGACGAAGAGCATCGACTGCATGCACTTGACGCTGCCGTCCCAGTGCGGCAGATGCGCCGCGGTGACCTGGCCGAGCACGCCGCACACCGCCTCGTGGCGCACGTAGCGCTCGATGACCGGGCTGACATAGTGCGGCTGATGGATGCACAGGATGCGCTCGGTCACCTGCTGGTCGGTCAGCTCGGCGGGCATCGGTTGCAGGCTGTCGCAGGGGTACTCGCCGCGTGCCAGGCGGACCGTGTCGGCGCGCAGTTCGTCGACCTCGGCGGCGCTGACCAGGCCTTCGACGATCAGGTAGCCGTCGTCGACAAAGGAGCGAACCTGCTCCGGGCTCAGGCGGGGTGTGAGGGTGGTGATCTCGGGCATCGCTACTGCCTCCACAAGGCAATCGCCGCGGCGGCGCCACGGCGACGGCATTGTGGGGCAAGTCAGCGCGCGGGTCAGCGCCGATTGGCCAGCCAGAACCAGTAGCAGGCGGCGGGCACGGTGGTCTGGTTGAAGCAGTTCTCGTTGTGCAGCGGGTAGCGGCCGAAGTCGACGAACTGCTCGTTGGCCGGCCAGTCATACCAGTTCGGCGTCATCTTCGTGGCCGGGCCGAAGTTCAGCAGCCAGGTCTGCACCCAGCCGTTGGCGCCGCGGCTCATCGCGTTGCCCTCGTTGCCCTGGCCGTAGGGGATATGGCCCACCGGCACGTCGGGGTACTGACCGCTGACCTGGGCGTCGACGAAGAACGGGTAGCGCTCGGCGTTGCTGCCCACGCCTGAGCAGTAGGACAGGTTGTCGGGGTTGGCGCCGAGACTGTAGTTGGCGCCCTGCACGGCCGCCGCCATGTACTCCGGCTTGTGCGTCAGCTCCCAGGCGTAGATGAGGTTGAGCCCCGCCGCGCCGGGCGTGCTGAAGAACCTGCTGACGAAGATCATCGGCATGTCCGTGCGGTGCCCGGCGATGATGTCGAAGGCATTGTTGCGGCTGAAGGTGATGGCGTGGTCGGCGTACTTGGCGATGCGCTGCACCGCGGTCTGCTTGAGCGCCTCGTCGCCCAGGCCCTTGGGCAGCCGCGCGTAGGCGAAGTCGGCCTCGGGCTGGTCCAGATAGAGCGCGTCCTTGTTGGTCAGCTCCGTCGACTGGGCGAACGCCGCGTCGTAAGCGGTGTCGCGCGTGGCCGCCAGCAACTCCACCGCCGCCAGCGCGCGCTTGTCGCGCACGTTCTTGGCCAGGCCCTTGTCGAACCCGGCCACTTTGTCGAAGATCGCGTCGCCAGCCTTGCCATGAGCCTCGGCCCAGGTCCAGGCCAGCTTGGCCGAGGCCAGGTACGTCGCCGACTGGGTCTTGTCGAAGTTGGCCAGCACGCGTGCCGCGCGGGCTGCCGAGGCGGCGTAGCGCAGCGTGGTCTCAGGGTCGGGCGAGTAGACGCCGGCATACGTCAGCATGGAGCTGGTCTCGCCGGGATAGCAGCCCCAGCCGTCGCCGTAGCCGCCGCGCACGCCGCCGTCGGGCAGCTGCAGGCTGCGCCACAACGGCATCTGCCATAGCGCCTCGTCGAGGATGTCGGGCAGGGCGTTGGTGCTCTCGGTGCCGGGCAGGGCCAGCTTGATCTTGGCGAAGGCCGCCGGGTTGAGGTCATAGAGCCCCAGCAGGTCGTAGGTGGCGCTCAGGTGGTGGCCGATGGTGTCCCAGTCGCCGGCGTCCTGGTAGCCGCCAGCCTGCAGGTCGACGCGCGGCAGCGGGCCGGCCTTGGCCAGTTCGATCATGCGCTCGCCGCGGGTGCCTTCCTGACCGGCCTGGCAGGGGATGTCCAATTGGTAGAACTGCGCGCCGGCGAACGTGCGCCGACGCGTGAAGGCGGTCATCGGCGGCCCGAGGTCGACGCCCTGCCGCTGCGAGAGGATGCCCTGCATGGCGGCGCGGAACGGCGCGTCCCAAGCGCTCGCGTCGATGCGGAAGGCGCTGCTGACGCCGACGCCCGGCACGTGGACGCGGTACTGGCCCGGCTTGGCGAACGTACCGAAGTCCAGCCGGTAGACCGCCGACCTGGTGTAGTCGGCCTTCTCGTGGACAGAGATCTGCTCCTCGGCGCCGTCGGCCTTGGCCAGCTCGGGCTTGCCACTGAAGGCCGTCTGACCGGTATCGTCGAGCAGTTCGAAGCGCTCGGCCGCGGGCGTGCCGTTGCCCATCTTGCCGTTCTCGTCGGCACCCATCCAGAACGACAGGTAGGCGCGCTTGTACGGGTCGTCGGGCCGGTAGCCGGTCTGAATGGCATGGACGGCCAGGCTGCGCGTCTGGCGCGTGCGGTGCACATACGGCACGGTGGCTTGCGCGGTGTTCACGCCCAGCAGGCCGACCGTGTAGGTCGCGCCTTCCTTGAGCGGCGTCGGCAGCTTCAGGGAGATGGTGTAGAGGAAGGGCAGCGGCTGGCTGTAGCCGTTGGGCTTGCCCTTGCGATAGACCGCCGTCGGCGCCACAGCCGTCTTGTAGGCCGGGTCGTCGTCGGACGACACGCGGTAGGCGGCCGGCACGTCGACCACCTCCTCATTGAGCTGCTGGCCCACACTGCCGTGCTCGACGAACAGCTGCTTGCCATCGGGTGAGAGCAGGCCCAGCTTGGTGCGCTGGTTGTTCACGCGACGGTAGACCGCGGTCTGGTAGTAGTCCACCACCTTGCCATCGCGCAGCAGGTGCCGGGGCTTATCCTTGCCCTCGGGCACCAGTTCGTCGCCGGGCTCCGCGGCATAGGGCTTCAGCTCGTTGTTGACGTGCTGCCCGGCCTGCACCTGCATCGACAGCACGTCCGGCGCGGTGGCGCAGACCAGCTTGACCTGAGGCCCGTCGGCGGGATGGGGCGCGCCCTTGTCCAGGAGGTCGCGGCGCGCGCGCTCCTTGGCCTCGGCCGCCAGCCGCGCGCGTTCGGCTTCCTGGGCCTTCTCCTCGCGCAGTTTGGCCCGAGCCGCCAGCAACTCCGGCGTCGGCGGCACGAGCGTGATGCGCTGGAGGGTCAGGTCCACCTGACCGGTAATCCACTCGCCGATGACCATGTAGATCTGCATCGGCCCGAACCCCGGGGTAGTGCCCGGCTCGTCACGGCTGAATGGCTCGGCCAGCGAAGCGCCGCCCATGGGCAGCACTGTGTGCGGCGTGCCGGGCGCCAGGCCGTGGAGGTCGAAGCGGTAGGTGTGCCGCGTGCCGTCGGTGTCGCCCATTTGCAGGTTGATCGTGCCCGACGTGTTGGCCGCGCCGATGACCAGCGTGAGCGCCGGCGACCAGTCGTCCGGGGCGCCCAGCTTGACGTCGAGCCCGGCCACGCCGGCGCCGCCTTGGCCGCTGGGCGCGACGATGTGGATGCCACCACCCTCGACCTTGAACGGATTGGCTTTCTGCTCCCAGGTGCCGAAGCCGAACATGAACGGCCGGTCGCAGGCGCTGATCAGCGGCGCGGGCTGAGCCGCGGCAAGCCAGGGCAGCAGGCAGAGCGCGAGGTAGCGGGTGGACTTGGTCATGACAGTTCCTGGGCGAGCATTCAACCCTACATCAGTTTGGCGGACGGGTGAGG
>JACRKZ010000019.1 GCA_016235455.1 Armatimonadota bacterium | reverse complement strand
TGAGGGTCAGATACGGGGCCACGAAGGCCCATTCGTCATCGCTGACGTCGCTCGGGTAGGGTTTCCTGTCCATATAGGCATCGACAAACGCGGAGCCCGAAGGACTCAGCCCGCGTCGCCGAAGTGCATGACAGGCTCTAGACCGCGGCCAGTGCCTGTGCCAGGTCCTCGCGTAGGTCCGTGGCGTCCTCGACACCCACGGAGAGGCGGATGAGCTCGTCGGGCAGGTCCAGCATGGCGCGGTCGGCGTCGGTCAGGCCGTTGCGCATGAACACGCCCATGGGCAGAGCCAGACTCTCCACGCCGCCCAGACTGGTGCCCAGCGCGAACACCCGCAGCGCATCGAAGAACCGACCGATGCCGGCCATGTCGGCGTCGAGTTCGAAGCTGAGCAGCCCGCCGAACCCACACATCTGCTTGTGGGCGACCGCGTAGTCCGGATTGGAGGGCAGGCCGGCGTAGTACACCGCCTTGACCTTGGGCTGCGCCTCCAGCCACTGCGCCAGCGCCTGCGCACTGGCGTTGGCGCGCTCGACCCGCAGGCCGAGGGTCTTCATGCCGCGCAGCAACAGGAAGCTGGCCTCGGGATCCAGTGCCGCGCCGAGATTGAGGTGCAAGGCGCGGATCTGCTCGATCAGCTTGGCGTCGCCAGCAATGGCGCCGGCCAACACGTCGTTGTGCCCGGCCAGGTACTTGGTGGCGCTGTGCAGCACAAGGTCGGCGCCCAGCGTCAGTGGCAGCAGGTTGGCCGGCGAGGCCAGGGTGGCGTCGATGGCGAGCACTGTGCCGTTGGCGTGGCACAGGTCGGCCAGGGCCCGGATGTCGGGCATGCGCAGGTGCGGGTTGGTGGGCGCCTCGGTGAGCACCAGCCGGGTGTTGGGACGCAGCGCGGCGGCGACCGCCGCCAGCGGCTGGCGTGAGTCGACCAGTTCGCCGGTGATGCCCCAGCGAGCCAAGGTGTCGCGCGCGAACATGAGCGTGCGCTTGTACCCGTCGTCGGTCACCAGCACATGGTCTCCGGCGTTGAGCAGACCGAGGTAGGTGGTGCTGATGGCCGCCATGCCGCTGCTGAGCACAATGGCGTCTTCGGCGTGCTCCAGCGCGGCGATCTTGAGTTCGGCGGCGCGGGTCGTCGGGTTGGCGGTGCGCGCGTACTCGAAGCAGGCGATCTCGCCCGCGGCATAGCGGTCGAGCTGGTCGAGCGAGCTGAACACGAACGGTGTGCTGCGCACGACGGGCGTGGTCAGCGCGCCGCTGCTCAGGTCAACCGCCTCGCCGGCATGGACTGCATCGGTGTCGAAACGTCTCTTGGCCATGGCTGGGCCACTCCGCGACCCGGCGACAGTTTGCCGGGCTGGGGGTGATCTGTCAACGAGGGCTTGGGCGTGACGGCGCACGGCATCGCGTGTCCAGACGGAACACAAGGCGACCCGCAGGTCCGCGCTGCCGGCCAGGCACCTTCCGCCTACAGCCATTTGGTCCCACACTATCGGCAACCGGTGGAACGGCGGGCAGTGCCTTGGGTCGGATAGTCGACTGAGCGAAGGAGAATGCCTGCTCGCGGATAATGCACCCGCTACGCACCGGTCAAGGTAAGAGGAGGAGGTCGCATGAGCGACGCGGGGATGCCGCTGGAATCTGGGAATGACCCGTCGACCGCCTCGGCAGCGGAGTCGCTCCACGCGGCGCCGGACTCGCCAGACGCGCTGCGCCGCATCGTCGGCGCCCTGTCGCGCATCCTGGCGCGGACGACTCTGTGCGACTACGCCACCGGCGTGCTCGATGAACTGACGGCCATCTTCGGATTCGGTCCCGACTGCATGTTGCTGTGCAACGCGCAGCCCGGCGGGCTGCTGACCGCGCAGGCCGGCCAGGGCCTGTACGCCGATGCCGTCGGCCGCCGACCCGATGAGCTGGGCCCCAGTGTGGTCGATCTGGTCATGCGCGCGCGGCGCACCGGTCAGGCCAGTGACGCCGAGGCCACCGCCTATGCGCTGACCACGACGGACGATCGCGACGCGATCGTCCTCTTCCGAGGCGCCACGCCGCTGGGCGAGGCGGGCGAAGAGCTGATGCGCGTGCTGGCCAGCTACATCGGTGCCGGCATCGAGAATGTCACGCTGGTCGAGCGCCTGCAGCAGATGGTCTACTCGGACGACCTCACCGGGCTGCCCAACCGCAGCGGCGTGTTCCGTCGGCTCAAGACGCTCACCGCCAACGAGCGTGAGACCGCCACGCTGGCCATGCTCTACATCGACCGCTTCACCGAGGTCAACGACGCGCTGGGCCATCGCACCGGCGACGAGTTGCTGCGCCAGATCGCCGCGCGGCTCAAGCAGGTGGTCGGCAAGGCCGAGTTGGGCCGCGTTGGCGCCGGCCTGTTCTCCATCCTCGGACCCGACGACGCCATCTTCCCCGACCAGATCGTGGCTCAGTTCGAGGAGCCGGTCGAGGCGGGCGGCTACCAAGTGCCGGTCAGCGTTCATCTCGGACTGGCCCGCGTCCGCGAAACCGAGGTGGTGGGTTCCGACGCCTTCAAGGGTGCCTCCATCGCGGTCAACAATGCGCGGCGTGACACGCAGCAGGCGTGGCAGTACTACGCTCAGAGCCAGGAGCTCGAAGGCCGGGAGCGCCTCGAACTGCTGCAAGGACTGCGTGCCGCGCTCGATCAGGACGAACTGATCGTCTTCTACCAGCCGCAGCTCGATCTGGCGACCAACCAGGTGATTGGCGCCGAGGCGCTGATCCGCTGGCGGCGGAGCAATGGCGAGTACGTCTCGCCCGGCAAGTTCATCCCGCTGGCCGAGTACTCGGGCCTGATCATCCCGATCGGCGACTGGGTGCTGCGTAGTGCCTGCCGCCAAGTGGCCGAGTGGCAGCGCATCGGCCTGCCCAAGCTGCGCATCGGCGTCAACGTCTCCAGCCAGCAGTTCCAGCGCGAGCACTACGTGCAATCGGTGGAATCGGCCTTACGCGACACCGGCGTCGACCCCGAGTGGATCGAGCTGGAAGTCACGGAGTCAGCGGCCATGGCCGATGTGCGTAGCGTCATCGCCGTGCTGCACGACCTCCGCTCGCTCGGCGTCACGCTGGCGGTGGACGATTTCGGCACCGGTTACTCGTCGCTCAGCTACCTGCACCAGTTGCCGGTGCACCGGCTCAAGGTGGATCAGAGCTTCGTGATGGAGATGACCGCCGACGAGGGCCACGGCATCCCCAAGATGGTCATCGACCTGGCCCACCAACTCGGCCTCACCGCCATCGCCGAGGGCGTCACCAATCAGGTGCAGGCCGACGTCCTGCGCGGCCTGGGGTGTGAAGAAGGGCAGGGGTTCTTCTACTCCCGTCCAGTGGACGCCGAGGCTTACGTGGAGTGGGTGCGCAACTACCGCGCCGGCTGAGCGCGTCGGTCAGTCGCCGCCACGCAGCAGGCGCAGCACCACATCCTGGCCGGGCCACGGCGCGGTGAACTCGCGCATCGCGCCGCCTGTCACAGCATCGCCAACCTGCGCCCGGCCGTCCAGGGCGCGATACCACTCCACCGCGAACCGGCCAGGCGACGCCTTCAAGTCGAGACTCAGTCGCGCCGGCTTGGCATCGACCCGGGCCTCGCGCCCATCGCCCGCCGCATTTGGGTGATAGACCACGTACTCGGCGTTCGCCCGTCGCATCACCTTGGGGCGGTGCTTGCCTGCCCGGCCGTCCAGGTCGGCGGCCAGCTGGTCATCGGGCACGAACAGGCCCAGATCGATCGCGCGGTCGGCGAAGTAGGCCCGGATGTACGGCACCGAATCGAGCCCCGTGAGCTGCAGGCCCGTGTAGGTGCCCTCCCAGCCGACCCACACCAGGTCTGGCCGACCGGTCTGGGAGTAGGGATGGGTGGTGCCCCAGCGCCCGCCGTAGTTGCCTGAGCCACCCGACAGCAGCCACGACCACAGCAGCCAGCGGAAGAAGTAGCGCGCGTCGGCATAGTGGCCGTGGTCCTGCTCGTAGTAGTCCTCGGCCATCCAGATATGCAGCGGCACATCCCGCAGCCCGCGCTCGGCGATGGCATCGGCGCCGACCGCGTTGGCGTCCTCGATGTGCACGTAGCTGCACCACTGCCGGTCCGCGGGGCTGGTGAACGGGAAGCCCGCGCGCCGTACAGGCCCGGCCGACAACAGGTGATGCCACGGGTCGTGGGCGGCGAAGTACGCGCCCACCTCGCGCGCGAAGGCCTGGTTGAGCGGGTGGCCGGCGTCGCAGCTCATGTCGTTGACGATCAGCCAGAACACATTGGGGAAGGCCGCCCAGCGGGCCAGCATGTAGCGCATGGTGCGCTCACGCACGTCGGCCGGCAGCGCCGCCCACCACTGGCCGGTGCCCTCGTTGCCGTAGCCCTTCAGCCCGAACAAGATGAGCTGGACCTGCAGGTCCGGGTAGCGGTCCAACAACCAGGTGAGCCGCTGGTCCGTGGTCTGGAACTTGCCCAGATCGAAGCGCTGGTGATCCGGCGACACGCCGCCCGGCCACGGATCGTTCCAGGCCCAGTAGTCGCCGCTGTCGGTCTTGGCGCCAGGTGTGCCGCCCCAGCCGCCCAACGCCGCGGACCGCAGGCAGGTAATGCCCAGTGCCACGTCGTCGACCACATACTGCTGCCAGTCAGGCGCCGCCTGGCTGTGCATCAGCCGGTAGGCCGTGTCGCTGAGGTTGAGGAACCACTGGCCGTCGTCGGTCATCCAGGCGCGCGGGTTGGCGCGATGTCGGCGCAACATGCCGTGGAGCTTCGAGCCGACCGCCGTGAAGCGGCCGGATCGGCCGTCCAGGCCGGCATCGGCCGCGCAGCGCGATGTCCAGCGCCAAACACCGACCTCGGTCACGTAGACGCGGGCCCGCCAGGTCGAGGCGCCATCGTGGAACGCGTCGACGCGGATGGCCTGAGCCGGGCCGGAGGGGGGCACGAGGGTGACCTCGGCCTCCACGGCAAACGGGTTGGGCGCCACCTGGGCCGCCGTCAGCACGATCTCGTGCGTGCCGAACAGCGCCGCGGGACCTTCGCCCACGGTGAAGTTGGCGCCCGAGGCGAGGCCCACACCGGCCAGGATCGCGGCCGCCTCCAAGACACGGTGCATGGCTATCTCCTCGCTGCCGGCCCGAGCACCTGGACTTCCTTGAGCATCAGCCGTGGCGGGATCTGGTTGCCCCAGGCCGACGAGTTGCCGTCGGGCACGAAGCCGTGCGTGGTGCGCCGGACGACCACGCGCATCTCGCTCGTCTTGACCGGCGTGAACCGGCACCAGTGGACGTTCTGGTCACCGTACCAGGTGTTCGCGCTACACAGCGGCGTCTGGACCAACTCGGTCGGCGGACACGGTGTGCGCACCTTGGCCACGGCGCGCCAGGTGGTGCCGTCGAGCACCTCCAGGTCGAAGTCCAGGAGCGCCGAGAACGCGTTGTCAGCCCGCAATGACCACAGCACCACGCTGTCCACGACGCCCGGCGCCGCCAGCTTCATGGACAGCGTCTGCGGCAGGCTGGGCAGCGCGCCGTCGAAGATGGGCGGCTTGTCGGTCGAGCCGTTGGGGTTGCCGGCGTGGATTGTCTCGTAGACGCCGTTGGTCAGCCGGTCGAAGCCCTTGTTGTGCTCGGCGCTGTAGTTCCAGGTGGCGCCAACAGCCAGGTTGGGACGATCCGCCAGCGTCGGCGGCGTCAGCGTGCGCCCCTTGGGCAGGCGCACATAGCAGGGCAGTTGCCCCAGAGTCAGGTCCACTTGGCCCGCGCGAGCCGTCATCGACTGCTCATTGCCGAACGCATCGACCACGGCCAGCGGACCGGTGCCCCCAACGGCAAACGTCAGCGGTGTGTCGGCGCAGCCCAGGTTGCGCAGCACGACCACCTGGTCGCCGTCCGCGCCATAGCGCGTGCCCATGAACAGCCGGTCGCCGAACGCGCCAAACGACAGCGCCCCCGCGTAGTGGCGTTCTCCGACCAGCAGGGCACGGTTGCGCAGGGCCATGGCCGCCGGATGCGGGCCGGCCGCTGCCCAGATCCAGGTCGGACATTGGGAGAAACCATGGTCATTGAGGTAGTAGTGCAGGTTGTGCTCGCTGGGTATGCACAGCGTCTCCAGTAGGTCCCGGTGCAACGTCATGCGGATGGCTTGGGCACAGCCGAGCAGGTTGCCCCCGCGCACGCCGCAGAGGGCGCGTTCGGTCTGCCAGATAGGCTTGTCCGCACAGCCATTGGCGGCCATCAGCCGGCGCAGTTCGCCCAGCTTGTAGACCCAGTGGTTCGGGTCGATGCTCTCGTGACCCTCATAGTCGTGCATCGACACAGCGTCGACCAGCTTGCCGCCGCCGAGCTCGAGGAACTGGCGGTACCACCCGAGGTCCATGCCGCACACCGCGGGCCCGAGCACCTGCGCCGCGGGGTCCAGTTCGTGCACGATAGTGCCTGCGCCGCGGAGCAGGACCACGTAGTCCTCGGGCTTCATGGAGAAGTTTGGCTCGTTGACCACCTCCCAGTAGCGCACCTTGCCGCGCAGCCGCTCCACGGCCGCGCGGACCTTGTCCGGCGCGCAGTTGTCCTTGTTCTCGAACTGCACCAGCAGCGTCGCGCCGTAGCGACTGGCGGTCTCGGCGTGCTTGGCCAACGCGTCGAGCCCCATGCCGGTGTTGACACGCACCAGCGGCAGACCCGAGAACACCGAGCGCGGTACGTCCACGGTGCCGCCGGGCGAGTCGCCTGCGGCGAGTCGCGGCATGGCTGGCGTCTCGCGCGTCACGCCGATGTGGTGGCCGATGGCCATCAACTTCTCGCCGGCGCTGCTCAGATCGGCGCTCAGCGTGTACCAGCCCAGGCGCGGCGGCCTGAACGTTAGCGTGCGCAGCGCCTCGGCGCCGTCCGTCAATGGCAGGTCGAGCTTGCCCTCGGCCAGACGCTGGCCGAAGGTGTCTTGCACCCGCCAGGCGACTTGCACGCTGGTGACGCGGCGCCTGGCCGGCGCGATGCGCAGGTCGAAGACGATAGGCGAGAGGTCGTAGGCGATGTCGTAGGGTAGGCTGGTGCTCAGCTTGGGCACCAGCCCCAAACCCGTGGTGCTGCTGACCAGCACGTCCTTTGCGCCGGGCCTGAGGAAGTCTGCCTGCGTGCGCAGCACGCAAGGGCGGTAGTGCCGGTCCTTTGTGCCTTCGGCGCGCTGGCCGGAGACGCCCAACCACAAACGCCCGTCTGGGTCCAGCGCCAGCGGCACGTAGGCGCTGTGGATGCTCCAGGCATCGGCCCAGGCAAACTGGCCCTCGCGCCGTGACACCGTGTGCCCATCGGCGTCGAAGCGTACGACCATGCCAGGATTGCCCCAAGTCATGGCGTAGACCGCGCCCGTCGCATCCACCGCCACGCTGTGCAGCAACTCGCTGCCGTCCTGGTTGCGCGTGGACTGCCCAGCGCCAAGCACCTGCTTCACCGCACCCGTCGTGCCCAGTCGGTAAACTTGAGCAAAATCGGCAGCGGCATACAGATCGCCATCAGGCCCTGTCGTCAGGGCCACGAAGCCGGTGAGCGGAGAGGCGAGGGCCAGCGCCGGCGCTGGCTGACGGTCGACGGTGAAGACGGCCAGAGACGCCACCGGCTGCCGCTCGGGGCGAGCGGCGACGATTATTCGCTCAGCGGCGCCCAGACGCGCCACGGTGACCGCGCAGGCATCGGGCACGGCGAGGATGGCGCGCTGGGCGCCGTCGGGCGCGAGCACGGCGACCTGACCAGCTCGCCGTAGCGTGACCCAGACCTGACCGGTGCTGTCGACGGCAAGGCGCGGTCGAAGACCTGGACGAGACCGTTGCCGGCCTGGTTGCCGTCGACCGCCGCGGTCCAGTCAAGCACATACAGGCCGTCCGGCCCGAAGGTCAGGTCGGCGATGCCGCGGAACTTGCCCTGGCCGTCGCCGAGCCCGCCGAACTCCAGGTCGGCACCCTCACCGGCCCGCGCGCCGCCCGAAGCGAGCATCGCCAGGGCAACCAGCAGACCGCGCATGGCGCGCGACGGGACCATGGTCGCTCTCCAGACAGGAAACGGTGAATGGTTCGCGGCGCGCGCGGCGCCTCCTCTCGCCCATCACGTGCTACACAACCCTCATAATCGGGGTTATGTACCTTTAAAGCCTACTATCCCCTATGTACACAGGGGGTATGAGTTGCGTCAGCGCCGTGCGTGTGTCAAGATAGGTGGCGAGGTGCGGACGATGCGATCACTACGTGTTGTGTGGTGCGTCACGACGGCGTTGCTCGTCGTCGGCGCGGCGAGCGGGCAGACAGGCACGCTCGAGTTCAACGGCGAGGGCCTGACCCGGTTCGTCGGCGGCTACATGCCCAAGCGGACCCCGCTGTCGGAGACCAAGCCCGACGCACTCAAGACGCTGCCTGACGGGCTGGTCAAGCCGCGCTTCGCGGCGATCACCGTCGGCGATGGCGCTGAGAAGCAGGTCTTCACGCTGGTCTACGACTATCCGACCGAGGGCGCGCGGCTGTGGGTCGACGTCAAGGGCGACGGCGTGCTGACCCAGGCGGAGACCTACAAGCCGGCCAAGGCCGGCGGCGGCATGGCGGGTTCGGGCTCGTTCACCATCTCGCCCAAGCTGGGCGGCAAGGTGGTCACAGCCAAGTTCGGCTCGTACCAGTTCGCCAACGGCGACCGCTTCAAGGATGCCGACACCTGGGTCATCCTCTACGGCGAGAGCGGCCTGACCGGCAAGCTGAAGCTCGGCGACAAGGAGTACACCGTCTGGGTAGTCGACCGGTCGCTGTCGTTCAACTACAGCAAGCCGCAGCCCAAGGGCAGCCTGGCGCTGTACATCGACCGCAACGGCGACGGCCGGCTGACCGGGCGCAGCGAGAGCTTCGACGCCGGCTCGCCCTTCAACCTGGACGGCACCACCTACGAGATCACCGATCTCGCCGCCGGTGGCGCCATCACCGTGGGCAAGGCCGCCACCGCCGTGGCCGAGATCAAGCCTCCGCCGGACCTGTCGGTGGGCAAGACCGTGCCGGGCTTCAGCGTCACGACGCTCAACGGCACCAAGATCAAGTTCCCCGACGACTACAAAGGCAAGACCGTGCTGCTGGACTTCTGGGCCACCTGGTGCGGTCCGTGCATGGCCGAGCTGCCGAATGTGGTCGCCACGTACGAGAAGTTCCACGCCAAGGGCTTCGAGATCCTCGGCGTCTCCTTCGACCGTGAAAACATGGCCGACAAGCTCAAGAACGAGTTCCTGCCGCAGCACAAGATGACCTGGGAACAGGTCTACGACGGCAAGTACTGGAGCACCGAGATCGGCACGCTGTACGGCATCGAGGGCATCCCGGCGATGTTCCTGGTGGAAGGCGGGACGGGCAAGATCCTGGCCAGCAGCCCGCGCGGCGAGGCGCTGCCCAAGGCCGTCGAGGCGGCGCTCGCGGCCAAGTAGCCCCTACCCGAGCCGATCTGTGCTCAGGGGCGTTATGTATACTATGAAGCCGCCCGGTCTATCGGGCGGCTTCATAGTGGATGATCGCGGCTTGCGCGGGCCGATCAAGGGTGACGGCCAGCCCGGGCTCGGCCAGTTCGGCGCCGGTGCGCGTGCCGAGCTCGCCCTGGTCCACGTCGCGCAGCACGTAGCGCTTCGTGGCATCGAGGCCCTGCAATCGCAGGCGGACGGTCTCGTACGGGCTGCCCGCACGCCGGAAGACCTGCAGCGCGCCGCGGTCGAGCTCGGGCCGGTGCCACTGCCAGGCGGCCCACACGTCGTTCCCGCGCGAGTATGGCAGCAACGGGTAGAAGTCGCCGGACCACAGATCGCTCAAGCCCCGCCACTCCGCCGTGCGCGCGCGCATGGCGGCGAAGCGCGCCTCATCGTTGCCACGAACATCCCAACAGGTGTTGATCGCCGGGCAGAAGGTGCTGCGTACGTCGTAGGCGTCGGTGCTTATGTACCCACTGCCGTAGTAGGGGAGCCATGGCGCCAGGCCGAGCGTGTGGCACTGCTGACCAACCGGCTCGAAGATGAAGTCGCTGCGCAGCAGCGGCACCGCGCGCCGCATCGTCTCCAGGTCGTTGCGGCGACCACCGCTGGCACAGGAGTCGATCAGCATGCCTGGGTGGCGGCGCCGCAGTTCGTCCCACCAGCCCAGATAGCCCTGGATGTAGAGATTCTCGGTCAGGCCCTGTCGGTCCGGCCCGTCGGCGGCACGCCAGCGGCCCAGCGGGTCGGTGTTGAAGTCCTGCCGGTAGAAGTCGATGCCTTCCGACCTGAGCAAGCCATCCACATGGTCGGTCAGCCAGGCTCGCGCCGCGGAGTTGCCCAGGTTGAGCAGCTTCTCGCCGCCGTCGGGGCCGAGCAGCCACTCGGGGTGCTGTGTGTACAGCCACGTGCCAGGCGCCACGCGTTCGGGCTCGAACCACACGATGCTGCGCACGCCACGCTCGCGTCCGTGGTCGGTGATCGGCCGGAAGCCGCGCGGGAAGCGCTTGCGGTCAACCTCCCAGGTACCGGTCTCCGGCCAGCCGTGGGTCTGCGGATACCAGCCGGCATCCATCCACCAGTAGTCGAGCTTCAGGCCGTGGTCCAGGTAGCCATCCACGAAGGTGATCTGGCTGGCCTCGTCAGCGTGGATCATCTCGCCGAACTGGTGCGAGCTGCAGGCGGCGTGTTGCGGTGGCGGCAGCTTGCCCTCGGCCACACGCGGCACCACATTGGCGTTCATATACCGCCGCCACTGGTTCTGCGAGGCGACCTCGTTGCCGTCGTGCCAGAGCAGCGCCATGGCTGGCGTGCGCGCTGTCTCACCTGGCTCCAAGCGGAAGCGCGTCTGCTCCTGCCCGGCGCGCAGACTGAGCCGGCCCGTTTCGTCGACGGCGAAGTCAGCCGCCCATTGGCCGGGCCAACCGACGGCGACGATGAGCCCCCGTCCACCGGCCGAGAGCAGGTTGAAGTACGGCCACTCGCCATCGGATCCGCGTCCACCGGCGGCGGCCAGACGCGCGCCGGCCTTGGTGCTAAGGGGCGTGCGGAGCGGCTCGAAGTCGCGTTGCTCGCAGATGCTGCCGGTGTTGTGACAGAGCGCCCACCCCACCCCACCGCTACCGGCGAACCCGGTGTCCACCGCGCGCAGGTCGGTGACCAGCCCGGACCGCTCCTGGCCGTCATTGCTCAGCCAGGCGGTCCACTCCACCACGGGACAGTCGTGGAAGGCCCGGCCCTCGAGCTTGACCGCGAGCGGCCCACCCGGCTGGCGCCAGACGGCGCTGTAGGTGGTCGCGACGCCAACAGTCTCACGCTTGCGCTCACACGGCCACTCCGCCAGCAAAGCCGCGGACGGCTGGCCGTCGAGCGTGAAGCTGAGCGGCGGCGTGGGCGCCAGATCGGCACGTGCGTCGAGGCCGATGGGCAGGTCGCCCAGCCAAACCTCGCCGCCGTCGGCCAACAGCACCCGCGCGTCGGCCCAGTCGGCCTGGTCGCAGGAGATGCCGTCGCCGCCGTCGCCGACCAGCAACTCGAACTCGCGCGCACCGGCCAGGTCGACATCGATGGCCACGGGCGCCACACCTTCGCGCAGCAGGTCGCCGCGATAGAGGTCCCTGCCGCCGGCCGCCACCAAGAAGACGACGCTGCCGCGTCCGCCGCGGGTGTTGTCGTTGCTGTCGATGCCGGTCAGGGCCGTCAGCCGCGTGCCGGGCCCCGGCAGGCGGACCACCACGCGGCTGACCGCATGGCAGTAGAGCCCTCGCCGGAACTCGCGATCACCCAGGCGCATGGGGCGGCCGTTGCGCGAGTTGCGCTGCACCGGATCGTTGTTGGCGAGCACGGTCAGGCCGGGCGCGTCGACGGTCAGGCCGGCCTCGCCGCCCAGGTGCGCGGCGGCCCAGGACTCCGCGGTCTTCTGCCAGGCGGTGGTGGTGGCTGGCGCGGCCAGTGCGAGCGAGAGCGTCCATCCTAGGAACATCCGTCATTCCCCGATAGAGTCGCCATTCGACACCCTCGATTCGGGCTCCTCCCGCGCCTCGGCGAAGTCGTTGAGTTCAACCTTGCATGGACTACAATGCCCCGCGGAGAGGATGATGTTCACTTCGATTGCGCTGACCGGCCTGATGGCCGTCACGGCGCCCGCCGACGCCACCGTGCTGCGGGTCAGCGAGAGCAAGCGCTACCTGGAGCGCGGCGACGGCCAGCCCTTCTTCTGGCTAGGCGACACGGCTTGGGAGCTATTCCACCGGCTCAACCGGGAAGAGGCCGACCGCTATCTGACCGACCGCGCCGGCAAGGGCTACACGGTCATCCAGGCGGTGGCCCTGGCCGAACTCGATGGCCTCAACGCGCCCAACGCGTATGGGCACCACCCCCTGATCGACCACGATCCGGCGCGGCCCGCACTGGTCGACGGCCCGGCCAACGACTACTGGGACCACGTCGATTACATCGTCGAGAAGGCGGCCTCGCTGGGCCTGATCATCGGCTTCCTGCCCACCTGGGGCAACAACTGGCACGACGGAGACAAGCCCGCCTTCACTCCCGAGAACGCCGCGGTCTACGGCGAGTGGCTGGGCAAGCGCTATGCCACGGCGCCCATCGTCTGGATCCTGGGCGGCGACCGCCCCGTGGAGAACGATCGGCAGCGCCAGATCATCGAGGCCATGGCTGCCGGCCTGCGGCGCGGCGACGGCGGCCGCCACCTGATGACCTTCCACCCGCGTGGCGGGAGCGGCTCGTCGGAGTACTTCCACGACGCGGCGTGGCTGGACTTCAACATGCGGCAGAACGGCCACGGCGCGGAGTATGAGCGGTACATCAACACGCGCGCCGACTACGACCGCCAGCCGGTCAAGCCAGTGCTCGACGGCGAGCCCATCTACGAGGACCATCCGGTCTCGTTCGACCCGGGCCGCCAGGGCCATTCGGTGGCCGCCGACGTGCGCCGCGCCTTGTACTGGGATCTGTTCCTGGGCGCCTTTGGGCACACCTACGGCCACCATTCGGTGTGGCAGATGGCGGCGCCCGGTCGTGGGCCGATCAACGGGCCGTTGATGCCGTGGTACGAGGCCCTTGGTCAGCGCGGTGCCGGGCAGATGCAGTATGGCCGCAGGCTCATCGAGTCACGGCCGGTGCGGACGCGCGTCCCCGACGACAGCGTCATCGTGGCGGCCAACCCGCCGACCGCGGTGCCCGGCGCGGGCCGGTACCGCATGGTGGCTACGCGTTGCGCCGAGGGCAGCTATGCCATGGTCTATGCGCCGCTGGGTCGCTCGTTTGGCGTGCGCATGGGCGTCATCGCCGGCCCCTTGGTGAAGGCGTGGTGGTACAACCCGCGCAACGGTGAGGCGACGGCCATCGGCGAGTTCGCCAACACCGGCGAGCGCACGTTCACGCCGCCCGAGCCGGGCGAGGTGCTGGACTGGGTGCTCGTGCTCGACGACGCGGCCAGGCGCTTCGCGCCGCCCGGCATGTGAGGCAGACGGTGGCGGGGGCTGGCCAGGCGCCAGCCCCCACCGTCGTGCTAGAACCGTGAGACTTCGAGGCCCTCGCCATCGACCATCATGTTCATGCTGGCCTTCATGTTGGCGGAATCGCGGACGTAGGCCAGATACTGGCCCAGTCGCGGGGCGCAGTTGATGGAGTTGTGGGCCAACACCAGCGCGCCCGGCGTCAGCTTGTCCAATGCGGCTTCCAGGATGGTCAGGTAGACGCCCTTGCCCTGCTCGGGTGTGCCGTCGGCATCCAGGTAGAGCAGGTCGATGCCCGTCGGCCAGTCACGCACATACGCGATGGCGTCGGCGGCGACGACCCGGGCGATGCCGGTGGGGTCGATGCGGCGCACATTGCGTTCGGCGCGCTCGGCCTCCTCGGGCTTGATCTCCAGGCCGACCAGCGCCTCGGCGTCGTAGCACTTGCCTGGCCCGACGCCGGCGCCGGCGTTGGAGATGAAGGTGTTGCCGCAGAACACACCCGCGGCGATCATGTTGGCCGGCCGGGTGATGGCGTTGAGCGCATAGATGAGGCGCTGCATGCGCGGGGTGATGGCCGTCCAGGGAATCTCGAAATGGTCAACCACGAACTGCCGGTGCGCGAGCAGCTTGTCGCCGTCATAGGCCGTATGGTCGATGATGCCGGCCTCGAGCAAGGCAGCCAGCCCGGCGTCGACGACGGCGATCTCCTGCTCCAGCGGCTCCACGCCGACATAGGCCTGCTTGTAGTCGATACGATAGCTGGCCCAATCGGGGGCCTCATAGCTGAGACTCATGCGTGCTCCTCCCGACGGCGGATGGTAGCAGATGCACGAGCGGGAGTCACGAAGCTTGCATCGCTCGCTGCATGGCCTCGGCCAGTTTGGAGGGCTGCACGGGCTTGAGCACATAGGCTCCCGCGCCGACGCGCAGCGCGGCCTCGACCGTGGGCCGGTCGGCATGCGACGAGATGATGATGGTGGGCGGCAGCGACATCTCCGGGTGAGCACTGAGGAAGTCCAGGCTGGAGCCATCGCTCAGGTTGACATCGAGCAGCAGCAGATCGGGCAAGGCCTCGCGCAGCGTGGGCTCGAGCTCGGTCAGCGCGGTGGCCTCGCCGACCACGTCGCCACCCAGGCGACCGACCATGCGCGTGAGCATGCGGCGCGTGACCTGGTCGTCCTCGACCACCACAACGCGCAGTATGCTGGCCAGGCCGGCGGCCTGCCGCGGCGCGTTGGCCACCTCTTCGTCACTCATAGCCAGCACGCGCAGCACCACTCGGTCGAGTTCGTCCGCGCTCACCGGCTTGGTAATCATGGCCTGGGCGCCGAGGGCCTTGATCTCGGCCTCGGTCTCGTCGCCTGTGCAGACCGCGATGATCCGCACCGTGGGGTGCACATGGCGCAGCGGCGAGATCACCATGCGCGCGCCTTGCGCGGGCAGGTTCATATCCACGAACACCACATCTGGGCGGTGCGTCTGGCAGGCGGAAATGGCCTCAGCCGGCGTCGCGACTGAGGCAACCACCTGCCAGTCGGCCGTGCGCTCCAAGGTACGCTGTACCAGCAGACGCGCCGCTTTAACATCATCGACGAGTACTATCGTGGCCATGGGCTAAACATACCACTCTGGGCCACCAATTGCGCACGGAAGCCCGGCTTGATTAGGCACAGAGAGTTACATTGAGTTCACACTACGCCGCTGGGGCGAGCTGAGGAGAGGCAGATCGGACCTTCTCCATGGCCGCGGCGAGCTTCCGGGGCTCGACCGGTTTGAGTACATAACCGCTGGCGCCCGCCCGCACCGCGGCCGCAACCACTCCGCACTCGGCGTGGGACGAGACGACGATGGTCGGGGGCATGCTGACCTGGGGATGCGAGGCCAGCCAGCCCAGGCTGGAACCCTCGTCCATTTCCACGTCGAGCAGGCAGAGGTCAGGCCGGCATGAACGCAGCGCCTGTTCAAGATCGGCCAGTCGCGCCACTTCGCCGACGACCGAGGCGCCCAGGCGATAGACCAGGGCCGACAGGAGTCGGCGACTGGACTGGTCGTCGTCGACCAGCAACACGCGCTGCCGGTAGGCATCGGGGCCCTTGGACGCCTGGCGTGGGGCCAAGTCCTGGTCGGGTATGGCCATGACCTCGTCCACCACGTCCAGCAGCAACTCGGTGACCACCGGTTTGGCCATGTAGGCCTGCGCGCCAGCGGCCAGCAGGGCTCGCTCGCGCTGGTAGTCCGAGGTGAGAACAATCACGCGCACCGTGGGGTGCAACTGCCGGAGCGGGCCGAGCAGCAGCGCACCGTCCTGGTCGGGAAGCCTCAGGTCCAGGAAGATGATGTCTGGCAGCCAGCGCTGACAGGCGGCCAGGGCTTCCGCCGCGGTGCCGCACTCATCCACCACGTTCACATCCGGGCGACGCTCCAGTGTGCGCCTGACCAGCAGGCGCGCGGCTCGCACATCCTCCACCAGCACAACCGTAATCATCATCGTTCCCCTTCGGTCGACGGCCCGCAAGCCGTCCGGCTCGGCGGCCGCGGCTCGCGGCGCGCCGGTGCGCTACGAAGAGGGAGTGCCAACGCGGACGCGTTGGCGTGTCGCGGCGTACTCAGCCCGCTACGCGCGGCCGAGGGTGCGCCTGTCGGCCTCCCCTAGATGCTTCCACCAGCGCGGCCGCGAGGCCGACGCTGGTTTCCACCCGACATCTCATCTATCGGTCAATGCCCGGCCAACTTAAGCTGGGCGTTACGTTGGCGGGAGGATGGCCAGCCACGACGCCGAAGTCGCAGGGAGACGGTGAGAGCGATGTCACGGTTCACAGCAAGCGTGGTCGGTGGCGGCATGGGCGGCCGGCTGAGTCTGGACGCGCTGACGGCGTCGTCGTTCTACGACCTGCGCGCCGCGGCCGATCTGCGCGACGACGTGCGCCGCGCATTGGCCGAGCGCTATCCCGGGCTGCGCTGCTACCCCAGCGCCGAGACCATGTTCGCCGAGTGCCCGACCGACGTGGTCTGCGTCAGTACCTTCGCCCCGAGCCACGAGGAGGTCACGTTGGCCGCGCTGGGCACCGCCGTCCGCGGTCTGCTGGTCGAGAAGCCGTTGGGCCACACCGCCGCCTCCGGCCGGCGCCTGGTCGACGCGGTGCACGCGGCCGGGCTGCCCATGGTCGTTCCGCACGGCCTGCACGCCATGTCGCACTCGCTGGAGATCATCGAGCGCGTCCATCGCGGCGAGATCGGTCGGCTGCAGTCGGTCCTCATCGAATGCGCCGAGTGGGACATCATCAACGCCGGCATTCACTGGCTCACTTTCGTCATGGCGCTCACGGGCAACGAGCCCATCGCCAGCGTCATCGCCCAGTGTGATACGTCGACTCGCACCTATCGCGACGGGATGCAGGTGGAGACGGTCGCCGCGACCTACGCGCAGACCGCTGGCGGCACGCGAATCATCATGGAGACGGGCGACGACGTGCGCATCAGCCGGCCGGGCAAGGGCATGTTGTTCCGGCTCAACGGCGAGCGCGGTCAGATCGAGTTCTGGGCCTGGGAACGCGCCTACTGGCTGCTCAACAGCGCGCACCCCGAGGGCGCCGCGTTCCACCCCGAGCCGTTGCCGGTCAGCGGCCATCAGCGCCATCTGGAGAGCCTGGCCGGCATGATCATCAGTGGCCAGCACGACGATCGGTTGGTGCAGAGCTCGCTGCTGGCGCTGGAGGTGGTGGAAGCAGCCTATCTGAGCAGTCGCCACCGCTGTCGCGTGACTTTCCCGCTGGCCGACTTCGTGCCGCCCGAGCCCACCGACTGGGACCCCGGCAGCCCATACAGCGGCGTGGGCGGCGGTCGCGACGGGCGAGCCTTGTAAAGGACTGTCCATGGAACCCGTTCGCTTTGCCATCGTGGGCGCCGGCTGGCGCACCGAGTTCTTCCTGCGTGCGGCTCAGGCTCTGCCCGACCGGTTTGCCGTGAGCAGTGTGCTGGTGCGCGACGCGGACAAGGCCAAGGCCTTCGGCGCGCGCTGGGGCGTGCCGACGGTGGCCTCGCTGGACGAGTTGGCCGCGGGCTCGCCGGCGTTCGTCGTGGTCAGCGTGCCCTGGCCGGTGACGCCGGTGATGCTGGCCGACTTGGCCGAGCGCGGCATTCCTGCCCTGGCCGAGACGCCGCCGGCACCTGACCTGATGGGGCTGCGCCGCGTCTGCGAGCTGGCCGCCGGCGGCGCACGGCTGCAGGTGGCCGAGCAGTACTGCTGGCAGCCGATGCACGCGGCGCGAGAGGCCGTCGTGGCCTCGGGCCGACTGGGCAGCGTGTCGCAGGCACAGGTCTCGGTGGCCCACGGCTACCACGGCGTGAGCCTGCTGCGGCGGCTGCTGGGAGTGCGTTTCGAGGGCTGCCGCATCACCGCGCGCGGCTTCGTGTCGCCGCTGGTGGCCGGGCCGGGCCGCGATGGCCCGCCCAGCGCGGAGCACCTGGAGCAGGCTGGCCAGACCATCGCCTGGCTGGACTACGGCGATAAGCTGGGCGTCTTCGACTTCACGGGCTCGCAGTACTTCTCATGGGTCCGGTCGCCACGCGTGCTGGTACGCGGCGAACGCGGCGAGATCAGCAACACGACCGTGCGCTGGCTGAGCGACTTCCGCACCCCGCACACCGCCGAGCTGCTGCGGCGCGATGCCGGCCACGACGGCAACCTGGAGGGCATGTACCACAAGGGCATCGAGCTGGCGGGCGAGTGGGTCTACCGCAACCCGGCCGCGCCGGGCCGCCTGTCCGACGACGAGATTGCGGTGGCCACGTGCTTGGCGAAGATGGCTGACTACGCCGCCGGCGGGCCCTCGTTCTACTCCGTGGCCGAGGCCGCCCAAGACCACTACCTGGGCATGATGATTGACCGCGCCGCGGCGTCGGGCGAGGTGCTGGGGGTGGAGCCGCAAGCCTGGGCCAAGGACGGCTGATCGCCCCCGGCCAGCGCCCCAATGCACCGCCCCGCAGGGAGGAGCGGTGTCGGTGTCGGCGAACGCTCCCGCGCCGTTGCCCGGAGCTAGCCATGCGTGCTGTCTGGTTCGTTGTCCTCGCCCTCATGCTGACCTGTGCCGCCCAGGCTCAGGAGATCCGCGATCAGTCGTGGTTCCTGCGCAAGCTTGTCGATCTCGACGGCCTGCCCATCCTGGAGGCTGGCGCGCGATGCGTCCAGTCGTCGAGCTACGACCGGGCCTCGCGCCTCGACGCCGCCACGGGCAAGTACATCGGCTGGGAAGCCAACGGCGATGCCGGCCACTACATGGGGGTCGACGCCGCCCGTGGCGAGGCCGTCATGGCGGATATCAAAGGCCCAGGCGTCATCTACCGCATCTGGTCGGCCAATCCGCAGAGCCGGCTGCGCATCTACCTGGACGGTGCCGAGCAGCCCAGCTACGAATGGGACTTCAACGAGCTGTTCACGGGCAAGGTGGAGCCGTTCCGAATGCCGCTGGTGTGGCAACGGCGCGTGGTGCTGGGTGGCGGCAATCCGGCCTCGGACTGCTGGCTGCCCATCGCGTTCGCCAGGAGCGTGCGCGTCGCCGCGGTCATGGTCAAGAACGCCGAGGGCAAGCTCGTGCCGCCAGGCCAGTACTACCACGTCCAGTACCGCACCTTCGCGCCCGGCACGCCGGTCAAGACCTTCCGGCTGCCGCTGAGCGCCGAGGAGACCAGGCTGCTGGCCGAAGTCGGCGACCGTCTGGCCAAGTCCGGGACCGATCCGCAGCCCAGCGCCGGCCTGGCCACCCGCTCGGCCGAGACGACCGTGGCGCCCGGCGGCGAGGTGGAGCTGACCAGCATCGATGGGCCGGCGACGATCCACGCGCTGCGCGCCAGCCTGATTGGCGGCGAGAAGTGGGCCTCACGCCTGGTGCTGCTGCGCGCCTATTGGGACGACGACCCCAAGCCGGCCGTCGAGGCGCCAGTCGAGGCGCTATTCGGCGAGGGCTTCGTGGGTGGCCTGAAGTTCGCCGAGCGGCCCTACACGTCGCTGCCGCTGGGCCATCTGGACGGCAAGTGGTACAGCTACTTCCGCATGCCCTTTGCCAAGCGCGCCCGCTGGACGGCGATCAACCTGGGCACGCAGCCGGCCAAGCTGGCCTGGGATCTGGCCTGGAGGCCTGGCGCGCTGCCGGCTGATACGGCACGCTTCCACGCCCGGTTCCGCGTCGAGCAGCCATCCACCGTGTTCGAGTATCCGTTCCTGGAGTGCCAGGGCCGCGGCACCTATGTGGGCATGGCGCTGTTCACCGACAACGCCCACGGCGGCTGGTGGGGTGAAGGCGACGAGCGGGCGTATGTCGATGGGGAGGCGTTCCCGTCCGTCTTCGGCACCGGTTCGGAGGACTTCTTCGGCGATGCCTGGGGCATCGTCTGGTTCAACAACCCCTACCACGGCTCGACCGACCCGCACGACCGCAAGCAGAGCTGCTGGCGCTACCAGATCACCGAGAACATTCCGTTCGAGCAGAAGCTGCGCATGACCATCGAGAACTACACGTTCGGCGACAAGGTTAAGAACAGCTACGCCTCCACCGCCTACTGGTATGCCATGCCCGGCGGCACCGACTTCTTCGAGACCCCCAAGGCCGCCGACCTGGTACCGTGGGGCCGCATCGTCCAAGGCGCGGTGGAAGCCGAGACACTGACCGTGGCCGCGCACCAAGGGGCCGATCCCATCGTGGCGGCCAGCGATGCGTTGAGCGGTTCGAAGGGCGTGCGGCAGGCCGCAGCAGCGGCTGGCGAGAGCTTCGATCTGCGTGGTGATCTGGGCCGCCAGGGCGACAGTCTTCTGGCCGTAGGCATCGAACGCGGGCCGGATCACGGCCAGTTCAAGGTCAGCCTGAACGGTCAGCCGCTGGAGCCGGCCATCGACGGCTATGCCGCGGCGCCGGGCGTCGCCGAGGTCTCGCTGGGCGAGGTCGTCCTCAAGGGCGATGACGTCCTGCAGTTCACCTCCGCCGGTAAGGCCGGGGCCGCCACGGGCTTCACGGTGGGCATCGACTACGTGCTGCTCAAGCCCGTGCGGTTCAAGAACGTGGTTGAGGGCGAGAGCCTGAAGGTGCTGGAAGCGGTGGGCAGCGAGACGGCCATCCAAGGCCTGGGCGACCGCTTCAGCGGCGACACACAGCTCTGGTTCCCCAACCGTAAGCAGGACAGCTACTTCACCGTCGAGGTGCCCGTCAAGGCCGCCGGCCGCTACGAACTCAACCTGTACCTGTGCACCGCCGCTGACTATGGCATCTGCCAGGTCGAGCTGGACGGCAAGGTGCTGGGCAAGTTCGACGCCTACCACGAGGGTGTGGCGCCCAGCGGCAAGCAGACCTTTGGTGTGCAGGACCTGACCGAGGGCAAGCACAAACTGACGCTGCGCGCGGTGGACAAGAACCCCAAGTCCACCGGCTACATGATCGGTCTCGACTGCGTGCAGTTGCTGCCGCAATAGGGCTGGTCAGGCCGGGCAACTGAGCAGGTGGTCGAGCAGCACGTCAACCGGCGTCGTCGCCAGGGCGATGGCGGTGTCGCAGACACCGTAGTAGACCCACAGCAGGCCGTCGCGCACGACAGCGCCCGTGGGGAAGACCACGTTGGGGATGTACAGGCCCGTGCGCTCGTAGTAGGCCTCGGGCTCCAGCAGCGGCTCGGGGGTCCGGGCCAGGATGCGCCGGGGATCGTTGCGGTCGAGCAGCATCGCGCCGGCGCGGTAGATGACGGTGCGCAACAGCGGGTCCGTCTCCTCCACCCCGTGGTACAGGACCAGCCAGCCTGCCTCGGTCAGGATGGGCGGCGTGGCGCCGCCGATCTTTCCGCCTTCCCAGGCGTACTTCGGCTCGGCCAGCAGTTCGGGCTCGGTCCATTCGGCCAGGTCGGCTGACGAGGCCAGCCACATGCTTGGCTGCTGGGTGCGCCAGGAGACACCGAGCATCTGCTGCGGCCGACGCAATAGCCAGTAACGGCCGTCGATGCGCTCAGGGAACAGGATCACATCGCGGTCGTCGAGTTCCGGCGGCGTGGGCCAGGCCAAGTGCTCCCAGTGCACGCGGTCGGCCGACACGGCGATGCCCGAGCGCGTCTGGTTGTCCTCGCTGCGGCCACTGAACCCTTCGCACGTCGGCTCGAACGATTCCGGCACGCCGACCCCGGTGGGATGCGAATGCCAGGCAAAGGGCCGCCACGCATAGGTCATCAGGTAGCGGTCGTCGATCCTCACCACGCGCGGGTCCTGCACGCTGCCCAGCGGGCTGCCGATCATGCCCGGCGAGAAGACGGGCTGGTCGCCAACCTGCTGAAAGTGCACCCCATCGTCACTGACTAGCAGCGCGATATGGCAGACAAACGGACGCAGTCCGCCGGCGCAGCGCTCATACAGCCAGAACCGATCGTCATCGTACAGGAGGCCGGGGTTGAACGTCACACATCGACGCCAGTCGGGCCCACCGGGCCGCACAATGGGGTTCTCGGGGTGCCGCGCGAAGACCGGTCGCACCATGGTGGCTCCTACTGACTGCCAACGCCCCGGACTCGTGTCGCAATGGCATACAGGCACTTGCCGGCGGTGATGTAGAGCGACCGACGCTCGGGGCCGCCGAAGCAGACATTGGCCGTCCACCCCTGGGGCACGGAGATCGTCTCGATCTGCCTGCCAGTGCTGTCATAGACCAGCACGCCCTTGCCGGTGAGGTAGACGTTGCCCTCGTCGTCGATGGTCATGCCGTCCGAGCCCAGGCCGCAGAACAGGGCCTTGTCCTTCAGGCTGCCGTCGGCGGCAATGGCGTAACGGTAGGTCTTGCCCGCGCCCAAGTCGGCGACGTACAGCGTCTTGCCGTCCGCCGTGCCGATCAGGCCGTTGGGCGACTGCAGGTCATCGGCGACGCGCACGATGGTCTGGCGGTCGGGGGTCAGGTAGTAGACGCCCTGGCACGGCTGCTCCTGGCCGCCGCGCTGCCACCAGGCCCGCTTGTAGAACGGATCGGTGAAGTAGCAGCCGCCATTGGGCGCGCACCATAGATCGTTGGGGCCGTTGAGCAGCTTCTCGGCGAACGCTCGGAACAGGACCTCGACAGTGCCGTCGGGCGCGATGCGCCAAGCCTCGTTCTTCTCGTCGGCGCAGGTCCACAACGCGCCGTCGGGGGCGAAGCACATGCCGTTGGCGCGGCCGCAGCCCTGGCGCCAGACCGTCACGTCGCCGGCCGTCGAGCAGCGCAAGATGCGGTCGTTGGGCTGGTCGGAGAAGAACACGTTGCCCTGCGCGTCGCAGGTGGGGCCTTCGGTGAAGGCGGCATCGGCATAGAGGCGCTTGAGTTCCGCGCCCGGTGCGAGCACCGTCGCGGCCTGAGCGTACGTCGCTGCAACAGCCAGCAGCAGCAAAACGAGCCTGCCCACCATGACATCCTCCCAGCCGACAGAACCGCCGGCCATACCCATTCGACGCCGGCCCGCCCCCGTTCGTGCCGCGCACGAGCATACCATATCGCTCGCGCCCAAATAGACTCGCATTAGGCGTAACCATGAGGGAGAATTAACTCGTGCGTGGCGGCGGGGGCTGCTCAACACGAGATCGAGAGGAGAGTGCCATGGTCAGGCGGGATCTCCGACACCGGTCGGATGGGTTCACCCTCATCGAATTGCTTGTGGTCATCGCGATCATCGCGATCCTGGCCGCCATCCTGTTCCCTGTATTCGCCAAGGCGAGAGAGAAGGCGCGTTCGTCGAGTTGCCAATCCAATCTCAAGCAGATCGGCACCTCGATGGCCATGTACACCCAGGACTACGACGAGAGGTTCCCCGGTGTGGCCCGCGGTGACCAGGCCGCCGTGACTGGCAGCAACTACGGCTGTTGGATCCTGGGCGGCTGGATCCCACCGACCACCGACGTCTCCCGGGGCGGATTGGCGCCTTACATCAAGAACAAGTCAGTGTTCCTCTGCCCCTCGGACACCAATGGCCCCAACAAGGGCGTGAGCTACTCGATGAACTACGTGCTCGAGTGGCAGTCGCTGGCCGCCATGGTGTCGCCGGCCAATTGCTGCATCTTCATGGATGAGAGCGCCACGCTCAACGACGGCTGCTTCGTCTGGCCCGGCGATGCGCCCTCGTTCATCCATACCGACGGCTGCAACATGGCCTTCTGCGATGGGCACGTCAAATGGCGCAAGCCGAGCCAGATTGTCGCCTCGGACTTCAGCCTGTGAGGCCAGCCCGACGCGGTGCGCGCCAGCCCTCAAGTCATCATCCCGGCCGACCCGCCGCCGCTCGTGCCACGCTTGAGCACGCGATGTCGCACAGGCCCAGACTGACGCGCATCCCGCGTAGCGATGTGGGCGCCTGAACGCCTGAGCGGCGGCGGGTCTGCCCATCGAAGGAACGAGAGGAGAGTGCCATGGTAAGGCGAGATCTCCGACAACGGTCGGACGGGTTCACCCTCATCGAGTTGCTTGTGGTCATCGCGATCATCGCGATCCTGGCCGCTATCCTGTTCCCTGTATTCGCCAAGGCGCGCGAGAAGGCGCGTTCGTCGAGTTGCCAATCCAATCTCAAGCAGATCGGCACCTCGATGACCATGTACGTCCAGGACTACGACGAACGGTACCCTGGCGTGGCCCGCGGCAATCAGGCAGCCATGACCGGCAGCAACTACGGGTGCTGGATCCTGGGTGGTTGGATTCCGCCCTATACGGACGTCAGCCAAGGCGGACTGGCACCGTATGTGAAGAACAAGGCAGTCTACATCTGCCCCTCTGACACCAGCGCCCCCACCAAGGGACTCAGCTACTCCATGAACTACCGATTGGAGTTCGTCTCCATGGCGGCGGTGAACACGCCGGCCACCTGCTGCATCTTCATGGACGAAAGCAACTCGCTCAACGACGGCTGCTTCGCCGGTGACGTGCCGTCGTTCATCCACAACGATGGCTGCAACATGGCCTTCTGTGACGGGCACGTCAAGTGGCGCAAGCCCTCCCAGATCGTCAGTACCGACTTCGACCTGTAGGCCAGTTCCGACAAAGCGTGCTCCCTGCCGCATGATGCATGACATCGTTGTCAGGGAGCACGCATCCATGCGCACGACGTTCCGTCGTTTGTCTATATTGCTGGTACTACTCGCCGTTGGTGCGGCCTGCGCTGAGGAAACCACGGAGCAGCGCGAGGCGCGTCTGCGCTGGTGGCGCGAGGCGCGATTCGGCCTGTTCATCCACTGGGGTGTCTACTCGGTGCCCGCCGGCTTCTACCAGGACACGCCGGTGCCCGGTATCGGCGAGTGGATCATGAATCGCGGCCACATCCCGGTGGCCAGTTACCGCGACTTCGCCAAGCAGTTCAACCCCATCAAGTACGACCCCGAGGCCTGGGTCAAGCTGGCTAAGGCCGCGGGCATGAAGTACCTGGTCATCACGGCCAAGCACCACGACGGCTTCGCCCTGTTCGACTCCGCGGCCAGCGACTGGAATGTCGTCAAAGCCTCGCCCTATGGTCGCGACCTGCTCAAGCCGTTGGCAGCCGCATGCGCCAAGGAAGGCATCCGCCTCGGCTTCTACTACTCCCAGGCCCAGGACTGGAACAACCCCGGCGGCGCGGCAGCCGGCGGCCAGTGGGACCCCGCCCAGAAGGGCAGCATGGACGACTACCTGGCCAAGGTCGCCGTCCCGCAGGTGCGCGAACTGCTGACCAACTACGGCCCCCTGTCCATCCTGTGGTGGGACACGCCAGTCGACATGACCCCAGCCCGCGCCAAGCCGCTGGCCGACCTGATGGCGCTGCAGCCCGGCATCATCACCAACAACCGCCTCGGCGGCGGCTACCACGGGGACAGCGAGACGCCCGAACAGTTCATCCCAGCTACCGGCTACCCCGGCCGCGACTGGGAGACCTGCATGACCATGAACGACACCTGGGGGTTCAAACGGGACGACCACAACTGGAAGCCCGTCGGCACACTCATCCGCAACTTGGTGGACATCGCCAGCAAGGGCGGCAACTACCTGCTCAACGTCGGCCCCAACTCGCTGGGCGAGATACCGCCCGAGTCAGTTGAGCGGCTGCAGGCCGTCGGTCGGTGGATGGCCGTCAACGGCGAAGCCATCTACGCCACCTCGGCCAGCCCCTTCAAGCGCCTGCCTTGGGGCCGCGCCACACGCGTCGGCGGTGATGACAATGCCAGGCTCTACCTGCACGTGTTCGATTGGCCGGCTGATGGCAAGCTGCTTGTGCCGGGGCTGCGTAGCGACATCACGAAGGCCTGGCTGCTGAACGATAACGCGCAGACCGGCCTGGCCGTGACCGTCGGCGACGCCGGCCCGGTGATTGCCCTGCCGGCCACCGCGCCGGACGCCATCAGCTCGACCGTCGTTGTGCAGACCAAGGGCAAACTCGTCATCGAGCCCACCCTCCTGCGCCAGGCGGCCGACGGCAGCTTGACCTTGGCCCCGGGCGACGCGGTCATCCACGGCACCGGCCTACAGGTGGAGAGCACCCATGGCGGCGCCAATCTGGGCTTCTGGACCGATCCGGCCGACTGGGTCGAATGGTCGTTTGAGGCGGTTAAGCCCGGGCGCCTCACGGCCAGCGCGGAGGTGGCCAGCGAGGGCGCTGCGTCGCTCGAGGTGACCCTCGGCGCCCAGAAGCAGGTGGTGAAGGTCCCGAACACCGGCGGCTACGCCAAGTTCGTCAAGATCGATCTGGGTGCCTTCGAGCTCGCCGCGGCCGGCAAGGCGACGCTGGCCGTGCGGCCCGTGAAGGACAGCTGGTCGCCGGTGAACTTGCGGGCGGTGAAGCTGGTGCCCTGAGGGGTCGTTCCGACAACAGATCGCCCTGCCGATCCGCAGGTTACGCAGCTCACATGGACGACAGATATCGCATCTGTGTGATCTGCGTAACCTGTGGATCTCAGGTGACTCAGGCAAACGCCTCCCGCAACACCGCCACGGCCTTCGGCACGGCGGTCATCGGGTCTTCCTTGCCTTCCATCTCGATCGACACATAGCCCTGGAAGTTCACGCCCGCCAGGATGCCGGCGATGCGCTTGTAGTCCAGGTCGAGCGAGTACCACTCGCCGCCGCCGAAGTAGCTCTTGGCGTGCACCATGCACGCGCGCGGGGCCAGTTCCTCCAGGGCCGGATAGGGCTCTTCGAGGAAGTTGCCGGTGTCCAGCAGGAACGACAGCCACGGGCTGTCGATGGCGTCGAGAATGCGCGCCACGCCGGCCGCCCCAAAGGTCAGGCCCCAGTGGTTCTCCAGCGCCAGAATGACGCCCTGCTCGGCGGCGCGCGGCAGGCACTTTTCGATGCTGTCGATGCACCAGTCAAAGGCGTCGTCGTCGCTGTAGCCCGGCAGCGGGGTCTCGATGCCGCGCGCGGCCATCAGTTCATCGAACGTGCCCGACGTGCCCCAGCGGCCCGAGTTGAGGCGGATGCACGGGATGCCCAGCTCGTGGGCGATGTCGATGCAACGGATGGTGTGAGCGATGTGCTCATCGCGCTTCTCGGCCTCGGGCCACACGAAGTCCTGGTGGATGGACAGACCGTAGAGATCGAGGCCCAGCCCGAAGGCCTGGCGCTTGAGCGACTGCAGGTAGCCGCGATCCTCGCTGGCCATCTGCTGGTGCAGGATCTCGATGCCGTCCAGGTCCATCTCTCGTGCCCATCGCAGGCAGTCCTCAATGGGCACCTTGGTGTCGGTGAAATGCCAGAACGAATACGTCGAAGCGCCAAGTCGCAACCGGCTCATGCCTCTCTCCTACCTATGTCGTGCAGCCCCCCAGCAGTCTACTCCACCTTCGATGATTCGATGTACACCGAACCGTCGAACGCGGCCCGCAGCGCTGCCGGACCGATTCGAATGGCGTTCTGTATGGCTCCGCGCAGCACCGGCCGCGGCCGGATGTACACCCGATCGTCGTTGTCCAGGAGGACTGCGACGCGCCGAGCGGAAACGATGCCAGGAACGGAGCGGGGCTATGGAGAGGCGTGCGTTTCTGGGCGCGATGGCGGTGGCCGGCATGGCGCGCGGACTGCGTGCTGCGCCGTCCGAACGGCTGAACGTAGGGTTCCTGGGCACGGGCAACATCGCCGGCTCGCATCTGGGGCCAATGCTGGGCCAGCCGGACACGCAGGTGGTGGCTGTCTGCGACCCGCGGCCGGAGCGCCGGCGGGCCTTCGCGGCTAATGTCAACCAGCACTACGGCACCAAGGACTGTCGCGAGTACGCGGACTTCCGCGAGTTGCTGGCGCGGCCCGATATCGACTGCGTGCTGATCTGCACACCCGACAACTGGCATGCCCTGATGACCATCGCCGCGGCTCGGGCCGGCAAGCACATGTACTCGGAGAAGCCGTTCGCGCTGACGATCCACGAAGGCCGCGCGATGGTGCAGGCGGTCGAGCGCCATGGCGTGGTCTTCCAGCACGGCACGCAGCAGCGCTCCGACCCGCGCTTCCGACAGGCTTGCGAGTTGGCGCGCAACGGCCGGCTGGGCCGGATCCATACCGTCCGCGTGGCGGTGGCCGGCGGCCGGCAGGGCTCGATGGGCACGCTCGGCCCCGTGCCAGACGGCTTCGACTACGACATGTGGCTCGGTCCAGCGCCGGTTCGGCCGTACTCCCCAGAGCGCGTCGACACCAGCCACTGGTACTTCATCTCCGACTACTCGGCCGGCGGTTACCTCTCCGGCTGGGGCATCCACCACGTCGACATCGCCCAATGGGGCCTGGGCACTGAGTTGACCGGTCCGGTCAAGGTCGCCGGCACCGCCGTCATGCCCCAAGGTGGTCTGTGTGACACGCCCATCACCTGGCGCGTCGAGTATGAGTTTGCGACAGGCACCAAGGTCATCTTCACCGACGCGGGCCAGCAGCGCGAGGGCTGCACGTTCGAGGGTGACAAAGGTAGCGTGTGGGTCACGCGCGGCGCCATCTCGGCCGACCCGCCCAGCCTGCTGCGTGAGGTCATTGGACCCGACGAGACCCAGCTCTACCGCAGCGCGGAGCACCATCGCAACTGGCTCGACTGCATCAAGACGGGCGCGACCACGGTCGCCCCGGCCGAGGTCGGGCATCGCTCGCAGACCATCTGCAGCCTGAGCGATATCGCGGTGCGCCTGGGCCGCACCATCCGCTGGGACGCCAAGGCCGAGCGTGTCATCGATGACGAGACCGCCAACCGCATGTTGACGCGCGCCCTGCGCGCGCCCTGGACGCTGTGAGGAGCCGCCCATGAAAACCCGCACCATGCTGCTCCTGGTGGTGGCCTGCACCGTCGGGCTGCAGGCCGCGCAGCCCACCGCCGACGAGGCGTCGCGCATCGAGGCAGCGGCGCCCACCGTGGCGCCGGCCAAGCCCAAGGCGCCCCGCCGCGTGCTGGTGTTCAGTCGCAACGAAGGCTTCGACCATACCGCCATTGGCGTTGGCGCGTTGGCCATCGATACGCTGGGCCGCCGCACGGGCGCCTTCGCCGTCGTCCACAGCACCGATCTGGGTGTGCTCACGGCCGAGGGGCTCAAGCCGTACGACGCCATCGTCTTCAACAACGGCTACGCGTTCAAGCTGGAGGACCCCAAGGCACGCGCGGCGCTGCTGGCGTTTGTGCGCTCCGGCAAGGGCGTCGTCGGCATCCATGCGGCCTCGGCCAACTTCGAAGGCTGGGCCGAGGGCACTGAGCTGATGGGCGCCAAGTTCCACTCGCACCCCTGGACTCCAACGGCCGAGTGGCCGGTGCGCAACGAGCAGCCTGGCCATCCGCTCAACGCCGCCTTCGGGGGCCAGAGCTTCCGCCTGCGCGACGAGATCTACACCTTCACCGAGTTCCACCGCGAGCGAGCCCGAGTGCTGTTGAGCCTGGACCTGAGCGACACGGCCACGGGTGCCGTGGCCCATCCGCACCCGTACGTGCCCATCTCGTGGGTCTACCCGCTGGGCCGCGGACGCGTCTTCTTCTGCTCGCTGGGACACCAGCATGAGGTGTTCTGGAATGCCGCCTACCTGAAGCATCTGCTGGCGGGGATCCAGTACGCGCTGGGCGACCTGCCCGCGCCGGACGCGCCCGACGCCGGCGCCGTGGCACGGCTGGTCAGTTCGGCCAACGCCGCCGAGCAGCGCGACTCCATGGAGACGCTCGACCGGCTGACGGCCGTACCCGCGCAGCGCCTCGCCGCCGAGAAGGCACTGCTGGCCGACATCGCCACGGCGCCACTGGGCGACCGGCTTGCGGACCTGGCCGAAAGCCTGTCCAAGGTGGCCTCCAACGCGTCGCTGGCGACGCTGACGCCGTGGCTGCTCGAGGCCGAGCACGCCCACGCGGCACGGCGAGTCCTGCAGCGACTGGGCACAGCCGAGGCCACCGCGGCGCTGCGGGCGGCACTGGCCAAGGCCAAGGGCGCCCTGGCCGCCGGCCTGGCCAGTTCGCTGGCCGACCTGGGCGATGCCTCGGCCGTACCGCTGATCAAGCCCTTGCTGGCCGATGCCGACCCCGCCGTGGTGTCTGCAGCGCTGCTGGCGTTGGGCCGCCTGCGCGGCCCGGTGGCCGCTGAGGCGCTGCTGGCCGCCAGGCCGCCGGCGGCGTTGGCCACGGTCCACGATGACGCCTTGGCCAACTGCGCGTCGGGCCTCGCCGCTGGTGCCGAGGCGCTCTACGACGCCTTGGCCGCCGAGGGCAAGCCGGCGCGGACCCGCGTGCTCGGGTTGGCCGGCCTGGTCGGGCTGCGGTCGACGCGGGCGGTGCGCCTGGCTGCTGACTTCCTCGAGTCGGGCGATGAGGTGCTCTCGTCTGGCGCTGCGCGCATGCTCGACCGCATCCCAGGCGAGCCTGTGGTGGCGCGGGCCGTGGCGGCCTACGCCAAGCTGCCGACCAGCGTGCAGGCGCCGCTCCTGGCCAACCTCGGGCGGCGACGAGCGGCAGACGCCGTGAAGCTGGCGCTGGCCGCGCTCGGCTCCGACCAGCCGGCGCTGCGCCAGGCAGCCGTTGGCGCGCTGGGCGCGTCGGGCCAGGTGGCCGCCATCTTGCCGCTGGCGCAGTTCGCCGCGCGCTCGGAGCGCGAGGAGCGCCTTTGGGCGCTGAACGCGCTGGCCGGGCTCCGGGGCGCAGGTGTCGACGCCGCGATGGCCAAAGCGGCTGGCGAGGGTGAGCCTGCGACGCGCGCCATGCTGCTTGGCGTGGTGACCGCACGCCGGCAGCCCGACGCCACGGCCCTGCTGCTGCGCGCCGCGGCCGACCCCGAGCCGACCGTGGCCGTCGAGGCACTCCGCGGTCTGGGCCGCATTGGTGGCGCCGGTGACATGGCGCCGCTGGTCAAGCTGCTTGTCGCGGCGCGTGAGGAACGGGTGTCCGGTGCCGCTGGCGACGCGGTGGTCGCGCTGGCGCGGCGCCAGACTGACCGCGATGCCACGCTCAAGCCCGTGCTCGCCGCACTGGCCGGCGCGAGCGCCGAGGCGCGAGCCGCGCTGCTGGCGGTGCTGGCCGAGTGCGGCGGCAAGGCCGCCGTGGCGGCGCTGAACAACGCGCTCACCGACCCCGACGCCGCCGTGCGAGCTGCCGCGTTGGCTGGGCTGGCCGACACCATCGATGATCCGGCCGCCGCACCGGCCCTGCTGGTTCTCGCCAAAGCCAGCGAGGGAGCTACGCGCGTCACAGCCACGCGTGGTTGGCTGCGCGTCCTGGCGCTGGCTGCCGCCGCCGATGCCGAGGGCGTGGTGCGCTCGCTGGCTCAGTCGGAGGCGCTTCTGGCGCGGGCCGAGGAGCGCCGACAGGCGCTTGGCGTGCTGCGCTGGTGCCGCGTGCCGTCAGCCATGACCCTGGCCGCGAAGTGGCTCGACCAGCCCGACACGTTGGGTGAGGCCGTGGCCACGCTCCGCCACCTTGCCGCTCCGCAGCGGGGCGAGGGCCGGGCTCTGGCCGCCGTGACCGGGCCGGAAGCCGTGGCCGCGTTGGATCGGCTGGGCGCGATGAAGGACGCTCACTTGCCCAAGCCCTGGCGGTGCGACGACCTGGGCGACGTGACGCCGGCGGGCTCGGCGGCGTTCGCCGACGGCAAGTGGACGCTCAAGGCGGCTGGCGCCGACTTCTACGGCCCGCGTGACGGCGGCTTCATGCTGTGGCAGCGCCGCGGCGACTGCACGGTGGTGGCTAAGGTCAACAGCCTGGTCAAGACCGACATATGGACCAAGGCCGGAGTGATGGTGCGCGCCAGCCTCACCGCGGGCTCGCCCTATGTCGCCGTGATGGTATCCGGCAACCCGCAGGGCGTTATCCAGTCGCGGCCGGTCGAGGACGCGGAGACTGCGTACGAGTACATCCCCGCCACGCCTCCCTCGTGGGTGCGTCTGCAACGCCTGGGCAACCGCTTCGTGTGCGCCATCTCGGCCGACGGCAAGACCTGGCAGACGGTCGGCGACCGGCAACTTCAGCTGCCGGCGGAGGCCTATGTCGGGTTCGCCCTGTCGTCGCACAACAATGGCACGCTGACCACCGCCGGCGTGGAAGGCCTGGAGATCACCGCGCCATGACCGAAGCCATCGTTCTGATCGGCGCCGGCAGCGCCTCGTTCACGCACGGGCTGACAGCCGACCTGATCCGCACCGGGTGGCAGGCGGAACTGCGCCTGGTCGACATCGAT